>CAWHKI010000168.1:0-49963 GCA_963829765.1 uncultured Isosphaeraceae bacterium | reverse complement strand
GCAAATGCGGCTTCGTAGCGTCAGACTTGGTGACTGCTCGGCGAGAGATCACCGCAGCGCGGGCCAGGTGGCTACGGCTGTCAAAGCCCGTGCTGTTTTGGGGCACTGAGAATCTCCGTGAAGCGACCCCGTCGTCAAAAAGTCGACCGGGCGTGTGTGAAGTTTTATAAATCGAAGCTTTGGTCGTGGCGGCTGGAAGGAGCAGAATCCGATTAGTATACGGAGGAAATAAGGAGATCGAGAGACGGCCGCGTGAGTTCCTCTGAAGCTGGAAGCGTTCGTCTCATCCGGTGCCCCAATGTGGCAACCCGTGTGTGGCGAACGGTTTAAATAAAGGCTGTTTTGTCATGGAGGACTAGCACATGCACGGTACACTCAATCGAATCACCATTGTATCTCGGCACCGCCGCCGACACGCGAGTGCAAGGGCCGCAGTGACTTGCGAACCTCTGGAAGAGCGAGCTCTCCTGAGCGGTTTTGGCGGCGAGCCGGGCAAGTTCGGGGCATTCCAATCACGGGCGGCGGAAATGAGTTGGTTCGGGGCAGGCAGAAAGGATGGAATGTTTGGGGAGGGAACATTCGGTTTGGGTGGGGGGATGACCAACCCGCTACTGCTCATGACCGCGCCGACGCTTTACAGCGCAGCCAACGGCACGGCACCCCCTTCACGGAGCGTGATGTCGTCATCAGCGGTCCAAACGGCTCTCCAAACCCTCCAGAACGACCTCGACAACGATATCACCGTCGGCGCTCAACCCACGCACGCGTCAGTCGGTGCGCTCGAAGACACGCTCGAAGCGATCCACAAGGGGACGCTGACCGGAACCGCGGCCCAGACGCAGATTGAATCTGACCAGGCGGCGATCCTGTCGAGCATGGGGCTGACTCAAGCTCAGATCACGCAGATTCAATCGGACCAATCGGCGTTGGAGAGCGCAATCTCGTCGGCATCGAGCACGACAACCTCGGGTTCGTCGTCCACGACGACATCGAGCACAAGTGCCAGCTTCAGTGGTATCCCGTCGGCCGTGCAAACCGCGATGCAAACGCTTCAGACCGACCTTCAAAACGACACGCCCAGCGGAGCTCAGCCAACGTACGCCTCGATCGGCGCGGTCGAGGACGACATGGCTGCGATCATGAAGGGGACTCTGACCGGCACCGCCGCCGTCACGCAGGTTCAGACGGACACGGCCGCCGTGCTCTCGAGCATGGGACTGACCGCAGCCCAGATCAGTCAGATCCAGGCAGATCAACAGTCGGTTCAGGCCGCCATCGAGGCGAATTCCAGTAGCTCTACATCGACGACAACTTCGTCGACATCAACGTCGACTTCGTCAACGCCGACCATCGCCGAGGCCCAGGTGACGCTTCAAGCTGTCAGTGCATACCTTATTGGAATACCCGGCGTTTCGTCCTTCGGCCCCGGCGTTTCGCCCTTCGGCATGGGTGGGATCGGCGGCGGCGGGGGTGGCTTCGGCGGCGGTGGATTTGGAGGTGGCGGTTTCGGCGGCGGTGGATTTGGAGGCGGCTTTGGAGGAGGACCGCGTGGTGGTTTCTGAGCCGATGTCTTAATGGCTGAATCCAAGAATTTTGGGGGACCGGCGCGGAGACAAAGGTCCCCTGAATTCTTGTTTCACAGTCGCCAGGCCCGGCCGGATCTCACAAAACAGTGATGCGCAAACCCAGCGAGTCTCTTCCTTGAGCGAACTCAACGGCACGATGAACAACGACTTGAGACTAGCAAACGGCGAGTCCGATCTCTCCGTCTTGTTGATCGACGCCGACGCTGCGCTCTGTGACCTCATCCAGGAGTTTTTCTCCGCGAAGGGCATCCGGGTCGTGACGGTTCATGATGGCCGCCGCGGCTTGGCCGAGGCATTCGACACGGTTTACGACCTGATCTTGCTCGATGTGGTGCTTCCGGGCCTTGATGGCTTCGAGCTCTTGCGGCAAGTCAGGCGCCGTAGCGATGTGCCGATCATCATCGTCACGGCCCGGACAGCCAACACGGATCGGATCGCGGGCCTCGATGCGGGCGCCGACGATTACCTCACCAAGCCGGTCGACCCCGATGAGTTGATCGCCCGAATCCGGGCCGTACTGCGCCGGTCGGGACGATTCACGCCGTCCGGCTTCGACATCCTGGAGGTCAACGGCGTCAGGCTTTCGCCGAGCACTCGCGAGGCTTGGGCCGATGGCCGGGAATTGGATCTGACGACCATCGAGTTCGACATCCTGGATTTGATCGCGCGGTCGGCGGGCCGGGTTGTTTCGCGATGAGTTAACCGCGGCGATCCACCAGCGGCCGGCATCGCCGCTGGATCGTTCCCTCGATGTTCATGTGAGCCATTCTGCGCAAGAAGTTGGGCCGACGAGGAGAGGTCATTCGTACGGTCCGAGGGGTGGGGCTACCTGTTCTGCGCGAGATGCTGGAGCGTAGCGAGACGCTCTGACGAAGTTACGGATCGGGGCTCCACCAATACTAACCGAAAGAGCCTTCGCGAGCGGCCCAGCCAGTCACTTGAATGTGCTATCAGTACGGCACGCCCGCCTGTCGCGCGGCCTTGAGGGCATTCGCATACCACTCGAATTCGTCCAGGAATCGGGCGGCTCGCCGCGGGTACGTCTCGTCATTGGGCCGGCCATTCTCACCGAACGCCTCCTGGACGCTGGGCACGGGCAGCAGAGACGGGATGCTCGGCATCCCCAATTCGGCCAGCATCGCCCGCAACTGCATCGCCGCTCTCACCCCGCCGAACGCACCCGCCGAATAACAGACGATCGCCGAGGGACGCCAGAAGTACTCCTCCAGAAAGTGGTCGAGCAAGTTCGACAGTGCTGGCGGAATGCTATGATTATATTCGCCGGAAACGATGATGAACCCGTCAGCGGATTTGATCAGACTTGCAAGTCGTTCCATGACCTCTGGCGCCTGGCCCGACGGATACTCCTTGTACATTCGGTCGAGGAGTGGCAGCGAATCGACCGCGGGATCGATCAGTGTCGCGCTATGGCCGCGAGCCCGGCATGCCTCTATGATGAACTTCGCCGCCCGGATCCCCTGCCGGGCTCCGCGGACCGATCCGTAGATGACAACCAGGTTAAGTGGCATGGCACTCGCCTTTCTTCTTTTCTTACGGGGGGCGCCGCGGCTCAAGGTTTGTGACCAGTGTCCGGGCGGGTTAGCTTGTTTCGCCACTTGGCGAGATCCTTGTCGAGCATCGTTCGCGGCCAGTTGCCATACCATGGGGTGCCCGTGCGTCTCTCACGCTCGATCTCGGCGAGAGAGTATCGTTTCACCCCGTCACGGCCGGCGAAAATGGGCCGATCCGTTCCAATCTCATAGTGCCTGGCCCAGAAGGGCGGGGCACCGGCCTCCTCGACGACGACGACATCGAAATCCGCTCGGTGACGCGGGAAATCCTCAACTGGTGCGGGAACCTTTTTCACGTGGATGCCCGTAAGTATCACGCGAGAGAGCCATTGGGCCGCGGCATTCACGGCCGCGACAATCTCTTTGCTCGGGGCTTGGCTGCTCATCAGGAACCGCATGATCTCAGTCGTTTCTTGCGGACAGCAGGAGGCCAATTCGAAGGTACGGGCGCTGGCGGCTTCGTACGTAGTTTCATCGTGCTGCTGGCACCAGCATGTGCGAATCTCACCAACATGAATCTGGCATTTGAGGATACACTCGATGCCGCGAGTCACTGCCCGCTGGGCGTTCCGCCGCCGTCCCATGTCAAGCCAGGCCCAATGGGGCTCGTTATCGGAAGCATCTTTGAGCACGTTCAGAATTCCGATAGTCACACCGTCATTGAACGTGATGTGGGCCGCGTAGCCCGACGGATTGGGATAGCGTTGTGGAAAGCCACCGCTTTCGAGTTGTGCCGCGAGCATAAAATCGAAGCCCCTCAAACAGGCATCGCGCCAAGCGTTCTCGCCGCCTGCGGCATAGGCCCGCGCCAGGTAGTCGACCTGGGAATGAATGTTGTGATTATCGAAAGACGTGTCAGTCCGATGACGTGTCGCCCGGACTGTTGCCGTTTGCTCTGGGGTCAGAATAGCGAGGAGATCGTAGTCTTTCGGCCAGCCGCCATTCTCGCGCTGGAACAACAGAATGTTTCCGACAATCTGGTCGACCTGCGTAGGCAAGTACGTCGCCTGGGCGGGCAGGGCCTGAATGACACGGCTCGTATCGCGTATCTTCCGCCAATGGTGGCTCCCGTCGCGAAAACCTCTTATATCGATGGCCGGCAGGGCGGGCTTATCGGTGCGCTTGATCAAGACGACCCAATCCGCCGCGGGCTCCGCGGGCGGCGGGCCGAGTTCCCGCCGCCCACCGCCTGCGATCGGGGTCGAAGTTCCGGCAAAGACGCCCGACCGGGGGTTGAACCAGCGTTGCTGGGCCGTGCCCTTGAGTTCCGTCAGGTCCAGCGTGCCGGTCGACGTGCAGGTGGGCAAATAGACCGCGTACACCTCGCCGCGCTTGGCGAATACCTGTGGGCCCAGCGGAACCGAACGACCTCGGCCCGTGCCAACCGCAATCGTCGCCCCGCCCGCTGACAACTCGTCGGCGGGTTCCATTTCCCAAAAGGGCAGGTTTTCCTCCATAAAGCGCCTCGCGATCCAGAGGTAGCTCCAGAGCTTGGCTCGCTCGGGCGTCTTGAAGCTGTCGGTGCGCAGGAGGTCTTCGAGGATGAATTCGAGCATCCCGCCCGAAAAGTACGTGGGCCAAATCTTTTCGCGGCGATGGCCCTCGGCGTCGTCGACCGGTATGTGCGACGCCCGCTGACCGCGATCGAGCGTGAATTCGTCAAGGCTAACCGGCAGAGGGCGGCCGGCCAGCCGAGTCTCTTTGCGAATCGCCTCGGTCACCTCATGAATCGGCCGCTGATTCAATTGGATCGAGGTCATGCTGAACCGAGAATCGCCGAAGGTGAATCGCAGTTCCTCGACCGGATCTCCAGCGCTGTGCACTGTGATGGGATGATCGTAGGGATCGACCGCCTTGATGTAGTCAGCAAACGCCCGAATCCGATCGGGTCCGAAGTTGAAATTCAGGTTGTATTCCTCGCACAGGTTCCACTGGAGGGCCAAATGATGGCCGAAGCGGGCGATCATCTCACGATAAAAGAGCTTCCGCTCGGTGCCAAGTTCTCCGTCATCCAGTTCGCGTTTGTTGGCGGCTTCGGCCTCGTTGAACACAAAATGCAAGAAAATTCCCAATCGCTGAGCGTGACCAAAAACGGTTTCCCATTGCCGTAGCTTGCCAACGTCGAAATGGAGATTGTCATTCGTCGGACTGCCCTTGGGATCGATCGGGCCGGCCCAGGGCCAGACGTCCTTGCCGTCGCCGCCGACGTTCATCGTCAGAAAGTAAATGCTGTTCACATGTTGGCTAGCCAAATAATTGAGCGCGCCGATGATCGCGCGGCCACGGCCGCGGCCCCAGTCGGGGTCTCCGTCTCGCCAGTCAGATGCGTGCACGGCGAATCGATGCTTCGGCGGCGTTCGGTCAAAGCCTGCGTATCCGAGGAAATCCTCGGGCTCGTCGGTGCCGCCACGTATCCAATACGGACCATCCTGAAACTTTAAGTACTGCTTGCCCACGTAACCAAGTCGTCCCCACTTCAAAAAGCCCCGCGCATCGGGATCGCGCGGGGACACGACAAACGAGCCGGAGAGATCGGGCAAGACGAGCGGCGCTCCAAAATCTGGTTCCGATCGAATTGCAACACCGCTCCCCTTGCGGAAACTCGCCTCGTAGTGCCAAGCTCCCGCCGCGTCGGGGGAAAACCGGACGCGCCAGGCTCGCCCCTTGGGGCCTCCCACCCCATCGCCGTCGAAAAAACCGCAGACTTTCAAGCGCTGGCCGGATGGGCCGGTAAAGACGACTTGAAGCCGGATGTCCAGGAACGGGTTCGGCGAACAATCCGTTTCCGACGCCTCGGGCCCCTGAAACGTGAGGGTGACCGGATGCCACACCGCGGGGTGCCCCTCGATCGCGACGCGCTGCGAGACGACGATGCCAGCCATTAACACTGATACAAATGCAAATAGATTCATGTAGTTGTGTTCTCGAATGATCTTAAGGCTGTCTTCCAATGCCACGGTGTGCACGAAACGATCGCGGCATCAACGATCAACGTGAAGGGGCCGACTGCGAAGTTCCGGCAATCGTGATTAGCTTGAGACGTTGATTCATCGCCGAATCACTCTGGCCAGCCTGAACTTGTCCCCAGTCCGCATCCGCCGCGACCACCACGAAGTTGAGGCTGGGAATCAACGCCGAACAGTTTCCTCGGGCTCCGAGCGACATCACGGTGTCGGGTGGAGCATCGGGCCATGTGAGGCGGTCTGGATGATCGCGCCCTGTGCCGTTGAACCACCAGTTGAAGCCGTAGATGCCGGCGCCAAAATCGGTTCCATGCTTCGACTCGCCTCCGTAGGTGCCGATCCTTAGATAATCGTTCGTCTTGGCGTCGGCGCCTACGGGGAGGTCCTTGGGTACTTGCGGCCTCATGTTTTCGTCGAAATATGCGCGAGGCAGAACTTGTTTGCCATTCCAATTACCCCGATTGAGCCAAAACCAGGCGACCCGGGCGAAGTCGCGAACCGATGCGCTCATTCGCCGATTCGATCGGCGAAACACAAACCCGTCCTGCAAACCCAGCCCCCCGAACCGATTCGGATCGTGAAAGACCGCTTCCGGCTCGCCATGGAAGACTTTGTCGAACAAGGTTTTTTGATACAACTGAATGGCGTAGTCGTTGTAGGCCCATGCCTTTCCGGGTTCTTCAGGCCGTGCGTAGCCGCTCGTCATAGTCGCCAAGTGCCGAAACGTCATCGCGCGATCTTTGGGCAACAGCGGCCAGCCAAAATCGACGATCGGTTGGTCGAAGCTCTTTACTTTGCCTTCCTGCACGGCGAACATCAGGAGGGTCGAAAGAACCGGTTTGGCGGAAGAGAACCAATCGCCTCTCTGGGCCTGTGATCCCCAGGTTTTGACGATGTATCCGTTTTTGATCGCGAGCCGCGACCTCTCAATGCCGTGGCGACGGCATCCAAACGAGCGTCATCGAGTCCTAATTCTCGCGGCTTCCTGACTTCCCAATGGGCGGTGGGGAACACCACGTCCGTCGCGGCCGCGGAGTTCGCGCAAAGGGCGGCGAATGCAAAGCACGTCATGACCGCTACAAAGCACCGTCGATGGGCCGTGAGCCGGTAACTCCTATCCGCAAGTACGTTCCGCACAGTTGTCTCTCCAAATTCCGCTCGAAGTGGTAGCATTGGTCTATCGGATCAACCAGTCAACGCCTCCTGGGAGCAATGAACAGTGCCGGAACAAACCTCGACGGGTGAGACACCCGATCCCTCGATCGGAAGCGACATCGAAGAACTCGCCAGCCGTCTCGGCGGGGTAACGCATCTCGACCCGAAAGCGCGGGCGAAGCTCGCCGGACTGCTCCGCGAGCTGGCCGCCGAGCTCGACGAAGACGAGCCATCAACCCAGAAGGAACATCTCGCCGAGAGCGCGGCCCAACTGGTGCGGGCCGTGCAAGACCAGCACGAGCCGGGCCTGATCGCGGCGGCCCGCGAGCGCCTCGAAGCGGCCGTCGCGCGGGCCGAGGCGAAGGCGCCGGTGGCCACCGACCTGGTCCTGCAACTGATCGACACCCTGGCCCAACTGGGGATTTGAGCCATGCTCAATTGTGAGCCGCCTTACCGACTAATCGTGGTTGCGTGGTCGAGCCAAAGCCCACGTTCGATCGCGAATCGAAGAGTAGCTCATCGCCGGTAAACTTCAGGCTAAGCGTGACGACAAACGGCGTCTCGTAAAAGCAGATCTTGGCCTTGTACGTGTCGTCAGCGTTCCAAGCCCCGCTAACCGCCACCGGTTGCTCGGACAACGAGCCGTACGCCATTCGACTCTTCTTCCACGCGCCGTGGCCACACTCGACCTGTTGTTCAACGCCGCCGATTTTCGCCAGCAAACGGACGGCCTCGCCCTTTTCGTCGCTCTGGAGTGTGATCGCCTCGAGCTTGCGCTCGTTGTCCGGAAAGGTATAGGTCTTGTTCGCGGCTTTCGCGGGCGAGCTGGAACCTTCTTGCGGATGGAGGGTCAGGCCGGCGAGTGTGGCTGCGAGCTTCTTTCCTGACTCGTCATCGGTGGCCAGCGGGGTCGCGCTCATGGCCGGGAGCAGCTTGTTCCACACCAAGTTCAAGACGCCCTGCATGTCTTTGACGCCGCTCGTGATGGCGATCACGGCATCCTTTTGGGGTATCACCACGCAGAATTGCCCGAATGCTCCGTCGCCGCGGTAGGCACCATGACGACAACGCCAGAACTGGTAACCGTAGCCTTGCTCCCAGTCGCTTTTCGGATCGCTTCCGTTGGAGGTTTGGCGCGCCGTCGCCGCCGCCACCCACGTCGCGGGCACGACCTGCTTGCCGTTCCACATCCCTTTTTGCAGGTAGAGCTGACCGAACCGCGCGATGTCTTCGGTGCGGATGCTCAGCCCAAAGCCGCCGGTCGTGATCCCTTGCGGGCTGGTTTCCCAGGTCGGGTGTTCGATGCCCAGCGGCTCAAAAAGTCGCGGCTTCAGGTAATCGAGGACCGTCATGCCGGTCGCCTTCTGGACGATGGCGGAGAGCATGTACGTCGCCGATGTGTTGTAGAGGAAGTGCGTGCCGGGCTTGAAAGGTACCGGCTGTGCCAGGAAGGTTTTGGTCCAGGGTGTCTCGGGCGTTCGTTTCGGCTCGGTCTCGTGTCCCGTCGACATGCGCAAGAGGTCGGCGATCCGCATTGCCTTCAAGTTCTTGCTCGGTTCTTTCGGCGCGTCATCGGGAAAAAAGTTCAGGACTTGATCGCTCACTTTCAGCTTACCCTCGGCGATGGCCAGTCCCACGGCGGTCGACGTGAAGCTCTTGCTCAGCGAGTAGAGCGAGTGCGGCGATTCGGCGCTATAGGGAGCCCACCAGCCCTCCGCGACCACGTGGCCGTGGCGGACCAGCACGAAGCTGTTCATCGACTCGATCTTCGAATTGGCCGCCTCGATGAATTCGAGGATCGCGGCGGACGAGACGCCCTGCGCCTCAGGACTACTGCGGGGCAAGGGCTCCGCGGCGAGGCAAAGCGAGCCACTACCAACGACCAGCGCGGCGAGAAACTGAGTTTTCATGCTCGTACCGTGGTGTGTAATTCGGATGGAGACGGGTTTGCGACACGCTTGGATCATCGCCGATCCTCAAGCCGCGGGCAACGGGGAGGCGGTGGGCAATCAGGCAAAGATCCAATCCAGATCGACGCGGTAGCCGGGGAGCAGCGGTTCTGAGTCAACGGCTTGCCCGGAATAGAAGGTAGTGGGTTGGTCGGGCGTCTCGGCTCGATAAAGATGGATGCACTCGGCGATCGGATCCACGTCCCAGACGATTTTCGTGCCGGCTTCGAAATAATCCGCGCGTTTGGCGGTGAGCCGATCCTCGGCAGATGGCGTGTAGTCGTTCTCGCTACGGACCTCGATAGCCAATGTGGGAGGGCCTTCCAGGAAACGCATGGGGTCGGCGGGAAATGGCCCCAGGTGGTAGGATGCATCAGGAGCGAACGACTCGCGGCCCGAAGACAGCCGAGACACAGTGAATCCAACGTTGTCGGGAAAAGCTTCACCCCGCCCAGTCTGGGTGGCATAGTCGTCCAGGCTGCGGTAAATCCTTCCGGAAACCCGGCCTGGTTTTCGCCCGGTGGGCATAAGCAGCTCAATCCGGCCGTCGATCAGCTCGGCTTTGTCGGTGACACGTGCCAGGTCATCCAATGTCGCTGCCGGTGTCTGGACCGTTGCCATCGTTGGACCTCGGCTCTATCGGTTCGAACCGGAATAAACGATACGATTTCAGTCTGGATCGTCTGGGTCAGGAAGTCAAGGCGAGAAGACCCCAAAGAGGACCCCGGCGGGCCAACTCGCCAGGCCTCTTTTCGGCGGGCCTCACGCGACGAAAACCAAGGGCTCCTCGATAAAGCCGAACGGGTTTACCGATGTCTGACCGGGGCCTGCCGTTAGCCGGGACCCATGCGAGTCCTTGACGGTCTGAACCTAACTCCTGAGAATGATTCAGGAAACGCGTGTTCGACACGCACTAAGCTCGGCGACGGGTGAGCTACCCCGACCCTGACACTGCGGATCGTTCGAGGCCCTCGATAACAATCAAAGGAACGATTGATATGCGCTCATGCTTCATCACGCGGATGATGCGAACCGGTCGGGTTCACGCGATCGGGTTGGTTCTCTTGGGCACGGCGCTGGCCGGACTGGTGGTGGTCGGGCCCGTGAGCCGTTCGTCCGCTTATGATAAGCCAAATCCGGAGCGGCCGGCGGCCGCTCCGCTGACTCCGGCCGAGGCAAGAATGAAGGCGGACGTGACCTTTCTGGCGGACGACGCCCGTGACGGCCGATCGCCCGGCACAAAGGGCATCGAGGCCGCAGCCGATTACATCGCCGGGGTATTCAAGAGTGCGGGCCTCAAACCGGCGGCCGGCGCCAAGGGTTATTTCCAGCCGTTCTCGATCAGCGGCCGTCCCATCGCTCGGTCCCGCGCAAGAACTTGTGCTCGAAGGCCCGGACGGAGCCGACGTCAAGGGAAAGTTGAAATCCGACTTTATTCCGATGTCTCTGGGGATCGGCGCGACAGTCGACCATGTCCCCATCGTGTTCGCCGGGTATGGCATCACGGCCAAGGACGACGATCTCAAGCTCGATTACGACGATTACGCGGGCATCGACGTTCAAGGAAAGGCCGTCTTGCTGATTCGGCGCGAGCCTCAGCAGCGGGACGATGCCAGTCGGTTCGACGGCAAACGAACGACTCGTTATGCCACTTTTCAGCACAAGGCGACCAACGCCTTTCAGCACGGTGCCGTCGCGGTCCTCCTGGTTAACGACGAAGCCGGATTGGGGGGCGAGAAAGACGCGTTGCTCCCTTTCGGCTCGGGCGGGGCACCGACGTCAATTCCAACGTTCCGTTCGTGATGTTGACGCGCGATTTCGCCGACAAGTTGCTGTTGGCGGCGGGCGCTCCCCCGCTCTCAACGGTCGAGAAAGAGATCGACCACGACCTGAAACCGCGCTCCCGCGAGCTTAAAGGTTGGGCCCTGAGCGAGAAGATCGTCATCGAGCGACACGGGATCGAGACGAAGAATGTCGTCGGTGTTATTGAAGGTTTCGGACCACACGCCGGCGAGACCGTCGTGCTCGGCGGCCACTACGACCATCTGGGCCACGGCGGAATGACGTCGGGGTCGCTGGCGGTCTTCTCGAGCGACATCCACAACGGTGCCGATGACAACGCGTCGGGGACCACGATGGTCTCGAGCTGGCTCGCCGGCTTGGGCGCCCGCCGCGATCCTCCGCCGCGTCGGGTCGTCTTTATCGCGTTCTCGGGAGAGGAGAAGGGCCTTCTCGGTTCGCAGATACTATGTGTCTCATCCGCTGTTCCCCCTGTCGTCGACCGTCATGATGATCAATTGCGATATGGTGGGCAGGCTTAACAATCACAATGATCTGACGATGATCGGTACCGGCACGTCGCCCGGCATGGACGCGCTCGTCGAGGTTCTTGGCAAAGTCGGCCGGACTTAATGTCAAGAAGGTCGCGGGCATCACCGACGGCTTCGGCGGCAGCGATCATGAGTCGTTTTATAATGAGAAGATTCCGGTACTCTTCGCATTCACGGGGATACATGCCGATTATCACCGGCCGACCGACGATTCCCACCTGATCAATTACTCGGGCATGGCACGCATCGCCGACTATCTCGAGCTGATCATGCTCGACGTGATCCGCCGGCCAGGCCGGCCGACGCTCGTGGCGGTGAAGGAACAGCGCCGCCGCGGCATGCCGCGGCGAGCGCCGGTGCGAGCGGGCCCAATACGGCGTCGCTGGGAATCATGCCCGATTATGGCCATGAGGCCAACGACGGCCTTGCCTTGGCGGGAGTTCGCGCGGGCGGGCCGGCCGCCCAGGCGGGGCTCAAGCAAGGGGATTTGATCGTCAAGGTGGGCAACCTCGCAATCGGAACCATCTATGATTATATGGATAGCATGAACAAGCACAAGCCCGGCGATAAGATCGACGTGGTGGTCAAGCGAGACGGCAAGGACGTCAAGCTGCCGGTCACGCTGGGCAGCCGCCCACGCGAGTGACCGGGCCCCGCGAAAGAGACACCGCCCGAGCGCGACCGGACCTGGCACCGATGATGATGTTAAAACAGCGCGGTCGCTTTTTTGCCATCACGTGGGTGACGTTTTCGCTCTGGGCGCTGGCATGGCCGTGTTGTCGGGGTGCGATCGGCCCTCGCCGTCAACCTTGCTGATCGCCACGAGCTGGCCGCTTGGCGAGCGGGCCCGCCTCCGGTCCGAATTCAAAAGTGGGTGACGTCGCCATCGGCCGTCACGGGCACCGAGCCGATTGTCCTGGAATGGCTTCTGCTTACTCCCGGCGATGACATGGAGCGAGTGTTCCGGCGGCGCAGACCGCCGGACGTTCTGCTGGGCGGTCCGTTACCGTCGCTCGATCGCCTGGCGCGAGCAGAGCGGCTGCTGCCGTTGAGTGCGTCGGGTTTAGCTCGCTATTGTGTCAGCCGCCGAACGGACAACGGCCCGGCCGACTTGGGCGATCCCCGTACCGACGTCCGTTCGCTGGCGTGGGCAAAGCGCCAGCTCGAGTCAGGCCGATGGAGCGAGGGCTATGCCCGGTTGGTCGATATTGCCGGGCACTCGCCGCGCATCGGCCGGCATACCGGGCTCGAACAGGGAGTTCGTCGCGAACACGGGATCGTCGTGTCGCCGTCCGATCCACTCTTAGCCGAGGGCGTGGGTGTGTTGGCGACGTCACGTGATCCGGCGCTGGCGAAAGAGTTCGTGCGTTTTTTGCTCGAGACCGACCAGGCCGAGCTCGCTCGACCTTCGGGCGCGACCGATGGGGCTTCTGACTCGGATTTCGAGTTGTTGCTCGCCGACCTGCTCGGTGCGACGCTGGTGGATGCCCAAGACGAGCTCTGGGCGGCCTGGAAAGTATTGGAGCGAGCGGGCTCTCCCGACCGGCGCACAAGTGGTTGACGGAGCCGCCCCCCTGGCCGCCGGCCTCGATCGAGAAGTATCTTCAGCATGAGGGCGAACGCGCGATGTCGTTGATCGAGACACTGGCCGGGGAGCTCTCACCGCGGCCGGCGGTTCGCGGCTGGCTGATCCGGAGCTGGCTCTCGCCGCGGCGAGCTGTGGACGAAGCGCTACTGGCCGAAATGGCCCGCGCGGCGGACGGCGGGCTCGTTCACGAACCGAGGTTTCGGTCGTGGCTCCGGGCCGAGTGGACCGCGTCGGCACGCCAGCGTTACCGCAGAGTCGCGCGGCAAGCCGCCAGCTTTCCGCCCGTCTTGGGCATTCGTTGAAAGGTCGCGTTCCACCTCATGATCCGCGTCATCCTGGAAGGGCTGGTGAAACGCTTCGGCACGATCGCCGCGGTCGACGGCGCATCGCTCGAGCTTCGGCCGGGCGAGATGACGTATGTTCTGGGCCCGGCGGGTGCGGGCAAGACGACACTCGCCCGTCTGGTGACGGGACTCGAAGTCATTGACGACGGCGAGATCTATTTCGGCGATCGCATGGCCCAATCGCTGCCGGCTCACGACCGCAAGGCGGGCCTGGTCTTTCAGGATCTGGGGCTCTGGCCGGGCCTGACGGTGGCCGAAAACGTGAGCTACCCGCTCAAAATTCAAAAAATCGCTCGGGCCGATCGTCGCAAACGAGTCGAGGAAACTCTGACGGCATTGCGTATCGACAGTGTTGCCGGCCGTCGCCCCGCGAAGTTGTCGGCCGTGCAGCGGCTGCGCACGGCCCTGGCGCGGGCGCTCGTATCTCAACCCGAGCTCCTGGTCCTTGATGAGCCGCTCGGCACGCTCGATCCGCGCAACCGCGAGGATTTCTGGGACGACCTGAGGCGCATTCATGCGGAGGCCGGGGTGACGACGCTGGCTTTGACGAACGACCCCGTGGAGGCGCTCGCTTTAGGCGATCGGCTGGCCGTCATGGATCTGGGCCGAATCATTCAGACAGGGACGCCGCAAGAACTCTACAATCATCCGGTCGACGTCTTCGTCGCTCGCTTGCTCGGCCCGACCAACCTGTTGCAAGGGCACGTTGAGAGCCAGGGGGCCGACGCGCGAGGCGAGGTCGTGGTGCGAACTCCGGTGGGCCGCCTGATCGGACACGTGGTTCCAGGCCAAACGCTTCAGGGAACGCCGGTGACCGTGTCGGTCCGGCCCGGAAACTTTGTTCCTGGGGCCGACGATCCCTTCGGGCTGGAACCGGTTTCCGGCGACGATTGAGCGGATCACGTTCCGGGGCGAGCTGCGCCACATTCAGGCACGCGGCCCGAGCGACTGGCCGATCGCCGTGTCGGCGATCCAGAGCCAGTCGCAGAACGTCAGGGAAGGCCAGAGCGTCACGTTATCCGTCGCGCCGGAACACGTGGTCGTGCTGCCGGGGAATTTCGCGGTTACGGGGCCGGGTTGATTTTAGACCCGAATAACCACCTTCCCAAAGTGAGCGCCGCTTTCCAGATACTTCATCGCCTCGGGAGCCTGGTCGAAATCAAAAACTCGGTCGACGGCCGGATGCAACCGGCCAACCTCGATGGCGCGGTTCATGGCTTCGAACATGGCTCGTGAACCGACGAAAATACCCTGAACGCGGATGTTCTTCATGAGGATCGGCATGGGGTTGACCTCGCTCGTCGCTCCGCTCAAAACGCCGATCAAGGCGATGTAGCCCCCCATGCGGACGGCCCGCATCGATCTGGCCAGAGTGCCCGCGCCGCCGACCTCGACGATCTGATCGACGCCTTTGCCGCCGGTGAGCTCGCGGACCCGCTTGTCCCAGTCGGGTGTCGTCTTGTAATTGATACCGTCGCCGGCACCCAGCTCGAGTGCCTTCGCGAGTTTCTGGTCGCTGCTGGAGGTCGCGATTACCCGTGCGCCCGCCAGCCGGGCGAACTGAAGCGCGAACAGCGACACCCCGCCCGTGCCCTGAACGAGGACCGTGTCACCAGGCTTGACGCCGCCGCTCTCGACCAGGGCGTTCCAGGCGGTCACGCCCGCGCACGGCAAGGTGGCGGCTTCCTCGAAGGTGAGGTGCGACGGGGCACGCACTAAGCCGTGCTCCGGCAGCACGGCCAGCTCCGGCCAGCAGGCCGAGGCCCCCGCCGCCCAGCGCCGAGCGGGCTTTTTCATCGTCGGCCGGCCCGTCCACCCAATCGGGCATGAAACTGGCGATCACCCGGTCGCCGGGCTTGAACCGCGTTACCCCGGCCCCGGTCGCGACAACCTCGCCGGCCCCGTCGGAGATCGGGACGATCGGGAGCTTCAATCTTCGGGTTGTAGAGGCCCTTGGCCATGAGCAGGTCGCGATAATTGAGCGAGACGGCGCGTAGGCGTACCAAGACCTGTCCCGGCCCGGGGACCGGGTCGGGGACCTCCGCCGGCTTGAGACCGTCCGGACCGCTGAACTCCTGGAGTTGAAAGGCTTTCATTCCGTATCCTTTCCGTTAGCTGACCCTGGTGTGTCGAATCCGGAGCCCGTCGTTGCTACACGCTCACTTTGTCTTTCATTTTTGCGGGCTCGACAAGGGCCTGCCGCCGGCTCCCCTGCAAATTTTCATGCCGACTTGACGACGTTGACTACAATACGAAGTCGTCCGGAGAATCACGGCCAGCAAAGGTCCAATACGATGAAGCCATTCCTGTTTCGGCTGGTCAACGGCGGTCCCGATGGCCCGCCGGCCTCGCCCGATCGCGCCGGCAGCGGGCTCAACGAGCAAGAAGCGCTCGATGCCTATTCGCGGGTGATTGTCACCGTGGCCGAGTCGCTAGGCCCGGCGGTTGTCAATCTGCGAGCCGTCGCCAGCGAGGCGGGGCGTCGCGCTGGCGGGTCGGGGTCGGGATTTCTGTTCACGCCCGATGGCTTTCTGCTCACCAACCATCACGTCGTGCGGGGCTCGAGCCGGGTGCGCGTGCGATTGAACGACGGCCGGGAGGTTTCGGGGCGTGTCATCGGGGCGGACCCATGGACGGATGTCGCGGTGGTGCAAGCGGATGCATCGGGGTTGCCGCATGCGCAGCTCGGCGAATCGGCCGGACTACGCGTCGGCCAGCTCGTGGTGGCGATCGGCAGCCCGTTCGGCTTCGACTCGACGGTGACCGCCGGGGTGGTCGAGCGCGCTGGGCCGCACGCTTGCGGAGCATCACCGGCCACCTGGTCGACAACGTGATCCAGACCGACGCCGCACTCAACCCGGGCAATAGCGGCGGCCCACTGCTGGACAGCCAGGGCCGCGTGATCGGCATCAACACGGCGATCATCCACTCGGCGCAGGGGATCTGCTTCGCGATTCCGATCAACATGGCCAAGCGGATCGTTCCCCAGCTCATGCAGCACGGCCGCGTGGTACGCGGCTACCTGGGCCTGCACGGCCGCGACGTACCGATCGCGCGACACCTCGCCCGACAATTCGGGCTGAACCAGGAGAGTGGCGTCGAGGTCATCGCCCTTGAGCCCGGGGGCCCAGCGGCCCAGGCCGGGATGGCCGAAGAGGACCTGATCGTCGCCCTTGGCGACCGGCCGATTACCTCGATCGACGACCTTCAAAACCGGCTGGCCGACATTCCGGTGGGTATTCCGGCCGAAATCATCCTCTTGCGCGGCGGCCGGCGGCTCGGGCGCTTTGTCGTACCCGGCGAATATCCCAGTCTCTAGACCGATCGAGGCTTGGAAGTCGAACATTCATGCGACGCTTGGTCCGCTCTCTGATTAGGTTCGTTCTAGCCATTCGCGCGCTCTCGCCTGTTGTTGCGCTGCCGCTGGCCTTGGTACTCGATCGCGGGCCGGATGGCGAAACCCGCGTCTTACCGCATTTCTTTGCACTCGTGCTCTGGCTCTTTGGCGACTTTGCCTGGACCTGCGCACGTAACAGCCTGATTTTCGCGGTTCTCGTCTCCCTGCTCTCGCTCGGTTTGGGAGTCGTTTTGGGGTGGGTTGTGGGGGACCGCCGGTTCTGGGGCCGTGGCATTTTGTTCGGCATGACGATGGCCTCGCTCGGGGCGGCCCCGGCATTCCTCGCCCTGGGCCTTGGCGGCCTTTTGGGGACGTCGCGACCCTGGCCGTGGCCCTTTCTCGGTGCTGATGGCGGAACTGAGCAGGTGGGGCTCGAGACGTGGCGTGGGCTAACGCTGTGGATCGTCTGGATCTGGTCGACGCTCCCTTGGGCTGTCGCGCTCGTCACGGTCGTCACGGCGGCGGCGGTCGAACGGCTTGAACCGTCCTGGGAAGAGGCGGCGCGTCTGGCGGGCGCGGGCAGGGTGCGGGCTTGGTGGCGCCTGAGCTGGCCCTTGGTACGGCCGGCGTCGGCCCGGGCCGCTGCGCTGGTCTTCGTTTTCGCGCTGGCAGAGCCGGGCATCCGCTTGTTCTGGGCTTGCGACGCACGCTGGCCTTTCAGATCGTCGAGGCCGCCTGGCGGCCCGATCCGTTCCCCCAGGCGGCGGTCTGGACCTTCATGACGGGGTTCTTCGGCTTGATCGGTTGGATCATTTGGCGCTGGGCGGGCGGGACACCGATCCTCGAAAGTCCCCGGAACACGACGCCACGCTGCCCAACCGCGCAGTCGCCACGCGCGGCTTCGTCCGCGCGGGCTTTTGCTGCGACCGCGCTGCTCGCGGGATGGACGTTCCTCGCCTGGCTGCCGATCGTCGCACTGGTTCCCATGGTGGTCGGTGACACTCGGGTTTTGCAGCTCGCTACTGGCAAAGGAGTGAGGCCGTTCCTGGAACGGGTACGATGGTTGGGCGAGCGCCCGGCGTCGACGATCCTGGTCAATTCCGCGATACTCGGTCTCGAAGTCGCCTCCGCGATACTTGTCTTCGCATGGTTTAATAGCTCGGCCCGTCGGATCGTTACGAGGCCAAGTCTCAGACGCCGTTTCAGCCGGCGACTTACGTTCATGCCGCCGCTCGTGCAAGGGCTGGGCCTGCTGGCCCTGCCCTGGCTCGCGGGGCTGGCTTCAGCAACTTTCGCCGACCGAGGCGGATACGGAGCGATTGCCGTAGCGCTCCGTTGGATCTCCACCGAGCTCGATCCTCTACGTAATCCTTGGATCATGATTTCGTGTGCTGCTGTCTTAGTAGTAGTGCCTCGTTTCCAAATCGTGTGGCAAACGGAGACGCACGCCGATCCCTCGCGCGGCAAGCCAAGTTCGGCAGTCGACGCCGCAGTTCTTGCGGGCGGTTCCCGTTCGCGAGCCATGCGGCTTGGGCGAACGTTCCCGCTCGCGAGCCCGTTTGCCGCATGCTTCCTGGCATGGTCATTCGCGGCGACCAATCTTACGCCCGCCCTGCTCTTTGAGCCCTGGATTGACGGTCAAACGATTGGCCCCGCTGTCTTACGCCTTGCCGCCGGTCCGGCGGACGCCCGGGCTCAGGCCGCGTTGCTGGCTCTGTGTGCGCTCGCCAGCAACCTGGCGGCTCTGGCCATGGCGCAGGAGGACATCAGCACGGGCTCGTTTTTTTGATCTGGAGTGAAGTTCGCAGATCATGATGACTCTCCCGCGGAAAATGCGGCCGAGCCAGCTTCGCCCAAGCACCAACCAGAGAAGTCCTCTGACCTGCTGGGGGGGTGATTGTCGCCGCCTTTCGGGGGCGACCATGCCAGTCCAGACCGCTCAAACGGAAAAACGCCATCATCCTCAATGACGGCAGCTCTGGTACGACCATGACCGTAACTGTGACCGTTCCGCCGCTGGCGGAATAATCTAGCCTGATCCGGTTCACATCCATCAGGTCATCGACTAACCTTGTCATCTGCGTAAGCTGCCGTCAGGGAAACCGTGCCCTGCGAGGGGAATCTGGCTTGAACTTGCCGTCGACGGGAACTGATAGAGCAGCAAATAGATGACGACGCCAGTGACCGACACATAAACCCAAATTGGAAAGGTGATTTGAGCGATGCGGGCGTGCCTGGCGAACTCGCGGCGAGCGGCGCGGAGCAGGGTCAGCGTCACCAGTGGCACGACGCCGAAGGTCGCAAGAGCGGTGTGGGAGAGCAAGATCGTGAAGTAAACCCACCGAATGAGACCGCCATGGCGGAAGGGCATGCTTCCCGCCTGGTAGTGATAGACCAGGTAGCACGTGAGGAAAAGAGCAGACGTCAGGACCGCCAGCAACATGCAAACGATATGGGCCCGCACTGCGCTGGGCCAGCAACTCAACGGGACCCGAGCTGCTAGGGGCCAGGCCGCCACGGGCGGAAAGACCGAGGGCCCCCACGGGGCGCTGACGGATGCAAAGCCAACCCATGATCAACAAGACCGCGCAAAGCGCGTTCAGGCTTGCATTGACCGCGGGCAGGTTGAGGACCCACCGCGGTTGGGCGAGCCGAGTCGCTCGGGCGACCAATTCGTCGACCGCGGCCGGATCATTCGATTCGAAGAACCCGACGACCCGGCCGCCGTCGACCAGGGCGAGCCGATCACTGTGGGCGAATGATTCCGCCCCGTCGGCACGGTCGGCGGCCGTTGTCTCCGCGAGCGAGAGTTTGAAACGCTCGCGAACGAGCTGGGCGGTGGAATCCTTGGGCCCGGTAAGAAACCACCACCGTTCCGGCGACGCTCCCAATTGGTTGGCGTATGCCGTGAGCACAGGCGCCGTATCGTGGACTGGGTCGACCGTGATGCTGACGAGGAGGACATCCGTGCGACCGAACCGTTCCTGCAACCTCTTCATGACGCTCGAAATCCGCGGACAGGATAGCGGACAACGAGTGAAAATGAATGCGGAAACCCAGATCCGACTTTCAAGATCAACCTGCGTGACGGTCCGCCCCGATCGCTCCTGAAGGCGAAACTCACCCAGCGGCAACGCACTCGCCCCGAGATCGTGGGCTGCGCGAGCGGGAGTCGACTGTACTCGATGGCCCGCGGCCCAGCAAATGAGGCCCGAACTGAGGATCGTCGCTAAAACAATCTGAACACCGAGTCGGTACGGCCTGCTCACGTTCGTGACGCAGCCTCCGCGAGCGACCTCTCCGCGAACGGGGCGAGCGATGACGACAGCAGCACACCCGTGGAGGGAGCGCCGGCAGCACGTACACGGTCTCTTCCCCAGGGTTTTCCTCGGTCTCATACTTCAGGACCATGTCCGGACAAAGGGCCAACACGATGATCGCGGCCAGGATAACCGCCGGGACGATCATGATGTAAACCCAATTGCCCTCAAACTTCAGGTGCATGAAATACCAGCCGACCAGGCCCGCCTTGACCGCGGCTAGGCAAAGCAACCCAGCGAGCAGGATGCCGAAGTGGTCCTTGAAAATGGACGCATAGTAGTATTCGATCGCCGTCAAGACGGCCAACCAGACAAACACCTTCAGGTAAGGGGCGTGCGCCTCGTTCGCGTGCTCGGCGGCGACTTCGGACGCCGCCATTTTCGTCATCTCAGCCATCAGCGGGAACCTCCAGACACGGTTTGGGGGCCTCTCGATCGACTAACCAGCAGCCCTGGCGACTTCAAATCAGGTAGACGATCGTAAACAAGATGATCCACACCAAATCGACGAAGTGCCAATACAGGCCGGCCAATTCGAGCGGAGCGTAGTGAGTGCTGGTATAGGCATTGAAGAAAAACGACCGGATGAAGATGACCGAAAGCAAGATCACTCCTCCGGTCACGTGGGCGCCGTGGAACCCGGTCATCGTGAAGAAACACGAGGCGAACAAGCTGACGCTGGGCCGGAAATGCCCCGTGGCACTGATGCCCGGTGGATAATGGTGCCCCACCATTAATTGGTAATATTCGTAAACCTGGATACTCAAGAAGAAGCTGCCGATCAGGACGGTGGCGGCCAGGAAAAAGTTGCCCCGGCCGCGGTTGCCATCTTGAATCGCGGAGAGGGCGAGCACCATCGTCACTGACGAGCAGATCAGGACGAACGTATTAAACGCGGTCAGATTGATGGCCAGTGGGTTGACCAGCATGTCGTAAGGCACGGGCCACTTGTGTATCTTCAGTTTCTCGTCCTCCGCCACCGCGCCGACCGCTACGAGCTTCGCGATCAGGTTCTTGGCCTTTTCCGCCGTGAGCCCGCTCACCAGGCCGTGGGGGGCCGAGATGGATCACGTTCTCGGCTTGTTCCTTGGTCAGACCGGCATCCGTCTTCGAGAACATGCTCGACCGCGGCGTGGTCGGTCGCCGGCCGATTCGAGCAAAACGCCGTGGGTGTTTTCCAAGCCTTTGAGCGGCGTCGTGGGAGGGTAGAGGTTGCTGTAGGCATCGTGCGTGCTACCTGCGCGGAGCACGATGTACGAGCCGATCAAGCCGGTGAAGAACATCACTTCCGTGGCCAGAAAGAGCCACATGGCGACCTTGCCGGGAGTGACCGGGGCGATGCGACGCGAGTGTGGGCCTGGCCCGCGCCATGCGCGGCGGGCTCGGTCGCGGTCGAGCTGTGGGTGGCGACTGCCATCGTGATAACGACCCTCGAAGCATGACAAAAGGGGACACAATCGGCCGCCGGTGCGGCTCGTCAATACGACACGGGATTGAGCAAGAGTAACAGCAGGATCGCCGGCAGGTAAAGGAACGACGTACGCAACAGCCGGCGTGCGCGGCGATCGCTGGCGTCCAGCCAGAATCGGGCGGCCGCGAATAAATACATGACGCCCAGGAGGAGGGAACCGGCAAAATAAACGGGACCGGCCAGGCCGACCATCGCGGGCAGTAGTCCCGCGGGGATCAATGCCAGCGCGTACGAGACGGCCTGGCAGCCCGTCATCGTGCCGCGAGTATCGCCGACCGTCAACATCCGGAACCCGCCACGTTGATAATCGTCGCGATAAATCCAGGCGATCGCCAGGAAGTGGGGGAACTGCCAGAGGAAAACGATGAGGAAGAACGCCCATGCCTCCATGCCCAGGCGGTTGGTCGCGGCGGCCCAGCCGATCACCGGAGGCAAGGCGCCCGGAAGGGCGCCGATCACCGTGTTGAGCGTGGTCCGTGTCTTGAGCGGTGTGTAAACAAAGACATAGAGCACGAACGTCACGAGCGCGACCATGGCCGCGAGCAGGTTGGCCCCCATGAGCAAGACCGCCGTTCCCAGCAAGGCGACCAGGCCGCCGAAGACCGCGGCTTCCGTCGGGCACAGGCGGCCGGTGGGAAGTGCTCGCTGCGCCGTCCGCCGCATCTGGGCATCGCGCTGGCGCTCCAGCCATTGGTTAAGTGCGCCGCGCCCCCCGCCACCAACGCCGTTCCCACCAAGGTCGCCGCCAGCGACGAAACGGTGGTGCCGGACGGGCCCCCACGCGGCCCCAAGAGAAAGCCGATGGCAACCGTCACCAGGACCAAGACCACGAGCCGCGGCTTGGTGAGCGACAGATAAGCGGCCAAGCGGCCGCTGATCGCGGCCAGCAAGTCGCTGGGGCGGCCGAAGTGGACAAGAGCGGTTGATCGATCGACGCCACGGATTTCAAGCAACCGCCTCCCAATCAATCGCGGCCGATTTCGCCGGCCGTGCCTTGCCTTCGTCCCAATCGTGAGATCGATTCGACGTCGAACCAGCCAGAAGACGAAACGCCCGCAGCGCGAGCACGACGGCCGCCGCCAACAGGAGCGCTCCATTGGTCTGATGACCGGTCCGTACCACGGCCTGGTAAAACGACACCGGCCGGGAACTCCGTCAAACGGTAACAGATAAACCATCGCCACGACACCCAGGATGATCTGCGCGGTCGCCGTCACGGCCGCCGCCAGTGACGACGGGAAGAGCCCACGATAGCTCGCCGGCCCCCCTTTGACCTTGAGAACAAAGACCAGGGCGTGGGCCCAAACCGCCAGGGCCACGACCCCGTGCGCCACGAGCACGGTCCGCGCGCCATAATGCCGCAGCCAGCTCCCCAAGGCGATTTGGGCCAGAACCATGCCCAACAGGACGAGGGCTCGCCGCCGCAAGTGGTCAAGGTCGGCGACACGCCAAGTTTGCCGTTGCCAGCCCTTGCCGGTCAAAACACAGAGCACAACCATGAGGCCGAAGAACGCTTGCCCCACGACACCATGAACCGCCGCCAGCACAGTCGAGACGTGGGTGACCCGCGTCCCTCCGAGCACGCCTTGAACGATCACGGCCACGACCGCGAGCACTCCCAGCCCGCGTAACCACCGCCGCGGCTCGAACACCAAGAACCAAGCCGGCCAGAACCAGGGTGGCCATCCCCACCAGGCGCGCCATAGAGCCGGTGCGTATGTTCGATCCGCACGCCAAACGGAGCGTTCCAAAAATCGTACAGGAACATGTTGATCCCGAACGTTTGCGGCCAGTCCGGAACGGCTAGCCCGACCCGATAGGTGGTCACCGAGCCGCCCACGTAGAGCAAAGGCAACGTGAAGACCGTCGCGCAGACCGCGATCCAGAACGGTCCGCGCGGCACCGAAACAGCGGGGGGGCTCGGTAGGTCTTCTCGATCGTCGGGGCTCATTTTTCTTGGATCAGCAACGGCCGGAATCGACTCGGTACAAACGCTAAGGGCCCGTTTCACGCCATCACGGGATCGAGAGGACCGGCACTCGCCGGCCGGGGCCGGGTTTGAGGCAGATAGTCTTCCTCGACTCCCGGCACGCTGAATTCGTAGGGAGCATGATAGACAACGGGAATCCGCTCGAAATTGTAGTGGGCGGGGGGCGACGACGTCGCCCATTCCAGCGAGTTGGCGTGCCAGGGATTCGTCGGCGCCTTCGGGCCCGCCGCCAGGCTGTACACGAAGTTGTAGGCGAACACCAACTGCGACAGGCCCAGCAAAAAGGCGTTCACCGTCATGAACCGGTTCATGCCCATGATGCCCGCCCCTTGAAGGTAGGCATAAACCGTCGGATCGGCGATCCGCCGCGGATGCCCGTGCATTCCCACGATGTGCATGAGGAAAAAGGTGCCGTTGAAGAAAATGAAGGTGAGGAAGAAATGAATCCTTCCCAGTCGCTCATCCATCATCCGGCCGAACATCTTGGGGAACCAGTAGGCGATCGCCCCGAAGAGGGCAAACATGCTGCCACCGAAGAGCACATAGTGAATGTGGCCAACAATAAAATAGGTATCGTGGATGTGCATGTCGACCGGTGTCGCCGCCATGAAGATTCCCGACAGGCCGCCGATAATGAACATCGCCACGAAGGCCATCGCATTGAGCATCGCCGTGGTGTACTGGAGCCGGCCCCCCCACATCGTGCCCAGCCAATTGAAAACCTTGATTGCCGAAGGGAGCGCGATCATCATGGTCGACAGCATGAAGGTGGCCCCCAGGGCGGGATTCATGCCCGACTGAAACATGTGATGGCCCCACACGATGAACCCTAGCCCGGCTATTCCCGCGATGGCGAACACCATCGGCTTATAGCCGAAGAGCGGCTTGCGGGAAAAGGTGGCGATGATGTCCGAGACCATTCCCATGCCCGGCAAGATCATCACGTAGACCGCCGGGTGCGAGTAAAACCAGAACAAGTGCTGGAACAGGATCGGGCCGCCACCCCCTACGACCGGGGGAGCGTTGGCGACTGTCCAGCCGACCGGGCTGAAGAAGTTGGTCCCCACGACGCGGTCCAGGGTCTGCATGATCAAGGCCGACGTCAAGACCGGCAGAGCGAACGCTTGAAGGATCGCCGTGATGAACATCGCCCAAACCGTCATCGGCATCCGGAACATCTTCATTCCCGGGCGCGCAACATCACGATGGTCGTGATGTAGTTGATCGAACCCAAAAGCGACGAGATGCCCGCGCAGAGCAGGGCCATAAGCCAGAAAGTCTGGCCGTTGAGCGATCCCGGCGTCGCCCAGCGGTAGATTGTCAATGGCGGATAGCTCGTCCAGCCGGCTTCCGGCGACCCTCCCTCGACAAAGAATGAGTACGTGATCAAAATCATGGCCGGAGGCATGAACCAGTAAGAAAACATATTCAGCTTGGGAAATGCCATGTCCCTGGCGCCGATCATGAGCGGGATCAAGAAGTTACCGAAGGCCCCCGTCAAAAGGGGAATGATCACGAAGAAGATCATGATCGTCGCATGCATCGTGAAGAGCTTGTTGTAGAATTCCGGCGGCATCTGATATCCGGCCGACGGGTCCGACCAGAGCATGCGGGAAAGGATCGGCACCGGCTTCCAGGGCCATGCCAATTGCCAGCGCACCGCGAGTGCCAGCAGGCCGCCGATCACGAAGAAGATCAGTCCGGAGAAGAGAAACTGAATCCCGATCACCTTGTGATCGGTCGAGAAAACATACTTCGTCAGGAACCATGACGGAGCGGGATGAATATGGTCGTCGCCATGAGCGTGCTCATGAAGGTCGCCATGCCCTCCGGCGTGACCGCCCGCGGCGGCGATCGAGGGTTTGTTGTGTGTATGCTCCGCACTCATCCGAGTCATCCCCCTTCTGGACCGGTCGTCATCGTTAGCCGGCTCACATTTTGTTCGGCCATCTGCTCGTCAAACCACGTTTGAAATTCTTCGTCGGTCTTGTGAATGGTGACCTTACCTCGCATCTTGTAATGGCCCCAGCCGCACAGTTCGGCGCAGACCAGCTCGAATTGGCCGGCCGTGTCGGAGTCAAACCAAACCGGTATCGTCATCCCTGGCACCGCATCTTGCTTGATTCGCAAAATCGGCAGGAAGAACGAATGCAGGACGTCCGACGACTTGAGGTAGATGAGTGCCTGCTTATTTTTCACGAAGTGCAGGTCGTTGACCGTGAAGAGATCATCCTTTGTGTTGAGCTTGCCATCGCCGCCGGGGTAGCGCATCACCCACTGAAACTGACGCCCGGTGATCTCGGCCAGAGCTGGCACGCGAGGTGCCGCGCTGCGGAACTTGATGCTCGCCCAGGTCCCCATTTGATAGAGGGCGATAAAGACCAAGATGGCCGCGGGAATGATCGTCCAGATCACCTCGAGCCGCTGGCTGCCGTGGAAATATTGGGCCGGACGGACCGGCTTGCCCTGAGCGTCAAGCTGGTCGGCGAACCGATACTGAGCCCACACCAGAACGATCTGAGTGCCGATGAAGACGATGCCGGTAATCCAGAGAATAATCAGGAACAGCGTGTCAATTTCCCGCCCGAACGTTGAGATCACGTGAGACGGTGTCCCAGCCGCGGGAAGCCACCATTCCGGAGAGAACGGGGCGTAGAGGAACACCGCCACACTGAAGATGGCGGCCACGCCAAACAGGACACTCCAATAACGCACGGATCGGCTCCCTTTCAAGGTGTCCGAAGACTGGCAGTCAGTCCTGAATCAGTTCAGTTGAGCGTGCGATCGCACCAGTCTTCATTGATTCGAATGAGCTTGTTTCACGAAACCCGGCTGTTACCAACCAGGCAACGCGGTCGTTACTGGCTCGCCGCGCTCGAAGCGATCGCCGTGCCCGATGTCGGGGCGGGAGCGTCCTTGAGCAGCTCGGGCTCGTAGGGCAGCGCCAGTACGAAGTTGACCAGGTCCCACACCTTTGATTCGTTGAGTGGCGAGGGATAATGGGCCGGCATCTGGGCGCCATTGATCCCCTTGGCGATCCGCCAGAAGATGTCGATGGGCCGTCGTCCGCCCTTGTAGACTCCGCGATTCAGGTTGGCCGGGCGGAGCGGGTTGCCCCAGTCATCCGGCTTTTGATTCCAGAGTGCCTTCGTTTTCTCATCTAATTGAGCAACTCGGCCGCCGCGCTCGCTGGGATTGCCGCCAAAGACCACGTCATTAAAAACATCCTGGCTCACGAAGCTGGGCCCATTGCCAAGGGCGAGTGGTCCGTGGCAACCGGCGCATTCCAACTTTTCGGTGGACCGCCCCAGGAATAGGTCTCGGCCTCTCAAAACGCTCTCGCGGGTTGATGGCGTCCGCTCGGTCGGGGGATTCAAGACCTGGGTCGGGGCCGACTTCCATTTTCGAAAGACGCCCTCGGCCACTTCCTTGACGGTCTCATCGGCAAGGGCGTTCGGGTCTTTCTCGTCGGAGATGGAACCCTCTTCGATCAGGGCCAATTCGATCTCGCCCCGCATGCTCAGGAAGATGACGTAATCGATGACTTGCTCGATTTGTGCCTCGGTCAAGAGGGCATCGAACGCCGGCATCGAGGTGCCGTGGAGGCCGTTTTTGATCGTGCGACGGAGATCGGACCGGTCGGGCTTGGCGCCGCTCGCGGTCGAGGTGAACTTGAAAATTCCCTTCCGATAATCGCGGGGCAGGGGATAGAGAAACGGTGCTGTCGGCCCGTCGCCGGCGCCGGAAACGCCATGGCAGTGCAGGCAGTTCCTGCGGTAAATCGCGTAGCCCCCCTCCTGCCGCCGCGCGTTGCCAATATCGTTGATGGCGACTCGCACCGGTGACGAGAGGCGAGGGTCCTCATAAATTTCTGCTTCAGGGCCATCACCCTCTTGCAGCATGTTCCCCAGGTAAACCCCCCCCAGGGTCAGTCCTGAACCCGCGGGGACCTTGATCTGCTGCGGCGAATCACCAAAAAGCTTCGCCAATCCCTCGCGAACTTTCTTCTGGAGGGCCGGCCTGTCCGCCAGGTTGGTCTTGCCCACCGCTTTCGTCAGCGACTCATTCTCGACATATTCCATTGGACCAGCGTTCCAAGAGTCGGAACAGCCGGCGATCGTTAACATCAAACATGCGTAACTGATGACCGATACGAAACCACACCGCGACATGACCCGACCTTTCTCCCAACATCCTGTGGCACCTTAAGACGACTAGCCAGATTATCGTAGCCGTCGACCTCACGCTCTACAAGGCAGCGCTCGATTTCGTATTTTTCGGCGGCTACAAAAACGATAACAATAATGAACTCTCTACGCTCACCGACCTCACAGCGAGAGCAGAGCGTCGGCTACTGGCCGATGATCATGGTCTTTATCAGTGTACCCGAGAGTCATCATGCGACTTGCCACAAAGTCAATCCGAGCACCATTAAAGGTCTCCACGCAGGCCGCGCGAGATTAAACAACCGGGTTCTAAACCGTCGGCCGGCATCCTATTGGGCGGCCACCCGGCTTCCCTTTCCATCGCTTCTCCTGGTCGCGCCGCTGATGGCGACCTACGAAGCGGGGGTCTTGTCGGTGAAGAATGTGCCAGCCGGCACCCTGAGAACGGGTGCTGACGCCTGGATGCGCCATGCCCTGACGGCGCTGGGGATCTCCGATCACTGGCTCCTGCCGCTGTCGCTTGCCTGATCTTACTTACGTGGCAAGCGATCAGCTCTTACAACTGGCGGTTCTCGCCGAGCATCCTGGCGGGCATGGTCATCGAGAGTGCCGTCTGGGCGGTCGTGCTCTTGGGCATCAGTCGATTGATCGACTTAAGTTTCTCCTATCTGGACGAGGTCGGGCCACTTTCCTTGCAATCGATGCGCAGGGAGACGAACTGGCGTTCACTTCGTTGATCGGCTATCTGGGCGCGGGTGTTTACGAAGAAACGCTGTTTCGCCTGATTTTGGTTCCCGTCTTATTCGTGAGCCTCAAATGCCTGCAGATGCCGCAAGTCCTGGCCAGCGCGCTGGCGGTCACCGGGTCGGCATTGCTCTTCGCCTTGGCCCACCACGCCGGCAGCCCCGGTGAACCGTTCACGTGGTTCGCGTTCATCTTTCGCTGGATGGCCGGCGTCTTTTTCGCCTGGGTCTTCGTCCTCCGCGGATTCGGGATTGCCGTGGGGACCCATACCATGTACGACATTCTCGTCGGCTGGATCGCGTGGCGCTTCTGATCGGCGTGCCGGCAAATCTCGCCCGACCCTCGCGAGACGCCGCCCGTGCGCATCGTTCACCTTTCGGACATCCACTTCTGGCAATACACGGTCAACCCGCTCCGGCTCTTTAGCAAGCTCGGCGGGGATGGCGTCGCTCTTGCTGGGTCGTGCCGGCCGATTTCGGCTCGAACGCTTGCCCGAGTTGGTGGATCGCGTGAGGAACTTGCGGCCGGACCACATTTTAATCACGGGTGACGTCACCACGACCGCGCTGCCGGCCGAGTTTCGCGCCGCCCAAGCCGGCCTGGCTGACTGGTTGGGCGACCCAACCACAACGACAATCATTCCTGGCAACCATGACCGATACACGCTCTACGCCCATGTCTCGGGCCGCTTCGAACGCTTTTTTGGCGATTTTTCTCCCACAAAAGCCTTATCCCTGGCTGCGCAGCTCGACGCGGAAACGGCCATCCTGGGCCTTGATCCGACCCGCTCGGGGATCTCCGCCAGCGGAAAGCTCCCCCGAAGCCAGATCGTCGCCGCGCGCGGCCTCGTCACAACGGCCGCGCCGGTACCGCGGTTGGTGATCGCCTGCCACTATCCGGCCGCCGTACCTCCGCGGTTTCGCCGCGAATATGCCATGAAACCGCTCGTCGATCGGATCGCGCTGGTCGAGTGGCTCGCCACGATCGGACCGCACATTTACTGCTGCGGGCACGTTCATTCCGCCTGGGCTTACCAGCCTGATGAGCTCCCCAACCAGCTTTGCTTGAACTCGGGGGCGCCCTGCTGCGCGATGAAACGGGTTTGCGCCCGCCCGGCTTCCTGGAAATCACGCTCGAGGGGCCCGGTGTCAATGTCCAGCACCACGGTTGGACGGGCGATGGCTGGGACGTTCGCGTTTTCTTTCAATCGAGCGACTTTTTTGGGATCGATCACGTTGGGCCGCGGTGATCGAACGACCCGCCGCGCCGGTCCAGTGCGGGGCATAGAAATGTCGCCGTCGCGGGGCAAGGAAAGTGACGGGCGTGACGCTCGCGCAAACGCTTGTTTGAACGTCGGCCCGTCGCCTTGGATCACTGGCTCGAGTTTCTCAGTGCTTGCGATGATGGTGATGGCTCGCGACCTTGGGGGCCCCTTGAGCCACGAGCTCCGCGATCGCCTTGTCGGTGATATGACCGTGGTTGACCTCCTCGAGCGTCCGCATCCGGTGGTGCATCGGCGACTTCGGCGGCGGTGCCCGCGAGAATGCCCGCGTCGAACGTATTGACGTAGTTGCTTCCCGGCTGGCCATTGTCGGCCCCGTCGAGCAGCAAACCGTTGGCGCCGGTCACGCCGTTCGGCGCCAAGCCGTTCACGGTAATCGTGTAGCTCAGGTGGACATTGAGACGCTGACTGAAATGCAGCGTCACCGTGTCGGCGGCCGGATTGTAAACGGCCGACATCACCGGGAAACTGCCCAAAGCGCCCGTCACCGTGTAGTTGGCCACGTTCTCGGCCGTCGTCGGATCGAGCGGTTCCGCTGAACGTGAGGACCAGCATTGTCGGCTGGGCATGGAACCCGAAGCGCTGGAGGTTCGTGACGGTCGGCGCGACGGCCACGGCCGGGGTGACGCTGATGGTCGTCGTCGTGGGCGTAAGCGTGCCGCTCTGGATATCGAGGGTGTAGCTCCCGGCCGTGTCGAGAACGAGGCTGGAGAAAGGTGCCATGCCCGCGCTGGCCATCATCGTCGTGGTACCGCCCAGGACAGCACCGGTGGGGCCGCTCATAACCGTGACCACGACGTTCTGGTCGTAGGTCGTGTCGACGGTGGCGCTGCCATCCTCGGCCGAGACCGTCAGGCCGAAGGCCTGGCCGGCGGTAACGGGGTTGGGTGCGGGGGGAGTGGTCACGACCAACTGCGTGGCGGCCGTCGATGTGGTGACGGTGAGCGGGACGTCAAAGGCTTGGTCTAGATCGCCGCTGGCAACCTCGAGCAAGTAGTCGCCCGGTAAGTTGAGGGTGAGGTTGTTGAAGGTCGCCACTCCATTGACCAGCAACCCGTTGGCGGTCGTGGCCGTCGTGGTGCCGCCGAGGGTGCCGCTGGGACCGCCGGAGACAACTCCAGGCTCACCGTCACGTCCTGCGTGTAGTCGGTGATGACGTTTCCAAAGCTATCCTCGATTTCGGCGACCAGGCTAAACGGCTGATTGACCTCCACGGGATTCGGTGCGGGGGGAGTGGTGACGGCCACGTCGTCGGCCGACCCGGCGTCGACCTGGATCGTGGCCGTTGTGGGCGTGAGCGTGCCGCTTTGGAGCTCGAGGGTGTAGCTCCCGGCCGTGTCGAGCTAAGAGTTGGGAAAGAGACGCCACGCCGCCGCTGGCCATCATCATCGTGGTACCGTCCAGGGAGCACCGGCAGGGCCGCTCATGATCGTACCATGACCTCCTGGTCGTAGGTCATGTCGAGGGTGCCGCTGCCATTCTCGGCCGAGACCGTCAGGCCGAAGATCTTGGCCGGCGTTGGCCGGGTTGGGCGAGGGGGGCATCGTGACGACCAACTGAGTGGCCGTGGGTGGGGTCGGCGACGAGAGCGGGAAGTCCTGGGAGAATTCCGATGTGTCGCCGACGGTGATGCCGTTGGCGATCGTGTTGGTGACGGTCGCCGTCGCGGTGATGATGTCGCCCGCCGGGACATCGTCGATCGCGGTGAGACTGATTGGGGTTCCCACGCCAAAGCCGTTGGTCGTGGTGCCGCGCCGACCCGATGAGAACCGCGCCCTGGCCATAGCCCGACGAGTCCCCGGATCGGCGTAGAAGTCGACGTCCAGGGTCGTGTTCGGCTCGTCGGCCTCGCTGAATGTCGCGTCGATCGTGATGGATACCGCTCGAAGCCGTTGGCCGAGGTGATGTCGGGGTAATTCTGGAGGGCGTTGGGGCCGACGTGGCCCTCCGAGTCGTTGATCGAGCGGCGTGCGTGAAGCCGCCCGAGCGCGATCCCCAGGCCGGTGTTCGCGGTGATCGAGTTGTCCTGGATGTCGATGCCCGCGGAGTTTGGGGGTGAGGTGTTCGTCCCGACCGACACCCCGTTGCCGGTATTGCCCGCAATCACGTTCCCCGCGCCGGTACCGACGCCGCCGATGGTGTCAGACAACGCCTCGTCATGGGCGAGGATGCCCCCGCCACCGTTGGGCACGGCCACAGTATCGGCTGCATTCATACCAATAATGTTTCCCTGGACCAAATCGAACTCGTCGGCGTCCAGGTCAACGCCGACGCCGGTGTTGCCCGAGATCACGTTGCCGTCCCCGCTGAGCGTCCCGCCCAGCTTGTTGCCGAGGTCGCTGCTGTTCGTGTCGACCGTCATGAGCACGCCGATGTCGTTGGGCACGGCGGTCTGGCCGTCGGCGCTGACGCCGATGTAGTTGCCCTGGATGACGTTTTCGGTACCGGTTTCCACGATGATGCCTGCCCCGGTCTCGATACTCGGCGCATTGTTGCCGTTGCCCCCGATGATATTCCGGTCCGCGGCGGTCGTCCCGCCGATGATGTTCTGCGGCGATTGGACCGTGATGCCGGAAACGTCGTTGCCCGCTACGGTGGTCCCGTCCGGTTCAACGCCGATGTAATTACCCTGGATGGTCAGCGGGTTGTTGGCAAGGGGGCCGATGTCGATCGCGGTCCCGCCGCCGAACTGGGAGGAGAACTTCCAGTTGACCAGGGAGAGTCCCTCGACGACGCTGGGCTGGCTAGAGCCCGCGGTGTCCTGGCCGAAGACGAGCCCGTCGCCGATCGAACCGGTGACGTCGGTGCCGTCGATGACGATCACGGGCGTACCCGAATAACCCGGCTGCAACTGCGCCATCCAGGAGAATCGGGACGGTGATGGTCGGCAGGCCCATGCCCGTACCGTTGCCGACCATGATCGTCCAGGTCCCCGTACTGGGGTTGTAACCCGGGTCGGACGTCGGAATGTCGAAATCGATCGTCGTCTGCGTAGCCAGGTTGTCCACGTCCGCGGTCGTGATCGCCTGTTCGAGCGAGCCGGCCCCGCTGGCGCTGGTGTTGGACACAGTAATCGTGGACAAAAGCACCAGGCCTTCCAATCGCTCAACGACCGGCCGGCGCCGCCGTGCCGAACGACGACCACCGCGCTTTGAGCCAAGAGTGAAAAGGAAGTGCGACGTTAACATCGTTCGAACCTCCAGCCAGGGAACAGGTGATCATATCCGTCGGGAGTTTCGACCCCTCGTCCTCGGGGCACGGCCCAAGCTTTTTAGCCAAGCTTACCCAAGCTGCCACGCGAACAGTACTCCCAACAGTATTAGCATTTCCCATGCCGCATTGCCGGAGGCGCACACGGCCGGGATTCGAATCCTTGGTCGGGGACGTCGTGCCGTTGTGCAAGTGCGCGGCGAGCGGGGAGGCAAACCGGTCGCGTGAGAGTGTGGAACGGGGCCAAGCCGATCCCGACGAAGGGGTGCCAGGGCGCAGCGCGGCAAGCGGCTTCCGGGCGCATCGACGGCCGCCTTGCGAGAGATGTGTTTGATCAAAGGGAAGCGGTCGAAAACGATCGTGGATCTTCGGCGGGGACCCAGATCATTGCGACGCCTTGTGCCTAGCCACGCGCATTTTCCCGCGCACGCGGGCGATCGCCTTCCTTTGGTCGGCGTAATCGCTTTCGTTTGTCACTCGCCGCGAGCCCAACGCCTCGAGTTCCTTGGCGGCCGCCGCGGCGTCGAGCTCTTGGGCCGGGATGGCCCGACTGGTCAGGACAGTGACGACATCATCGCGGACCTGAACGAAGCCGCCGTCGACAAAGTAGCGGCGGGCGACCTCGCCGGTCTTTGTCCGCAGCTCGCCGAAACCGAGCCGTCCAATCAAGGGAGTGCGGCCCGCCATGACCCCTAATTCGCCGTCGTAAAGCGGCAGCGCGACGAAGTCGACCCATTCGTCGAACAACGTCTTCTCCGGCGTGACGACCACGCAATGGAGCCTCTTGTCGCCGGGCTTTGCTGACCGCGTTTCTTCCCCTACTTGATCAAGTGCGGTGGACATCCCTTTGGTCACTTTCTACTTGGCTGCGGAGGCTCGATTACGCATTGATCTTCTTGGCCTGTTCTTCAGCCTGCTCGATCGACCCGACATACATAAACGCTCCCTCGGGCAAGTGGTCCCACTTGCCGTCGCAAATTTCCTTGAAGCTGCGAATGGTGTCAGCGAGCTTCGTGTATTGACCGGCCTTGCCTGTGAACACCTCGGCGACGAAGAACGGCTGCGACATGAACCGCTCGATCCGGCGGGCGCGATGAACGATCAGCTTGTCTTCTTCCGACAGCTCGTCGACACCCAAGATCGCAATGATATCGCGCAGCTCTTTATAACGCTGAAGCGTCGACTGCACACGGCGGGCGACGTCGTAGTGCTCCTGGCCCACATATTGCGGGTCCAGAATACGTGAGCTGGAGCCGAGCGGGTCGACGGCCGGATAGATTCCCTTCTCCGAGATCGACCGAGACAAAACGATGAATGCGTCGAGGAACCCGAAGGTTGTCGCCGGAGCCGGGTCGGTCAGGTCGTCCGCTGGGACATACACCGCTTGCACGGACGTGATCGCCCCCTTGTTGGTCGAGGTGATGCGTTCTTGCAGGGCGCCCATCTCCGTCGCCAGAGTCGGCTGGTAGCCAACGTTCGACGGCATGCGTCCTAAAAGGGCCGAGACCTCTGAGCCCGCCTGGCTGAAACGGAAGATGTTATCGATAAACAGCAACGTATCGGCGCCGGTCGCATCCCGGAACCACTCGGCCATCGTCAGCGCCGAAAGAGCCACTCGCAGCCGGGCCCCCGGGGGCTCGTTCATCTGGCCAAAGCACATGACCGTACTGTCGATGACCGACTTGCCGGTGCTGCCGATCTTGGCCTCTTGCATTTCCAGCCACAAATCGTTTCCTTCGCGGGTGCGCTCGCCGACCCCGGCAAACACCGAGAAGCCGCTGTGCACCGTCGCGATGCGGGCGATCAGCTCGGTCAAAATGACCGTTTTACCCAGCCCCGCGCCACCGAACAGACCGATCTTGCCGCCGCGGACGAATGGGGTTAGTAGGTCGACGACCTTGATCCCGGTCTCGAACTGCTCGGTTTTGGGAGAAAGGCTGTCAAATGACGGCGGATCGCGATGGATGGGCCAGCGCTCTTGGGAATTCACGGGCCCCCGCCCATCAATCGGATCGCCCAGGAGGTTGAAGACCCGCCCCAGGGCCTCCTTGCCGACCGGCACGCTCACTGGGTTGCCTGTATCGAGCACCGGCATGCCTCGCACCAATCCGTCGGTCGAGCCCAAGGCGACGCAGCGTACCCGATTACCGCCAAGGTGCTGCTGGACCTCGCCGGTAAGGCGAATCTTGAGCCCCTTGACCTCTCCGTCGATCTGCAAAGCGTTGTAAATATTCGGCAGATGCCCTTCATCAAACTCGGCATCAAACGTTGAGCCGATCACCTGGGAGATTCGTCCCGTCATCGTCGCAGTTGCCATGGTGTTAAAAAGTCCTTGTCATTCGAGCGCAGCGGCCGCGCCGACGATGTCGGCCAGCTCGCGGGTGATCTGGTTCTGGCGGGCACGGTTGTACTGGCGGGTGAGCGACTTGACGAGGTCGTCGGCGTTCTTGGTGGCGCCCCCCATGGCGACCATGCGCGCGATCTGCTCGCTGACCGCCGCGTCGAGGAAGCACTTGAACAGCCGCACCTTGAATGAGACCGGCACGATCTCTTCGAGGATGCTCCGCGGGTCGGGCAGAAACTCGTACGGGACAGGTTCCCCCTTCGTGTGCCGCCATGGCGACCTCTTTCGCGGCGGGGCTGGACTTGCAGGACCGGCGGCGCGGCACGGCCGATATCGGCGGTCGTGATCGGCAGCAAGGTCTGCACCGTCGCCACCTGTCGCGACGACGACACGAACTGGGTGTAGGCCACGTCCAAGCGGTCGATCGTTCCCTGCGTATAAAGCTTGATGTAGCGGTCCGCCAGCCCCTCGACCTCATGAAACTGGGGACGGTCTTCGAACTGGGTGTAGGTGGCTTCCGTGACCATTTTCCGGAACCGGAAGAAACTGATGCCGCGCTTGCCCGCGACCTCGAGCGACCGGCTCGACTCCATCGGTCTGGATTTCCTGATTGCGGAGGATGGCCGCCCGGAGCACATTGCCGTTGTAGCCGCCCGCCAGGCCCCGGTTGCTCGTGATCACCAGGAGCAAGGCTCGCTTGATCGGATCGTGCGGGGTCAAAAGCGGATGGCTGATGTCTTGCGAGTTGGCCCGCAAGTCGGCGACCAGCTCGACGATCTTGCGAGTGTAGGCCTCGGCCTCGGTCGCGCGATTGAGCGCCTTGCGAAACCGGTTGGTCGCGATCAGCTCCATCGTCCGGGTGATCTTGCGGATGTTATCGACCGCCTTGCGGCGTTTGATGATCGCGCGGGCCTTGGCCATGGGCAATGTCATTACGAGTTGGCATCGCCCTCCGACTTCAGACCACGAGACAATTCTTCGGTTATCACTTGAAATACTTGCTTTTGAACTCGGCGATGGCATTCGCCAGGTCCGCCTCCAGCTTAGTCGTCATTTTCTTCTCACGCTCTAGCTCGGCGCGGAGCTCGGGCTTGCGTTCCTTGATGAAGGTCAGGAACGAGGTTTCCCAGCGTGGAACATCGGCCCGGGGCACGTCGTCGAGATGTCCCTGGGTACCGGCGTAGATGCTCAAGACCTGGTCGATGACGTTCATCGGCCTGTATTGCGGCTGCTTGAGCAATTCGACCATGCGATAACCGCGGTCGAGCTGCTTCTGGGTCGCCTTGTCCAGCTCGGTACCGAGCTGGGCGAAGGCTTCGAGCTCACGGAAGGCGGCCAGGTCGAGCCGCAGACCGCCGGCCACTTTCTTCATGGCCGGGATCTGGGCCTTGCCGCCGACGCGAGAAACGCTGATGCCCACGTCGATCGCCGGCCGAACGCCGGCGAAGAACAAGTCCGGCTGAAGGTAAATCTGCCCGTCGGTGATCGAGATCACGTTGGTGGGAATGTACGCCGAAACCTCGCCCTCCAGAGTCTCGATGATCGGCAGCGCGGTCAGCGACCCGCCGGAGATCGTCGTCTTGACGACCTTGTGACCCTGGGGTGATTCTTCAGGGCGTGATTCGCCTCTTCCAAGACCGGGCACGCCGATATACACCTTCTTGTCGACCCCCATCTCTTCGGTGACGTTATCGGTCGGGGCATTTTCGGGCAAGATGACGTAATGATTGGCCAGCTTGGCCGAGCGCTCGAGCAGTCGGGAGTGCGCGTAGAAGATGTCGCCCGGGAACGCCTCGCGTCCCGGAGGCCGGCGCAAGAGCAGCGAGACCTCGCGATAGGCCACGGCCTGCTTCGAAAGATCGTCGTAGATCACCAGGGTCGGCTTGCCCTGCTCGTACATGAAGTACTCGGCCATGGCGCAGCCGGCGTAAGGGGCGATGTACTGCAACGGGGCCGGGTCGCTGGCGCCGGCGGCGACGACGATCGTGTAGTCGAGCGCGCCATGGCGACGCAAGGTGTCGACCATCGCGGCCGTCGTCGATTCCTTCTGGGCGATCGCCACGTAGACGCAGATGACGCCCGTCCCCTTCTGATTGAGGATCGTGTCGATCGCGATCGCCGTCTTGCCGGTCTTGCGATCGCCGATGATCAGCTCGCGCTGGCCGCGGCCGATGGGGATCATGGCGTCGATCGACTTGATGCCGGTCTGTAGCGGCTCGTCCACCGGCTGCCGGGCCGGCGATGCCCGGCGCGACCGATTCGAGCGGCCAGGTCTGGTCGGTCAAGATCGGCCCCTGCTCGTCGATCGGCTCGCCCAGGGGGTTGACCACGCGGCCGATGATCCCCTCGCCCACGGGCACGCGGAGCAATGACGCCGGTCGCCGTGACCGTGTCTCCCTCTTCGATCCGCGTGTAATCGCCCAGGACCATCACGCCCACGGACGACTCTTCGAGGTTGAGCGCGATCCCCTTGACGCCGTTTTCGAACGTCACCATCTCGCCGGACATCAGGCCCGACAGGCCGTAGACCCGCGCGATGCCGTCTCCGACCTCGAGGACCTGCCCCACTTCGCTCGTCGTCGACCTCGGGGGAGAACTGCTCGATTTCACGTTGAATAACTGAACTGATCTCGTCGGCTTTGAATTTCATGCATCTTTCCTTCGATCAGTCGTTGGCGAAGCTGTGCGAGTCGGCTCTTCACCGACGCGTCATAACGGTGGTCGCCGACCTGGACGACCAGTCCCCCGATCAGGTCCGGGTCGGTCGAGACGTAAAAGGATCGGCGTCGCGCCCGTCAAGGCGGCGAGCCGGTCACGGAGTGTTTGCAGCTGTTTCTCATCAAGCGGAACGGCCGTGCGAACGTGAACCGGGATCCGGTGATTGCGCCGGTCCCAGATCGCCGCGGGCCTCGCGGGCCACGACACCGAGCATTCCCAGTCGCTCGTGGCGATTCAAGACCCGCAGGAACCGTAAGACCAGGCTCGAGGCGCGCCTTGCCGAAGACCTCGGTCAAGATCTGATCTTTGTGAGCAGACGAAACCCGGGGCGAGGCCAGCAATTCCGCAAACCGGGGAAATGCCTTCAGAACGTCCCTTTCGATCTCGCCGAGCTCTTCGAGAACGGGCTCAACCCCTCCCTCTTTCTCAGCCGCGCCGATCAGGGCCTCGGCATAACGGTGGGCCAACTCAGTGGTCGCGTCGGCAACCCGAGGCAGGGCGGAGCCGGCGGCGCTCGCGTCGGTCATGAGCGCTTTCCTCCCAGGTCTGCAAGAGCGAGTACCGGGGAATGAAGTCGGACGAAAACTCTCACGTAGATCATGAGCTTTCCTCCATGCCCGTTGGACGAAGACGCGACTGGCAGTTCCTTGATCGCGGCGTCGAGCAAGCGGCGATGGTCGGACTCGTTCATTTCCTTGGTGAGCACCTTACCAGCGACCGCGACGGCCATGTCGGCGGTCTTCTCCCAGATTTCGGCCAGGGCCTGGTCGCGTGCCTGGCGCGATGTCGCGCTGGGCTCGTTGCTTGGCCGGCTCGGCCTCGCCCTTGCGCCTGCTTGATAAGCTGTCGGCGGCCGCCTGGGCCTCTTGCCTGGCCTTGTCGAGGATGGCCCGCACCTCGTCGCCGGCCCTGGCCATCAGCTTGCGGTGCTCGGCCAGATTGGCCTCGCTTTCGTTGCGGGCCCGCTCCGTCTCGAGCAGGCAATGCTCCAGGTGCTGCTTCGCGGTTGTGAAGTGCGGTCAGGAGCGGCTTCCAGGCGAACCGGGTCAAGACAAACATCAGCACGAGGAAGACAACCACGGTCCAGACCGCCAGGCCGGGCTTGGGCTCGACCGGGTCGATTGTGTGTTCCGACGGAGCTCCCTCATGCTCGGTGACCTTCGCTGCTTCTGCCGATGGTTGTGCGTGGTGGCCTTGAGACTCGCCCGCAAGCAACCGGCCGCCAGCCCCGAAGCAGGCGATGCAAAAAGCCATAAGCCCCAAGGAAAGCGACCGTTTCATGATTCGTGACATCGAAAAACTCTCGGGCCGGACGGACAAATCAAGCGACGCGGGGCCATGACTCTTGGTGAAGCTTATACCGGGGAGCTGCCCCCGGAGGGATCCGCCGTTGGGAACTTCAGTGACATCCCAAGGCGCCGGGGTCATCCGGCGCGTTGCCGCCATCCCGTTCCCACGACGAACCGAATTAGCCTTGGATCAGAATGATGATGAGCGCGAAAAACGTGACACCTTCGATCAGCGCCGCCGCGATGATCATGGCCGTCTGGATATTCCCGGCGATCTCCGGCTGGCGAGCCATGCTCTCGACGGCGGCCTTGGCAAGGCCGCCGATGCCGAACGCCGCTCCGACGATGACCAAACCGGCGCCGATCGTCTTCAAGTCCAAAAACGGAGCGGCAGCCGGCCTGGCCGCCTCTTGCGCTGTCTGCCGAGCCGCCGGCTAAGAGAAACAGACCGCAGGCCAAAACTGTGAGCTTAATCAACTTCATCTGACTCTCGACTCCTTACACTTCTGGAGACTAATGAGGATGGATGGCGGACCCGATAAAGATGCCGACAAAAAAGTAAAAATGTAGGCCTGCAAAAACGCCACGAACAATTCGAGCAGGCTCAGGAGGACCACGCCCATGATGCTGGCGGGCGTCACGAAGAAGAACGTGGGGCTCCACAGCTTGGCCGCCAGAATGAAGCCGAGGATGACCGCCAGAACCACGTGTCCCGCGAACATGTTGGCGAACAAACGGACGGCCAGCACGGTGTGCCGGATCAAAAGCCCGGCGATTTCGATCACGAACATCAGGCCCCACAGGAAGGGTTTGAGCCACCAAGGAACGTCCATGTGCGGGACAATACCCAGCCAGTAGCCCACTGGCCCCATCTCACGCATACCAGCCCCGATCACGACGACGAGCGTCATGAGGGCCAGCACGGCCGTCACGTTGACGTTGCCGGTGGCCGAAGCACAGCCGGGAATCATCCCCAGCAAGTTGTTGAACAGAACGAAGAAAAAGGCGGTCCAAAGGTACGGCAAGAATCGATCGGCACCGTGGCCGCCGATCGCGGGGCGAGCCACGTCGTCGCGAATGAACAGCAACATCGCCTCGAACATGTTCGGGAACCAGCCGCGGCTGTAGGGCGTACGGGCGATGTGACGGACAACGGGAACCAGCACCATGATCATGAGCGCCGACGCGATCAGCTCCATCACCATGAAGCGGGTGAGCTGAACCCCCCAAATGGTCGCGGTAGCTCAATCTCCCATTGGAATGAAGGCGGGTTCCACCACAGGACTTCGAGGGTCGTCGTGGTCAACAACGTGGGCCAGTGGGTTTTCCGCAGATTCTGCCATTACGATTAACGAGCGAGCGTTGCAGATCGAAGTAAAAAGCTTTGTGGCTACAAAAACCGAGGGTCCCAGTCACCGCTCGAATGCCAGCGGGATCAACGATAGTGATGAGGCGAATCTTCGTCGGGTCGACTCGCCCGCTCCGGTGCTCGGTCCAATGCGTGACCCGAGCTGCCGGGCAAACCCTTCGTAAGTCGGAGCGTGTGGAGCATGAACAATAAAAACCCCATAACCGCGCCCGAAATCGTGCATCCCGGGCTTGTTCCCCACCAGCGGTCAAGCCCGACGCCGACCAGTACCGGTACGGCGAATTCGAGGGCAATGGTCATGATCCGAGAGGCCCAGGCAAACCCCACGGAGAGCGACGACCGCGAGTCCCGCTGACCATTCACGCACGACTCCCGCAACCTTCGAAGCTCGGCACAACATCGAAAAAAGCCCGAGCAACCACACCGCAGCGAGGCTGCGGTGCTCGTTCGCACGTGCTCGACCGTCGACGGCGTACCTCCGAGGGTTGACGTTACATTCAAGGGCATAGTTTTACCGTGCGGCCCTCTCGTGTCAACTCCCCAGTGCCCACTTCGAGAAATTTTTCACAAAGTCGACAACAATTACACTGTGTGAATTAAGCTGGCTGGACAGTCGGTGGGTCCCACGGCTTTGGCTAATATGTCCGGGTGGTACCGCGGCTAGTGGGGTAGCCTGGTCGTTTTCGCCACTGGGCCTGAAAACGACGATTGACACCGTTTGGCTCGATATGGTATTTGATAAAACGGTGAAGCGAAGCAAGGAGCCAAACTCCTCAAGACGAAGCTCCTCGGTCCTTCCGGTTCGTTTCTGTCCGGGGATTCGTCAACGCACAAGAACTGCTCACGGAGTCCCGACACGGCGAGACTCGAGAGGCGGCGGTGTCGACCGGATAGATCCGGCTTGATGACCGCTGTTTTCGTTTCGCCGGCATCACGACGAATCCGCACCCCAAGAGTGAAATATTGAAGCCGCGATCGCTGGCCTCGGTTGCTTTTAGCACCAAGCTGAAGGTTTTTCCAGTCCGGAATGCACGAGGTTTTCCGGGTCGGTCCACTCACGGATGAATGTCCTACTCAATTACATTCATCCCTCGACCGGCCGCGGGGGCTAGTGAGGGGTGTTGGAGTGGTACCGCCATGAATGTCGAGGCACTCAACGACTACAATAAAAGGGCCCTAGCCCAGTTGGCCAAGGAGAAGGGGATCGTCGGCTGGCATGCGATGAGGAAGGACCAATTGGTCCGTGCCCTCGCGGGCTCGCGAACGGCTGCTCCCAGTAAGCGCAATAAGAGAAGGATCGAGATAGCTGCGGTCTCACGCCGAAAGAAGCGAGGATCTTCCCACGGGACAACACGCGGCAAAACCGCGGCTGTACCGCCAGCGCACACGCAGACGTTGGACCACGCTTGCCAGAAAGACCGGATCATCGTCCTTACGCGCGATTCTTATTGGCTGCACGCGTACTGGGAACTTTCGCGCATGACGCTGGCGCGAGCGAGGGCCGCTCTCGGGCCAGACTGGCATGCGGCCCGCCCGATCCTTCGGGTCATGGACGTTTCGAGCGAAGACACCACTTCGGCCTCTGAACGGCACGTGCGCGATATCTCGATTCATGGCGGCGTCAATAACTGGTATATTGACGTGATCGAGCCTCCACGGTCGTACCGGATCGACATTGGTTACATCTCACGTACCGGTCGCTTCTACGTTCTCGCCCGATCGAATGTTGTCACCACTCCCAGGGCCGGCGCCACGGATACAATTGACGAAAACCGGTCGAATGTTCAAATGAAGTTCGAGCGTGTTCAGAATCCTTCCTCCAACGGCAATGGCAACGGAACGACCCATCACAACCACCAGGTCGATCTCCGCGACCTTTTTGAAGAACGGCTGCGCCGGCCGATGAATGGCGCGGCCTTTCACAATTTGGCCACGACGGCGTTGTCACATCTGGAAAGCAAGTTCCATTTTCATATTGATGCCGAGCTAATTGTTTACGGAACAACCGAGCCCCATGCGACGGTAACGCTTCAGGGGGAGCCCGTCACGCTCCGGAATGATGGCACGTTCACCGTTCGTTTCCGTCTGCCGGATTCACGCCAGATCATCCCGGCGGTGGCGTCGAGCGCCGACGGGACGGAGGAGCGAACAATTGTTTTGGCCGTGGAACGCAACACCAAAGAGCTCGAGCCCATGATTCACGACAGTAGCGAAATCTGATGATCCATGCGTTATCGGAACGGGAGATCGTTCGCTTGAGCCAAGACATCCAAGGCATTTTGGACGGCTGGGAATATGAGCCCGATGGGCTTCAGGTCCGCCTCATCACAGGTGATGACGGCAAGAACAAGATTCAGATGCGGATCGACCTGGGATTGATTCAGATGGCACTAGACGGCCGGCCGGACGGGCAGCGCCCGGATGGGTTCGCGTCACTGCTGGATGCCTACGAAGAAAAGGCGAAAGCGGCCCTTGCCAAAGGTACGCCCTTTTCGCTCAGCGCCGCGGACTGCGCGATGCTGATGCGCGAGGGAATGCAGTACTACCACCGGTATCTCTCGGCGTTTCATCTCAAGAGATACGACATCGTGGAGCGCGACACTGATCGGAACCTCCGGCTATTCGCGTTTGTGACCAGTCATGCCGCGCGACAACGTGACAAGATTGAATTCGACCAGTACCGCCCCTACGTACACATGATGCGAGCCCGGGCTGCGCCTCGAAGGCGCTCAAGAAAAACGACTATCGGTCGGCGCTCAAGCGAATTGACGAGGGGATCAAGGCGATTCGCCGATTCCTTGCCGAGTATCAACAAGAAGAGAGCGAACAGGAATGCGCGGAGCTTCAATCTCTCATTCGCTGGCGGCGCGAGGTCGAGCGTGAGCAACCGATGGGGCCGCTCGAGAAGCTGGAGCACCAGCTCGAGCTTTCCGTCGAGCTCGAAGACTATGAAGAGGCCGCGCGGATTCGCGACCAGATCCGCCGGCTCCAGGAAAGCGACTCCCGGTAGACGATCATGGGCCGGCGGCCCGCGGCGAAACGGCTGGTGAAGACTGTTTTGCGGTGTTCCATGGATACGAGCGGGTGACTCAGTTCCCAAAGAGTTGTCCTCTTGAATCTCGGCCCGTCGGGAGTTACATTCTGATTGTCTGGCTTACCCAGATACAGCCTCTGCCATGTTCGACACGGGGTGATCCTTTTGGCGAACCAACGTATCACCCGTAGGGGACCGATTATCGGCTCCTAGGAACTTGTTTCACTTGAGTGTCTCAGGTTCCCACCTAAACTGCGGGTTCTCAAAAGCACCCCACCGGCATTGCGGTGGAGGTTTGTCTTGCCCGTGCCTTCCCTCGATCGCGAGGAAAGACACGGGCATTCTTGTTCCCTGGTGAAATGATGGAAGTGGAGATCGCCGTGATCGCGGGCGAGCAAGCGGGCCGGTTTACAAAAGCGCACCTCCGAAAGATCATGAAGGCCACAGTCGCGGCCCTCGATCCCGATGAGCGCCGGTTGCAAGAGCAAGCGGTCGTTAGTCGGTTTCCGCGATTTGCCGGGCTTCGCCGAGGCGACGACCGTGGTCTTGTTCGTCGCGGCCCTCCCGGAAGAGCCGCGAACCAACGAGCTGTTCGCGATCGCTTACGAAATGAAGAAAATCGTGCTCTGCCCACGCGTTGATCGACGTGCCCGCCGGCTGAGCCTCCACCGCATTTCCGACCCGAGTTCCGAGCTAGCACCGGGAATTCTGGGCATTCCCGAGCCGCGACCCGGGTTGCCCGAGATCGCCCCCGCCGCGGTCGACTGGGCTTTAGTGCCAGGTCTCGCCTTTGATGAACGTGGTTTTCGGCTGGGTCGGGGGGCTGGATATTATGACCGGCTGCTGCCCCTCATGCGGCCCGATGCGACCTGCTGGGCAATCTGTCTGAGTTGCCAGCTTTTACGCGAGGTCCCCATCGCAGCCCACGACGCCCCTTTGAACGGGATCTCCACACCGGAGCGAGACGTCCGGGGGGCCCGCACGTCTGACTCAGTAGCCCCCAAATAACTTGAGCAGTTTTTCCGCTGTGGGACAGCCGAGGACGGCTGTCCCACAGGGTAACGCATCCGCCAAATGACAATTCAGTCTTTTTGGATCTCAACGACCGGCGGCTGCGCGTACGCGGCCGCGAGCGCCGGCACGTTTGCCGATTTGGTATCGCCTTCATGGAGCACCACGCGATACGAGAACTCGATCGCCTGACCAGCGGGAATTGTGTAGTCGCCCCGCTCGGGGCGGCCGAAATCGTGCCATCCGAAGGGATTGGCGGCAAACAACCCGTAGGTTCTCACGTGCCAGGTCGTCGGATAACGGAAACTGGCCGGATGGTTGATGATGGCGATGCCGACCGTCTTATTTTTGACCGGACCGACGTAGTCAACCCACGGCGATGGTTTCCCCCAAGCCTTCCCGTCGGTGACGCCTTCGGCATTGGTGATCTTGCCCCCTTTTCTCCGGTCCACGTCCATTGAAGACGCAACACGAATCCCGAACATTCCTTCCTTCGTATCGCCGAAAGTCACGGGCCCGTCGCTGGCGGCGATACGGAAGTCAAAGTCGATGATCCGCGTGCTTTTCGTATGGTAGAAGGTGACGGTCCGTTCGTCCACGCAGAATCGACGATTGTCGGCCGCTCGCCAATCGTCGGTGGTGGTCAAGCGGCCGACGACTGGACCCGCGGCAACCATCTTTCGTCCGGTTTCTTGAATCGTCCCGAATCGCTTGCCCTCGGACCAAAAATCAACACCGTTCACCTTTCCAAAAGTAAACCAGCACGAGCGGTGGTGGGGATGATCCCGCTTCTCGCCCGCGACAACGGCCATCGGGAATGTCCGCGTGTACGACTCGCCAGTGGGCCCAATGAGCGGGAAGAAGAACGGCTTGTTGCCAGGACCGACGTGATACTCCGTGAGGAGTTGCTGATCCAGCTTTACCTTGATATTGCGTGCATCATTTTCCGAAGGAGAGACCATTCGCGGAGACCGATTCGCTCTGTGCCGGTCCCTTAAGATCGTAAGTTACGTTTCGACGAGCTTCAACACGGGGCAAGACCGTGCCCAGACAGGCGCTCTCCCTTGTTCTCAAAGACCTGAACGGCGAAGGCGCGTTCGCCCGCGGGAAGATCGGCGACGTAAAGGCCTACCGGCACCGGCTGTTTAAGCCTGACCACGAGTGGGGTCTCGCCCAGGTCAGACTCCGTTCCCCGTACGGTCAGGTGCCACGAATCCGCGCAGCGCGACGAAGGCCCCCAACTGCTCCCAATGCGAACATGAGGACGACAACGAGGGACCGCTCAACGTTTTTCCGCATCGATCGGGGCTCCTTGGCATGATCCGCAAGCACAATGAACGCGTTCCGGCGCCGCGTGAACGGATCGAGTTATTCGCAATCGCCGATAGTGACGGGATATCACGATCACGGCGGGAAAATCGACGAAACCGGATTGTATCTCTTTCACGCCTCGTAAACCAGTTTCCTGCGACTTTTGCAATCAGCTTAACCACGACAAGCCGCCCCACGATCGCGACTCGTCACGCGCTGATCTATCCTTGAACAGACCTGTCTGGGCATCGCATTTTGTCGTTGAAGTCCACCATAGGAGGGTTTATATTCTTGGACAGTAGGGTTCAGGCTTTCGCGGACAATTCACGCGACGGATTGTGCGTTGAGGCAACCGAACCCGGCTGTATACTCGGTGATTTGTTGCGCAAACGGTTTGGCCACTGGGCTTTTTTCGAGGGCTACTCGTTTCGCGGAAATTGGTGGAGAGCCTTCTCGGGCAGGTGCGATGGCGAAGAGGTTGTACGTCGGTAATCTCAAGTACACGGTCACGTCGGAAGGTCTTCGGGAAATGTTCGAGCAATACGGTTCGGTCAGCTCGGCCCAGGTTCTGAGCGATCGCGAGACCGGGCGAAGTCGAGGATTCGGGTTCGTGGAAATGCCTGATGATGACGAAGCCCAGTCGGCAATCCAAGCTTTAGACGGTCAGGATCACGACGGCCGGCGGCTGACCGTCAACGAAGCCAGGCCAAGGAGCGTTGGCGGTGGAGGTGGCGGCGGAGCAGGGGGGGGCTATCGCGGTGGCGGCCGTCAGGGCGATGGCGGCTATCGCGGCAGCGGCTACGGTGGTGACTATTGAAATCGAGGCGGTCCCTTGAATGCAACCGCGAGCCGAAGAGCCGCCGAGCCAAGCGGACGCTCGCCGCGAGCGGCCTACATTCATGTGCCCTTTTGCGCCACAAGTGCGGTTATTGCGACTTTGCATCGCTGGCGGGTGTTGATCACCTCGCTGAGCGCTACGTCGAGCGCCTTCGGTCACGAGATCGAGACCTGCGCTGAACGAACCGCGAGAAGTCGATACCATCTTCGTCGGAGGGGGCACTCCCACCCGTTTAAATGCGAACTTGCTGTCCCGGCTCGCCGATCTCATCAAGCGCTGGTTCATTCTGAGTCCAGGAGGCGAGTGGACCGTCGAGGCCAACCCAGGAACGATCGACGCCGAGAAGGCCGACATACTCGCCTCGGCCGGTGTGAACCGGATCAGTTTGGGCGCTCAGTCATTTCAGCCTGTTCTTTTGCGCGTCCTCGAGCGTAATCACGGTCGCGCCGAAGTAGAGCGGGCCCTCGAGATTGTCCAGCCGCGATTCAGCCGGTGGTCGCTGGATTTGATCTTCGGCGTCCCTGGATCGACCCTTGAAGACTGGCGGACAGACGTGGAGATCGCGCTCGCGTTCCGCCCGTCTCACCTGTCGTGCTATGGGCTGGTCTTCGAGAAGGGGACCGAGCTTTGGAACCGTCGACAGACTCGGGCTCGTGCAGCCTGTTGACGAGGAGGTCGAGCGACTCATGTTCGAGTCGACCATCGAGCGGGTGGCGGCGGCCGGGCTGGAAATGTACGAGATCTCGAACTTCGCTCGGCCATGGCCACGAGTGCAGGCACAATTTGGTCTACTGGGCCAACGATGCTTATTTCGGCTTCGGCGTCGGGGCCGCTCGCTATCTCGACGGAGTCCGCTCGGTCAACACCCGCGACCTGAACGCTTATCTGCGCCGGATCGAAGACTGTCGCCGGCCACCGGGCCCAGCGAAGAGCTTTCAGCGGAGGCCAGAGCGCGAGAGACCGCGATCCTGATGTTGCGCCGAACTCAGATCGGGATCGAGCGAGACGACTTCCGATGCGAACCGGCTTTACGACTCGATGCCCTCGCCAGTGAAACGATCGAGCGATTCACGGCGAAAGGTTACCTCGAAGACGACGGACAACGAATCCGTCTGAGCCGCGACGGCCTGTTCGTGGCCGACCAAGTGCTGTGCGAGTTTCTCTAGATTGCCCTGTAGCCGGAGTCTGCGACCCCGGAGATCAAACGCCCGGCCGTACAGAGGCCCGCTACCAAAGCGCTAGCCACGGCGGAGTTGATCGGCACGGGCGGCCAGCTTGATTGCGGCCGTATGGAAGACACCGCGGGCGTTGGGGCTGGCGTTGCGATACGCCTCGAGAAACCCCTCCGCCTGCGTCCAGGCGATGACCTGCATGATCTGCTTCGTCATCAGGTCCAGCATCTCATCGATGGTCGCGGCGCCGACTTCGGCCGAGAGTTCCACCGCGCGAGGAGTCGGCCGCCGCTTCGAACGGCGGTCCGGTGTCGGCGGTACGCGTCGGTGCTCGCCCCGCGGGAGCCTCAGCCCTGGGCTCGGCAGCCGTCGCGGTGCCCATCCCTCGGCGTCCGCGCTCGGTCTCCTCGTCGACCGGAACCGGGGGTTGGCTCCTTGGGAAGCCGTTCGGTTGGCTCTTTGGGAAGACCGGCCGAAGTGTAGAGCTTGCCGTCGGCACCGACGCGACCGGGTAGATTGGGGATCTGGCGCGACTCGATCAACTGACGGCGGATCTTGGCCACCAGCTCGCGGCTGACGGCCAGCTCTTCGGCCATTCGCCGATCCGACCAGTCGTGGTGCAGCTTGAGCTTGACTTCGACGGCCCTTCGCCGTTCGGCGCGGGTCAGCGGCAGGCCGTGGAACAGGTTGACGCTGGAGACGAAATCGAGGGCGTCCGTGAACGTTCCCGTCGATGATCTCCGCCCGGATCGTTCGCTTGCCCAGCATGACCGCCGCGGCATGACGATGAAAACCATCGGCGACCAACAAGCGATCGTCGATACTGTAGACCGTGATGGGCGGCAGACGATCCCATGAGTCGGCATAGCGCTCGACCGTGAAATCATCGAGGCGATCGCGGAGATTGAGGTTGGGGTCGAGGACGAGATCGTCCAGCGGGACTTCGCGAATCTTCATGGCGGCGATTCCTTTGTTGTCGTCGTAAACCGGCGGAGCGAAAGCGCGGGCACGGGCGTGCACGGAGAGGGTTTTCCAATCCGACTCTGTCGGCCTATGATCGGCAGCGGACCACGGCGGCTTTCGTCAACTTTCTGAGGATGGGCAAGACAGGGAAAGGGACTTAGCGATCATGCGGATTGTCGTGACGGGCGCGAGCGGACAACTGGGTTCGTACTTGATCGATCTGCTGATCGAACGGCCTCATGAGATCGTCGCCTGGAGCGGCGGGACAACAGAAACGCGCGGCGAGATTACGCTACGGCCTGTCGAGCTGACCGAGAGCTATGCCGTGCTCCGGGCTCTTGCGATGCGAACCCGATGTCATGATTCATGCCGCCGCGGTCAGCTCGGCCGAAGTGGCCCACCGGAACCCTTCGCGAAGCCAGGCTGTGAACGTCGTGCGCGACCCAGCTCCTCTCTGAGTGGGCGGCGAAGCACGATCGCCGATTGATCTACACCTCGACCGACCTGGTTTTCGACGGCGAGAATCGTGGCTATTACCGCGAGGAAGACCCGGCCTACCCGATCCTTGTGTATGGTCAGACCAAGCACGCCGGCCGAAGCTTCGTGCTCGATGTGCCGAGAGGTTTGGTGGCACGACTGAGCCTGCTCTACGGTCCGTCGCGGTGCGGACGCCCAGGGTTCTTCGACCGCGCGACGGCCGCGCTCGCGTGTCGGCAGTCCGCAGTTCTTCTTTACCGATGAACACCGCACGCCGCTCGATTATTCCACCGCCGCTCGTGTTCTGGTAAGACTGGCCGAGTCGGAAACGCGGGAATGCTCCACGTGGGAGGCCCCGAGCGGCTGAGCCGCTTCGAGCTCATGACCCGGGCAGCCGCGGCCCTCGAGATCGACCCTGCCCAGCAATTGGC
>CAWHKI010000167.1:0-6897 GCA_963829765.1 uncultured Isosphaeraceae bacterium | reverse complement strand
GAGATACGGTCTCTCCACGCGAGTTGGCGCGACGGACACCGTATCGGGAGAGGCTCGTGGGTGGGCTGATGAAAACTCGGGCTTGCACTGGGGATGGTGTCCCTTCGGTTTGATCGCCCTCTCTCCAGCCCGTCCTGGAAAGGGATCGCCGTTCGGAATGCCGACCCGCGCCTCGAAAAATCCCCTCCCCCTCGTGGGGGAGGGTTAGGGTGGGCCGGTGAAAAGTCGGCGTCGAGCGGGCCGTGGAAGGTGGCATGCACTGGCAGCTTCTGTTACGCCGGTTGCCGCTCCCCCTCACCCGCCCTTCGGGCACCCTCTCCCCGGCGGGGCGAGGGGAAGAATACGGCCGGGCGTCTCCGCAGAGCCTTGCGCAGGCGACAAGTCGTCGCCCTCTCCCCGCCGGGGAGAGGGATGGGGTGAGGGGGGCTAGGCTTACGCACCACCAAGTTGGCTTGGAATAAGGAGTTACGGTGCCACTTATGGATAGATTCAGTGCCGCGATGACGCAACTCCCTTGGGGACAACGAATTGGTGGTGCGTAAGCCATACGTGAAGGGGCCGCGATGTCCCACGACGGTGCTTTCATCGTGCCCGGTACATGGCAAGCGCCTCTTCCATCTTTTCGGGCGGAATGCCCGTCAGCGAGCCCGGCGGGTTGAGCGGCTCTCCGCGACGGACGATCGCCCCTTCGATGGGGCAAATGCTCGCACACTGCGGATCGTCGTACGACCCATCGCACTCGGTGCAGGTTTTCGCGTCGATGACGAAATGCGTCTTCGTCTTGGGCCGGAAGATCGAAGCGGTGGGGCAAACGTCGACGCAGGCCCAGCAGTTGACACACTTGTCGTTGATCTTAAGCGCCATCGGTCGGTCCTTTCGTCTCGGCTTATCCGGCCTTGAACTGGCTGGTCCGGGGGGTGAGCCGGCCCGATTCGTACATTTCGCGATAGACAGCGGCAACAGCGGCTTCGATGGACTCCATGCCATGCTCGCCGTTGGGTTGAATGCCGGCCGCCTCGAGGATCGCCCAGGGCTCATGGCCGACCTTCGAGCAGAGCACGGCCTCGCAGCCCGAGAGGGCTCGGATGATCTGATCGAGGGCCGTTTCCTCCTCGCCGCAGGTCTCGCCTCCGGCGCAGTACAAATCGGTCTTGCGGTGGCCGATGAACCGGACTCCCTCGGGTGAGCCTTCATAGACCAGGAACTCGCGGGCGTGGCCGAAGTGCTCGTTGATTACGCCCCCTCCCTTGGAGGCGATCGCCATAAGCACCGGCCGCGTGCCCGTGGGAACAACACGCGCGGCCTGGGCCGCCGCGCTCGCTAGGGCGCGCTCTTTGGATTGCGACTCGAGCTCTTCACGGATTGCCTCGTGAATCACGGCTCGCTTCTCCATCGCGGCCGCGTAGTCGATGTTCATCGCATCGATCTTATCAAGCGTGAACTCGGCGCCCCGGTCCTCGCCCAAAAGCCCGACGGCATCGGCCCGGCATTGACGACAGTGCCGCATCATGTTCATATCGCCCGAGCACTTGTCTTGCAAGTTCTGGAGCTCGGCCGGCGTCGGCCCGCGCTGGCCCATCACGCCGAAAAACGTCCCGTGCTCCGCCTCGGCGATCAGGGGCATCACGTTGTGCAAGAATGCTCCCTTCTGCTTCACGACCTTGCTGACCTCGGCTAAGTGCTCGTCGTTCACACCGGGGATCATGACCGAGTTTACCTTCACCAGGATGTCGCGCTCGGCCAGCATCTCGAGCCCTTGTTGCTGGCGATCGATCAGGATCTTGGCCGCCTCGCGCCCGCGAACCCGCTTGTTCCGCCAGAAGACCCAGGGGTAAATCTCCTTCCCGACCTCGGGATCGAGGCAATTGATCGTGATTGTGACATGATCGATGTTGGCCTCGGCCAGTTGGTCGATACTGTCGGGCAAGGCCAGGCCGTTGGTCGACACGCAGAGTTTGATATCGGGTGCCTGCTCCGTCAGCATGCGGAACGTGGCGAAAGTTCGCTCGGGGTTGCCGAGCGGGTCGCCCGGACCAGCGATTCCCAGCACTGTCATCTGAGGAATCGTCGCGGCGACCGCCATGGTCTTCTTCACGGCTTGCTCGGGGGTCAACAACTCCGACACGACGCCAGGACGCGACTCGTTGGCGCAGTCATACTTGCGGTTGCAATAGTGGCACTGGATGTTACACGCCGGGGCCACGGCCACGTGCATGCGAGCGAAGTGGTGGTGGGCCTGCTCGGAATAGCAGGGGTGATTATAGACTCGCTCTCGAATCGATTCCGGCAGATGATTGAGCTGGTCATCGTTGCTGCCGCATGAACTCGCCGCACAGCCCCCCTTGGGCGCCGCGACGTCTTCCTGGCCCAGGACAGTCAATTGCATCGATTGATTCCTCCGAGTTCGCTGTCGACCAGCGGTTTCTCTGGCGCGGTTTCTTGAGAGGTTCCCAGCCTCAGAGCAAGATTCGTACCGTTGGCCGTCCGTTTGAGCGATCACCCGAAAAACGGGGCTTTCGTGGGGAGATTTCCGTGTCGAAGAGAACGGCCGGACGTGGAGGCCTGTCATGAAGCCGACACCCAAAGCGGCGGTTTGTCCCCAAAGCGACACGGGGGCACCCGCTGGGCATGCCGCACGTCGCCGTGATAAAAACAGCCCGCGAAGATCGTCTTCAGCCCGAATTCCTACGGACAGACCATCTCGTCCTTACTTCTCGTGGTGATTTCTGGGCGACGGCGCCTCGCTTGCTACAGTAATGTTTCATCGTGGCCTCCGCTCGCTCTATCGCTACGAATTATCCAACTGACAAACCTTCGACGAGGACCTTCCGCGAATGCAAGGCAACTCACAGATTATCGACGCCCTGAACCGGGCGTTGACCGTGGAACTGACGGCGATCAATCAATACTTCTGCCAGGCGAAGATGTGCCAAAATTGGGGATTTCTGAAACTCGGCAAGAAACACTACGAAGAGTCGATGGGCGAGATGAAGCACGCCGAGCAGTTGATCGAACGGATCCTCTTCCTGGAAGGGGTGCCCGACATCGCGCGCTATGACGTGATCCGCGTCGGCGCCGACGTCAAGGAACAATTTGAGAATGACCTGAAGCTAGAGATGGGCGGGGTGGCGCACTACAACGAAGCCATCGATCTCTGCCTGAAGCTCAAAGACGGCGGCACGCGCGAGATGCTTGAGCCCATCCTCACCGAATCCGAGGAACACGTCGACTGGCTCGAGACGCAACTCGGGCTGATCGAAACGCTCGGCCTCCAGAACTACCTCTCCGAACAGATGGGATCGACCGAGTAAGACACGTTCCGGTACCCGTGTCGTCGGGCGACGTAGGTCAGGCTTTCTAGCCTGACGCCTTTCCGGATCGCACGGAATGTCAGTCTGGAAAGCCTGACCTACGTCCGTATTTCCGCGGTCCCACCTAGCCGATCCGCTGCTGGAGATACCGCTTGAGCACGCGATGGCACATCATGCAACCATCACCGGCCCCGGTCTGGTGCTTAATGTCTTTGAGCGAGCGAATTTGCCGCGTCGCGAGCGCCTCCACCAACTCTGTCACGCTGACGCGAAGACACGTGCAGACGATCGTCTCGGGACACTGGGCACACGCTTCAGGCGACATGCGGCAAGATTCGGTGATCGCCCCCTCGATCGGGCAAGTCCCGAGGCACACCGGCCCCGACAGCGAATCCCGGCATTCGTTGCAAGTGTTGGGATTGATGCGGGGCCCGTGATGCGAGGTCTCGATCGAGTCTGTTGGGCAGACGCCGACGCACGCTCCGCAATTGATGCATTCTTGGGTTATCGTGAACGCCATGACCGGTATCCTTTGTCTCAACAACATCGTATCCGCGTTGAGACTCAATAGCAACTGCCATACCGCACCGTGGCCGACGGCGAATCCGGCAGAAACGCAACCCCCTGCGCAGCGAAGGCTAGCGATTGTATTCTACCGGACATGTGGGTTGTCGGAAAAGCGACACCGGTCACTGAAAGTTTGGTCGCAAATTGCCGCCGAAGGTGTTACCGTTCTCGCATTCATGTTTCATCTGGAAAGCCTTGCCAACCGCATCGGCTGGGAAATCCGCGTGGCTCACTATCCGCCTTATTGTTGGAAGTACAATCCCATCGAACACAGTTTCTTCCCCCACGTGACGCGTGCGTGCCAAGGTCTGCTCCTGACATCAATTGAGGTGACCAGCCAGGCTATGGCGCGGGCGAGCACAAAACGGGGCCTGAAAACAACCGTCCATGTTCTCGCCGGTGACTATCCGCTTAACAATGTCCCCTGGGATGGGACAAACCGCTGAGAGAATTAGCAATGCCACCTGGGATTTCCCCTGGGATTAGCGATGTCCCCTGGGACGGAAACGGTCTTGCAAAGCGGCGGTTCATCCGGTTTATTATCGTGCGTATTCACCGGATGGATCCATTGCGAGAAAAGGGAAGGAGCCACGATGCCCAATCGCCTCTCGCCTCCCGCTGCGGTTCCGCAGAGCGGGGTAACCCGAGTTTTGGTCGTTGCCGTTTGCGCTGCGATTGTAGGCTGGACGGTCCCCACGGCGCACGCCGATCCCCTTATGGGAACCGCCGATTTGACCGTTGCCGTTGCCGGGTCGCCGGTCCAGATCGGCGGTACCTTCTCATCCGGCCCGGTTGAATTGGACGCCCTCCCGCTCTTTCTACAACTGCCCGGGCCATCATTAGGGTACAACACGCACGGCCAGTTCGGTGAGAGCATCAGCACGACATTCGACCTCAGGATCACGTTCGACGGTCTCCTTGGCAGCCAGCCGTATATCGATATTACGGGCACGGTCACAGGCTACCTCGGCGGAGACTGGCTGACCGTCAACATGGGGGCAAATCTTAGCGTCAATCCCATGTCCGCGACCGCCCAAGGCTGGTCGACCTCGTCCGGAGTTCCGCTCACGTTAATCGACGAGTACCTGAATCTGAGTAGTTACCACCTCACCGGCGACATCGAGGGAGGGGCGATGAATTACGTGGGCTTCGGGGGAACGATCGACCCATCGACGCCCGGATCTACCGTCGCGGCGCCCGAGCCAGCGAGCATTCTGCTTTACCTGACGACGCTAGCGGGACTTTGGCTCATGCCCAAACTTCGGACGAAACGCACAGGCCGGGATTCGGGCTCAGTACCGCCGATCGATGTTCGGAGTGTCGCAGGAATATCCGGCGCGACGCCATAGATCGCCCCGCTCTCGGCATTGTTCAATACGCCAGGGATGTTCAGGCCCCTGTTTTCGATGGCGGCGCCTGCGTTGAGGGCGGAAAGACAGCATCGGGGCGGAAGACGCTGAGAGAATTAGCAATGTCCCCTGGTGCGGACGATCCTCGCCAGGCTACCCTTGCGCGCTGCCGCCGGGGCAGCAGGTTCCAACTCGATCTTGAGTCGCCGGGCCGCCTGTTCTTTCCCGTAGCGTGCTTGGATTCCCGGACGGCCCCACGATGGCGGGGCTCAAGCGCCGTTGTGCTCCGCGGGGGATTCGGCCGGCGACAACGAAGTGATCGCCGCGAAGTTGACCACTTCCCATCGCCCGCCCGGGAGGACGATGTGCAAGACCGGCGCGAAGTCCGGGCCCTCCCACGCCAGCGCGTCGGGATGGCCGACGGAGATCCCCCTTCCATCGGCGAGATGAATTTCGAACGGCTCGAACGGCCGCCGGTTTTTGACTTGCTTCAGATCATCGAGCTTCATTTCCGACCCACCTTTCCCGCTCGGCCCAAGAACTCGTCAACGGCCCGGCGTGCCAGCGCGGACACGGGTGCCTCGCTTGGCCGCCTCGATGCGCGGTCCACGGTGGAGGTCCGGAGGCGATTGGGGATGAGGCGATAAGCCAACAACCGCATGTAGAACTGGCTCACGGATTGGGTGAGGGCCCGCCCAAAGGCACTGAAGTCGCCCTCCACGGCAAGGATCGCGAGCCTGGCGTTGGCCCGATTCAGGGCACGATCGATGAGGCCCCCCGCGGCGGCTCGCAGGCGTCTTCCCATGACTCTCAGCCTAACCGTAGCGTGGTGCGAGCGACAAGAACGGGCCCCGACCAATGAGCTCGATGGGCGCAGTCCGGCGCCTCGAGCGCGGCTATGAAATCGTGTAATGGCCGAAGATGCATTGCCGTTGCGAGTTCGTCTCGCTTGCACGGACACAAGTTCGACACGAGGGGCGAGGAATGAGGACGTGAGAGGACGGAGGAAGGACGAGGGAAGACGGAGGACGGAGGAATGAGGACGGAGAAGCCGCGACCGCGTTTGATTGGATGGTTTGTGGTGATTGTCGGGCTGACACGCTCTAACTTGTTGTTAATTAGTGGGTTACGTAATATTTTCCGAGTATGCCGATTCTCCGGCTGACACGCTATAACATCTTGATAAATAAGGTGATGCGGCGTTTTTTCTGGATATGCCGAATGTCGGGCCGACACGCGTAACATAAGATCCAGCATGAACTTATGGCCGACGAAAATTTCCGATTATGCAGCCGACACGCGGAACTTCTTTGTACATCAAGCCTTATGTCCGCGGGGCATTTTTCCGCGGGCCAGACATAGCGCGCGCTTGGGCACGGTTCAAGAACGCTCGTTCTTGGCTAACACCTGGGCTCTCAGCGCCGATCCTGATCGGTCCTGCGAGCGACAAGAAATCACTCGTCCGTCGGCTCGCCCGTCGCAGGCGGGAAGGCCGCGGTACGCTCGGCGGCGGTCTTTTTCGTCGGCCGGCGCGCCCGTGGCGGGCCGAGCTTTCTGGCACCCCTGGCCGCCGATGTACGTGCCCTTCTGCCGAATTGCCCAAACTCTCGCGTCGGATTGGCCTATTGAGACGGAGCCGCGCTCAAACCTCGCCACGCCTTCGGCCGCGA
>CAWHKI010000166.1:0-24561 GCA_963829765.1 uncultured Isosphaeraceae bacterium | reverse complement strand
TTGTCTCGTTCGAAGGTATTGCTCTTGTCGGGGTCGTAATCAGTCAACTCGATCCGCACCGGCAGCCGCTGAACGATCTTCACGAAGTTGCCGGTGGCGTTCTGTGGCGGGAGCAGGGACAGGGTCTGACCGGTCCCCATCGTGAAACCGGTGATTCGGCCCTGAACTCGCGCCGGCCGCCGTACATGTCGACCTCGCAGCGCACGCGGTGGCCAATGCGCAGGTCGGCCAGCTGAGTTTCCTTGAAGTTGGCGTCGATCCAGATCTCGGTGAGCGAGCGGACGGCCATCAGGCTTTGCCCCACCTGGACGTAGTTGCCGGGGTTGACGTTGCGGCCGGGTCACCACGCCGTCGATCTCGCTGACGATGTCGCAATAGCGGAGGTTCAGCTCGGCCTGGGCCAGATCGTTCGGCCTGCAGGACCTTGGCCTCGGCCTGCTTGACGGCCGGGGCCTCGGGAATCAGGCGCGCGTAGATGCGGTCGAGGTCGCCCTGGGGTCCGGCTTGCAGAATCCTCGAGGGCCTGCTTGGGGTCCGTCCCACGAAGCCGGGATAGTAACCGAGCTGAGCCGTGGTCTGGAGTAATTGTACCAACGCCTCGCGGACGGCGGAGAAGTCCTGGTCGAGATCGGGCGGCACCTCGGCCAGGTCGTGCCCCTTGGGCCGGCTGGCGGAGAAGGCCGAGACTGACCCGGCTTGCGTAGACCGTCTGCAAGGCTTGTTCGACGGCCGCCTCATCGACCTTGACCGTTTGCCGGCGGGTCGAGGTCTTCCTTGCTAATGGCCCCGCGCGGCGCAGTCCTCGCCCCGCTTGAGGTTGGCTCTGCGCCAGCCCAAGGTCGCCTTCCGGCCGTTGAGAGTCGCCACCTCGTGGCCCGGAGGTTGGCGATCTGGTTGTGCACTTCCTCCATGGCGTGCTGTAGTTGATAACGGTCGGCTCCGCCTCTGGGCAATCAGGCCGCTCTGGGCTTCGGCCGCCACCAGGTTCGTTTCGGCCGCCGACAGGGCGGCCTTTTGATTTCGACTTGAACCTGGTAGGGTTCCTTGTCGAGCTGGACCAGCAAGTCCCCCTTTTTCACACGCAAATTGTCGTCTACCAAGACCCGGGTCACCTGGCCCGGCAACGGGGGGCCACGAAAGTCACGTGGCCGTTGACGTAAGCGTCATCGGTGGAAACCGTGTTGAGCATGGTCACCACCCTGGGATAGAGGAAGTAGCCGACGATGACCAAGCCGGCAATGATCCCGTGGATGAGCAACCATTTTCGGATGGCGTGCGACCGCGGCTTCGGTGGCTCCGGCTGGGTTTGGGGAGGAGGCTTTTCCGCGGGGCCAAGCGCACCGTGGGCCGGGCTAGTCACTGTGCTCACGTCAGCAGGTGGATCACTCGTGCTTGGCATGCTCGTTTATTTCTCTGTCCGCTTATGGCGGATAAGCCCCACAGTTTGATGCACGGCCGTCGCATCCGCCTCGAACCGCGTTGTGATAAAGCCGGCGCGAAAAAGCCGTGCCAGTGCCAGCGCTTGCGAGAGATCGCGATCCACTTCTTCGGTCGACCGTTTCTGGCGGTCGGCCAACGTCTTGACCAAACGGTCGTGGTGCTTTGCCGCGAGGTGGTCGAGCATATCAAAATCGACGCACGCGTAGGTGACGGCGTCGGCGAACGCGGCGGCGCAGAGCTGGCCGAAGCGTGAGTCGGCTTTCGAGCTGGCTACGTGCTCGAGGTATCTCGCGATGGCATCCGGCGACGTGCTCAGGACCAGACGATTACGAACACGGTCGATGGCGTAGGCGAATGGCATCGATCGGTCCAGGGTCGTCACGCGCGTGCCGGCGACAACGCGGAAGATAAGCCGGGACTTTCCGTCGGCTCGCTTGTCGTCGATCGCCGCCATCGCCAGCACGGTCCGCAGGGCGTTGTCAATCGCCGCGAGAGCCGTTTTCATCGGAGCCGGAGCGGGGACGCTGTCAACGGGTTCCGAACTGCCCCCTAAGCTGATCACGATCACCGCCGGCAACGGCCAACCGGCCGCCGCGGCCAAGATTCGCGTCGGGCCCGCCAGCTTGTTCGTTCGGTTCCGAAGGTGCGTCGAGATACGCCACAAGGCCAGGGCCGACGAGAGGCAGAATCCTGGTTCGCAAATCCTCGCCACGCAAGAGGCCGGTGAGCATGTTCTCACGGTTGACCATCTTGGCCTGATATTCCTCGGGAACGATTTGCGATACTGGCCTCGAGTAGGGCCAAGGCATGCAAGTGGCCCGAGCCGAGGACGACCGCGGTCGGAGGGACATTCGCGAGCGTCGGATCAATCCGCCGCGTATCGCTGATCCAGCGTCGCACCCATGGATCGAGCAGCGACGGGTTGAGCGTCTGAACGCCGTGAATCACGATCGAATCATCGTTCCACGTCAGGGCCGCTCCGGCATACTCGACCGCGGCGAGATAACGCTCGAGCATGGCCACGATCCGGGCGCCACCCGGTTTGGTCGGCCGGGGGGCGGGTGCCAACAGCCGCTCGAATTGGCGAGGATCGATGAACAGCCGCAACAGCGTCTCGCTCGGGCAATTTCGCCTGGACCGCTTTGAACTTGGGCAGCTCACCCAGGCCGAGGTCACCGTTGGGGCCGGGCTTCGCCTCGTCTTTGTTGACGCCTCCCACTCGTGCCACGCGGTCGATGATGGACTGAATCATGGCTTCCGAGTTAGAGAAGGCGAAGGTGCCATCCGGATAGGCAACGTACGATTCCGAGAGCCGGTTTGCCGCCGCGGGGAATTCGCGGACATAGTAGGCCGTGCCATTTCGCCGGCGCTCGCCAACCGCGGCGAGCTGGCCACTTTCCTGCTGCGTCGTGTTGACCGCGCGAATCACACGTTGCAGGAGCGCCGCGTCCCGGGCCCGGACCAGAAGAAGCCCTCGCGACTGGCTCGCGTCGGCGGCAGCATCGGGGTGAAGCCGGAGAGCCAAAATCACGGCATCGCCCAGCAACTCATCCCGCACGACGGCAAGATTCATGCCCAGGAGCGCCTCGATTCGCTCGCGCGACCGCTCGAGCTCCCGGAATTTTTCCGAAGCGAGCCAGCTCCGCACCGCCGGAAGCTGCGACAGGTCTCTGAAAAGGCCAGACTTGAAAAAGGAGCTCGCGTGTTCGCGCAAACCTTCGACCGTCACGACCACGGCTGCGTCTGGCGGGACCAGTCGCAAGAGAGTATCGGCCGGCCCTTGGGCGGGATCAGTCGCGGTGGCGAAGGGGAGGAAAGAAAGAAAAACGAGCCCGAAAATCCCCACAGCGATCCAACATGGCACCCGACGAATTCGAGCGTCGGATATCGTGGTTCTTGATCCCATCAGGCTCCCTTTTGGGCTGGCGGGTTGGTAGGCACTTCGGGTTTGGGGACTGGCGGGCCGAGCAGGAACCCGAACGCGTGCCGGGCGGTGTCGGAAAGAGGACGAACGCCGCTGGTGAGCCGGTCGCCGACCTGTTGTAACATCGCCCCCGCTGTGGTTGCCTCGGGCGCAAGCGTCTCTAGCGATGGGACCGAAGCGGTGGTCAGGCCGGCTTTCGAGCCTGTGCCCGAGCCCACCTGAGGCGCGTTTCGCTTGGGCTCGCTGGCCGCGTCGAGCACCTGGCGGCTGATTCGGGCCGCCGGAGCGGAGGCCGTGCGGGCCAGGTCCCACGTCGCCGCGGTCGCTTCGGCTAAGGCCACGTTGAGGGCGCGGGCGTCGGCGGCAGGCGGCACCGGCCGCTTCGTTTCGTGCGGGTCAGTCGGCGTATTATGCATCACGACCTGCGGATCGTTTAGCCGTTTTCGGTCGATGGCGCGATTGATTGCCGGCAGAGCCAGGCCGACGAGTACCCCGGCCGCAGCAACCCCCGCCATCGTCTTGAAAATCGTCCAATTGGGTCTGGGATTGACGGAACCATAAATCGCCCAGCCCGATGGCATTGGCGCCTCGAGATTCGCCAAGATACGGTCCGCCAACCCAGCCGGCGGCGCCGGCGGCGGTCCCCATTCCCGGATCGCCCGTTGCAAGACCTGATACCGCGCAGCCACTTGGCGGCAAGCGGGGCACTCGGCTGCGTGAACCTGCAAGGCACGCTCGGTCTCGGCCGCCCAATGACTACGCTGCCGCGGGATTGTCTTAAGCGTGGTCTTCTCGACCCCGCCACCGGCTTCCGCGTCGATTAATTCGTTCCAGGCCCGTTCAAAGTTGCGACACTTCATGATTATCTCTTCTCCGCCACAATTTATTTAACTGGCAACCGCCTGCCGGCGACCGCTCACGACTCTCAACACTGAACACCGCGCCGGCTCAAATATTCTGCCAACTCGGCTCGAGCGCGATGCAGCCAGGTCTTGACCGTGCCGACCGGCCTGTTCACGACTCGCGCGATCTCTTCGTACGAAAGATTTTGTTCATGAAACAATGTAAATACGAGGCGATAGTCAGGTCGAAGCCCGCTCAAGGCTCGTTCGATTTCGCCGGCCAGGTCATCGGGATCGGCCGGTCCGGCTCGCCGGTCTTGCAGTTCTTGGGCGTGCTCGGGGAGCATCACTGTCGGCCGGCGGGCCCGGCGGGCCAGCGGTGCGGCAACGGTTGGCGGCGATCTCCAACAACCACGGGCGAATCGGCCGCGCGGCGTCGAACCCGGTAATGACTCTAAGCGCGCGGATAAACGTCTCCTGCACGACGTCCTCGGCGTCTTGTCGGTGGTTCATCATGCGATAGCACAAGCCAAAGACCACCCCCTGGTACTGCTCGATCAACAGGCGAGGCGCCTGCGGATCACCAGCACGGAGCGCCTCGACCAGCGCGGGGTCGTCCATCGGCATCTCACTGCTGCGCCAACGCACCCTGGCGGCCGCCGCCCCAGGGCTATCCTTTTATACCCCGACCGGGACAGACCGGTTTCCGGTTCCGCTCGAATTATTCGAGCACGCGCCGTCCAGGCTATCAGGAAACGGGTTGCGCCGAAAACCCATGCGGCTCCGTATTGATAAATCGGGGGAATGGATGCAGCATCAAGATAAGGCGGTTTGGGAAGCTGGTAGACTTCGTCCAACCGAACGTCTCGACTCCGTCTGATTCGCAAGACTGAAAAGAGGCAAGCAGTCATGGGTAAGATGGCGATCTCTCGGCGTAAAAATCGCGCAAGTGATTGAGCCATAACACTTTCAGGAGAGCGATTGTTTGACACGAAGACCATTTTCACCTTTGTTTCGTTACTATCTGTTGGCGAGCCGGGGCCCGAGTTGTGCTTTGTTATGCTATGAAAGTCACTTGAGGCTTGAGCCGGGCCAGCCGTTAGGCTAGTTTTAAGCCGCGAGCCATAGTGACGGCGTTGCATGGAGCGTGCTGGGCTCAAGCCGAAGTGAAACGGGTGCAACCAGAGAGGGAGGGTGCCGCGACATCTGTATGACGCGGCCCTGATTATGTCGCAACGAATTCAGGAAACAGTCGACAAGGACACCGGGCCTGACATTGGTCGCCCACCGACGCTGCCTGTACCGAGGGTCGATCCGGGCGATCCCGTAGGCCGGATGGTCGGGTCCGCGCTCAAGATGGCGGTCTTGCGGATCGTGGGAAACGACTCCAATGCCCGGTTGGGAGTGCCTGAGGGTGTCCACCGCCTGCGCACCGCGACTCGTCGCCTTCGCAGTGAGCTGCGGGCGTTGGGAGAGTTCGTCGACACGCGATGGCTCGAGCAGCTCGAGACGGAGATGAAGTGGTTGGCGGGCCAGCTCGGAGCCGTGCGTGACCTGGATATCCTCCTGGCACGGCTTAAAGAGGGGGCCAAGGAGCAAGACGGCGATGGTGCGACCGCGGCTGCGTTGGCACCTTTCTTCGCGACACTTCAGAACCGTCGCGAGCAAGCCGCCCAATTACTGAACGACGCCTTACGGAGCGATCGTTATCGCCTTCTGTTGGCCTGCCTCGAGGAAGCAGCCCGTCGGCCGCCGCTCACGCATGCCGCGTCGCAGCCGTGCCGCTTGGTTTTACCCGCGCTGGTGGCGGCAGCCTGGCGGCGCTCAAAAAAGGGGGGCGGGCCCTGAGGCGTTCGGACCCCGACGCCGAATTTCACGAGCTCCGAAAGCTTGCCAAGCGCACCCGTTACACGGCCGAGCTGATCGCCCCGATCATGGGTCGACGCTTCTCCCGCAATGCCGCCGGCTTCGTTCGACTACTAACCCGGGTCCAGGATACTCTAGGCGAGCATCAGGACGGGGTCGTTGCCGCCGCTGAACTCGAGCACGTGCTTGCGCAGCAAGGCCATGATCACGACTTTGTTCGGGCCGCCAACAAGCTGCTCGCATCCGAGCGGAAGAAGGCTCAGGCCGCCCGGGAGTCTTTTTTCGGGGTCTGGGATAAACTGGACCGCAAGAAATCGCGCCGCTGGTTGAAGGTGCCACAGTGAAGGACCCCGTCTGCAACATGGAGGTGGTTCCCGCGACCGCCGCCGGCTCGGTCGACCACGATGGCCGGACATACTATTTTTGTTGTCGGCACTGTATCGAAAAGTTTCGCGCCGATCCCGCGCGGTATCTCGGTGCCAGCTCGTCGAAAAGTGAATCGGCGTGGAGTGAGCGCGAACCGGGCCCACCGTCGCCCGCTGGAACCAGCTATACCTGCCCAATGCACCCGGAGGTCGTCCGCGACCGGTCAGGTTCGTGCCCGATTTGCGGGATGGCCCTCGAGCCGATGACCGTTTCGGCGGACGACGACGTCGATCCCGAACTCGATGACATGAGCCGCCGGTTCTGGGTCTGCCTGATCCTCACGATTCCGCTACTCGTCCTTTCCATGGGCGAAATGGTTCCCGGTCTGCCATTTCCGGAATTTCTTACGGGCCTGCCTCTCACCTGGATTCAGTTCGCCATGGCGGCCCCGGTCGTCTTGTGGGGTGGCTTGCCCTTCTTCGAGCGGGGGTGGGCCTCCGTTGTTCACCGCAATCTCAATATGTTTACATTGATCTCGCTCGGAACGGGCGCGGCCTTTCTGTTCAGTGCTCTGGCTACCCTTTTTCCCGGGATTTTTCCCGACTCGTTCCGCGACCATCATGGCGCGGTAGCCGTCTATTTCGAGCCGTCTGCGGTCATCGTGACCCTCGTCCTCTTGGGCCAGGTTCTTGAGCTCAAGGCACGCCGCCAGACCGGCAGTGCCATCCGGGCCTTGCTCGGCCTCGCTCCCAAGACCGCACTTCGCGTACGCGACGACGGTCGCGACGAAGAGGTCCCGTTGGAGCAGGTCGTCCCCGGCGAAACGCTCAGGGTCCGGCCTGGGGAGAAAATTCCGGTTGACGGCATCGTGGTCGCGGGCCATAGCGCGGTCGATGAATCGATGATCAGCGGCGAGCCGATGCCGATCGAGAAAAAGCCCGGCGATCGGACGATCGGCGGCACGGTCAACGGCACGGGCGGCCTGGTGATTCGGGCCCAGCGCGTGGGCTCAGAAACGGTGCTCGCCCAAATCGTGCGCATGGTGAGCGAGGCGAGGCGCACGCGGGCACCAATCCAGCGGCTGGCCGATGTGGTCTCGGGGTATTTTGTCCCGGCCGTCGTTCTCGTGGCTGTGATCACTTTCGTCGCCTGGGGCCTGTTTGGCCCGCGCCGCGGATGGTCCATGCCCTGGTCAACGCGGTCGCGGTTCTGATCATCGCCTGCCCATGTGCACTCGGGCTGGCCACGCCCATGTCGATCATGGTCGGAACCGGACGCGGGGCCAGCGCCGGCATCCTGATCAAGAACGCCGAGGCGCTCGAGATGTTGGAGCGGGTGGATACCCTGGTCGTCGACAAGACAGGCACCCTCACCGAGGGCAAGCCCAAGCTGGTGTCGATCGTACCGGCCCCCGGCCAAGATGAATCCGAGCTGCTCAGCCTGGCGGCCGGCCTTGAACAAGGCAGCGAGCATCCGCTGGCCGCGGCCATCACGAGGGCCGCTCGTGACAAAGGACTGACGTTCCCCGCGGCCCATGGGTTCCAGTCGCAAACAGGAAGCGGCGCAACGGGTCAGGTCGATGGCCGAAACGTGGCCATTGGCAACCAGCGGCTCCTCCAGGACTTGGGGGTTGATCCGGGCCCGCTCGCCGGCCAAGCCCATGACCTGAGCCGGGACGGTCAAACCGTCGTTTTCGTCGTGATCGACGGTCGGGCGGCGGGCCTGCTCGGCATTGCCGATCCAATTAAAGAATCGGCACCCTCCGCCGTTTCTGACCTGCAAAAAGAAGGCCTGCGCGTGCTCATGATCACCGGCGACAACCGCGCGACGGCCCAGGCTGTCGCCAGGAAGCTGGGGCTCGACGATGTTCGGGCCGAGGTCGTTCCCGGAAATAAAGCACAGGAAATCAAGCGCCTGCAATCCGAGGGCCGGATCGTCGCCATGGCCGGCGACGGGATCAACGACGCGCCCGCTCTGGCTCAAGCGCATGTCGGCATCGCGATGAGCACCGGCACGGATGTCGCGATCGAGAGTGCGGGCATGACCCTGCTGGGCGGCGACCTGCGGGGGATCGTCCGCGCCCGACACCTCAGCAAGGCGACCATGTCCAATATCCGCCAAAACCTTGCTTTCGCCTTCCTCTACAACGCTTTGGGCGTGCCGATCGCCGCGGGCGTGCTCTATCCGTGGTTTGGGCTCCTGCTCAGCCCGATGATCGCTAGCATGGCCATGACCTTGAGCTCGGTTTCCGTCATCATGAATGCACTTCGGTTACGCAACCTGAAATTATAGAGCACGACCGGTGTTATCGGGCCATCCCCCGATTGCCATAGCGATGAGCCGCGTCAGGGAGTAAAAGCCCTGAAGCGATTTGGCTCCGGGTCACCCTTGACGGCAATCCACTCGTAGATACCGATGCACATCTCGTCGCCGGTTCCGTCGCCCCAGCGGACAAGCTTGGCCGGCTTGCTCCGGTTAGCGGGGTTGGCGTCGGAGTTGTCGTAGTGAGCTTCCACCTCGAACCACGACCCCTTGGGTACGCGGATCGGCTCCTTGAAAGCGTAGGTGCCCTGCCAGTTGAAGTTCCAGTGGTCGATCTTGATCAGCGGCATACGCGTCTTGCCGTCGGGAAGGACGGCCGTGAAGGTGAAGTCTTTGCCCAGCCAGTGCATGTGAGGCATGACAGAGATGATCATGATGTCGCGCTGTAACGGCCGGACCATAACGCCGGATCCGAGTTTCGTCGATGCCTTCACCTCGTAGTTAGTTTCGCCCGCGGGAATGACCAGAATGTCCCCGAAGAATTCGCTCATGCTGGGGCTCTTGCCGGCCTTCCGCGCGGCAAGGATTTTCTGCTGCGCGGCCATTGCCTTGTCGAACGCGACGTTCGGAAAAACGACACCGGTGTGGACCTTGCGCGATAACGGCTCCTTCGAGAGATAAAGGCCGACCTTAGTCACGTCGGTTTCGGGCTTGCCGTTCTTGTGGTAATGAACCTGGATCAAGATGTCGGCCCCTTTGGGCAGCGAGTATCCGGTTCCCTCGGGACAAAACCGTGACTTGGCGCCGGAGTCCAGATGGGCAGAAAGCTGCTGAACGACACGCCATCGCCGAATCCGCCCAACGAGTAGTAACCCGGGCCCGGATCAGCCGCATCCAGAGCGCGACCCCGCCGCGATGTGTCGACGGACGCGATGATGTGGTGCACCACCGTGCGATTGCCCGGCTGGAAGTCGACCGCCCGAATCCACCGGTCCTCGGGCAGGTTCGTCTTGAGGACAAAAACCCGAAAATCGTCCTCACCCGTGGCGCTCACCGTGTAGGGCTCGGCCATTGTCAGCGTCACGTCCGGCTCGCCCAGCGGCCACGCGGAAGAAAAAGTGCGCGGCGCGGGAGCGTCTTTCGCGTCCCCCTCCGGACAGTTGGCCGCGACCCACGTCCCAAGCGTGGCGATCTCTTCGTCGGTCATCACCCGCGCATCGCGGAACGGGCCGCCGAAATTAGTCGCCGCGGGCCAAGGGGGCATAATCCGTTCACAGGTCACATGTGCGAGGTCGGCGGCACGCTTGCGAGCTTGGTCATACGTGAGCAACGCAAACGGCGCCACTTGACCGGGACGGTGGCAATCTTGACAGTTCTTTTGAAGGATTCGCGCGACGTCTTTATGATAAGTGGGCACTCGCTTCTCCGCACTCACCAAATTCATGTTTGACGTCAAGGCGGCGACGCCGCAGAGTAAGCCTAATTTCCACATAGACTTGTGTCTCAAGACGTTTCTCCTTGAACAATATGTCCCAATGATGCATCGCGGCTAGCGGCGGCCGGTCCTGCGCCTAATACGCCCTCTGCCGTTACCCCGACGATGGCTGCCAAGTTTCAGACATTATCACGTCGCTGGCGGCCGGATCTCGCTCCCTGCCTGGCACACGCTGCCGGTTGCGCCGCGGGCGATGGCGCATCGAAACGACGACGGCGCGCCGCGATGAGAAGTTGAGATCGCCTTCGATTCTAACGCTCAAGGGACCCTGCGCTCCAATCGGGCGATCGGCCGCGGGCCGGCGGACCGGCGCCCGTATCGACGTGCGCACGGCGGGCCGCCGCGACAGAATGTCCTCCGACCATGTCGATCACCTCGATCACCTCGATCGCCCGCCGCGAGGCACCCGGGACGCAATACCTGGCGAAGCAAGACCAGGCAACCCTGCGGCCCTGGTAATGCATGTCCTGCGGCCTGGTCACCCCGCCATTACGGGAGCAACGGGCCGAGGCCGGTCGAGGGAAGGCGCTGGTCTAAGCCCTTGACGACCGTGGCGATCGCATTCCAGACCCGGAAGCGGTTGATCGCCCCCGTCGAAAGCGGCGAGGCGACGCAAAGGAAGAGATCGTCGACCTGGCCTGGGTCGTGGTGACAGGTATCGTCGACCAGCAGGCAGTGCAAAAGAGCTTCGCCAACGGCGAGAACGGAAGCGTGCCTCCCGTTGAGCAGATCTACCGGCGTGTCGACCTGCAACGGCAGACCCAGGAAGGCGGATCATGGTCGCCTTGGAGTGCCTTCGCCGCCGAACGGAGATACCGAATTCTCGACAATTCACCAGAGGTCGCCCCGGAACGCACTAGCGACGAATTTCGCGTGGATAACCTCGTCGATCCCGTCCCGGTGCTGGTGGAAGGAGACTGGAAGGGTTTGGACGTCGTGCGCCTGGTGCCACGCCTTCGGGATGGCAAGATGATCGATCCGCTGGTACCGGGTCGATCGCAGTGTATTGACACAGGTCGACCAGCGTGCGACGATCCAAGGGCTCGCGAGGGCCTCCCAGGTTCCCCGAGGTGCCAGCGATCGGGGGCGGGGTGGGTTGCGGCCAGGGCGATGCCTGGGGGCCTCGCCGTTGATAGAATGAGGCATCGGACCCCGAAACGTTGCACGTGGTGAACTACGATCGTGCCTATTCACCACCTGGTCGCGCGCAACGGAGGTTCGGAAACGCATTGGAGCAACAATGGGCGAAAAACTAGCCGCGGCCGCAATCTTCGCGGCCTTGATCTGCATCCCTATTGCCGTCGTGGTAGGGTGCCTGCCGATGCTGGACGCAAGGGGTTCGAGCAATGAGGCGGAGGAGGGGGAGGCGAAGCCAGTCAGCGGGCGGTGATGGGTCGACCTGCTCGGCGGCGATCGCCGGCAGAGCTCGAGCCCGACCAGGCCGTCAGTAAACGACGCCAGGCGGATCCGCCAGCTCGCGGACGAAGGTCACCCGTCCATTCAGTAGCCGGGCGGCCTCGATGGCGGCCCGGTAAACGCGATCTCCGTCAGACGGACCGAATCGCGCCGGTGGCGCGAGCAGGTCCAGCAGCTCGGCGATCGCCGGCGCCTCGGCAAGCGTCCAGCCGTCGGCGGTCAATCGGGCGGTCAAACTCCCAATCTTTCCTGGCGCTGCCAGTTGGTGCGCAAGACGGGGGCGGTTGGCGATTTCCGGTGCGCAACCGCTGCAACCCGCCCAGACGCGCCACCGACTGGCGAGCGCCTACCAATCTTTTCGATTTCGTCGAGGTCGATCTGGTCGCCGGTGCGGTCGTAGAGCTTGGTGGTCTTGGGCGATTCGTGGTTGGCGATGGCCTGGGCGTGCTCACGGGACCAGCCATACTACCTCCTTTGTCGGCAACTACCCAGGCTTTGGAAACTCAGGTTCTCAGCAGCTCATGCGTACTCCGGGGGCCGTTACGACCAGCCCCGCGTGGAGCACTCGGTGCTTTCGCCGGCACCTATTCCAGCTCATCAAGGTGTCTCCGCTGAATCGACAGATCGCGACTGTTTTCGATATTTCTTCGCTGCTTTCCCTCGCTCTTTGGGAGGCACGCCAGGGGTCGTGAGTTCGCCCGGCAATGGTGGATCCCACCACCCATGTTTTATCTGCCGCAAGCGGTGGAGGCGGTCGAGTTCTTTAGCGTCGGCCCAACAGATGACGCGGCCACGGTAACCGGGCACTTGACGAAGCACGCACACCCAACTCCGCTTGATCCAGGTGAACAAGGTATTCTTCGCCATCCCCAGCTCTGCGGCCAGGTCGATGACAAGCCACTCATGCTCACTCAGGGCTTCCCTGCGGGCTATGGTCTGCTCTCCAGGGTGCTGCTTATTCAACTTTCGCGCCAAGCTGCTGACAATATCACTGTGGAACTTCTCGGTTCGTTTCGCTGGTCGGAATCCCTCCTCGTTAAGTTGCTCGGCGATCTTCGCAAAAGACAATCCTTGGCCGCGCATCTCCGCTATCCGGCCAACGATTCGTGTGTAGTCAGCCATCTGATCGTATCGAAGCACTGGTCGAATGAGTTCGTGCTGGCTCGTGAAGCCACCCACCCAATATAACGCCACGTCGGCGCGCTCAGTTGATCCCTGCACGTTGACGACGACCCGTTCGAGCAAAAGACGGATGATCCGCTGACGATCCGAGGGCGTGGTCGTCGACGCATGCCACAGAGCGGGGAGATTCTTTGAGAGTGAACGAATTGCCTCGCGTTCGTCGGACGTTAACGAATGTGGATGCGTCTGTCGAAAGCGAGCATATTCTTGTTCCACCTGCCGAAGGTCCTTGAGTGCCGCTTCCCAGCGGCGCTCCAGTTCGCGGGAGACGAGGCGGTTCTCTGGTTCGACGACGTGGTATTGCCGTTCGGCTCGCGCGGCTTCATAACGAAGGCGTTCCACACGCTGCTGCCAGTTGCGGTCGAGGCATTCGCGTTCCTTTCGCAGTTCGTCGGTGGCGGCGAGGCTCAATTCCACCGAAGCTGGCTCCAGTGCGCTCAGAACTTTGGCGGCTACCAAATCGTCGAGGACCTTGCCGGAAAGATGCTGGCATTGGGGACCCCGATAGTTGTTCTTTGCGTCCGAGCAGACATAGCGCAACGTTCCCCGCAGACCGCTATAGTGAATGGCCATGCGGCGGCCGCAGCGGCCGCAGAAGATCAGGCCACCCAGCAACGAGGAGCCCTCGCGCGGAGCCCCTTTAGATTCGGCACGGGCGCGGTTCTCCTCCAGGCGTCGCTGGTTCCGTTCGAAATGTTCCGCCGTGATGTAGGCCGGACAGTGATCGGGAATCAGGGCGTGATAATCCTCTGGGTTCATTACCACGCGTCCGGATCCGCGCTTCTCCGGGTTCTTGCGCCGCGGATCGACTTGACGGAAGCCATACCCATAAGTGCCGGCGTATAGCGGATGAGTCAGGATCGTGGTGACGGCATCCCGTGTCGGACGGCGCCACTCGATGTTTCCGCGGTTCGGACCAGAATGCGGCCGAATGGGCAGAGTGATGCCTTGCCGGACCAGGTAGCCGAGCACGCCCCGGAGCGTACCTTGCCGATCGAAGGTATCAAACACCAGTTGGACGATTGCCTGCACCTGCTCGTCGGAATCAATGGCAAAGCCTCCCGTGGCGAGCTTCACGTAGCCGATCGGCGCAAGCATGTAGAGATCTCCTCGCCGGGCCTTGTTGAGCAGAGATTCATACATCCGTCCCGCCTGGATGTGTAGCTCGGCTTCGCTCATCATCCCTCGAAGCCCCAGGAGTAAGCGGTCGTTGTAGGCAGTGGGATCGTACAATCCGTCATGGTCGGCGAGCAACGTCCGAAAGATCCCACACAACTCGATCAACTGCGCCCAATCCTTGTTGGAACGCGCCAACCGACTCAGCTCGATGCCCAGGATGATTCCAACATGGTCAAGCCCGACCTCGGCAAGCAGCCGGTGGAAACCATGACGTCCCTGGGCGGTGGACGCGGTGTGACCCTGGTCTTCGTCAATGACCTCAATGCGGTCGGAAGTCCAGCCCAGCTCCGCTGCAAGATCGACGAGGGCGTATTGGCGTGCGGTCGATTCTTTGTGGTCAAGGACCTGCTGAGGGCTGGATTGTCGTACATAAACGATCGCCAAACGGTCCAAATGATGCGATTGAAGTTTCGTGGACGCCCGACCAGAAGTGGAATCCACCGCCGGGCGTTTCTGCGTTTGACCAGATAATGTCGCATACCGCCTACTCATCGGATCCCTCCTCTCGTTCCGGAGGAAGGATCTGCCGAGTGATCATCTGCGCCAGAAGCTGACCGATCTCGACGCGATCGGCATCGGCCAGTTGTTTCCAGAGTTGATTGAGAGGGATCCGGCGGGCCCCCCCCTTTACGGGACCCTCGTTCTTCCTGGGGCTCGTGCATATGTCACCTCCATGATTTAGCTCAAGCCGCTGTCGGCACCAGTCAGCCAGCTCCAACAATGCTGACTCGCTGATCTTAATCAGTTGCGAAGAGGCGGGATAGACCACCCTTTGAGATGCATTGTGGCGGGGCTTTCTCGATGGTGCCGCCGCCCTCAAGGTAGGCAGTGATGCCGGTGGCCCGGAAAGTATGGCAGCAAGTGCTTGACGGTGGGGGCGGATTTGTTCGTGGTCAAATTCTCGATGTAAGCAGCGACGTCGACCGGCCGGATGCCAGTGAGCGTCAGCCGGCGCCGGTGGCACCAGGCAAAGAAATCCCCGATAGTTCGCGCATATGCCTCGCGGGTGTTCTTGTTGCGAACAGTGGCGGTAAAAAACTCGATGAACCGCCTGCCTGCCTTCTCGCCGGCATCGGCGATGACGGCGGGCAGGATAGGGCCGCCATTTATTACCAGTGCGTTAACGTTCGGTGCCGTGATCAGCTCGGTTTCCACGCCGCCGTCCCTCCCTGAGAAGCCGTCGCATAATCCCCTTTATGCGACAGCTTTTTGACGCTGGTGTCAAGCCGCGATTTGTGGGGGGGGGGGACTGGGCATGTCCGGTCACATGTCAATCAATGTTCACCAACTCAGTGGCCATGGGGGTTCGGATTGGCATACTTACGGACAGCAGGTACTTGGAGAGAATGCCACGATGCGGCTGCTACTCCGCTTGGCGGTGCGGAAAGACGAAGCAATGCTAACGATAACCTCAACGCTATGTGTGGAGATATGGTGATGAAACCGTTCAGAATGATTTCCACGGTGTGCGTGCTCGGCATGTTGGCGCCGCTCGGAGTCACTGCCGACGGCGACCAACCGCTTCTTCACAGCGTAGAGGCCATTAGGGTCCACTTGGCTAAAGACGGCAGCGGTTGGATCGAGCTCCATGCGACGTTCATGGGAACCCCCGACGAGGCGAATAGATACGACGTCCTAGCCCGCTATGGCGCGACGGACCGAAAAACGACCATCTCAGACCTTGCCGGCGGAAAAAGGCGGGTTGTGTCTCGTGGGCGGTTCACTGACGTTTTGCAAATGGTCAAGATATTAGACAGTGGGTCGTTTTTGCTCTTTCGCCACAAGGACTTCGAGATCGCTTGGAGCCGGGGATTACTCAGAGTGGGACTCGCTTACAAGAATCGTAACGCAGAAGGCGGCGTAATCCAGGGTGGCCCCCTATTCGAAGTGTCCACCGACGGCCGCTTTACAAGGAACACCGGCGGGGAAGTCAACGCTAAGCGGAACAGAACGGTCATAAAGTCGCAGACGGAGATGCTGCTCGAAATTGAAGGATTGGGAGTCGAGTGACTCGGGCGGTCGGCAAGCGCCGAATCCGCTGGGCGGACTTGGGTGTGTAAGACAGTTCCGTGCTCGTGCCAGAACCAGATACCACAGAGCGGAAAGACCATAACCCGAACGCACTCAAACGTCACGCAGCCGGCGACAAAGGGAGGCAAGAATGCAAAGTTACGTTTATTGTGACGGTGACAGTGCAAGTCGGAAAAGGATGGAAGGGAACATGTGCATAGCCGCCTCCAATATGGGCCGTATCTCCAAGGCTCTACGGCCATTAGTGATCACAGGCTTAGTGTCCGCACTGTGCACGACCGGATCCGCCTCGCTTGGCGATGACAGAACGAAGAAGTCCCAATCACAGAACGGGTCTTTCGAGGAGATCATCAACAGCGTAGTCAAGGAGGGGAAGAGGAAACTTCTATCGACATTGGATGTTGGGAAAGGCGTCGAGATGGCCTTGTGGGATACCATTTTCTCGGTGGCCGGAAGTACGCCTGATGAACAAAGGCACGCAGAAAAACTCCAGCAATGGCCGAGCGTCCTTTTAGTTGAATTGGTGGTGCCCATGGAGAGCGACGTAAAGAAGAAGCACAAGTTTGTTCCAATGGCGGACGAAGCGTCCCACATGGTTTGTTACGATGTGCTAGAACGGGAGGTCAGGCGGCCAATTGCTTCGGTTTATTGGATTAGCGTTCGACAAGCGGGCGAGCCACAGGTTCCAGTTGCGAGCTTCTTCGCATTTAATGCGGCAAAAACGACGTGGATCCGCGTGCCAGGCGGCACCCTTAAGTAGGCCTTGGGATAGCAAACGGACAAAAACCAACGCTGGGTTCTGACTCAACTTCAAGAATTGTTCACGGAGGTCAACGATGAAAGCAGCGATTCTGTTGCTGGGTGTACTGGCGTTACAAGCATGCGCCTCGCCGATGATAACAAGCCTAGAGCCGGTCGGCTACCTGCGGGCTGCGAGGTCGTGATGCCGCGTGGGATGAGGATCGCCGCGACGACGTCTGTGGGAACGATCAAAGTCACCGCGCTCGATGAACTAACCAGGTCGTACACATGGGAAGGCGCAACCCGCGCGGTTCAAATGGTGCCTCGACCAAAAAGGTGGTACGGCAGCCTCGGCCTATTTTTCCCGGGACCTGGCGAGCACTGGCGCGATCATAAGGGCATCACTCGCTGTGTCACAGAGGAAGGCGAACAGCGATTCAAGTCAGTTGAGGAGGCCCAAGAATGGATCAAGAAACGGACATGGATGCCGTTTGTTTACCGCGACGACGGCCTCATGGTCGGATGGAATAAAAACTTTCCTCGGAAACAGCTAAGTGTCGAAGTGTGGCAGATTCTGATTGACGGAAAGAAGCCCACGCAACTACCTGGCAGCGAGAATCAAAAAATCGTTGTCGAGACCGTGGAGACAGAAACCGTGCCACTGGCAAAAGCAGTCGTACGAAACGATCTCACGGATGTTCATGCGCTACTCGCAAAGGGGGCGGATGTCAACGCGAAAAACAGCGTGGAGGTTCCTATCCTGCTGGTAGCGGTTCGGCATGGCTTGGCCCCGATTGTCGAGGCTCTGCTCAAGTACGGGGCCGACCCTAACGTCAGGGACCCAGACGATGACATGACCCCACTTCTGGAAGCGAACGGCCAAGTAGACATCATTAAGGCGCTCCTAGCCGCTGGCGCGGACGTGAACGCGGCGGTTCAGAATAAAGAGAATCTGCTCGTGGGCATGACGCCCGTAATATACGCAGCCATGTCGGGAAGCGAGGACATCGTAAGGCTCCTGATTGCGAAAGGCGCAAACGTCAATGCGAAAACGCCGATGGGCATGACCGCACTATCGTGGGCGAGGCTGAGCGAGCCAGAGAAGAATTCGACGATCATTCGCATGCTCGAGGCGGCGGGCGCAAGGGAGTAGCCAAGACGTCTGCTGTTCGCCGATGTCGTTCGCGCGAGGAGGGCGAGCGAGCATAACTCCGCTTAGGATTGTCCCGATCGAAGTTAGAAATCCAGTGCTCGAACCAACCACAGGGAGAGACCATGAAGCCAGAGAATCTAGACTGGTTCCGAATTGTGGTCCCGTTCTGCTACCTTCCAATTTTCGTATTTTTTGCGCGATATAACCGCATCCTTCGAGCGAATGCGGTCGCCCTCGCTTGCGATTCGATGCTGAAGGTTCCGCGCCCTCGAGTCAAGCGGTGGGAAGCCGCTCAGTTCTACTTGATGTGGAGCATCGTCTTCGGATACGGAGCAATCTCGCACTTACTGGGTGGCATTCTCGAGACCCATTCCGATCCGAGACGTCTTGAACGCTGTGAGTTGGTCCCTTCTTGCGCGTAGTGATGGTCGCTAACTATGGGTGCGTAAGGGCAAGAGTCTATGTTGAATTTCGAGAACGTGGGATTGTCTGCGGGGCGTGCTACTGGCCCTGGGAAAGTATTCGAGCATGCGATTGGTCCGACGAGGGGTTCACGTTGCGGCTTAAATGGAGACACGGTATCACAAAGTATCAACTACGGCCCCAGGATAAGGAAGCCGTGCAGAGAGTGCTCGATGAGCATTTGACCGAACACACAGTCACGGGTTGAACGCAGGTCCAGACTTGCCGCCAGCAAACCTTGAGGACAGAGCCATGAGGTACAAGATTCTGCGGATGATAGCCCTCGCGTTGCCCTATGGCACGGCGGCTTCGGCACAGGGGCCGGCCAACCCTATTTAACGCCCTGCTGAACCCAGCCGCGGCCGGCTCGGCTTTCCTGTTCATTCCTGTCCTCGTCTTCGTCGCCGTTGTAGTGCTCGTCGTGATGATGAGGTCCAACAGGCTTAAGCCCAAGATCGACAGGTCCCTGGAGCTCACTGAGGAGTCAGTGAGGTTGGCCAAGGAGCAGGTCTCTCTTCAGACCGAGACGAACCGTCTGCTCGCTCGACTGATTGAGGCACAGGCCCGAGAGTGAGCGAAGTGCGCCGCGTTTCTATTGTTAGCCCGGACAGCCGACGTATACATCTGCACCTACTCGAAAATTCTAAGTGCCTGCCAACGAGGACTTTTCGCGTTATCTTGAGGAACCCAATGATGAACCGCGTGGCCGCACAGCCGCTCGCGCTCGCGTCGGTCGCCATCGCTTGCATGGCGTTATTGGTGACGGCGGGCTGCGTCGCAGCCCTTTACTCTGGCTTTAACTCAGTCGCATTCTATCAACGCTTATGGGGCGGGCTGCTCACGTGGAGTTGGATGTCTGTCCCTTACTTTGTCATCGTCGCGGCTGCGACTTACCTCGCTCCTTGCCGTCGCCGTTCGGTAGCCCTCTTGGCCGCCTCAATCATCACGACCGCCTTCGCCGCTTGGGAAACGACGCTGTGCGTATTATATCCGACATCGACATCGCCCGTCGCCTTTCTCGTAATGCCCGTGCTTCAGACGTTAGGCGTCCTAATTATCGTTTGGTTCTCACTCGCATTTGTCAGCCCCGAGAAGAGAGCGGCTTCACTCGCTCGTCAGATTCGCACGAGCCGATAGCACGTCAAACGCTTGTGGGTGGGGTTATACCTGGAAAAAGATCTCGACAGGCAGCTTCAGTGAAAACCAGATGAGGACCACCCTGAGGAGTGGCGTAACGAAAAGGAGCCCAGCGAGCACAACAAGCAGAGCCCGTAGAATTCCCGGCACACCTTTGTGGTGAACCACGTGGGTCAAGATAATGAAGGCAGCGGCAAGAGAGATGACCGAATGGACAGTGAAAACGCAGACACGCCTCACGGTAAGCCAGCGCAAGCGTGGTATCGCTACAAGCAAATCAGCAGGATTGTCTGCGCCGGCAGCCGCCATGGGATCGCTTGAGCGCATTCGTTGTGTAATGTCTGATCTCCAGATGACCCGTTACACCACGGATTTGACGTAAGTTGTTAATCGTCGTACAAAATTCCAGTGGTCCGTAGGGCATATTCACCCTTTACACATCAGACATCTGTAAAATACCCCCTGTGGCGGTAATCAGACATTCACAGCTTGGACGATTGCCTCTCTTTGAGGATACCGCAGCACGCGGTTCGTTGCGCTAGAGCAAATACGAACCATAAGATCGGGCACCGGGGACGGGATTCGGTCATGGAGCAAGCTCCGCTACCATCATTACGCTCATTGATTCCGTGGACTTCGGCCCGATCATTGCGGAGAGTTGCGATTGCCCGTTCCGGAACCGCGACTCCACCACCGCCACATCAAGGCAAGACCGAGCGTCCACGCAATAAGCATCGCGTGAAATAATTCGCGGCGGCGGACTTCGCCATATGAAATGGAGGTGGTACACCCGCTAGTCACCGCCAATCCCACTGCGATGAGCAGTAATGGCACTATCCGTGGGTCGAAGAAATAGCTTCGCAACAACGATGTGGCCGCCCAAAAGCTGCCAAAGAGCGAGCTAACGAACGCGAAAGCAACCGTCACACCCCTATAGAACGCACGCCATGATTCTCCGATGCGCTTCGCCCGCCGCAGAGCGGCCCAAGCAGGCCAGAGCCAACCGTAAGCGACTATCCCCCAAAGAACCCATGGCAATACTGATTGGATACAACTTTCCTCCGTGGCCGCAGGCGTCCCTTGATTTTGAGGCACTCCTTGGCTCTGAAGCGATGGGAACAATTTCACAATGGCGGACGCAATTGTGTCCCATCCGTACAACGCGATGAATACCATCAGGCCGCCGCACCAAGGTCCGAAAGCTACCCAGACTGACCGCCGCCAAAAGAGGCGGCACGCCGTCCAGGCAAGCCAATCTCATCCGGCATATGAGTGGTTGCGCCGGCGAGGAATCCGTAGCCGACGAGCGGTCCGAGCATCAGGAGCCATTTCGTCCAATCCCAGTCGTGCGGCTCAGGCCCAAATCTGACGTTTTCAAAGAATTCGAAGTTGCAGATTCCGTAATACGCGTCCTCTAACACGACGGGCACTAACGGAAATAGAAGCCAGGCGAGGACGAAACCGATCTCACGAGGAAAACGACTGGTCATGGCTCGCTCCCTTCTTCCGAATTAGGACAGCTCGCCGAAAGTTTATCGCACGGCAGGTTCCCCACAGCAGACGCCGACGGCTTCATCGCGATTCCCTTGTGCTTCCAAAGGCGATCGTTGAGACCCTCAGCCGCGGGAATGCGGTAGGGATCGTCGCTAGCCTGCCCTTACTGGCGATAACCGCGTCTCTACCCAATCATTCGGTTTCCTGGAGCTGAGTTTGGGACATGGCTCAGATCGGAATGCGCTCGATGATGGTGCGGGTGACCGTGCGGTGGCGGCGGTCGTAGAGCCGGGTGGTGCGGATGTCTTTGACGACGCAACTCACTATCACCCCGACCTCTCAAATCCTAATCTTCTCGATCTCGTCGAGGTGATCTGGTCGCTGGTACGGTCGTAGAGCTTGGTGGTCTTGGGGCTGATTCGTGGTTGGCGATCTGCCTGGGCGTGTTCGATGGTGCCGCCGTTCTCGAGGTAGGCGGTGATGCCGGTGGCCCGGAAAGTATGGCAGCAGATGTCCTCTGACAAGCCCGCCGCCTTGGCCCGGCGTTTGATCATCCGCAGGGCGTCGTTGCGGTCCATCGGCCGGTCGGTCAGCTTGCGGCGTCGTGTCGAGGGAGCGGAAGAGGGGGCGTTTTCTTCTCGCCGGCGATGCCGGCGGCGTCGAGATAGGCATCGACGTATTCCTCGGCGTTGTGGTGGGCGGGCACCTCGTGCCGCTTGCCGCCTTTCTCGTGCAGCCGGAACCATGCCCGGCGATCCTTCGGGTAATAATCCTCGACCTTCATGGCCGAGGGCGGCGAGACGCGGGCGAAGCTGAACACCATGACGGCGATCAATGCCCGGTCGCGGAGCCGATCGGTTGGCGGTGGTCTTTGTCCTCCTCGGCGTTGGCCTTGCCGTCTGTTGCCGTCGGGTTCTTCTTCATCGGGGATGATGCTGTCGAGGAGCTGCCTGGCCTCGTCGGCGGTGAGCACGGGCGTTTTGCCCTGCTTGACCACGTGCTTCGGGCCGCGCACCGAGCTGGCCGGGTTGAAGTCCATGACGCCGCCGCTGGTCAGCCAATCGAAGCACATGCGGATGGCAGCCAGGTGCTGCTTGACGGTCGGGGCGGATTTGATCGCGGTCAAATTCTCGATGTAGGCGGCGACGTGCGACCGGCTCGATGCCGTTGAGCGTAAGCCGGTGCCGGTGGCACCAGGCAAAGAAATCACCGATAGCTCGGGCATATGCCTCGCGGGTGTTGCTTGTTGCGGATGGTGGCGGTGAAAAACTCGATGAACCGCCTGCCTGCCTTTTCGCCGGCATCGGCGATGATGGCGGGCACGATCGGCCCGCCATTTATTACCAGCGAGTTAACTTTCGCTGCCTCGACCAACTCCGTTTTCATCCGGTCATCCCTCCCTGTGAAGCTGTCGCATAATCCCCTTTATGCGACAGCTTTTTGACGTCGCTGTCAAGCGGCGATTTGGGGGCAGGAGGGCATGGGCTCGTCCGGTCAATCGTTGATGAACGTTCACCGATGGCGAGGAAGGGCGGAGCGGGAAAGGAGCCAAACTCGAAGCTGGATGCCGCCGCGTCGCGGTTGTCCGACCAGAATCGCCAGAAGCAATATGGGCTAGCGGTATGGCGAGCGGCACCGGGGGTGATACCACTATCTTGAGCTAACCCGACTGCAACGGCTCTTGGCAACCCGATCGCCATCGGGGAAAGCGTGGCAGTCGGCGGAGCGATCATGGCGGGCACAACCCTGCTGTTTCCTCACCTCTCTCGCACAGGGTCGGCCTCCGCGGACGTTGGTAGTTTCGCCCAACTTGCTCATTTCTGATTTCGAGGCTCGCCTGCTCGCCAGGGACGTCCTCCAGGGAAGTTGGTGGGACGGGGACAGCTAAGGAGGGAGCCGGCGGATCGTCAGGTTTCATGCGGGGAGCAACGCCCTGACTCTGCCTGAGTGCCCCAAGCAGCGACTCCCACCGCTTGATGCCGCCTTGAACTCTCCGCAGTCGATCGCGAGCTTCGCCGCTTCGTCCCTCAAACTCTTGAGCTGAGCTTCCGCGAGATTCGCATCCCGCTCGGCGAGCGCCATGGCGGCCTTCTCCGGATCTTCCGAAGAACCAGTGGAAATGTGGATGCTTGTCCTCGGGGCCTGGGATTGGGATGGATTTTGGGCCACAGTGACCGTCCTCACCCAGCCGATCACGCATGTTGCCGCGAGCAAAACGGCGAAAGTCAGCTTGTGCACTCGAATCCACTTGAACCGCATCATGCACCTCCGTAACGCAAGCTCAGAGATTTGCGATAGCCTCAACTGCGCCATAGTGTAATAAAGAGACGCCGCCGGCAATACCTCTTGACACACTGCACAGACGCCCGAACCCCAACTGTCTGCGTGCGAGATACTTGGCACGCGATTAAATGACGCCCTGAGCAATTCCAGTGGTTTTCAATATTGATCCGAGCTGACCACCTCACCTCCGTTGCGCGTGCCGAGGCCCCACCAGGTGGTGAGGCTGATCGAACTCTTCACAAAGTGCACCGAGCCGTCGGCGAAACAGAGATTCACGCCGCCGGAGTGCAGGCTATTGGCGGAGGGTTCGCCGTAGGGGCCAATATAATCTTGAACGGTCTTGTCGGCCGTATTGAGGCAAGGCGGGAAAGGGACCGTCCAATGGACATAGCTGGAAAGGCCAAGGAACGCGGGCCCGCCCGTGAGCATCATGATGCCGATGGACGCCGGTATCTCCGCCGGCGTATTCGAGCCGATCGATTGGCATGCCTGGGCGAAGAGGTAGGCGGTGTTGCTCGTCAGCGGTGTGCCCGGCAGCACGCTGTTTGGCGGCGCGGCGACGGGCCCCTCGAGATCGCGCCAAGCCGGCTATCTCGTTGGCGTAAACGATGGCTTTCGTGGGTTCGCCGTTGGTGATATACGGGTATCGCGAGATCAGACGCTCGCTGAACAGGGCGGTGTTCGACGTCCCGTCGGTGATCGCTTCGATGCCGACAGAGGGCAAGCTGTTGGTCGTGGCCACGTAGCCTTGCTCGAGGTCCCAGCCGGGGATGATCGTCCCGGAGTACGGCATGATCGCCGCTGGCCCGCCATAATTGCCGACATAGCTCGATACCGAATAGTAGCCGGGAAAAACAGGCGTGATGAGGCCGGTCGAGATGGCGAGGAGCTGCGTTGACGCCGACTCCGACGGGCAGAGCAGCGTGCCGATCTCAACGCCCACCGCCGTGGCCATGGCGGCGTATCCGGGGCCACGGTCTGCCGGGCAGAGCGAGAAGTTGATGGCGCTAAAGAGCGATTGCTGCTCGATCTGCGGTAGCAGGCCAGTACCAGTTGCCATATAAGATCCCTTGGATATTGCTTGGGGGGTTCACCACGCCCGTCGGCGTGATCGACTGGGCGGGAAACACATTATTCGCGGAGGCGTAGTTGTGCACCGCCAGCCCGAGCTGCTTCAGATTGTTGGCACATTGTGCGCGGCGTGCGGCCTCGCGTGCGGCCTGGACGGCCGGGAGCAACAGCGCGATCAGCACCGCGATGATCGAGACGACTACCAGGAGTTCGATGA
>CAWHKI010000165.1:0-15042 GCA_963829765.1 uncultured Isosphaeraceae bacterium | reverse complement strand
TGCTGGGTCGTCATCACCGTCACCGGAACCTGCACCGGCACGTTCTCAGCGTATTGCTGAGTCACGTTTTCGGTCACCTGCTTCTGCTGGGTCGTCATCACCGTCACGGGAACCTGCACCGGCACCGTTCACCGGCACTTGCTCGGTCACGTTTTCCGTCACTTGCTTCTGCTGGGTCGTCATCACCGTCACGGGCACCTGCACGGGCACCGTCACCGGATACTGCTGAGTCACGTTTTCGGTGACTTGCCTCTGCTGGGCCGTCATGACGGTCACCGGAACCTGTACGGGGACGTTGACGGCGTACTGTTGCGAGACGTTCTCGACCACCTGACGGTATTGGGTCGTGGGTACCGTATCGGTCCGAGTTTCGGGTACCGACACCGTAGTCGTGACGGGGACCGTTTCCACAACCTGCTTTGGCACCATGACAGTCACCGGGACGTCGTATTCCTGCACCTGCTGCTCTGGGATCGAGACATTCACGGTCACGGGGACCATCTGGGTTTGCGTTTGAGGGACCTGAATGGTCTGTGCAACGGGAACGATCCTGGTGCGGATCTGTTGCGTGTAAGTCGTTTGCGGGACCTGCCTCACGACCGGCCTTGATACGTAAACTTGCTCACAAGCGTATGAAGTGACGGTCTGGTACCCGCCGCCGCCGGAATGACCGCCGCACGGCTGGTGACCACCGCCGCATCCTCCCCTGTGCTTTGAGAACAGTCCGCCACCGCAACAGCCAGGGGTACCACAGCCGGAAGAGCCCACCGGAATGGTCGAGACGACCGGAACCGACCGCGTCTGATAACCTCCGCAGCTCCTCGACAATCTGGCTGTAAGTCGTCACTGGCACGGTTACGGAATACGACTCGGGCACATACGAGGTCTGCACTTGCGAGGTCATCACCGTGGTCGTCTGGGGCTGATACTGCGTCTGCGGTACCGTCTTCATCACGGTGATATAGCGCTGCTGCTTCTGAGTCTGCGTGGTCGGCTCAAGGATCGTCTTGTAAACCTGCTGGTTGACGGTCTGCGTTTTCGGCACGTAAACCGTGTAACTTCGCGGCACGTTCACGACTTCGGCCACTGTTTTGGCGACCGGCACGGTCTGCGTTCTTAACTCGGTCTTGTATTGCGTCTGCATTTGCGTGGTCGGCACCTGCTCGACGACCACCCGCGTGACCGGCACGGTCCGCGTTTGATATTCGGTCTTATACTGCGTCTGCATTTGCGTCGTGGGAACCTGCTCGACGACCACCCGCGTGACCGGCACGGTCCGGGCCTGATATTCGGTCTTGTACTGCGTCTGCATCTGCGTCGTCGGAACCTGCTCCACAACGGTTCGCGTCACTGGTATCGTCCGGGTCTTATACTCGGTCTTGTAGTCGTCTGCATCTGCGTGTGGGAACCTGCTCGGTCACGTCCGAGTCACGCACCGTCCGGTCTTGTACTCGGTCTTGTCTGGGAACCTGCTCGGTCACCACGCCGAGTCACTGGCACCGTTTGGGTGCGGTACTCGGTTTTGTATTGCGTTTGCATCTGGGTCGTGGGAACCTGCTCGGTCACAACTCGAGTGACGGGTACCGTCTGGGTCCGGTACTCGGTGCGATACTGCGTCTGCATCTGGGTCGTCGGGACCTGCACATATTCCGTGTCATACACGGTCTCGTAGACCACCTGGTCCTGGGGCACCATGACGGTGCCTCCCTGGCTGGCGGATGCCGCGGCCCCCTGGGGCGAAGGCGTCACGTTGTTTTGCGCCATGAGCCCGGGAAGACCCAACTGCGTCGCCCCGAAGGCGATTGCTGCCGCCGCCGAAAAACGTCTCATTCTACTGAACATTGTCACCTCTGATCGTCCGTTCAATTCACTTGGTTTACGCTCCATCCTATACCGTCTCATCCCTAAAAGCTGCCACAAGCGTTATAGAACATACAGTCGGCTTAGTCTTCTGTCAATTTGCAACCGACCTCAGTTCGTCAAAAACACTCAATCCTCTTAGAGTCACGCCTGCACGGGCTCGGAATGGCCATTTTTCTCGCGAAACGGCGTGTCGAAACAGGCCAGCATCTCTTGATCACGCCATTTTCAGCGGGACGAAGCGGCAAGAGCGCCGTCTCGCGCCCTAACGCGGCGACGACGCCGTATGGCGCGATTGCGTTTAACCGGCATCGGTAGACGACGTCAGCGATGAGGAAGAGCAAGTTGTGGGGTGCCAAAGCCGGCCGAGTCGAGCGGAGGCGTATCGGGAGGGCGAGCCTCCGTGCGAGCCGAGTGCCGATGCCGACTCGGACGGAGCTTCGCCCTCCCCACGCCGATGCCGCTGGTTACACCGCGAGGGGTATAACGCAGGGGGATTCATTGCCTGGCTTTGGCACGCCAGGCAGAACCATCGGGCGTCATTGAGGCGAAGCCACGGCCTGGGCCGACCCCGCAGCGGCAGCCGGCGCTGTCGGTACGACGGGCACCTGCTGGGTGACCGTTTGCATCTGTGTGGTCATGACGGTACAAGTGGGCACCTGGTATAGGACACACACCGCGACCTGACGGCGAAACGGTTTCGGTCACCGGGCGACACTTGACGACTGGGACCACGCAGGTCGTCGATTCCGGAACCATCTTCGTCACGCAAACGGGAACCCTTCCGTAAACAGGTTTCTGCACCACCCGGGTAACAGGAACGTCGTACGACTCCATCTGCATAACGGTGACGCATTCGGTGACCTGGTAGGGAATCCTGTTCACCTTGTTTTGACAAACCTGCACGGTCTGCTTCACCGGCACCATCCTCGTCCGCTGACGCTGGACATAGGTCGTCTCGGGCACGCACTTGACTGTCGGACGCATGACGGGAACTTGCTGACACGCATACGTCGTGACGGGCTTATATTGAACGCATGTGGTCACTCCACCGCACGAGCCGCAACCGCCGCCGCCGCACTTGTGGCCGCAGGTGTGCGCACAAGTAACAACCGGTACCATTGACGTCACGGGCACTTTCTGATTGACGTAGGTGAGCTCCTGCTCACAGACCTTGTGGAGTTTGGTCACAGGCACCGTCTCCATGACACATTCTGGTACGAAGTGCGTAACCTCTTTGTTGACCATCTCGGTCGTGCAATACGTTTGGTAGCACGTCCTCTGCACGTTTTTGGTCACAGGGACCGGCCGGTAGCAACGCTTCGTTTCCGTGACCGGCTCACAGACAAAGTGCGTGATCACCTGCTTATTGACCATTTCCTGCTGCGGACAGAACCGGGTGATCGTTCGCGTTTCGTTGACCGTCTCCGAAACGATCCGAGTGACCGGCACATTCTCGGTACGGTACTCCGTGCGGTAACACGTTTGATATTGCGTCACGGGGACCTGAACACATTGGACGGTATTCACCGTCTGATAGGCGACCGGAGCCTGTGCACTGGCCGCCGGAGCGCCGCTGGACGTCCCTTGAGACGACGGCTTAGCAGCCTCGCCCTGCGGCGAAGGAGCCTGTGCCTCTTCCCAAGCCCGGGCACCTGTCGTCAGCCCAAGAACCGCTGCCATCGCTCCCAAGCAATTGATAACCCTCTTCAGCGTCAAAAGTTGCATCGCGCACATCCTCCGCATTGTCACAATCTGATAGAAACTCACGAAAGAGAATACATACTGTCCACTCTACACTATCGATACAGATAACGCAACCACTGAATTCTACCCATTGGTCCCAATCTCAACAAGATCTCCGTTCGCACCAGCGCGGGGGAGAGGGCCTTTAGGCGACCGGCACGAATTCGGCGACCCGTGTCCGGTTGCGACATACCAACCCGAAGCGCCAGCGAGGGGGCATGCCGATGCCACGACTGACACGCCGCGACCCTCGTTGGCGCATCGGGTTAGTTCTCTGCTTGTCTCAAGTCGCGAAACCCGTTGATTTCGCGTATGCTATACTTTCCGCGGCGCGAACCGCGACATCGACAGCGGGAGGGCGAGGCTCCGTCCGAGCCGCCATCGGCACTCGGCTCGCACAGAGGCTCGCCCTTCCTGGATGTCTCAAATCAGCCCGCCCGCGGGATAAGGGGAACGACACAGTGGGCTGGTAGACAAGGGGCGAAGACTTTCGCAACGCCGCGCCACACTGGTTGTAAGGGATCAAAACAAGCCGCGAAGGCCGCACGAAACGAATCAATCTTTCCATGATCAAGACAGAACGCGAACGCAGTCTGGCGGTGTTTATCGACCTGGAAAACCTGGCCATGGGCTTCCAGAACCAGCGCAAAATACGCTTTGAGGTCCAAAAAGTGCTCGAGCGCTTAGTCGAGAAGGGAAAGCTGATCGTCAAGAAGGCTTACGCCGACTGGAGCCGGTACCCCAGCTACACGGCCCCCTTTCATGAGGCGGCCATCGAGTTGATCGAAATCCCCAAGCGGTCGCAGACGGGCAAGAATTCGGCCGACATCCGCTTGGTGGTCGACGCGATCGACCTCGCCTGGAGCAAGCCCCATGTCGACACGTTCGTGATCGTCTCGGGAGACTCCGACTTTTCGCCTTTGGTCTCGAAGCTCAAGGAAAACGGCAAGCACGTGATCGGGCTGGGCATGAAAGGCTCAACCGCCGATCTCCTGCGTGACAACTGCGACGAGTTCATTTATTACGAAGACCTGGAACGCCAAGAGCAGAACGAGCAGCAGTTTGCAACTGATTTAAACACGTATTTACCTCCAAATTTGCCCGAGAAGCAACGCGAGCTGTACAGCCTGCTGATCGAAGCGTGCCACGCGCTGCGGCGCGAGAACCACGAAGTGATTTACGCGTCCATGATCAAAGACACCATGAAGCGTAAAAAGCCATCGTTCGACGAGAGCTATTATGGCTATCGCAGTTTCACCCATCTGTTGGAAGACGCCGACAACCTGGCCCTTGTCGATATCGAACGCAACCCGAAGAGCGGCACTTATATGGTGACAGGTTTTAGTGGCGAGCGCGACAGGAAGAACAACCGTGCGCGCACCGGTTGACCCCGCGGCCCCGGATTTGCCCATTCCAGGCCCGAACTCTCGGCGCGAGCGGCGGCGTCCGGTCTGGGCGCCGCCGGCATTAGGGCTCGGCAACGGAGGTATTCTCATGGCCAAGTCTTGTGTGTTCTGGGCCACGGCTGTGTTGGCGGCCGCTCTGGCGTGCCTCGCTCGCCCACACGTTCAAGCCGCGGATGGGGGCGGCGGCGATGTTCTCAAGAAACACGGTTTGAAGATCGTCGGCTTGCTCGCGGTGGTCGACGAGGAGGCCGAGATCAAGACCAAGCTGGCCGAAGCCCGCCGTCTTTACAAACAACTGAATTACGCCCTCACGCAACAAAAAGGCACGCTCAGCCCGGGCGAACTGCAACGGATTCAAAAAAACGTCAACAATGAAATCAACCAGCTCAGGTCGCAACTGAACGCGGCCAGCCAGCAGATGAACGCGATGCCCAGATACCGCGGCCGATTGATGAGCAACGACGCATCCATGGTCTACTCGCAGCTCGCCGCCTATCGCACGCAGGTTCAGATGGAAATCAATCAGGAATACTATTTTCTCAACCAATTGAAGAGCCAGCCGTCCGACCCCAAGGCGAGCGAGAGAATCGACTCCGAGGTCCGGGATCGGCGCGACGCCTATCATCAGGCACTACTCGACCTCCGCAAGCTGGTCGATTCGGCCCATGAAAAATATGCCGAGCTCGCCAAAAGCGATGACGTCAAGAAAGCACTTTTCGCCCTCGGAAAAGGCCAGCGAGAAAAACCCAAGCTGGGGCCGTCCCATGATTTCCTGAACAATGTCAAACTTTTCGAAAAGGCGGAAAAGGCCGAGTCAGCCAATGAGACCGAGGGCCAAGAAGGCCAGCCGGCCAAGCACAGCCGCCATGCCACGAAAACCAAGCATTCACGGAAAGCGGCGATGCTGCCGACGACACGGGCAATCCACCGTGAGCTTGAAAAACGCACCGCGACAACCTACCTGACCGTTCGATCGACTCATTCGCGCCGGAGACCACAGCCATGATTAGCTCTCGGATCGCTCTGGTGATCTTGGGCCGGGCCCTGGGCGCGGTCTCGCGATTGCGACGGCGACCGTGGTCGCTTTTGCCGGCGATTCACGGCCGGAAGACGTGCTCAAGAGTCAGGGCCTGAGTATCAAGCGCGGGGGCTCGACCTACGTCCTCGCCGCTGAGTCGGAAATCCAGCTCAAGCTCAACGAGGCCCAGCGCATCCACAAGCAACTGGGCTTCGCGCTCCGAGAGCAGCATCAATTCGATCAAGCCACCGGACAGCGAAGGAGACTGGTACCCGGGCTCCTGCAAGAGCGGATTTTTCTCGGCCAGCAGCTTCGAGCCCTCGATCGACAAAACGTCATCCTCCACCACCAGATCGTGGGAAGACTCAACGAGATCAATGATCAGGTCCACTTACTCGACGCCATGACGGGCGACCCGCGACAGAAGCAAGATATTGAAAACCAGGTGGCGCAGCAACGCGGGCGTTATATTCAGGCCATCCTCGAGCTTCGCGAGCGGGTCGACGCGACCAATCGCCGATACGCCGAGTTGGCGAAAGACGACAAGGTCAAGGCCGCCCTGGACGCCCTCAAAACCACATCGAAGTCCCCCTTCAAGCTGGGGCCCTCCCGCGGATTCGACGAGAGCCTCAAGCAGCTTGTGAACCGGGAGAAATTCGTACTGAGCAAGGTCGTCGAGATGAGAAGGAAAGGAGAAGTTTTCGAGGTCGACGTGACGCTGAGTGAAAAGGTGACGACCCCGATGATCTTCGATACGGGTGCGAGTTTCGTCGCGCTTTCCGCCGAATTCGCCGAGAAGATCGGCCTTAATCCCCAGCCGGCCGACCCAACCATCCAGTTGCACGACGCGACCGGCGGGGTGACCGCGGCGAAATTGATGACGATTCCGACAGTGCGCGTCGGCCCCTTCACGGTTAAAAACGTCGATTGCGTCGTCCTGCCCGCGAGCAAGCGCGGTGTGCCATTGTTGCTCGGTCAAAGCTTCATCAACCAGTTCACGTACAAGATCGACAACGGCCGGCTTCTGTTATCAAAAGTGGACACAAACGATTCCGCCCTCGGCTCGTCGGGCACCGCGAAAAAAACCAGGGGCAAACGGTCAAGCAAGGTCTCGACCGGAACCCAAGCCCCGGCGGCGGGGACTGGCCCGGAGAGGCCTTTCTAACCTCACCCGCCGGCGCTTCGGGTTAATATCCCGGGTATGGGGTGTTTGGTTCGACCCGCCGGCAATAGATACCTCGCGTGGGACGGTTTGAGACATCTTGGGAGGGCGAGCCTCCGTGCGAGCCGAGTGCCCATGCCGGCTCGGACGGAGCCTCCCCCTGGACTGATGAAATCCGGGCCTAATTCTCACATCTTCAGCTTTGCTGTTCCAGCTTGGCTGTCACAGGCTAGCGGCAAACGCCGCTTTTTGGGAATGGACCCTTTCCATTCTGCCGCCGCGCGGCGAGGTGCAGCCCCGTTCCGCTCGTGGTGGTGCTACGAGTACCATAGGAACCTGTGTGCGATCACCAGGGTTCGCTCGACATCGGGGAGCGACACATGCCGAACAGCGACGGCCAACGATCGACGGCGCTCATCGAGCGACTGGCGAGGCTCTACACGCCCGTCGTGGCCGATGTCCTCGACCGACTCGGCTATCGCAACCAGGCCATGCGGCCTGACATCCGCCCCCTCTTTCCCCACGCCCGCGCGGCCGGTTACGCACTTACGGTGCAAACGGTCCCCGCCGCTGAGATCGCCCCGGCCGAGCCCTACAAGGGAGAACTCGCCGCGGTCGATGCGCTTCGCCCATTCGACGTCATGATCGTCTCCCCGTGCGATTGGAGCTTCTGGGGCGAGCTGCTCTCCACGGCCGCACGCTATCGCGGCAGCCGCGGCATTATCATCGACGGCTATACCCGCGACAGCATCGCCATCACGGAAATGGGCTTCCCTACCTTCTGTCGCGGCATCCACCCCGCCGATAGCCTTGGGCGCTTGGACGTCGCCGCGCACAACGTGCCGATCCAGTGCGGTGGCGTCGATGTCGAGCCCGGTGATCTCGTCCTCGGCGACGCCGATGGCATTGTCGTCATCCCCCGCTCCGTCGCCATCCAGGCGATCGACCTCGCCGAGGAGAAGGTCCGCGGCGAAAACCTCGTCCGCGCCAAGCTGGCGGACGGTCTTTCCGTCACCGAGGCATTTCGGCGGTACGGAATCCTGTAGTTATTCGATCGACAAACTCTACCTCGCGACACCCGGAGCGGACGAGGTGCAGCTCGACCTGTTCCTGGACTACATTAGCATGTTTGCGCTGTTTGATCTCGTTCCCACGGTCCTCTGTGGGAATGCAGCCGTTGACGCTCCGCGTCATTTTCGGTGCGTTTGGAGAAGACGACGCCGAGCGTCGGTGACGGCATTCCCACGCAGAGCATGGGAACGAGTTAGAAGAGCTGCGAGCCTTGACAGCTTGACGAAGTCGATGAGTCATTCCAAGATGGTTCATCGAAACATTGCTGATGGCGTCGAGATCGCGTTACGATACAACGGCTGTAACATCGGCCCGATTTCGGAGCCAACGTCGATGACCGGTCGGCGGGCAAACCGTCGCGTTACGATCCTTGCCGACTCAGTGCTCGAGTCTAATGCGTCTTCATACCTTCCTTGATCGACAGCGCACGGTTGCCCCGCCTGGATTCAACCGTTGGCACATACCCCCCGCCGCGCTCGCCGTCCACCTGTGTATCGGCGAAATCTATGGTTTTAGTGTCTTTAACGTGCCGCTAACCCGAGCCGTTGGAGTCACCCATTCAATCACGGGCCAGGATTGGACCATCCCCGAAGTCGGGTGGATCTACTCGATCGCGCTCATCATGCTGGGGCTTTCCGCGGCGATCCTCGGCCGTTGGGTCGAACGGGCCGGTCCGAGAAAAACCATTTTCGCCAGTGCCATCTGCTTCTGTGGGGGGTTATGGCTGTCGAGCCTGGGGGTCTGGCTGCACAGCATCTGGTTGATCTATGTCGGATACGGCGTGATCGGCGGGATCGGTCTTGGTCTCGGCTACATCGTGCCGGTGTCGACGCTCGTCAAGTGGTTCCCCGACCGGCCGGGCATGGCGTCCGGGCTGGCAATCATGGGCTTTGGCGGCGGTGCTTTGATCGGCGCCCCACTCGGCGTCGAGCTGATCGGTCGCCTTCATTCCGACACTTCGGTAGGGGTGAAGGAAGCATTTCTGGTGATGGGTGGCTTATCTTGTCTTCATGATGTTCGGCGCGTTCAGCTTCCGCGTGCCCGCACCCGGGTGGCTGCCGGAGGGTTACGTTCGTCGCCGCGACGCCGAAGCGGCTTGTCACCCATGCGCACGTGTCGGTGGACCTCGCCGGGAAGACGCCGCAGTTCTGGCTCTTGTGGGTGGTTCTGTGCCTGAATGTCACCGCCGGGATCGGCGTACTCGGTCAGGCGTCGCTCATGTGTCAGGACATCTTGGGGGTGCCCGCCGCGGTCGGCGGCGGTTTCGCGGGCCTGCTCAGCCTGTTCAACATGGCCGGGCGCTCTTCTGGTCGTCGACGTCCGACCTGACGGGACGCAAGGCGATTTACTGCGTTTTCTTCCTGCTCGGGGCCATTTTGTATGCCCTCGTGCCCGTGGCCCAGCACTATCGCAGCGTGACTTTATTCGGCATCCTGACAGCCCTGATCATTTCGATGTACGGCGGAGGGTTTGCAACGATCCCCACTTATCTCCGCGACCTCTTCGGGACGATGCACTGAGCGCGATCACGGGCGACTCTCACCGCCTGGTCGATGGCGGCGGTCCTCGGCCCGCAGTTGATCAACTACGTTTCCACCTACCGAATCGCGCACGGCGTTCCCAGGGCCGAGCTATAACCTGACCATGTACCTGATGGCAGGGCTTCCCTGCTCGGACTGGTCTGCAACCTGCTCGTGCGCCCGTGGACGCGGATCCATCACGACGAATTTAACCTCCCTTACGGGCCATCGGTCAAAACATGATCCCTCAAACAGACGAGAGCGGCCACGAAATGATGGATCGCACCGAAAGGACGTCATCGACGCTTGTGCTGGTGGCATCGTGGGTTATCGTGCTCATCCCGCTGGGATGGGGCGTCGTGCAGAGCGTGCGGAAATCGTCGCCGCTCTTCCAACTGACCGCGGCCGCGAAAAAGCCGGATTCACCCAGCCACCATCAACATCCGTCGCCAACCTCGATTCTTCACGCTGAGTATCACATTGTCGGCCAACGACGCGGTTTCCCACGCGACCCTACCCTTGCACGATGTCTTTCGCCCGCAGCGCCCACCGATAGGGAAACCGACCCGGATCAATGCCGGTGAGTCCGGGAGTATCCACCTCGATGATTCGTCCGGCGATCGGCGCATAGGCCGCCTTGTAGGCCACGGCCGCCTTAACGACGATGATTCCCTGATGCGCGGCTCGATCCCCAGGCTTGTGAGCTGTCCCAGGCTGAACGGCGGCGTTCGTAGCGAGTTGAGGACCAGCAAGATCGGTCCGGCGAGCTCGATCACCGCCGTCGCCCCTTGATCGTTGAATCGCCTGCCGCCGTGCCTCGGCTGGTCCTCGACCCACGTCCCGTCATGGATCGACCGCACCACACCGCAGACGGGCACTGGCTCGCCGTGCAGCCCGTCCGTTCGTCCGCCGACCGGCTGTTCGAACCGTCCGCCGGGCCCTGCCGTCACGGCTGCTCGCACCGCCTCTGGGTCGTAAATCACCACAACGGCATTGCTCGCCTTCTGGCGGGCCAGCTCGGCGAGTAATACCGTCCCGTCGCCCGCCGATCCCCCGCCGATGTTATCGCCCAGGTCCACCAGAATCACCGGGTCGCTCCGCCGCCGTGATCGCCAGTCGCACCCCTTCTGCCGCGTTGGGACACTTGACCAAGAACTCACGCCGGAATTCCCACATTCGCTGGCCCAACTCCTCGGCCGCGGCGGCGGCCAAACCGCGATCGCCATCGGCGACAGCGATCACAGACGGACCCATCTCCGGCACATCGGCATAGGGAAAGCCTGCCATCAGGCTGACCGACAATATTCCGTCTCTCCCTGATGGCCCGTGCCTCTCGGAGCAGCGATCGCATCGGTTCGCGATCCGTCGCCTGGCCCAATAGCGGCACGACGAGCGCCGGTCGCGATACGTCACCGGCATATCGCCCCGGACGGTCCTCGCCATCAGTCCGACCGCCAACAACCCCAGCTCCGCTGATCGACATGCGGGTATGTTTGATATCCGAGCAGCACATCGGCATGTTCCGCCATCGCCGGTGAAACATTGGCGTGATAATCGAGCGTGGCGACGATCGGCAAGTCCGCGCCCGAGCTCGAATCGCAACCTCCTTGAGCACCTCTCCGTCGGCGTCGGTGTGCCGTTCGACGCATCGCTCCGTGAAGTGCGAGCGAGCAGCCCATCCGCGTTGCTTTCGCCACTTCCTCGAACGATACACTCGACAACATCGTCCAAGACCGCGTCATCGACTGGCCCTGACGGGGTCGCCAATGCCATCACGATAGGCACCAGCTCATAGCCATCGCTCTCGGCGCCTAGCGATGAAGCCGCCCATCTCGTGATGCGAGTCGCCCAGGTTCGCACGACCTCATCGCCCCACGTCAGGCTACCTTGCTCGAACCGCGTTCGGTCCGTGACGGTGGAAGCAAATGTGTTCGACTCGTGCATTATTCCGGCGATCGCAATTCGCATGGGCCTTGTCCCGTTTATGATAAAGACGGCAGTTTAGGTTCGGGCATGGGGATACTCTACGGCTGATATCGAATCGCCAACTCGGGCGTATCGATTCGACGCCCTCCCTGTAGACGAGATGTCAGCGCTCGATCCAGAATGCCCGAAGTCAAGAGCGTCCGCTCGACCGGATAGGATGGCCGGCCCGTGTGGATCATCTGCTCGATTGCCTTTAACAGAAAGGCGAAGTGGGGATAATACGGCTTCTCCCTGGTTTCGATGTGGTCGCCAGTACGCCCGCGTCGCCCGCTTGCCGCACGGCGACGCCAAAGCCAGTCGCGTATCCATCAAGCATCAACACCACCGCGGTAGGCCGTCCCGATATTCCATTTGGTAAAGCGCGACGTCTTCGCCGCCAAGCCCCCGCATCGGCTTCGCATTCGCTTTCGGCGTCACGCGCAGGGCTGCATCAAGCAGGTCCCGCGGCACGCCGCCACTGTCCACAGCCCGCCACATCGCCTCGCCTGTGAGACACCGCACCCATCTGACTCCAGTCTCGCCACCGGCCCTTCGCTCGACAAATGATTGTAACGCTTCGAGCGCGTGAAAGCCGTAAGCGTCGAGCTGCCCATATCCGATCGCCACCGCGGCCTCCAGCTTCGTTCCGATCGGCACTGAGACGTCGGGATTGCGGTATGAGACAGGAAGCGATGAGCCCGCCATGATGGGGACCTTCATGGTCTTGGCTGTCTCGTACATCCACAGCGCATCGTCCCAGACCGGGCCCAGGTGCTTGTCGGTGAACACGGGAACCACTCGGCCATGCTTGCGAAATGACTCGACAATCTCACTGAAAAACCGCCGTCGTGGATACAGGTGCTGGCTTTGGCGTTATACGGATAGTCGCCATGCTCACCCACGCTGATCACGCCATCGACGGCGACCTTGCCGCTCCCGAGCGAAATCGCCTCGTCGATCGTCTTGCAGATCGGCACGCCGTATTTCGCGGCGGTCTGCCTCCCCAGATCTCCCTCGACCGACTGATCGATGTACAGCGATGCCAGCCGCAGGCCGGCCCTGGACCACCGTCGTGTCGCCAGCCTTCGACGATGCGGCCGACCAAGACATCTGCATGGCTAAGCGGCCGATAGGTCGTGACCACGGCGGCTACGGATTTCGGTTGTCTCGCCGGTGAATGCCGCTGACGGCGCGCTCGCGCAATAGAATACCTGCGTCGCTGCTCCCACGCTCGTCAGCCAATCGCGGCGAGTTACTTGTCTCATCATCACCAAGCCCAAAGCGAATGCGGGCAGGACGGCTCTTGCCAGGTGCTCGCAAGCAAGGAGTTCACAACAGACCGACTTGATCCTTATCATAGTTCCGTAACTTCAGGACGTCCTCCCCGCTCCCCGAACATTTCCGAGGAAAGCAAGGTCTTCGTCGATCGCCGTCAATCGAGAGGAATTCACGCCATGCGTTTGGATCTGATCACGATCACCTGTTTTCTTGCATTGACGGCCGGTACGGCTGGCGAGTCTCCGAAGAATTTCGATTGGCCAAGAGTCGGAAACGACGCCGGATGTATGCGTTATTCGCCCCTCGATCAGATCAACCGCCAAAATGTGACGCGGCCTGAGCCGATTTGGACGTACCACACGCGCGAGCTCGACAGCCGTAAGGGTAAGACGATCGAATGCACGCCGATCGTCATCGACGGCGTGATGTATATCACGACGGCCTACCTGCGCATCGTGGCCCTTGATGCCGCAACTGGCAAGGAACTTTGGCAGTTCGATCCGCTCGAAGACCATCCGTTCGAGTTTCAACCGACCTCGGGGGGCGTCAACCGCGGCTGCGCCTCTTGGTCCGATGGCAAGCCGGACGGCGAGCGGAATTATTCATGGCGCGTCCGACGGTCGGCTGTTCCGCTCGATGCGAAAACCGGCAAACTCGATCGGAAATCGGCGAGGGGGGCATCAGAAACCTTGGCACGGAATTGATCATTTGGTCGCCGGACGTTCCTATGGACCGACCTCGGCCCCCGCCATTTGGAACAACACGATTATGATTGGTGTCTCGTGTGACGAGGGGCCGGGCGTGGCCGCGCCGGGAGACGTCGCGCTTTTGATGTGCGCGGCGGCCGCCGAGTCTGGCGGTTCCACACTGTCCGCATTCCGGCGAATTCGGAAACGATACCTGGGAAGGCGATTCGTGGAAGAATCGCGGCGGGTCGAATGCCTGGGGCGGTACAGCGTTGATATCGAGCGAGGTATTGTTTCGCCCGTTTATGATCGCTTCATTTCATTCTACGGCGGCGACCGCCGCGGTGATAACCTGTTAGCGAACTGCAGGACGCACTCGATGCGAAGGCGGGCAAGCGAGTCTGGCATTTTGAGACGTTACGTCGTGACTTGTGGGATCGTGATTGCCGGTCTATCCGAACCTGGTCACGGTCGACCGGGACGGTTAGCAAATTGACGCGGTCGCGGAAGTGACGAAGACGGGCTATGTTTTTATCTTTGACCGCTTGACGGGCAAGCCACTCTCGACATTGAAGAACGGCGCGTGCCCTCCTCCGACGTCCCCGGCAAACAAACCGCCGCGACGCAGCCGATTCCCGTCAGCCGCCCCCCTTTTCTGACCAGTTTCTCGATGATCCAACGTGACCGATGGCGCGGCGAACCGTGCGTTCGTGCTCGCCAAACTGCGAACAATTCGTGGCGGGCCGGCGTCGACCCGCCCAGCCGGCGAGGAACCGTCGCGTCCCCGGTTTCCACGGCGGGGCAACTGATCGGGAGTTTCGTCGATCCGACCACTGGTCTGTTGTGTCAACTCGAACAACGTTGTGAACATCATCACACTCGTGGAATCCAGCGAAGCTGAAAAAGCTCGATCTGGACCTTATCGATTTAACGGCTACGAGCGGTTTCTGGACCACGAGGGCTACCCGGCGATCAAGCCCCCGTGGGGCCAACTAAACGCGATCAACCTGAATACCGGCGAATTTGCGTGGCGGGTTCCACTCGGCGAGCATGTCGAACTGACCGCGCGGGCGTTCCGCGTACCGGCACCGAAACATTCGGCGGCTCGATCGTGACTGCGGGCGGCCTCGTCTTTATCGGCGGAACCAAGGACGAACGTATCCACGCCTTCGACGAAAAGACCGGGCGGCTTCTTTGGGAGCACCCACTGCCGGCCGGAGGCTACGCGACCCCGTCGACCTCCGCGGTCAAGGGCCGCCGATATGTCGTCATCGCGGCCGGTGGCATCGGCAAGCTGCAAACCAGGGCCGGCGACGCCTTTGTGGCGTTC
>CAWHKI010000164.1:0-31489 GCA_963829765.1 uncultured Isosphaeraceae bacterium | reverse complement strand
TTGATTGCCGTTCGGGCTGCCGATGAACATCGCCTTTCTGGGCCGGCCCTCGTCATCGACGATCCGGCCGGCGACCGAGCCCCAGGGCTGGAGCTTGATCGTGACCGGCCCGGTCTCGGTTCCTTTCACAAGTGCCGAGCCGATCAGCTTTCGGCCTTCATGCATGACGACCACCCGGCGCGGCCTGGAAGGGTCGAGGGCGTGGACCTCGAAGCTGGACGATGGCTGGGGGACGGGGCTTGTCTGGTACGACTCACCCATCCCTTTTGCCTTCGTCCCGCCGATCGGCTCGCCCTCGGGCCCGACTACCTTGATCGCAACCGACTTTCCCGGATCGGCCTGGAGGTCAAGTGTCATCGACTCGGCCTTCGGATCAACAACCACCTCGGCGACAATGGCGTGGGCTAAGGGCAAGAGCACGTTAGGTACCGTGCTGAAGATCTGGTGCTTGGCGTCGTAGCCCGCAATCTTCTCGTAACCTGCGGGACGGTATTGGTCCACCTGATCGCGGACGGCGACGATCCCCCGACCGGGCAGAACGACGACCTCGTACCGGCCGTGCGTGTCGCCCGGATTGTATTGTGCGTGACTTTCCAAGAACCCGGCGTATTCCCGGACATGCGGGTTATCGGCGAAGGCGTAATAATTAACGGAGCAGATGATTGGCCGGCCGGTCATCTTGTCGACAATCCTTCCCCGGATCAAGACCGCACGCTTCATCTCGATGTCAAAAGTGACCGGTTCCAGCCCGGGCGACTGGGCGGGCACTTTGATCGTTGCGTCGGCGTAGGGGAGCCCCTTGGCTGTCTTGATGAAAAGTTGGTACGCCCCGGCCTTGGGAAGTCCGTCGAGACGATAGCGTCCCTCCGCGTCGGTCGTCGCCTCGACTCCCGGGGCCGGAATCCCGCTATGCTCGTCGAAGACGGCCGCGTGGATCGCCAGTCCGACGATCGGCCGGCCCGAGTCTTTGTCGCGGACCGTGCCCTGAACTCGCCTGGTCGGCGCCAGGCGCGAGCTGAAACTTGGGGGCGTGGACGATGAACGGCTCGCGGTGCATCGTGCCGCTGTCGGCGGTGCGGATCTCCGGCTCGGGCCGGCTGAAGACGTGGGCCTTGGTCGTGGCAATTCCGGGGGCGGAGACGATCAGGTCGGCAATCCGGTCGCGGCCGATCCCGGTCAGCCTGAACTGGCCGTCAGCGGCGGTCGTGGTGGCGATCGAAATGAGCCGTTCGCGTGGAGCACGCCCTGCCTCACGGCCACGCGCGTCGAGCGACAACTGGTGCAAGGCTTGCCAGAGGTTGCCGGCGGCCCCGTTGCGGGCCTTGGCGATCCAGCCGGCGAGGTTGCTTTTCTCGTCGTACCAAATGCCGGCGGCCCGGACGCTGGCACCAACGACGGGCCGGCCCTCGAGGTCGACGATCCGCCCTTCGATCGGCGGCCCTTCCTCGACGAGCGTCACCACTTGCTCGGCGGGCCGGTTGGCGTTTGAGGCTCGCCCGCACCAGCCGACGCCGTAGCCGGGGGCAGACGCAACGAGCCACGGCTCCATGGCCAGGTAACCTTCAATCGAGGCGTCGAGCTTGGGCTTGGGCAGGCGGATCGAGAACCGGCCATCGGAGCCGCTGGTCGTTCGGGCCACGGCACGGTGCTCATGTCGACGTTCAGCGCCTCAGTGTCGAGGTACAAGGCGGTCACCGCGGCACCACGCAACCGGCCGGCCGTCGGGCGCAACGACGTGTCCCTTAACTTCAACCGTCTCGATCGGCTTCTCGGCGGCGGGCTTCTCTACGGTGAACCTCCGCGACCGCAGCCTTCGGCTTCATGACCGGCCTGGGGTCTTCGGGCCGCCCGCTGCCGGCGGCAATGACGCCAGCGGAGGCGAGCGCGAGGGCCGCAAGAGTGGCCGTCGCGGCAAACTTGATCTTGGTCATCAGCATTCCCCTGAGTATGGCTTTGGTCAGGAACGCCGCCCCGACCGAGGCCGGTCCGCCGGTTACCGCGAGGATCGTCGCACGGATCAGCGCCGGCGGCACCGCCGCCGAGCCCCCCTTTGCGATCAAGACCACGCCCAGGTCCGGTGTGGCGAAGCCTCGGCGAGTGAGCCGCCCTTTGAGCCGTTGCCGGCCCTTGGCAAGCCGACAACGAAGTGTCGGCACGGTCCATCGTAGCCGCGCGGCCGCCTGGCCGTAGCTCAGCCCCTCAAGATCGCAAAGCACGACCGGCAGGCGCTGGCTTTCGGGAAGGCGGTCGATCTCATCGTGCAGGATCGACCGTAAGTCGTAGTCGGCCTCGAACCCGCGATTTGCCACCTTCGAGGAAGCCATCGCCGATGCCTCCGCCTCTTTGCGGCGTCGTTTCTTTGCCGCCACGCTGGCCTGAACGGCCGCGCGATAGGCGACGCGATGCAGCCAGCCGCCCAGTATGTCGCCGCGCGCGGATCGAATGGGCCTTCTTGGCCAAAACCAGAAAGGTGGTCTGAAACGCGTCCTCGACGTCGTGCTCGCTCTTGAGCACAGCCCGGCAGGTGGCCAGGACCATGGGCCCATGACGGGCGACCAGGGCCTCAAAAGCGACGGCGTCGTTCGAGTCGGAATAACGGGCCAAAAGTTGCCCGTCCCCCAGTCCCGTGGCCGTCCCCACGCTGAAAAGGTCGCAAAGGTGCCGCAAGGCCGTCCCCAAACCCGCGCTTGCCATGCGATTGGTCCCCTCGGACGCACCTATCCCGCTCGTCCCGTCCCACACTTAAGAGGGAAGTCATCGTAGATTCATCTCGACATTTTTGCGAAATTGTCCAGAAATCGCACGGGGTGGCGGCGCTCGGTCCCGTTTAACGCTGAGCGCTGTTCACCGATCTCGCCCCACCGCGGGTGGGTGTCTGCAACGATGCGAACAGGGATCGGTACCCTTCGGCGTTGTCTTGGAGTAGAATGATCTTCGTTGGGTCTGCGATCGCTCTCGTCCGATGGAAAGTGACGAGCACCGCCGATCGGACGAGTCCCCGCTCGATGAAACGCCACAACCAGGGGGCCTTGACCATGTCCGCGATCACGACAACTCGGCGGTCTCTCGTCGCGCCCTCGATGACCCCAGCCGCTCCGGCGGAGGAGCGGGGCGTCATGCGCGACGTCTCATGGAATCTCTACGACCGACTGACTGACGCCATCAGAGAGCGGTCAAGTATTAGGGTCGCCTTCGATGGGAAGGACGTTGAAATCATGGTCCTTGGTCCGACACACGAGAATCTCGGTGAGTTGCTGAGCCTGTTTGTCAACGAGGTATGCGACGGTCTGGAAATCGATTGGCACGGGCTTGGCTCAACAACCTGGAAGCGGCCGGAGCTTGACCGCGGGATCGAAGCCGACCTCAGCTACTACTTCGAGCCGGCAAAGATAGAGCTCTGCGAGGCAGGCATCGCCAAAGACTCCAACGACGGCGCCGATTATCCAATCCCCGACCTGGTGGTCGAGATTGATATCTCACCTCCGAAGATTGACCGGTCGGAAATCTATAGCCAGTTGCGGCCACCGGAGGTTTGGCGCTTTAGCAATGGTGACGTGTCGATCCAGCAGCTCGCCGCCGATGGCAGCTACGTGGGGGCCGAGTCAAGCCGATTCTTGCATGTGCGGGCCGAAGAAGTCACCCGGTGGCTGAACGACGGCAAATGTAGCAAGCGGCGCGATTGGAAGCGACGCATCCGGGACTGGGTTCGTGCCGAGTTACGACCACGGGTTGGGATCTAACGGAGCGTACCAGCGCCGGGCTCAGGCAAGAACCAGTAACGTCGTCTGAAACGACACTCCTCGCCGAACAACACCTCGGGCCGCCGCCGAAGCCCGAAGCCATACTAACTCATAGCGCCAGCGAGGGTTACCGCGAGACGCTCGCGGCGACGGCATGCGTCCTGTTGCTGGCGCGTTGGGTTGGTATTGCCGCTAACGGAGCTTGCAGGACCGGTCCGCTTGTCGTCGCTTTCTGTTGGGTGGCGCTCGGCGAGGAGTGGCGCATTTTTGCGGGATTGTCCACAAACTGGCCAACGACCCGAGGGGCCACAATCGTCGAATCGGCTGGTCCCGTACGAGCCGCAGCGACGCCACATAGAGCGCCCCCACGCGGATTCGCCGCGAAAACCGCCGTTTCGTCCACATCTCCTTGTGCATTTACGCCCTCTCGGTTCGACGCCGTGACTCGGGGATCGCGGGTACCACTGGAGACTTCCTGGGCGTTATTGGCTGCGACGGATGCGTTGCCGACCTCGGGCTGGACCGCTGTTCCGACGGCTGGCTCCTCACGGGTCGGCCGCACGGTGCCGCAGCCGTCCGCACCCCGTGCCTGGCCTTCGGCCGACCTCTCCCCGCCGGGGCGAGGTGAAGAGATTGCGTCTTCGTGCGCAGCGAGGCAATCCGTAACACTCGTCTTCCTACCGGAGCCGCCGAACAACGCAGGTTGGATCGGAAAATGCCTTAGCCGACCGATCAGCCAATCGGGGGTTTCCTCGAAAACTTGTTCGTTCGACAATCCAAGCGCCGGACAATTCGAAATATGCGGGCAGTTCGCTGCGCTGCGGCACTCGAGCACGAGATGATTCAGCTCGTTGCGAGTAATGGATAGCACCAATCCGCACTCCTGTGTGCCGGACAGCGCGACTCCCACGCGTTAGCCCGACCCTGCGTGGATCGAACCCGCGTTCCTGGAGCCTGATCACGATATTGGTAACCCCGTCGCGCACCATCACGTTACCCCTTCCTGTTCGTTCGGGGACGATAAACCGGCTTCTTATAGCCGCTATATTCGACTCGCTATCGCTTTTCCTTGACGATAAAGCTAAATATAGCCGTTCTGTTGGCAGATCCGGCTCGTTGTGCCTGTTGCTCGGCTTGGTTCCCGAAAATGACGCGGAGCGTCGAAGACGGCATTCCGACGCGGAGCATCGGAACGAGGGCCCGCACAGCATCGCGACGCTAGGAGGACACCCCAGGGAACGCGTCTGCCAGAATCCCTGGGGACGCGCCTGCCAGAATCCGCTGGCACATGCCAGTCGACAGATGTATCGTACCAGTCGTCGACGACCGACATTGACCAGAATAAACGAGTGATATAAGGTGCGACGGTTTGTCAGGTTGACGTTGAGCCAGTCCCAAGGAAGGGACAATTCAAGCATGGTGCACCGGCGCGGAACGCCAGGTGGTTGCTCGTCTTATGGCTGCTTTCGGCCCAGGCCGGATGCACCTGGGTCGGTCTGCGCCCAGTCTTGACCATGCTGTGGCGGACCCCACGCAGGTCGCGCGGAACCAGGAAATCAGCGAGCACGCGCAAGAGGCCATCGATCGCGGGGACCTGGAGCAGGCCCGAGTCGAGCTGTTGCAACTGACAACGGAGATCCCTAGCTCGGCCGAGGCCAAGCAGCGGTTGGGCTTAGTCTTGCAGCTTGAGGGACGGCTGGCCGAAGCGGAGACGTGTTTTCGCGCCGCCCTGCAACGAGACCCTGATTATGTTGAAGCGCTGATCGGCTTGGGACAGGTGGAAGCCGCGCGCGGCGAGTTCGCCGGCGCATTCAAGCACATCGAGGCCGCGATCGAAATCGACCCGCAACGGCCCAAGGCTCACTTCTCCCTGGGTCGGTTGTTTGAAGGCAGGGAAGAACGGACGACGCCCTGGCCGAGTACTTCCGTGCACTCGAGCTCGAACCGAACAACGCCGAGGTGAGCCTGAATATCGCGGCGATCCAATTAACGCGGAACCATCCGGATCAAGCCCTTTCACGATTGGACCAGGCTGTCGAGCTGGCACCGGAAAACGGCGAGGCCCGCAATCTTCGCGGCCGCGCTCATCTCGCCCTCCGGCATTTCACGGAGGCGATCGACGATTTTCGCATCGCCGTCACCCGGTTTCCCAATCGAGCGGACGTTTACTACAACCTTGCCCTGGCCCTGGAGGCCGACCATAAACCGGTCGAGGCCCTCCGCGCCGCCGAGCAAGCCCTTCACCTCGCTCCCGACTTCGCCGACGCTCGGGGGCTCTCGCAACGACTCGCCCTGGCCGTCTTACCCGACGGCAAGTCGCGACCGCGGCCCAAGACGAGCGACCAAGAAGGCCCCGCCGACGCTGCCAAGTGAAACTTGATTGCAGTGGCGAACAGGCCGTGCGCGGTTGCCCCGGCAAACAGGCCGGCGCGGCCCGCGGTTATGCATCGCGCGGCGTGAGCCGCGACATCAACAACGGGAGGGCGAGGCTCTGTCCGAGCCGGCATCGGCACTCGGCTCGCACGGAGGCTCGCCCTCCCAAGATGTCTCAAATCGCCCTGCGCAAGGTATAGTCACCGCTTTGGCGCCAACGCAGAGGTCACATCGACAGAAAAACCGGGCAACAGCTTCGACGTGGCTCGCTCACCTCGTTTGAACTCGCCGTGGACAAGATACGCCTGGCCTTCGAGGGTCAACACGGTGATCTGACCGATCTCTGGATCCACGAGCCAGTACTCGGGGATACCAGCCTGGGCATATTCCTCGCGTTTCGTCTCTACGTCACGGCGGCGGTCTTCATCGCCCGAGCTGACCACGTCCATCACCAGGTCGGCGCCTTCCCAGTATTCGTCGGTGATCCGGCTGGCGTGTTCCGCGCTCATGAATAAGACATCCGGCTCGCGAAACTTGCCGGGCCCAAGTCGCACGCGTACTCCCATGAAAAGAACTTCACCGAGATTCAGGCCAACAATAAACGCACGGAGCGCATCGTAGAGGAAAGCGGCGATCCGTTGATGAAGAACCGTTGGCATGGGAAGGAACTCGAGGAACCCGTGGGAGAACTCGACTCGGCGGCTGGTTTCGAGCGTGAAGTATTCACTCTCGGTCCACGTCCCCTGAGCGGGGAACAACTGGGCAATATCCCAGGTCGGCTCGCCGTAGCGGAGACCCTCCGGCTCGAGCGATTTATCGGGTACGCTGCTCATCGTGGCGGTCCTCCGGCGTTGCGGATGGATTCAGCATGCGCCAGTTTATCCCATCCCCGCGTGGATGATGAGACCGGTTTTTCAGGCGTATTCAGCCGGTCAAATTTTCGGCGATCACGGTGTTCTTGAGCGTCCCTAGCTTATCAATCTCGACCTCGACGGTATCACCCGGCTTGAGCCAGACCGGCGGCTTGCGGGCCATGCCGACACCGGGCGGTGTGCCGGTGAAAATCAGGTCGCCAGGCTCGAGGGTAAAGACTTGCGAGACGTAGGCAATCAATTCGTCGACCCCGAACACGAGCTGGCTGGTGCTCGAGTTTTGCATGATCTGGCCGTTCAATCGCAGGCGAATGCCGAGATTCTGGGGGTCGGGTACTTCGTCGGGCGTGACCAGTTCGGGACCGACCGGCGCGAACGTGTCGAAAGTCTTGCCCGCCATCCACTGCTTGCCCGGTTTATTGAGCTGCCAGTCGCGGGCCGAGACATCATGACCGACGGCATAGCCGCCGACATATTCGTGAGCTCGCTCCCGGCGGATATGCCGTCCCTTTCGGCCAATGACGATCACCAGCTCGGCCTCGTAGTCGACCTGTTCGCTTACGCTGGGCAAAACGATCGGCGCCCCGTGTCCAATTAAGGCCGTCGTGTACTTGCTGAAGAGCACCGGCTCGGTCGGCACGGGCACGCCGCTCTCGGCGGCATGATCGCGATAGTTCAACCCAATGCAGACGATCTTGCGAGCATCGGGCACCGGTGGCAATAACCTCGCGTTGGCGGGATCGTGCCGGACGACTCCCTTGGGTAGGGCATCCCAGGCCCGTTGCTGCCATTCCGGTCCCAGTTCCAACAGCTCGCGCACCGTCGCGGGCATCTCGGAATCGGCCGCATTGACGTCAATGTACTGGCCATAGAGCACCCCACAGGCCCTCGGCCCCTCGTCACTCGCCACAGTCACCCAGCGCATCGCAAACCATCCTCTCATGCCCCAGTTCGATTGTTTCACGCGGCGACCCCAAGTGGCCCCGCGGAGCCCGTTGGGCGATGTACGTCAGGCTTTCCATCCTGACGCCTTGCCGCGTCACAAAGGGTGTCAGGCTGGAAGGCCTGACCCACCTTTCGGCGGTCCCGCTTCGTACGAAACGCGATCGCCCAGGTATCTCTAATGTAGCGAACGCGGGGGCGGCGGGGATAGGGGCGAGCTAAACCAGCTCTCCGAGAATCCACTCGCGCTGTCCCGCGAGTTCGGATATACTGAATCCAGACCTTGGGACGGCCATGGAGCGGATTCGGGGGAAGGGATTCGAGCGGGTCAATACTGGGGTTTGGGCGGCGATGGCGCGTCCTCGCCCATGGACGGATTGCCCTGGCGTGGCACGGCCGGCTCTTTCTCAGCTTCCCCGGCCGCCTTTCTTCGCCCTACGGACGGTCCTTTGTTTGCCGTCTTCTGCGCTTTCGAACCGCTCGATAATCGTGTCGAGCTTTCTCGCAACGCCATTTTAGCGCCGCTCGAGTGCGCGGAGGGCATTAAGCTGCTTGTCGTCGGGGTCGCCGGTCGACAAGGAGGGGAAGTGGCTGCCGACATCCGGGCGAGACGGGCTTGATCGGGATGAACGCGTTGTGCAGGTTGCTGGGACGGGTTGTCCGGCTGGCGCGGCACCACCAGGCGATCGTTGGGAAGGATTTGATAATTGGTCGACGCATCGGTCCCCATGGTGATTTCTTCGTAATCGACGGGCAGCACTTTCACAGGGGAGCCCTTGGGGAAGCTGCGAATCAGCCGGATCTTGGATCGATCCGCCGACGGCGTGATTCCGCCGACATAGTGGATGACGTCCAGAACACGATCGTTCCCCGTATAATTGAGCCGGCTAGGGTAATAGACCTCGCCCTCGACATAGTACATGCTGCTGTTGTAAGCGGTCACATCGACGAAAACCCGGTCGGACTCCTTCGGGTCAAGCATTCGGGGATCTTTGGTGTACTCATCGATAAACGGCAAGTCCGGGCAGCCACCGCCGACGAGCCCCAGGGCTTCGTCATTGAGGTATTTTCGCATGTGTAGGACGATCCTCTCCTTGACTTCAGGGAGCGTCAGGCCGGCAACATAGACGTCCCCATAGAAACCGAGGCTGATGGTCCCATCAGGCCGCACCAGCCGCTCGCCCGAGATCGGCCGGCCGGGAAGGGCCTCTAACACTTCGACGAGCAAGAGATCGGGAGGCTCGACCTGGAGGGCTGGTCCCGACTTCGTTTGTGCCGGGCGCCTTGGTTTTTCCCGAACAACCCTTTGAGGCGGACGAAGAGGCGCTGACTTAGCGGACGGTTGTGCCCAAAGGCTGACGCCCACCGCCAAGAGCCCGCTAAGACCCAGCAAAACTACGATTTTACAAGTCTTAATCATCGTCATTCTCCCGCTTAAATCACTTACTCAGGTTTGGACGGCGGCTTTAGCGTCGGGTGCACAGTCGCTGGGGCTCCCCGCTCCGTCGCGTCTTTCGCCGCCCCCTCGCCTTGCGGCACTTTATTCACGGACTGCATTTCGTCGATCAGTTTATCGAGATCCTTATCGAGTTCATTTAAGTGACGCTCAAGTACTTGCAAAGACTCGGGTAGCTCAGTCTGAGCCTTCGTCGCCGGAATGGGAGGATCGCCGCTCTCCGAAACCGGCGTTCTCGCCCGCGGTCGGTGCGCGGATTCAGACTTCCGGGACGGGGCATCCGACCTGCGAGGCACGACCAGGCGATCGTTGGGAAGAATGTGATAGTTGGTTGAGTCATCGGTCCCCATGGTGATTTCCTCGTAATCGACGGGCAAGACTTGGACGGGAGAGCCCTTGGGGAACCGACGAATCAGTCGGATCTTCGAGGTATCGGCGGACGGTAGCAGGCCATTCGAGTAATGAATCACGTCAAGAACGGTGTCATTGCCGGTACACGGAAGTTTGCCCGGTATTGAGACGTCCCCCTCAACGTAATAGCCGCCGCTGTTGTAAGCGGTCAGGTCGACAAAGACCCGGTCCGAGTCTTTCGGGTCGACCCTCTTCCGTTTACCGGTTTTTTCATCAATGACTGGTTGGCCATCCTCCACCAAGAAGAGTAGCCCGAGGTTTTCGTCGGTGAGGTATCTTCGCAAATGAAGGACGATCTTTTCCTTGATTTCCGGCAGCGTCAGTCCGGCAACGTGAACATCGCCATAAAAGCCAAGGCTGATCGTCCCGTCGGGGCGAACCAGCCGCTCACCGGAAATGGGACGGCCGGGGAGTGCCTCCAGTACTTCGACGAGCAGGAGATCGGGAGGCTCAACCACCGGGGCCGGCCCGAATTTGGTCTCCTTCGAGCGCTCTGCTTTTTCTTGCGCGACACTTTGCTGCTTGGGCGGAGGCACCGGCTCGTCGGGCCGTTGCGGATAGAGGCTCGCTCCCACCACCAGAAGGCCCGCGAGACAGAACGCGGCAACGATCTTGCCAATTTTGATCGCCGCTATATTTCGAATGACTCCTCGGACCAATGACGCGGCCAATCCCGAGACAACCTTCGCCGTCGCCTGCCCGGCGGCGACTTGAACAGCGGCTCGGGCTGTTGACCGAACCAGCTCGGGAGGAACGACAGAAAGCCGGGATGCCATGGCTAACATGGATGCGGACGCAGACGAACCATCGATGCGCCCGTGGCCACAACTCCCGCGAGGGGAGCCAGTCCGCGAAGCGTCAATCGCTTACGCAACTTATCGCGTGCCCGAGCCAGCCGGCTGCGCACCGTCCCCAGCGGGCAGCCAAGCTGCGCGGCGGCCTGCTCCTGCGTTAACCCCTGCCAGTAGCAGAGCGCCACCACCGCCCGATATTTCTCCGGGAGACGTCGAACTTCTTCCTGGATGATCGGGCCGAATTCGGCGTGGTCTGGCTCATTCTCCGCCGCCGAATCGACCGCCTGGACGACCCGCAAGGCCCCCGCGCCGTTCCGCCGCGCGGCGCCGGGCGGCCTCGACCCGCGCCCGCGCCGCGACCCGGCACGCCACACCATAGAGCCAGCTTCCGAGTGACTCGAGCCGGCGAATCGAGCCGCTGCGCTTCACCAGGACCAGAAAGGTCGCCTGAAAGGCGTCCTGGGCGTCGGTCGGAGTCCCCAAGTACATTGCGGCAAACCCGCAAGACCATCGGCCCATGGCGCAAGACCAAGACCTCAAAGGCCGCCTCGGCCGACGCGTCGCGCCGGCCGACGAACCGCTCGAGCAATTGCCGGTCGGAAAGGCCGCTCGCGGTGCCCGTGTCGAACAAAGTCTGAATGTCGCGCAGCACCGCGCCGGATGGACGACCAGCCATCTTGTAAACCCCGCTCCTTGAACCCGGTGTTGAACAGAATCGCCAAGTAGTGCCTGGAATGGCACCGAGCTATCCCTTTTTTTTATTGTGAGAAAACTCGGTTCTGGTTTTCACACAGTCGAGAAGGCGACCGCAATGGCCCCATGGAATTTGTGCCACAAGCTGTTGCACAACTGGCTCATCGGGCCAGGCAGCGGCGGATGCACGCACGGATCCGTCAAGAACGCACCGCGTCGCCCGTTCTCTTTGGTTTCCTGATCACTCTTCTCGAGCCAGTACTTGCTCGAGCGCATTGGCGACCAGCGTGGAGCGACTGATTCGACTCTTCTTGGCGAGGGCCGTCACACGGGTGAGTAGTCCGAGTTCAAGACTCACGGAAACCCGCTTGAATCCCTGACCGATCTTGGGCCTTCCCCTTTTTCGATTCACTCTTTTCCATTGTTCCCGCTCCGCGGGATTCAAGGGGCGGGATTGGTCAACAACGAATGGCTCGTCGAACGGCTTGGTCGCTTCAGCGAGTTCTTGGGGGTTCATCTCCCAGTATGGCTTCGTCTTCATCTCTTCTCACGGCGGCGATGTCGCCGTTTCTCCTGTTCCGTCAAACGTCATTTCCAGTCATTCCAGCGGAAATCCATGAATTTGTTATGCAAGAAAATATCGGTCTGGTCAACAGCAAACCATGCGGGGAGGAAGTGCAGCAGGCACTCCGACCCCGAGATAGAGACCCTGAGATAGAAGGCAATGTCGCTTACTGTCGATCAAGGCACAACTTCAAACAACGTCTGTCCTTCATGGACGATCGTTCCGACGTCGATTCCGCCAGTGCGAGACCGTCCCATCGTTGGGAGCGACAACGCGACATGCGGAAACAGACCTTTCCAACTTCTTCGTTTTTGAAATCTCCAACTCCCAGATTGCCTTCTTCGCGAGTTCCTCGCTGCGGCGTTGGTCGATCGCTGATTTTAGCTCTTTTATTCTCTTGCCCTTGTTGATGTCGATTAGGATCTTATGGCGCTGCTGGGCGATTTCAAGTGCGTACCTCGCCCGAACAAGAGCGAGCTTCGCAACTCCTACTTCAATGGCTCTCTCTTTCGGGTTCTTCGTGGCCGTGGCGCTCCCCGCGCTGAGCGTGCCAGCTCCAGTTGATCCTCGGCGAGCGCGAGCTCGGCTTCGGCCACCTTTCTGTCGCGAACGACTTCCATAAGCTCCAGTTTAAATGGACCCTCTTCGTACTGGGCGAGATCGACTTCCGCGCTTTCTCGGGCGAGCCTCGCGTTTCCAAAGTTCGCTTCCGCTGACTTTTCGGTAATCCTCTGATTGATGAGTTGATTGTTGAGCGCCGCGGAGTCGAGCTCGCAGACGACGTCGCCCTTTTTGACTCGCTCGCCGTCGCTCGCCAGCTTCTTGATGACGGTGGTTTCGCGGGGCACCGCCGAGCGGACCTTCGATTCGGGCGCTCGCGTCGCGTTTTCGTTTGGCAAGGCGGTTTTTGGGGGCCCTTTGTGCTGCGCGAGGGCGATCGACCCCTTATGCGCAGCGAGCCAGCCGCAAGAACTCACAAGCGCGAAAAGAACGAAGCCCGTGACGGCGGTTTTGATCTTGATCATTGTGATACCCCAATACACATGTTGGAGGAGCGAAGCTGCCCCGGCCGAAGCGACTTTGACTGGGATCTGTCCAGCCGCAATCTGAGCCGCGGCCCGGCATGTTGACGATGCCAATGCGGACGGGACCGGCGAGAGGTGCGGCACCGTGGTCACCGTGGTCACGGGAACGCGATTGAGCCCCACGGCGACGACCTCGCCGAGTGGGGCGAGACCGCGACGAATCAAACGACGCCGCAAGAGGTTCCGCGCTCGAGCGAGCCTGCTGCGAACGGTGCCAAGGGGACACCCAAGCTGGACCGAGGCTTGCTCTTGCGTCAGACCTTCCCAATAGCACAAGACAACGACCGCCCGATACCGCTCCGGTAACCGCCGCACCTCTTCCTGGACGATGGCCCCACAGCCCTCCCTATCTTGATCGACGACGTCGGTCGGTTCGAATGCTTCGACAACCCGCAACGCCGCTCTTTGCTCGGCCGAACGCCGGCGCGCCGCGTCCACGCGAGCACGCACCGCCACCCGAGAGGCTACTCCGTAAAGCCAGCCACCCAGTGAATTCAACGTGCGGACCGACCCACGCCGCCTTACGAGTACCAAGAACGTCGCCTGGAAGGCATCGTGCACATCGTTGGAGTCTGCGAGCAAGTTCTGGCACACGCCAGCACCATCGGCCCGTGCCGACGCACAATCACCTCGAAAGCCGACTCGGCCCTGGCGTCGCGCTCGCTCGCAAACTGTTCGAGCAATTCGCGATCGGTAAGTCCCCCGAGCGGCACCTGTTTCGAACAACGTTGTGATGTCGCGCAAAAGAGCGACGGACGGCCGTCGGCCCAACACCTTGCTCCTTCTCAGAGATTTCGCCTGACACGTCTCTATAGGATATGCCTGGAGCGGTGCCAAACTATCCCATTTTCTGGGCAGACGCGCCAGACACCGCCGGTTTCATCGACATGGCGTTTGACAAGGGCGCTACTGTCGAAGAAATTCACCGCCATTTTCAGCGACGCTCGTGAATGATGGTTTTGGAAAGAGGCTCACCCTTAATGGTGATCGGTACATCCTCAGGGTCGTCAAAGTCAGTGGCGGTATCGGGAAGCTGAGTCATCAAGCCGATTTTCAGCATGTGCTGCTGGAGTTCAGCCTCGGTAAGCGGCGTCTTGGGCTTACAGGAGGCGGACTTCCTGCGTTTGACCGCCCTGCGTGGTGTCGGAACAGGTGCGGGGATCGTCTGCCGAAGCCGGTCTAGGGCATCCCTGACAACAGCGTCCTCGCTGGTGTAAAGGCCGCGAACGGCGTCGTGGACAAACCTTTCCTGGTCTTTTGATAAATGGATCGCCATGCTATGAACTCTCCTCGCCTATCATCGTCGAAGCCCCACACCATCGTCACCGATCCATCTAAGACGAAAGCACCCGCAGCGTCCATGCCATTTTCTCCCTCAAAAACGGCGCCCTTCCCGCGATCATCTCGCGGATGCTCAGGCAGAGGCTGCGGCTCGATCTCAACGGGCCGGCCATTCGGCGGAGAGGCCTGGACTCGCGAGACCGCGATTCGCCTCGGGCTGGAGTCGTGCCTATGTCCACCGGGACGGGCTCGCAAAGAAAAACCGTAATGCGCTATTCCCCCTTTTTCCAAATGGAGTCCGGCGAGTTCATCCGCGGGCAATCTACGTGGACATGGTGGAAAGCAGGTCAGCAATCCGCGAAACCGACGCCGTGCCGGTGGTCCCCAATTGGTGGATTACGAGAGACGCGGCCGCCATGGCCAGCTCCATGGCTTCGCGGGCCGTGGCCCCGGCGGAAAGGGCGGCCGCCAGGTTCGCCGTGACGGCGTCGCCGGCACCCACGATGTCGATCGGCCCGCGGACGGGGTGCGCGGGCACAAGCTCGGGCTCTTGGCCTGGCAGCGCACCCACGATCCCGTGTTCGGCTAATGTCACAAACACCGGTTGCGCTGTCGAGCGAACCAGCTCCGCGGCGCGGCACTTCACTGACTCGATGTCGGTCGCCGTGGCCGCGGCCGTCGATCGCGTCATTCGGGCCAGCTCGGCGGCATTCATCTTGAAGCCGACCGGCGGGAAGTCGTTTAAACCGCGGCGGCTGTCCGCCAGCACGAGCAAGCGGCCATTCTCTCTGAGCGCGGCGTGGGCCGCCGCGCTCACGCGTTTGGTGCCGACGCCGGTTTCGGGCAGGTCCACTTGATCGAGCAAAAGCAGCGCGTCGATCCGCTTCGCAAGCTCGGTGATCCGGGCCGCCAGCTCCTGTTGGAGCGCATCGGGCGTGGGCGTCCAGTTTTTGGTGTCGAACCGGTTCAACTCGCGAGGGGGCCGGCCGGCTTCGATCACGAGCGGCTTGCAATAAACCGGCGTGGCACGCAGAGGCGACGTGATGAAGTTTTCTAGCCGCACGCCGGGCTGGGCCGCCAGCGCCCGGCGCAGCTCGTAACCCTCGCCGTCATCTCCGCAAAAGCCGATCGCGTGAATCTCGCCGATGCCCAGGGCGACCAGGTTGTTGAGGATGGTGCCCGCCGCTCCGGGCTGGCTCCTCACCTGCACCACGTTGTACACGGGAAGGCCCGTTTCGATCGACGTTTCGCCCCGCGCGGGGTCGATGTGCAGATAGCGGTCGAGGAAGAAGTCGCCCGCCACGCCGATGCGTAACCGCGGATAACGGCCGACGATGGCGTGAAAACGCTCGTTGGTCATGTCGCGCTCAGACGGCGATAAAGATGATGGATAAACGTCATATTATCACACTGCACGTAGTTGAGCGCCCCCCCCATCCGCGCATAGCTCTTGCAGAAACGCAGGTAGTAGGCGGGGTTCGTCTTGGGGGGCTCGCCGACGGTCCAATCCCAGCCTCCCCCGTCTTGAAGATCGACGACGTAAAACGTGTGACCGCGAACCACTTCGCAACCGTTTTGGAGCCGCAAGTTATTCACGCAACTGAGCGCCTTCTCGAAGACTTGCGGTCCCATGATCGCGGACCCGACCGACAGGACCACTCCGCCATCGAGGTTTTGAACCGATCCGCCAAAGAGTTTGAAATCCCATTCCGCCGCCCGCCCGATGGCCGCCCCATTAAACACCGGGTGGTTGGCGATGATGTCGTAGCCAATGCCCGGATGGACGGTCATGGGGATGCCCAAGCGGTATGCCTGCGCGAGGATCGAAGCGTGCTTGAACCGGTGCACGACGTCGACCGGCCCCGAGGGCCAGTGCTGGTCGACCATCGTTCGCAGCAAGTCGGCGAGGGCCGCCGTAAGGGGATCGTGGGGAAGGGCGGCGATGGCCTGGGTAAGCGAGTCGGTGCCGGGAAGCGTTGCGCCGTCTTCTTGGATGAACCGGCCCAGCGCCCGACCGTAGCCCAAGCCGTCGAGCGCGCGGCCATGAGGGCGAGATGAATATTGGTCGCCGTCTCATGCCACGTTCCGAAAGTTCCCGTCGCCACGTTCTCGCGTACGCTTTCGGTTGAGGCCCCGAACCAGGCATACTCCCAGTCGTGGATTGTGCCCGCGCCGTTGGTGGCCAGGTGGGTCAACCAGCCGGCGGCCATCATTCGCTCGAGAACCCTGGCGGCCCCATTGCGCAGCAAGTGCGCGCCGTAGATCAGCATCACCGCCGCCCCGCTCGCGCGTGCCGCCACGATCTTCCGCGCGGAATCCTCGATGACTAAAGCGACCGCTTCGGTGCAAGGCCGCGGCGCGGCGTCGGGCTCGATCAGGATCTCTTCGGCTCGCGTGAGGCTCTTGCGCTCGGCGAGAGGAAACACTTTGAGCTTGCTCAGGTCGAGTGGTGTCACTTCGTTCAGAACCCCAACAGATAGTCAACAAAGGAGATGGCGTCGCGAAAATCGGGGATGACCGCATCGGCGCCCACTCCCAGCAGACGCCGGCGCTTCCACTGGTCGACCTTTCCCGAGCCGTTGTGTGCCTCGTCTGAGGCCACGGCCACGGCGAGGCCGCCGGCCTGCTTGGTGTTTTCGATCTCGACATAACCATCGCCGAACGAGAGTAACTGCCGGCCCGTGATCCCGTGCTCGCCCAGAATCCGGTCGATGATCATCTTCTTGGAGAACTGCTTGTAATCATCGAGCGCGCCATAAATGTTGGCACCGAAGTCGCCGGCGATCTCCAGCAGGGCCGCCTCTTGTCTCACGGCCGAAAGGTCGGTGCCGCTGGCCAAATAGAGGTGAAGGCCGCGGTCGCGAAGGTGTTTCAGCAGCGGACGCGCCCCGTGCACCAGAAGCTGGTCGGCCGCGATCGTGCCGCTCTTGAGCCCGGCGGTGCGGGCGCCGATGTGCGACTCGAGCCGCCGCAGGTACTCGTGCTTGTACCAGAGCGGCTCGCGAGGCTCTCCGCCACGCTCGCGAATCCTGTCGGCAAGCTGCATCATCTGATAGATGGTCTGCTTGCCATTGAGTGCATAATATCGTCAAGCACCAGTTGGCCGACTTGATCGTCGGTCTCGCCGGCGAGCCGCGGCAGGGCCTCGACAAACATCGGCACCATGACTTCGGGCCATCCCTGGCGGATCAATGACAGCGTGCCGTCAAAATCGAAAAGCACATGGCTAATCTCGGGTCGGGGCTCCAGCGGGACGGGCAGCTCGATGCTGGTCCAGCCCGATGCGCTGGCGACCTGCGCGGGTGGGCGGCTCATGAGCGGGACCACCCGGCGCGAGCCGTCGTTCTCATGCCAGTTGTCATGTCGGTCTCAATCTCCTCTTCCTGGGAATGATCTACTTGGGCCCAGCGGCCAAGATCGGCCATTCTCGCAGAATCCCATATTCGCTGTCGAAGGGATTTCCGGCCCGTTGCGAACACGCACTCTTTAGAACACGTACTATTTAAGTGTGTGAGTATTCGTTCTTTCCACCTCAACGGGCCCAACCCAAAGCGAGGACATCGATGAGCATTCTAGCCAAAATCGTTTCGAAAATGACCCCGATCATGGCACTGGCCCTTGCAATCGCGCTCACGACAGGCTCGGCAGCCTTTGCTCGCGGCGGTGGCGGCGGTGGGGGTGGCCACGGCGGAGGCGGTGGCGGCCATGGTGGTGGTGGCGGCCATGGTGGTGGTGGCGGTTACCATGGCGGCGGTGGCTATGGCTATCGCGGTGGCTACGGTGGCTACGGTGGCTACGGCGGATACGGTGGCATCGGGTTTCTTGGCGTTGGCGGCCTCGGCTACGGCGGGTATGGCGGCTACGGCTACGGTGGGTACGGTGGATATGGCTACGGCGGCTACGCAAATAACGGCTATGGGTACACAGATCCCAATGCGTACTACGGGACGTCGTACCCAGGCTTCAGCTACTCCAGCGGTTACTCCACGGCGCCGGGGCAAGCGACGACAGCGCCGTATCTGACGACCCAGACCTACGAGCCGGGCGACGGCTATCGGTATCCGCTCTATTTCAATCCCGCAACGGGCCAGTACTTCTACTACCCTGTGGCCAAGTGAAGTACGGAGAAAAAAGGACAGCCCTCACCGAACACTATCTGGGCCGACCCCAGAAGCCATATCGACCCGACACGCGCGCGAGGGTTGCCGCGAGTTACTCGTGGCGCCGGCATGCGGGCGCTCGCTGGCGCGTTGGGTTAGTCGCAACTGGCCGCTTCATGTTGAACCAGCCATTCCTTACGGTCGAGGCCGCCGCCGTACCCCCCCAAGGTTCCGTCGGCGGCGATGACGCGGTGGCAGGGAACGATGATGGAAATGGGGTTGCGCCCATTCGTCGCGCCGACGGCTCGCGAGGCTCCTGGACGCCCAATCCTGCGTGCAAGCTCCGCGTAGCTTATCGTCTCTCCGTAACGAATCGCCCTCAATCCGTCCCAGACTTGATCTTGGAAGGGCGTGCCAGCCATCCGCAACAGTAGGTCAAACTCACGCAGCGTGCCCTTGAAATAAGCGTCTAACTGCTCCTTGACCGGTTGAAAAACCGAGTCGTTCCGCTGCCAGGTCGCCTCGGGTCTGCGGGCGGGCTTCCCCCGGTGCTGGCACATGGTGAGCCCGGTCAGGGCTTCTCCGTCGGAAGCCAGCAAGAGCTCGCCGATTGGGCTGGAGTAATGGGAGTAGTAGACGCCGCGGCAATTCGATTCAATCATCGTGGTTCTCCAAATTGCGGGTGTGTCGGCCTTCTTCGAGATCCGCTCGATCATCCGATAGTCGTCGCCGGCTCGATTGGCAGCTCGCCCGCGCGATGGCGCCTGGCCTGGTCGACATAATGCCGCCAGCCGTGCTCGAGGCGCTCGAGCATTGCCGCGTCGACCTGGCGCACGACCTTCCCCGGGGTCCCGACGACCACCGAACCGGGCGGGACCACCGTCCCTTCGAGCAGCACCGCGCCCGCCCCGATCACCGACCCGCGCCCCACGTGTACCTTGTTGAGCACGATCGCCCCCATTCCAATCAGGCAAACATCCTCAATCGTGCACCCGTGCAAGATCACCCGATGCCCCACGATCACACGGTTTCCGACCACACAGGGGATTCCGGGGTCGCTGTGGATCATCGTCAGGTCCTGAATGTTGGTCTCCGCGCCGATCGTGATCTTGTCGGTGTCGCCGCGGAGGACCGCGTTGTACCAAATACTCACATCCCTTCCGAGGTCGACGTCACCGAGGACAATCGCACCTCGCGCGATGAATACCGACGGGTCAATCATTTTAGGAACTCCCAGGGGCCAGGTACCGACCGATGATGCCGAACAGCCGGGCATCGCCGTGACACCATAAGATCGCCGCGATAAGAAGGCGCGGCAAGTAGCTCGTGCCTCTTTTCGGCGGAATTCCGATCAAGTCGTCAACTAACGGGAGAGCCTGGGACCAGTTCCCGGCGAGGTGAACGTTGATCTTGAACGGGTCGTCCCGGTTGATCGGTGCTCCCGCGTTTTGTTACGCTCTCGACTTAACCAGTTCGCGCGGATGGGGCCGGCGTTCCCAACCGCAAAGCGGGGATCTGCACAAGAATCGCGGACTGGCCGTGGGAGCTGAAGCTCATGCGATATGGATCGATCGCCGCAGGATTCGGCGGCCAGCTTGCCGCTTTGCACGGCCTGTCGTGGTATCGCGGCCGAAAGTGGCGCCCCGTCTGGTTGAGACTCACGGGCATTGCGTTAGTCTCGCTTTTGATCGGCCTGCTGGCCAGTCCCCTCGCGGCCGAGACTTACTATCTCGATAGCAAGGCCGGCGCGGATCGCAACAGTGGACTGACGCCAACAGAGGCGTGGAGAAGCCTCGAGAGAGCCAACGAGCAAACCTTTAAGCCCGGCGACGCGATTCGTTTCAAGGCAGGAACAACCTACACCGGCCAGTTCAAGCCGCGGGGCTCAGGCCAGTTGATCGATGGGAAGCCGAAACCGATCATTGTGGGCAAGTACGGGAACGGTGCTCGGCCCCGGATCGACGGAGAGGGGAAAGTGCTCGATGCAATGCTCCTCCGCAATGTCGAATACTGGGAGATCCGTGACCTCGAGATCACAAACCGCGGGCCCGCGCGTCAACCTTGGCAGACCGGCGTGCATATCGTCGCCGATGGTTGCGGCACCTTACATCATCTTTATCTTCATGACCTCGACGTGCACGACGTCAACGGCGATCTCCACAAGTCTAAGGAAGGTTGCGGCATCTACTTTGAGAGCCTGGGCGGAAAAGAGTCGCACTTCGACGACCTGCGGATCGAAAATTGCCACGTCGCCCGCACCGACCGCAACGGCATTTGTCAGCGGCGATCCGACGGAGCGGCCCGCAGCCTGGGCGTGATCATCCGCGGCAACGTGCTGGAGGATATCGGCGGCGACGGTATCAAGACCTGGGGCTCTGATAGTGCCCTGGTCGAGCACAACGTTCTCCGGGGCGGTCGCATGCGGTGCCCGGAAATGGCCGCGGGAATCTGGCCGTTTGACTGTGATGATACCATCATCCAATTCAACGAGGTCTCCGGCATGCGCGGGACGTTTGACGGCCAGGGGTTCGATTCCGATTACGTGTGTCGTCGCTCGATCTTCCAGTACAACTACAGCCATGACAACGATGGCGGCTTCATGCTCATCTGCACGACGAATGATTCCTACTGCGAAGACACGATCATCCGATACAACATCAGCCAAAACGACGGTATCAGCTCAGGTCGCGTCTTCCATTTTGGCGGCGGGGCCCGGAACACCATGATCTACAATAACGTGATCTATGTGGGGCCAAAGCAGAACTTACCCCTGCTCCAATACTCCGCCTGGGGCGGCCGTTATGCCCAGAATACGCACTTCCTGAACAACATCTTCTACGTCGACGGCCGGGTAAGATACAACTGGGGCAAAAGCACTCAAAACGTGTTTGAGAACAACGTCTTCTTCGGAAAGCACCAGACAGGCCCTCACGACCCGAGCGCGCGTACGGAGAAGCCCCCGCTCCTGAATCCAGGCAGCGGAACGCGCGGCTTCGATTCGCTAGCTGGTTACAAACTCAGTCCTGGTGTGCCCTTTGCGCGAGGGAGTCTTGTTCCGAATAACGGCGGTCGCGACTTCTTCGGCAACCCCGTCCCCGCGAGCAAGCCACCGCTGCCAGGCGTGTTTGAGTGTGCGGAAGGGCGATGAGCCAACGGGCGCAAGGGAGCCAGAAGTCCTTTGCGCCTCATCTGGCCCGAGAAATTTGGATGCGGCGAAGGTGAGGGATGTTTCAGAGCGGGGACCAGGTGCCTGACGGCCATGCGGTCATACCCGTAAGCCATGTGTCCGGCCACACAGCTCTTTGGATTACGCGACTCCGAAAGAGTTCAGCGCGACCTGTGATGAACGGAAGCAGAAACCATCGTCATCCAGGAAAGACACTGATTTGTTTACAATCATGGCCCTGTTCCGCCTCCCATCGGAGTTGGAAGCGGTTTCGGGCCCCGTTCCGCCGCCGGGGGCGGAGCCGGAGGCGGAGGCGGTATCTGCCCCCTTTCGGTCGCCGGGGCTGGAAGCGGTTCCAGGCTCGTTTCTGCCGGCGGCGTCGGAGCCGATCCAGGACCGGTTCCGGCAGTCGGAGTCGGAAGCGGCCCCGGACCTGCCGGCACCACCCCTACCGGCGGAGCCGGAAACGGTCCCGGACCTGCCGGACCCATTCCCACCGGCGGAGGGGGCGGCGGCAACTGACCGCTTTGCGCGGCCTCGATCTCACGTGAGAGTTTTGAATGCCTGTACGCCAGAGATTGCAGCGCTGCCAAGTTGGGAATCGGCAACAAATAGCTGCCACCGCCCAAGGCTTGATAGGTGTCTACAATACCAGTCAGTTGCCCGGCTTTGGTATCGATCAAATCCCTTATCGCCTCAAATAGCTCATTCTGGGCGGTTAGCACGTCTAAGTAGTCGATCGGAAATTCACCGCGGGGAAGCTGATAAAGACTGGTGGCGCCTGCGACCGCTCTCTCGAGCGATTGCACCTGCTGCTTTCTGATCTCAATGCTCCCGCTATAGTTCTCCACCTTGGCCATGCGGGTGACAACCTCCCTGAAGGCGTCGAGGATTACGCGCTGGTACTTGTAGATGGTCTGCAATTGCTTGGCGTTCGCGGTGAGGTACTCGGCCTTGATCGCTTTGAAGTTGATCACCGGCCCGACCAGGCCGCCAGCGAGATTGTAAATCAAGGCTCCCGGCGTAAGGAACAGATACTTCATGTCGAAGGCCTGGTAGCCAACGCCTCCAGTGAGTGTCACCACAGGCAGGAAGTTGGCCCGGGCTACCTGAATGTCGAGCCCGGCAGCCGCCACCTCGCGCTCGGCTTGCTGGATGTCGGGTCGGTTCAAAAGTAGCTGCGGGGGCACCCCCAGGCTCAGGGGGTGCAATTGCAGATCGATGAAGTTCACGCGCCTGCGTCCGACATGCTGCGGGAAGCGACCGAGGAGGAAGTTGATCCGGTTCTCGGCCTGGATAATGTCCTGGTTGACGATCAGCTTTGAGCTCTGGTTCTTGCGAACTGCGGCCTGGAACCGCTGGACAGGCACGTCGGTGCCGCGGGCTGCCGCCTTTCTCGCCGTGGCGATTTCGAGGCTTCGCTCCTGAAGCTCGATGATTCGATTCAGATTCTCAAGCCGTGCGTCGAGCGACATCAGCTCGAAATAATTGTCCGCAATCTCCGCGACCAGACGGGTCACGAAGTAGTTCCGTTCCTGAGCGGTGGCAAAGAAGCGCTCGCTGCCGCATCTCTGGCATTTCGTAACTGCCTCCAGACGTCAATCTGCCAAAAGAGGTTGGGGCCCAACGACCAATTGGGCACCGGATTGGGTAACAACTGTCCGGGGATAAACGGGTCGTCCCGTATTCCGGCTCCCTCAGGCGTGAAGCTGCTGAATTTGTTCAGCGAGAAGCCGCCCCCGGCAGTCACAAAAGGAAGGTACGTCCCTCGCCGAAACAGAACCTCGTTGGCGGCGATCTGGATGTTCTCGTTCAGGATCCTCAGCTCTTGGTTGCCGGCCAGCGCCGACTGAATTAATCCAACAAGCAACGGATCATTGAAAAACTCTTCGATCGGGACCTGAGCTGAGTTCTCGGGGCTGATCCTTCCATCGAAGTCTTCCGGCGGGGGTGGCGCCAAAGCCGGCTTGCGGAGATTGGGAATACAGGAAGGCAGAACCAGCAGCATGCTGCAAATGATCGCGATCGCGAGTTTCTTTGGCCGCGTGTGCCAACACCTCATGAACTGGCTCATCCGCCTCGTCCCAGGTTAGTGCGCGCTTGTCGGCAATCCTAACGAACAAGTAACAAGCGCGAGGAATGATTAAGACCCCATGCACCGCGAATTGGACCGTTAAGAGCGCGTTCTTGCCGGGCAGGCCGGCCAGCATCACCAAACCGATCCGAACGCCGACGCGGCAGCGTGTCGGCGGCGCCTTCCTGGTTCGACTTAAGGCTTGACCGCCGCTTTGACTGGCGGCCGGCGCAATTTCCGATAGCGCCGGAGAGGTACAGGTTGTATCGGTTAGTCTACCGCAAACCTTTATACGGCCTGTGATGTGTTTTCCGGTCTCGCCGTTTCCCGAAAGTCTTTGGGCGGCAACGGTCCCGCACCCGCATGACGTCGCATGAAGTTTCCGCAAAGGCGGCAGACGCAATAGGATGCGCCGAGCGATCGCCAAAGCAGCAATCGCGTGTTCTTATGCTTCGTGCCCGAATTCCTCGTCCTCGAGGTCTTCGTGTCCGTGGTCTGCGTGTCCGACGTGTCCGGGTCGGAGAATCTCGCTGAGAGGCTCGTGCGACTCATCCCGGATCAGCGACTTCCCATCGGAAAGTTTACCGAATATGTAATAAAGACCGGGAATCACCAAAACCCCGATCACGGTGCCGATGAACATTCCGCCGGCCGCGGCCGTGCCGATCGTCCGATTGCCGATCGCGCCGGCGCCGGTGGCGCGGACCAACGGAATCAGACCGACGATGAAGGCGAAGGAGGTCATCAAGATGGGCCGGAACCGCAGTTTTCCTCCTTCGATGGCTGCCTCAGGAATGGTCGCGCCCTCTTGGCGACGTTGCACCGCGAATTCCACGATCAAAATCGCATTCTTGCCAAGTAGACCGACCAGCATGACCAGCGATATCTGGGCGTAAACGTCGTTGGCCAATCCTGTCGCCTTCAGTGCAAAGAAAGAACCGAAGACGCCGATGGTCAGCGAACTGATCACGGCCATCGGCAGGATGAAACTCTCGTATTGCCCAACCAGGACCAGGTAGACGAAGATGACGACGATCAAGAAGATATAAATCGCCATGTTCCCCTTCCTCGCCTCGTCAAAAGTGAGGCCTTCCCAGCCAACGGAGTATCCGTGCGGCAGCGTCGTCTCGGCGACCTCGTTGATCGCCTGGATGGCTTGACCGGTGCTGTAGCCCATCGCCGGTGCGCCTTGAATCGCCGCGGAGGGATACAGGTTGTAGCGATTAATTTCGTTTAAGCCTTGCAGCTTCTTGAGGGTCATGAACGATGAGTAGGGAACCATGTCCCCCTTGTCGTTCTTGACGAAGATATTGTTGAAATCCTCGGGGAACCTCCGGAACTCGGGCGCGGCCTGGACAAAGACCTTGAAGAACTGACCGAAGAGGATGAAGCCTTGCTCCCAGGTGCTTCCGATGACGATGGACAGATTCTCCATCGCATTGCCGATCGTCACCCCCTTCTGCATGGCCACATCATTATTAATGATCAGCTCGTACTGGGGATAGTTGGCGGCGAAGAACGTGAACAGTCCGCCTATCTCTTTGCGTTTCGACAACGCTTTCATGAACGCGTCAGTCACTTGACCCAGTTTATTGTAGTCGACGACCTGTTGGTTCGTTTTATCCAGTACGCGCATCGAGAACCCTCCGGCGGCGCCGAAGCCCGGGACGGCGGGGGGCTCGAAAAACTCAATCTTCACATTGGCGATCGCACTGGATTTTTCCTGGAGCACCTTGATGATCTCTTTCGAGGTCATCTTGCGGTCGTTCCAGTTACTCAAATTGATGAGACAAGTGCCGGCATTCGAGCCGCGGCCCTCGGTGAGGACCTCGTAACCGGCCAACGACGAGACCGAGGAGACGCCATCGATGCTTTTGGCGATCGCTTGCAGTTCGTGCGCCTTGGAGTTGGTGTATTCGAGCGTCGAGCCCGGAGGGGTCTGGAGGACCCCATAAATCATGCCCTGGTCCTCGAGCTGGGATGAATCCGGCCGGAAGCCCAGTATTCACGAGGTAAATGCCGACGCCAAAACCCGTGACGACGGCCCCGGTCAGTGCACGCCGAGTGACGATCCGCCGCACCAAGCCCGCGTACCGGCCCGTGACTCTCTCGACGCCGCGATCAAAAAGATGGAGGAAAATGCCCAGCGGGCCTCGCTTTTTTTGGCCGTGCGAGTGGGGTTTCAAGATCATCGCGCAGAGGACTGGAGTGAGCGTCAGGGCCACGATACCGGAAAGTACGATCGACGTGGCCATCGTGATCCCGAACTGGCGGTAGAAGACCCCGACCGGCCCGGTCATGAAGGTCACCGGAACGAAGACGGCTGTCATCACGAGGGTAATGGCGATGATTGCGCCCGTGATCTCTTGCATGACCTCTTTAGTCGCCTTATATGGCGAGAGGTGCTTCTCGGCCATCTTGGCATGCACCGCCTCAACCACCACGATCGCGTCATCGACCACGACGCCGATCGCGAGCACAAGCGCGAACAGCGTGATCAGGTTAATGGAAATGCCAAGCAACAGCAGGAAAAAGAACGTCCCGATCAAGGAGACCGGGACTGCCAAGGTCGGGATTAACGTGGACCGCCAATCGCCAAGGAACAAAAAGACAACTAGCGAAACGAGCACAAAGGCCTCAAACAGGGTGTGGAGCACCTTCTCGATCGAGGCCTCCAGGAAGCTGGAGACGTCGTAACTGACCGCGTAGTCCATGCCAGCGGGGAAGATCTCCGTCTTGAAATCCTTGAACTTCTCCTTGACTTGCTCAATGATGGCGGCGGCGTTCGTGCCGGGGAGCTGCTTGAGGACGATGGCCGCCGAAGGCTTGCCGTCGATGTCGGAATAGAGACTGTAGTAAGAAGCACTCAGCTCGACCCTGGCGACGTCCCTGAGCCGGAGAATCTCACCATCGGGATTCGCCTTCAAAACGATATTTTCATACTGTTCAGGCTTATTATAGCGGCCAACCCACGTTAAGACGTATTCGATGGTTTGCGATTTGACGCCCGTCGCCTGGCCAAGTCGACCGGGCGACCCGATCATGCTCTGTTCTTTTATCGCCTTCATGACGTCGGCGGCGGACACGTTGTAAGCACGCATGCGGTCGATATTGAGCATGACCCGCATGGCATACGCGCGGTTGCCGAGAATATTGGCGCTGCCGATACCCCGAACCCGCCTGACCTCGGGCAGGATATTGACGGTCACATAATTGTAAAGGAAATTCTGGTCGACACCTTCGGCCGTACTGAAAACGTTCACATACATCAGCATGCTTGTCATCGACTGTAAGACGATGACTCCCTCCAACTCCACGATGGGCGGGAGCCGCTGCTTGACGATGTTGATCCGGTTATTCACGTTCAAGACAGCGACGTTCGGGTCCGTGCCCGGCTCGAATATGATCATGATCGTTCCCTCGCCAGCGCTGGTGGCGGCGGAAGCCATGTAGCGCATGTCCGGGGCACCGTTGATGGCCTGCTCCAAGATGACCAGCACCGAGTCGACCAAAACAAGCGCACTGGCGCCGGGATAAGAAACCGTGACGACCACGGCGGGGGGGCGACGTTGGGGAACTGGGAAATCGGCAGGGTGATGATCGCCAGCCCCCCGAGGAACAAAATGATGATCGAGATGACGATCGCCAATGCCGGCCGATGGAGGATGTTCGAGAACATGGTTTAGGATCTCTTCGGGTCCCATATCGGGGAAAGGTGATCTCGTTCCTCGTGGAAACGGTTTCGTAGGCGCGCCGCGACCCCGGTGACGCGGAACGAGGATCCGCCGACCTCCGGGGTGGCCCTTGGGTGGGAATTCGGTTCGGTTGCTACCGTGTCGTTATTCCGCGTGGAATTTTTGGTTTGCCATGACCGTTTCCGGGGCGTGATACTCGTATTCCACCTTGTCGCCGTCGCGAAGCTGCCGGACCCCCTCGAAAACGATCTTGTCGCCCACGGCGACTCCGCTCTTAATGACGAAGAGGTCTTCCAGCTCGTTCTGGATGACGATCCCACGCTGATGCACGACGTCATCTTTGTCAACGATGTAAACGTATCGCTTGTCCATGATCTCGAAAGCCGCCCGCATTGGGATCACGAGGGCGTCATGGAGCTTCCGGTCGATCCGGATTGTACCGGTCTGACCATGACGCAGCAAGCCGTCCGGGTTCGGGAAATCGGCCCGGAACGCGATGTTCCCTGTCTCGTTGTTGAATTGGCCCTCGATCGCTCCGATCTTGCCGGGCTGCTGGAACTTCGTCAGGTTCGCGAGCAGGAGCTCGATCTTGTCCTCCTTCTCGTGCACCTGCCGGGCGGCCATGTATTCGAGGTATTGTTTCTCGGGCACGTTGAAATAAACCCACATGACGCTGTTATCAGACAAGGTCGTGAGCAGGTCCCCCTCTTTGATCAAGGTGCCGAGTTGTTGGTATTGGCGGTCGACGATACCGTCAAAAGGAGCCGTGACTTCGGTAAAGTTCAGTTCGGCCTGCGCCAATTGGGCCTCGGCTTTGGCCCTGATCTTCTTGGCGTCGAACAGCAGCACCTCATTCTGAGAAACCACCTGCTTTTGTTCGAACAACAGCTTGGTGTTATTGTATTCCCGTTCCGCGAGCAGGGCCTCGGCGTTCTTCGCATCCAGCCTCGCCTGGTAAAGAACCGGGAGGATCTTGAACAGCAGATCGCCCGTCTTCACCGCCTGGCCTTCCTTGATCATGACCTTGTCGAGATAGCCGCTATCAAAGGAAAAGATCTTGACGTGGCGTCGCGAGTGGATCTGGCAAACATACGGCTGGGTGATGGTGACGTCCATCACCTTAGGGCTGGTCGCCACGATCTTATGCTGCTCCTCGTGCGTCTCCTCGTGGTGCGACTGAAAATACGACTCATACTTGGCGACGACGTACTCTTTAACCCGCTTGGCTCGCGCGGTAAGATCGTCAAGATAGGCGTGAGTATTAGGTGTGCTGTGCGGCGCAAGGTTATCCACTCGCGTCTTGTTCGAGGCGAGCACGGCGCCGCTGATAAATACCACGACGAGCGTCATCGTTATGACCGGACGCCGCATGGCAAAGACAATCGGATTCATCGCGCAAACTCCCACCTGACTTGTGGCAGGCAACAGATCCAAGTTCGAGACCTAACCCATACATTCGCACACGCAATCACATCGCGAGGGCATTATCTTCAAGGATGACTTGCGGGGAACAACCCACAACAGGCGAGCCCACCCTTTCCCCTTGCGGGAAGGCCAGTTATGGCTCCGCCAAACGGGCGATGCTCTTCCTCAACAGCGCAACGGGTACTGCGCCGGAGTCAGAGCGGAGAGGCAGAGACTTTGCGACGGCGTGATTTGCGACAGCGAAAGAGTGGGGGGAGGCGAAACAAGCCGCACACCTGGCAGACCGCACAAGTCAAGCTCGTCTTCTTGAAATTCGCGATCGTCGTCCTCGATCGAATCCATGATCGGTCCCAGCGCCGGTATCGGCTCGGTGATCGCAACGGCAGCCTTGGACACGAACGTGACGCTGGGCTGCGGGCGACCCAAGAACGATACGGACAACCACGCGAATGCTGCGACGACCGCAATCAACCCTGCTTGCTCGGATACGGTCAACCGCTCTATCACGCGCGTTCCTCCGCGGAAGAAACACCCATCTCCAAGGGGGCGCCTGTTGCATCGTGCCCGCCCGGTCATGGTAAGAACTGCCTACCCACAATATTATACACACAGGCTAGATGCTATACGAACCCCAATTCTCATAATCTTTACCGCCAGTGTGCGCGGACGTCAAGGCGTGGCGTAGACGTTCACTCCCCGTTACCCTTCGCGGCGACCCCTCACTTCGAGGCAGGCCACGTCCGGCCAGCCCAATCGCCTGCATTCACCGCTGCAATTTCCGCAGAGGCTCGCGGCAACTCTTCTCGAGTGCCTCCAACCGTCGTTGACGTCGCAGACTTCCGATTCCGACATGTTGTGGTTCCAAGGTTCACGGATCTTCATGAGGATGACTCTAATTTCGCTTTCTTACAGCAATCCCTGCGCCAAAGCCCGTGGCCTGGCCGGTCGAAGTTTCGATTCGACGCGAAATTGTGCAACCGCTTCGGACCAGTTACCCTCGGCTCGAGACATTTCCAAGTGCGAGGTGGACATTCGCTGTGTACGGCTTCAGCCGTAACGATTCGCATGTATTCTCGTTCCGCCTCGGGAAGTCGGCCGCTCTCAAGGCATCGTTCAGCTAAGACCTGGTGCGCCCGAGCTGAGTTTGCGTTTGATTGCAAGATTTGATCGAATGCCCGTCTTGACGCCAGCGCGGCCGCCCGGCTAAAGGCGAGGAGCAGGTCTGCATCGTTTGGCTGCTTTGCGAGCGCCTTCTGCAGGTTGACAACGTCTTGAGGCGGCCGGGTCGTCATCGGCGGTAGTGCTGCTTTTGCGCGCCAAGTCAGGGCTTACTTTCGCGAGCTGATCGACCGTCCTTTTGAGGCGAATGCCGTCGCACGGCCGAAATAGTAAAGCAGGTCTGGATCATTGGGCTGCCTGTCTAAGCACCTGCAGCGCCATGATTGCGCTGCCGAGTCTTCCTGTCTCCAGATAGGCCAGCCCTAACAGCTCAGGGGTACGCGTCTGCTCAAGGTGAGGCAGCGCCCCCTCAGGGTTTCCTTGGAGCAACAACGCGACTCCCAGGGTCTGATGGGTACCCATCCAGTTTCGATCGAGTCGCAGCGCAAGCTCCAGTTCCGGGATGGCCGCGCTATAGTCGCCGTTCTGGAAGTAAGCATCTCCAAGGTTGGCGTGGCCGGCTGCGGAATTAGGCTGTAACTCAGTTACTCTGCGGAACTCCTGGATCGCCACGCTTAGCCGGCCCTGTTGCTGTGCGTCCGCCCCGGCTCGTGCGTGCTCGATGACTTCCGGAGTGAGACTCTGTAGAAGAAGACAACAGGCAATCGCGAGAGTCATAATCATCCGGCGTCCGAATCGGCCGGGTCAAGCCGGCTCCACTCTGCAGCTGGAAAATTCTACCATTTCGGAGTAGCGCTTTCACCTCTATCGTGCCTGCATTTTTTCCTTGCGAGCGGCACGCAATCCGTTCAAGGCTGACGTTACGCCGCCGTCTCCGGGATTCAGGGTGTGCGCCCGTTCGAGAATCGGCAAAGCAACGGCATCGTCTCCCAATGCGTGGAGAGCGGCTGCAAGAAGATTTAGAGTATCGAAGTAGTTTGGATTCAGCGAGGCCGCCTTTTGCAGCGCGGGTACTGCCTCCTGGTATCGTCTTAGCCAATAGAGGCTTCGCCGAGATTGTGCCACGCATCAAACGATGTTGGATCGAGTTTGACGGCCACCTGCAGCGGTTGGACGGCTTCAGCGAATGCGCCGCTTCCCGGCATACAACTTGACCGAGCTAGCAGGAGCATTCGGCGCGAGTCGTCGGGATCGGCGATTCGCTGGCAAACCTCGCGCGCCCGGGCGATCGGCTGTGCGCGCAGTGCATCCATACACGAATGGCCTCTTTGTCCACCAACCGCGGCTCTCACGGTCCTTGCGATAGATTTCAAACTCGCGGTTCGCATCCTCGTCACGTCCAGCCATCGCATAGTACGCGGCCCAGCCTGTAATGCACTCCGGGATTGGCGGGACTGTTTCTGGCGGCGCGTTCCAGAGAGTCGAGCGCTTGCGCCTGCCGTCCCGCGGCCGAAGTAAGCGAGTCCGAGATAGAAAGATGCCTTGGGAAATGCTGGATTTGTCGACAATGGCTGAAGTCTGGCGTACGGCCAAGGTGAAATCGTTGGCGCGAACGTCGAGACGGCCGAGGTAATAGCTGAGACCTGGCTGGTTGCCCAGACGCTGCAGCTCGATTTCAAATTGCTTCCGCGCTTCCTCGTTGCGCTCCTGGACGAAAAGACAGGTCGCATATTGAATCCGAACGGCATCGTTATTGGG
>CAWHKI010000163.1:0-39235 GCA_963829765.1 uncultured Isosphaeraceae bacterium | reverse complement strand
CCTGTCCGTCGTCCGACATCGATGAGGGGTTATGACGCGCCATTGTTACTCACTCACATGATGGATCCAAACCACCATCATCAGGCGCCGGCTTTTTGGGATTTATGGGGCACTTCCTTGCCATATCGGTGATCGAACAAGGCCAAACTGCGGAAGCTGGCCTTATTTTACGCGCACGCAAAAGACAAAAAAGAAAGCCGCCCTCAAGGGCGGCTCTCTCTTCGATCGGGATCGATACGGACCTAACCGCCCGCTTCGCACTTCTTCATGAAGGAGTTCTTCGCGGCACCGGACAGCGGCTTGCCTTCCGAGCTCACGGCCTTGGTGGTGCAGCTATCGGCCATGCACTTCTATGAACGGGGTCTTGGCAGCACCGGCGAGCGGCTTGCCGTCCTTACCGACCGCCTTGCTATCGCAGCTCTCCTGCGCAAAAGCCGCGCCGCCGGCAAATGCGACGACCAAACCCGCCAGCATGAATTTCTTAAGCATTGTGTTTCCCCGGGAAATGTTGAACGCCTCCCGATTTGATCCCAGAGAACCGTTCTCGGCAAGGGAAAAGCGCTATTCGAACACGACTTCATCTGGTTGTCCCGCGTGCTGACCATCTTGCACATCCGGTGCAGATCTTCCGACACGACGCCGAGCTTGAAGCGCTCCGGCACGCCGGCGGTGGAAATCACCTGAATTATGGCGCCGGATTTCGAGAGCCCGCGGATGGTGCATTCGATGGTCGAGCGGCCGCCGTTGAAGGTGATCTGGCCGGCCTTCAAGACGCGGCGCAACAGCCCGGACTCCGAGTGTTCCTCATGCCACATCTGGCAATTGTTGCGGCCGGCGGCTTTCGCCGCATAGAGCGCGGTATCGGCGCGCTTGAGCATCTGATCGACATCGATGTCGCTGCCGTCGAGTGTTGTTGTTGACACTGTTTTCGAGGACATTCTGGGGTATCCGTTTTTGTTAAGCGACGCACGGGCGTTCTTGTTGTGCGCGGGCCTTTCGACACCGCACGATCGCCCGCCCGAAGGTCTCTCGGGCTAGTCATAAACCCTGTTTGCAGATACGTTTGCGTCTCTCCGAGCACACTCCGAAGGACGGAGACCTTCGGTGAGGCACTCCGGCGGGGTCGGGAGACCCTCGCCGAACATGAGTCCAAAATGGGAATACTCCGTGGCTAACGACGAAAACGGGTCGGTGACAAACTGGATTCTCGCCCTGAAAGACGGCGACCAGGCTGCGGCGCAGCCGCTCTGGGATCGCTTCTTCGAGCGACTCGCCGGGCTCGTTCGCTCCCGCGCCATCATTCCCCGTAAGGCTGGGGTCATCGGCGACGAAGAGGACGCCGCCTTGAGCGCATTGGTGGGTGTGTGCGAGGGTTTTGCCAGCGGCAAGTTTCCCGAGGTATCCGACCGAGATGATCTCTGGCGTCTCCTCAGGGTGATCGCCACGCGCAAGGCACTCAATATCGCCAGATACGCCGATGCTGATACGGCGAGGAGGCAGCCTTTTGATCGGCGAGACCGAACTGGAGCCGCCAGCAGATGCACAAGATGAGAGGGGGCTTGATCAGCTCGCCGGGTCGGCCCCTTCACCGGAGTTCATGGCGATGATGGCCGAGGAGTGCCAGCGGCTCATGGCATTGCTCGACCATCCGAAACTCCGCCTTCAGGAAGTCGCGCTGATGAAGATGGAAGGTCATACACGTGATGAAATCGCGGCCCGGCTCGGTTGTTCGCGTAGGACCGTCGCTAGCCGTCTGGAGTTGATTCGCGAGATCTGGGAGCAGTCGCGATGACCACTCCCGCTCCGAGGGAGCAAGGCAGTGACGGCTTGGGCGTCAAGCGGCGTCGGCTTGAGGTGTGCCATCGCTTCGAGATAGCCTGGCGCAAGCGGTGATCGCCCGGATGTCAATGCCGCCTGCCAAGAGGTTCCGGAACACGAGCGGCTGGACTTGTTGCGAGAGCTCGTGGGCATCGAGATCGAGCTGCGTTTGGCCGCGGGTGAACCGGCCGTTCCTGATGACTACCGCGCCAGGTTTCCGGCACTGGCCGCTTCGATCACCCAGTTATTCGATGAGGCGAAGGCTTCCCCTAACCCGCGGCAGGGCCTCGCCGCCTCAGCTCGATCGGCGACCTTGGAGAGGACCTGAAGCGACTCGCTGATTCCGAGCTCGACGGCCGGTGTTGGCCACGTGTCCGAGGGGCGCGCGAAGCCTGACCGGCGAACCCGGAAGTCGCCTCGAGTGGAACGGGGCGTCCACGCTACGAGGAAACCGATATCGGCTGCTTCGACCGTTCCCCTCGACGGGGAACCTCGGAGAACTCTTCGTCGCGCATGATCTCGAACTGGACCGAGAGGTGGTTCTCAAGCAGATTCGAGAATCCCAGGCCGACCAGTCCGAGAGCCGCTCCCGTTTCGTGATGGAAGGGGAGGTCACAGGCAGACTGGAACACCCCGGTGTCGTGCCGATCTACGGGCTGGGACATTACGCGAATGGTCGCCCATTCTATGCGATGAAGTGGATTCGGGGAACGACCCTCAAGAGCGAGATAGAGACGCTTCACAAAACGGTGTGGAATAACCGGAAAATCGGCGAGTGGAACCTGCCCGTTCGAAAGCTCCTCCGTCGGTTTGTAAGCGTTTGCGAGACGATCGCTTATGCTCACAGTTGCGGAATATTACACCGCGACATCAAGCCCGCCAATGTCATGCTCGGCGATTACGGCGAGACGATCGTGATCGACTGGGGCCTTGCCAAACCCTTCGGTCACCGTATCGAGAGGGCAGCGCCTGGTTCGGAAGGTACGGTCTTGCCGTCATCGGCCAGCACGACGACGGAGACGGTCGAGGGTTCGGTCTTGGGAACCCCCCAATTTATGAGCCCTGAGCAGGCGGCGGGAAGAACAGATTTATTAGGTTGCGCCAGCGACGTTTTCAGTCTCGGTGCGACCTTGTACGTGATCTTGACGGGCACGCCGCCCTATAAAGGCAGCACGTCTGATGTTCTGGAACAGGCGAAGCAAGGGGTTTACCTTCGTCCTCGACGGGTGAAGTCCGGAGTGCCCCCGCCGCTCGAAGCCGTTTGCTTGAAGGCGATGTCGCTCCGACCTGAGGATCGCTATGCATCAGCCGATCTTCTGGCCAGAGACATTGAGCAATGGATGGCCGACGAACCGGTTTCGGCTTGGCACGAGCCCTTGAGGCTGCGCATCACGTTGGCTGCGAAGGCACCGGACCTTCGTCGTCGCGTCGTTATTCTCTGCCGTTGTCGCGTCGGCATGTGCAATCTACATCGCCTATGAATCCGGCATTCGTAGCGAACGGGAGCTCGCCCGCCAGCAACGCGAGGCGGCGGAGCGGCAAAACACGGCCCAGCGTGAGGCAGCCCAACAGTCGCAAATTCTCGTCGGCCAGGTACGCGAGGCCGTCATCCACCCCCCAGGTCCCGGCTGGACCTGGTCCGGATTGGCGATGCTCGACAAAGCGGCCCGGCTTTCGCCGGCGACGATCGATGCAGTCGAGATGCGCTCGCTGGCGGCAGCGTGCCTGGGGGCCGTCGATTTGAGGCCAGCCGGGGAGTTGTCGACCGACGGCATTGAGTGTTTCTCTCTGGCGTTCGACCACGCGGGGAAGCGAGTGGCGGCCGGCCGCTATCACGGGATCTTAAGGAACGAAGTTTGGTTATTTGACGTTGCGAGTCGCGTTCGCGCGACCTACACGATCCCCGCCGGCCTCAATATGGGAAAGACCGGGGTCCGCGGTCTAGCCTTCAGCCCGAACGGCCGATGGCTTGCGGCGGGAACCCGGTCGGCCCGTGTCTACGTATGGGATACGACCGCCAAGCGTGGGGACCCAACGGTTCTGCAAACCTCGGGTGCAGTCGTAGGTCTCGCCTTCACCCAGGACGGCCAGACTCTGATCGCTGGCTCCGCGCCACAAAGCCTTCAACTTTGGGATGTCGACTCAGGTTGGAAACGGCCCCGGACGGTGCAACTCGACTTTCCAGGGAGGGTATCTTGTCGCTAGACCTCAGCCCAGATGGTTCCCGCCTCGCTGTCGCCGGAGGAAGTGGTTTGGCGATCCTGGACATCAGGGCGATGCGGGATGATCCCCCGAGGAAGAAGGTCGTGGGCCAATTCGGCGGCGGATTCAATCTCACCCGCTTCAGCCCCGACGGACGCATGCTCGCGACGGATGCCAACCGGCAGATATGCGTTTTCGACGTCAGGAAAGACCAGCTCGAGAAGTCTGAAATCATCGAGGAAATAAATTCAGACTCCGCTCATGGCGATTCCATCAATGACATCGATTTCAGCCCCGACGGCACGCTGATCGTGTCCAGCTCGGCGGAAGGGACGCTGAAACTATGGGATTTCGGGACCGGTGGCAAGCTCGCGACGATCCCAATCGGCACCGGTTCCCGGCACGCCGTCTTCAGCCCGCTGGGAACTCTGCTCGCGGCGACGCATGGCAACACCAGCTCGCTCTGGGAGATTGCGAGTCACGGTGTTCTGACAGCGTATGCTCCCCATCCCGATCCGGTGCGCGCGTTCGCCTTCGATCCCCGCGGGGGCGGCCGGATTGCCTGTATCTCAGGATTTGTGGCGGGTGCCCATCTCGCTTTTGGCGGTCGGTCAGCGTGTGGCGTGCGCCACATCCTAAGCCCGAGGCTGAATCGGTGATGGATTGGGTGGACACGGGGTTCCCGGGATTCACTCGAGAAACTCTTTGTCGAGTTGGCCTATCACCCCCTGAGCGACCGCGTGGCATTCGTTAATCCCAAAGGGATTCATCTCTGGGACTTCGGACGAAGCGAACCCCACGCACTGGCCCCGGACGTGCCTGTTGGGATTGCCTTCTCGAGAGACGGCAAGCGCCTTTGGGGGATCGTTGGCGAACATGAGATCAAAACATGGCCTGTCGAAGACGCCGCGAAACCGACGACTTGGGCAGACCCCGTTCGGGATCTCGTGGCGGCACAGGCGGCGCTGACAACGATGACCGCAGGTGCTCGTTGGGCCTTAGTCGGCTCGCTGAATCAAACCGTGTACTTGATGCGACGGTCCGACGGCCAAAAAGAGCGGGACCTCGTTCGGCTGGACAGCCCCCCCTCTTCGTTAGCTTTGAGTCGGGACGAGACGGTGGCCGCGATCGGCACCCAATCGGGTCGAATCTTGCTTGTGCGCGTCCCCGACGGCAAACAGTTGGCCAGTATCGAGGGACACGGAGACGTCGTGCTGGCTGTCGCGATCTCTCCAGACGGAGAGCTACTCGCGTCGTCGGGTCGCGATGGAAGAGCCCATCTGTGGAACCGCGCTTCGAGCACAACCCGAAAGGTTGCTCACGCTCCCAAGCGGTTCGGACAGGGCCGTCATCGCCGTCGAATGGAGCCCGGACGGAAAGTCGCTCGGGCTCCTCACCAAGAATGACCGGGTGCTTCGGATCTGGCACATCGACAAACTTCGAGCACGCCTGAAGGAACTGGGGCTCGACTGGGGAGGAGATCAGACTCGCTGACAGACCTCATCTTGCGATGGCTCGCGAGCCTCCGCGAACGCATGCATTCACTCAGGGCTCGGCTTTCGTCCGATTGAGCGGGCGCGCAATGATCGCGGACAAAAATTTCGGAAAACTTTTTAAGTCGCTTAACATCATTAGTTTGCGATCGAAAAGTGACCCACAAGCGGCATAGGTGCATTAACGAAATTTGTAGAGCGTGTTATATTGTAGTGTAGGGGATATGCGAGAACTCCGCGAAGCGTGTTCGTCGTGGGACGCCAGGTCGCCGCGGTGCTCGGGCGCGCCAACAGATTCTGGCGAACGCTCAGGAAAGCGCCGTGGACAGATCGGAGTTTACGCTCGACATACCAACCCGACGCGCCAGCGAGGGGAGTGCCGACGGAAGACAGAACCCTCGCTAGCGCGTCGGGTTGGTATCGGTCGCCACCCCTCAACGCCGGAATCCGTTGGCGCTCCCACCGCGCTCGCGCCGCGTGGTTAGTGGAGCGATAACCTGAAGGCAAGTAAGGGGTTCGTACTCGTTCCCACGCTCACGCGTGGGAATGTCCTCTTCGACGCTCCGCGTCGGCAGGAGGCAGCGCCGCGGCTGGGAAATCGCAGGGACCCAGAGCGTCCAAAAAGTGGGTTCCCACGCGGGAGCGTGGGAACCAGACCCACCCGGAAGCGTGGGAACCAGACGATTCCAAGTCTCGTGTTTAATTATGGTTAACGCTAATTCAACGGTATCGGGATTAGGCCCGAGGCTTACGCCGCCGGGCTCTATGATCTCGCCCCATTTCGGGGGCTCGGAACACCAGCGTTTCCATCAACCACGGAGGCACTACCGCCCACTTGCGGCGACCGGTTGTTCGTGCCCCCAGCGCGAGTGTACCTGCCCCTTTGCCGAACATCCTTACTTCGTTTCTCGAATTGGGCTTCTGAGACAGGGCCCCCCTCAAACCGTGCCCATTCGCGCCAAAAAGTGCCATTTCAATGAATAAGCATGAAAGCTCATTCAGTCGCCCGCGACGACCGTGCCCATTCGCGCAAAAAGTGCCATTTCAATGAACGGCGTTCAATTCGAGCAATTTTTCGGCGATCTGCACGGCGTTGGTGGCCGCGCCCTTGCGGAGGTTATCGCTGACGCACCAGAACAGGAGCGTGTTCGGCCGGTGCAGGTCCTGGCGGATGCGGCCGACGAAGACGTCGTCTTTGCCGGCGGCGGAGGCGGCGAGCGGATAGGCCAGGGCAAGGGGGTCATCAATGACCGTCACGCCGGGGGCGCTGGCCCAAAGAGAACGTGCCTCGGCGACCGTGATCGGCCGATCGGTTTCGACCAGAATCGACTCGCTGTGCGACATGGCGACCGGCACGCGCACGCAGGTCGGGCTGACTTCGATCGTGTCGTCACCCATGATTTTGCGGGTTTCGTTCACCATCTTCATCTCTTCCTTGGTGTACCCGCTCGCCAAGAAGTCGTCGATATGGGGGATGCAGTTGCCGAAGATCGGATGGGCGAATTTGGATGGGGCAGGGGGGGGGCCCTTCCTGATGTGGGCATCGGTCTGGGCTTCCAGTTCGTGGAGGCCCTTTTGACCGGCGCCCGAGACCGACTGATAGGTGGAAACGATCACTCGACGCACGATGGCGGCGTCGTGCAGCGGCTTGAGCACGACCACCATCTGGATCGTCGAGCAATTGGGGTTGGCGATGATCCCTTGATGCTTGGAGATATCGTGGGCGTTTACCTCCGGCACGACGAGGGGAACATTAGGGTCCATGCGGAAGGCACTCGAGTTGTCGACCACGACCGCGCCGGCGGCGGCGGCGATTGGGCTCCACTGGCGTGAGACGCTGGCGGGCGTGCTCGAAAGGACGATCTCGACGCCGGAAAACGCATGGGCTGAGAGCTCGAGAATCCGCTGCTCTTCCCCACGGAACCTGACAACTTTGCCCGCGCTCCGCGACGAGGCGAGAAACTTGATGGAAGACAGCGGAAAACGCCGTTCCTCCAACAACCGGATCATCCGCTCACCCACGGCCCCACTGGCCCCAACCACCGCAACGTGCTTCACGGTCTCTTCCCCCGGCTCGACTCTGCCCACCAGACAATCCTCGCACTCCACAAGTTCGGGGCGGTTGTCGTCGAAAACCAAACTCTCTAACATACGCTCTGATTAGCGAGAAATCCAGGCGACTCGAATCAATCGACAGGCCGCGGCGATAGTCAACTGTCCGTCGGCGCCTTAATGTTTATAGAATGATAACCGCGGCAGAGGCCGCGTGTGTTCTTGGGGATGAGGGGAGGGCGCACTTGAAAGTCTTGGTGGTCGGCAAGGGGGGGCGAGAGCACGCTCTTTGCTGGAAATTGAAGCAATCGCCCCGCGTGAAATCGGTCGTCTGTGCACCGGGGAACGCCGGGACGGCGCTTGACGCACAGAACGTTTCGATCGAGCCGGGCGATCATCGGGGCCTGCTCCAGTTCGCCAAGCGTGAGGGAGTCGGCCTGACCGTGGTCGGTCCGGAAGAGCCACTCGCCAAGGGGATCGTCGACGTTTTTCAGCGCGAGGGTTTGCGGATCTTCGGGCCGCGCAAGGAAGCCGCCGAGCTCGAGGGGAGCAAGCTTTTCGCCAAGGAACTGATGCGCCAAGCCGCCATCCCCACGGCCGATTACCGGGTCTTTCGCTCGGGGCCCGACGCCGAGCATTATGTGCTCTCGCGCGAGGTCGCGCTGATTGTCCGCTCGCGCGGCCGCTCGACGCTTCGCCACACCTTGCATTGCCGGACCGCTGGCGAGACACTCGAGGCCATCGATCGGATTATGGACCCGCGCGAGATGCTCAGCCCGGGGGTCCAGGTCGAACTCGAAGAGCGCGGTGAGAAACGCGTCTTTGACACCGCCGCTGAAGCACGCGATTTCGTGCTGGGCCGCCCCATGGGAATGGTGCTCAAGGCCGACGGCCTGGCCGCGGGCAAGGGTGTCTATGTCTGCGACAATATTCGCCAGGCCCTCGATGCCATTGACCAGATCATGGTGCGCCGCATTTTCGGCCAGGCCGGCGATCGCCTGATCATCGAAGAGCGGCTCGACGGTGAGGAAGCCAGCGTGCTGGCCTTGACCGACGGCCGCACGATTATCCCTCTGGAATCAAGCCAAGACTACAAGCGAGCCTTCGATCACGACGAAGGGCCCAATACCGGCGGCATGGGGGCGATCTCACCCAACCCCGGCATGACCCCTGAGCTGATGGAACAGGTGGAACGCGAAATATTGGTCCCCGTGATTCATGGCTTGAAACGAGCACGGCGCCCCTTTCGCGGCGTCCTCTATGCCGGGCTGATGATCACCAACCAGGGGCCCAAGGTCCTCGAGTTCAACGTCCGATTCGGCGACCCGGAAACACAGGTCGTCCTGATGCGATTGAAGTCCGACCTGCTCGATGCCCTCGAGGCCGTCGTCGACGACCGGTTGGATACGGTGGCGCTTGAATGGGACCCCCGGCCCGCCGTGACCGTGGTCATGGCCTCCGAGGGATACCCTGGTCATTACGAGCGCGATCGCCTGGTCCAAAATCTCGAAGTCGTCGACCGCATGCCCGACGTCAAGGTCTTCCACGCCGGGACAACTCTGCGTTCCGATCCAGCCTCGGGCCGCGACAGCCGGGTGGTGACTGACGGCGGCCGGGTGCTCAATGTGACCGCCTTAGGCGCGAACCTCGAAGAAGCTCAGGCTCGTGCCTACGAGGCCGTCCGCGCGATCAAGTATCAGGGCGGCTGGTATCGCCGCGATATCGGCGGCCGCCCCGTTCGCCCTATTCACTGAGCGTGATCCTCACGCTTTTGTCTTCGTAGTCGTCTTTTTCGTCTCCTCTCGCGCAACTCTGAAATTGACAGCGCTCTGATCGACCTTATCCAGTCCGTTCAACGAAACTTGGCCGGCGTGATAGACCGTCGGCGACTTGAACGGGGGGTAAGTCAGTCGCGATGGGATCACAGGCCCATGAGACAGGTGGATCGTCCGGGCAAAGAATGCCTTGTCCGGGTTGGTAGTGAGTGTGTTGCTCGCGTTGTTGACTGTCCCTTCGACCTTGGCGTTGATGACGCCGCGGGGCAGAACGAGATTGTCGGACTCGCTACCAAAGAGTTGGGAAAACGCCATGGAAGGATTGCCATCGACGGAGGCCGTGAAGATCGAGTTGGTAATGCTTCCGGCGATCCGTGCATTGAGGGTTCCTCCATTCTGGGCGATGGGTTCGATGTTAGTCGTGACGATGTTCTCTTGCGGGTCGCCCACTGTCGGCGGGAGCTGACCCCAGAAGACACCGTGGCCTGCCTCGCCGGCGATCGCCGGCGGATAATTCGCAAACGTGAACAGGCTCTGGGCCTCGCCCACATTCACGTTGGTGTTTTGGACGTCGCCGCCGATGATCAGGTTGCCGATCGACCGGCTCACCGTGACGTTCGGAATCGGTTGCATCCCGGTTAACGGTGAGCGACTGGATGATGTTGCTGTTGATCGTAACGTTGTCCATGCCCAAGCCGAACCCGACGTCCCGCGCCCGACGGCGCGAGCAAGAGCACGTTATCGGTCTGGCCGCCGACATAGAAGTTGGCGATCTTGGCGTCGAGCTGGCCTTCCGATGCCGCCACGTCGAGGGGGTCTTCGGTGACGAAAGTTGTGAAGTTGGTCGCGGCCCCGCCCACGCGTACCGTCCCGATCGCTCCCGTGGCGGCCCCGCCTTGCGAGATGACGTAGGTTCCGCCCGGGTCACCCGTGCTGGGGGTCGTCTGGCCCGGGAACTGCGAAGGGACCAGCCCGGCGGTCGTATTGCCGGTGATCGTGTTGGCCTGAAACAAGTTCAACCGGCCGGTCACGAGAAAGGTCGCGTAGTCTTGAAAAGGCGCCGTACTCGTGGACGAGTTCGCTTCTGCGTCGCTGTTGACCGAGTTCACGATCACGCTTGTCCCTTGCACGATGGGCAAACCGAGATTGATCTCGAACTCGTTATTTTGACTCGTCTGGTTGAGCGGTGTTCCCCCCGCCGGTGTGTAATCCACGTCCACGCCACCAAAACGAAGCGTGTTAACGCCTTCCGGAATATTTATCTGCCCTGCCGACATCGCGTTCGGATGGATCAACGACGGGACGCTCGGGGTGGTCGTTTCCGTATGTGCAAGATAGAAATTCGGCATATCAATGGCGTAGATGCCGTTCTGGACCGACCGGAAGTTGTCAACTTGTCCGACGTCGATCTTGCCCAGCTCGCCTGTGGCCGTCACATTGAGGTTTTCAAAGTACACGTTCGTATCGCCGCTCGGGCCCGGTTTGACGGTGCCGACCAGACGGGTTTCCGTGCTGATCGAGCCCGAGACCGTGATCGTGAGGATCGATTCTTGCAGACTTTGGGTAGACGACGTGAACGTGTCACCATCTGTACCCACGACGCTGATCGCCCCCGGCCCGTACAATTTCAAGGTCCACTGAGCGCCATCAGGATCGGTTCCCTTCACCACCTGCGTGAGATCAGAAGAGCCGGGTGGCGTGACAATAGAGAGAAGTTGACGCGTCTCGAGGCTTTCGGCCATCGGCCGAACCAACCGCATCGGTGGTCTTGGTTTCCGCTTCCACATGGATCAGATACCCCTTTCCCGCGAGGCCAGGCCGCCGTTGAACGCCGTGCAACGCTTGAATGTCAATCTTGACTTCAATTTGCGTTGCCTCTCCGTCCATGGATGGCCCGAGTCGGGATCATTTCCCTTGCAAATTCGCTTGAACCCATTCATTGTAAAATGCGACCACCCAAGAATGCGGATCGATAGCGGAAACACCGCCCGCTTTGATCGATGATCGGCAGGATCTTCGGAATTCTTGAGCAAACCGCTAGAATTGATAAATTCCTCGCAAACGGAAGGATCGCGCCCCATGATCAATCCCGGGAATCCGAAACGACGCCCGTCGGTCCACATCACCTTGCCGCGCGCAGCCCGGCTTCATCGCCTGGTCCGCTTTTTAGCCGAAAAGCCCCGGGCCCGCAGCGCGATCTTGGCGGATTTAAAAATTGGTTTGCGAACGTTTTACCGCGAGCTCGACCTGCTGAATCGGTGTGCCGTGAAGATCCGCTACAATCTCAAGCTGTACCACCTGGTGGAGACCGCCAGCGAGGCGGAGGGCCGTCTCCCTTTTCCCGATCCGCAGTTGAGCTTCGCCGAAATGGCCGAGCTCGCCCAATGCCCGTGTCCAGCCGGTGCGCGGCTGGCCGAGCTGCTTGCCTCGGTGATGAAACCACCCGAACCCGTCAAGAAGCGGTCGAGAAAAACCAGCAAGAGCAAAAAACGGGGCCCTTGAAGTGCCCAGGAAGACGATGTTTTTGACGAGATGACCAAGAGGCTCAAGAAAACCTTGCTCATCGGGCCGTATCGTCATCCTCAACGCGAAACCCTGACCGGATCTTCCGATCACGGCCGACCGCGGCCAGAGATTCGTGAAGCGATCGCAGTAATAGCCCGCCGTCGAGCCCGAGTGCGAGCATCCGGAAGCCCTGTGCGAAGCGTTCGGCAAGATTGACCGGGCCGGTCGCCACGACCCCACAATGCTTGCCGGCCCGGACGATCGTGTCGTTCATCTCCAGAATCTGACGGGCCACGCCCGGTCCTTCCCACTGGCCGCGAAACCCGGCGGTCGACGAGAAATCGGCCGGCCCGAAGAAAAAAACATCCACCCCGTCCACGCCGCACATCCGTGGGACGGCCGAGACAGCCTGGACCGACTCGATTATCGGCACGACAAGGACGTGCTCGTTGGCTTCGGCCGTGTGCTCGAGAAGGCATTCGCCCCACGCCGTCGCTCGTTCGCCACCGATGCCTCGGCACCCTTCCTCAGGATAACGAGCAAAAGAGACGGCCTTACGAAGCTGGTCCTCCGTCTCTATCCAGGGCACGACCACCCCGTCGGCCCCGATGTCGAGAGCTCGCTTGATCAGGCCGCGATTCAACTCCGCGATGCGCACCAAGGCCACGGTTTCGCTACGGACCACCGCCCGGAGATGATCCACAATTTCTTTCCAGTCAAGCTGCCCGTGCTCGGCGTCGATCACGACCCAGTCCAGTCCGAGGCGCAACCGCCATCTCGGTCACGCTGGCCGATTCCAGCGTCACCCACAGTCCGTACACCGCTTTATCAGCGGCGAGCTTCGTCCGGAGTTTTTGGATCGCGAGCGTATTCATACGGATGCCTGCATAACAAAGCCGTCGCACAACTGCGACCCGAGCTCGATTATACGGGCCTCCTGCAACCGCCGCCACGGCGCGCACACGGGGGGAGCGTGCATGGCCCAACTCGACCCAGATTTGGTCAACCCGCATGATATCAAGCGGACAAAGCGCCGCGGAATCGTCGTCCGGCATTGCGCGGAGCCACGGTGCCCAATGAAACATAACGTTCATTATCAGACGTTGGCCGCACGACGCTTGAGGCCGAGACCGGACAGGAAGGGCAACCTTCTTCAAATCCGGAATGGTTCAATCTTGGGTGCACTCTCTGACAGGCACGGGGAGGCCAAACGAGCAGAGAGGATGCATGCCAACGCTGCTTGCCGGGGCGGCGTATCAGGACGTCACATTCGCAAACCGGCCCGGTCAACCGGAGATTCGCCTGAACTTTTCAGTCGAAGCCCAATTTTCGGAAACTTTGGCCAGGCACTCTCTGCCTACTCTGCGTGCAATCTGCCCGACGAGTCAACAACGAGACAATCTGGGCCGTGGCTGACAAAGCAAAAAAAAACGGCGATAACTATCGTTGCAATAGAGACTTAATTCATCTCGTTACTCGCGGCAACGGGCTTTGGCGCAGAGATTGCTCACGAGAGCGCGATCAGAGTCATCCTCTCAAGACCCCGTGACGCTTTGGAGCACAACATGTCGGAGTTGGAAGTCTGCGACGTTCAACGTCGGTTAGAGGCACTCGAGCAGAGTTGCCGCGAGCATCAACGGCATTCGAGGCGGTGGAAGCGGTGGGCGATTGGGTTGGCCGGATGCGGCCTAACCCTTGGCGCGATGGGTGCCGCGAAGGATAAGCTGGCAACGATCGAGGCCAGAGAATTCGTCCTCCGCGATGACAACGGTCAAGTGCCGCGCATCCTGGACGGTGCGCCCGGACGGCACGCCCGGCCTCAACCTACTCGATAAGAGCGGTCAGGTACGCCTCTCACTGGACATGAGCACCGAAGGAGAGGCCGGCCTGAACCTTCACGACGCTTCAGGCACGCTGCGCGGCCGTGGCCCTCCGCCCTGACGGCACGCCAGGTGTTGGACTTTTCGGAACAAAGGGGAAAGTTCGGGCGTCGCTCGATGCCGGGCGCGATGGAACCTCAGGGGTGAACGTCTATGACGATGCGGGTACGCTGCGCAGCCATGGCGCTTCGTCCAGATGCCACCTCCGCCGTGGGGCTGTTCGACGCGGAGGGACGCATCATCCGGTCCGTCGAACCGACCCCAGAAACCAAATAGGCCCTCAGCGTTTTAGCATTCGCGAGTGTCGAGTCACGGTGCGCCCGGTAGCCAAGGCTTGGCCAGCGCCACCGGACGTCCCGTGCCGTATTCGTAGTAACTGTGGGGAGCGCCGTCGGCGTACGGGCTGGGACCTGGCACGTGCGCATGGTTCATATTAATCGTGTGATGTCCGTCTTTTCGTACGTAACCTTCTACCGCGACTGCCGGCCGGTATTCCGCCCATGCCGCTGCGGGCGCGTAACCGGACCACCCACCCTGTGATTGATAGTCCCTTACAACAACTCTTTCAGGTGAACCAGCCGCCCGAGGTTGGACCGACCGCGTTTCGACCCACCCATATCCGGGCGCGTAGTGAGTCGAACCGCTGCCAGGTTGGTATCCAGACCACGCACGGGCCGTTGGCGGGTTTGCCGAAACGCCTTGTGCGGGGACCGGCTCCGTAGCAACGACCAGCACGATCGCTAGCATGAACGCACCTGTCGCGAGACTGTAAATACGTGAACGCATCATCGGCCTCCGATCTAAACATGGCCTATGGAAAGTAATTGTCAGACGCAACCACGCCCGTCTACACGATAAAAGTAAGATGGGCCTCTCGGCTCAATGCATCCAGCCAATCGCGAACACGTCGTGATTCATCGGTTGTGAAACGCCCCCCCTTTACGAGATTCCGAGGAGGCGTCATGACCCTATCTCTAATCCTAACGCGCATTCGGTCATTGGCTAGTGCTTTGGGAAGGAAACCGTAATTAAGACGGATGGGCAGGGAAGCCACGACGTGCAATGCAGTCCTCCCCTTGACCTGGCACAGCCGCGCAGCTAAGGTTCAATGGTCAAGATGAGCCGCCCGACGGACGATGGTTTGAAAACAGAGACTTTTCGTGGCATTCCACCTGGCCTGAGTTGCCCAGCGCCGCCTTGATGGGCTGAAATCGGCGCACCTTTTCCCATGGCCGACGATCGCATTCGGCGCCAGATTGCTTTTCTGGCTGCCCAGATGATGTATCACCGGACCGAAACCGAATACTTCACCGCCAAGCGCAAGGCCGCGCGCAGCTTGGCGTCGAATATCGGCATCGGCCGGGCGACCTTCCCAGCAACAAGGACATTCGCGACCAAATCCAGGCGATGGCCCGCATCCACGAGGGACCAAAGCGCCTCGAAACGCTGCGTGATATGCGGTTGGATGCGCTGCGGATGATGCGGCAGCTCGCGCGATTCAGGCCCCGGCTGATCGGCAGCGTGCGAACGGGGCACGTGCGCAAGGGCTCGGACATTGATATCCACATTTTCTGCGATAGCCTGGCCCTGGTGACCGACACGCTCGACGAGCTGGGCCTGCAATACGATGTCGAGCACAAGCGAATCATCAAGTACGGTGAAGAACGCACCTTCACTCATATCCACCTGCACGACGGCCACAATTTCGAGCTAACGCTCTATCCCGAAGACAAGGTTCACTACGTGTTCAAGAGCTCGATCACGGGCAAGGCGATCGAGCGGGCCTCGATCGCGGAGCTGGAGGGGCTGCTGCGCGCGGAGCATCCGGGCCTCGACCTCGAAGCCGAGGTCGACCGGATCGAAGACCAGCTTGACCCGTATCTGCTCTTTCGGATGCTTTTGGAGCCACTCGAAGGGGTCAAGCAGAATCCCAAGTATCATCCGGAAGGGGACGCCCTCTACCACAGTTTGCAGGTCTTCGAGCTGGCGCGAGAAGAACGGTCCTACGACGAAGAGTTTCTGCTGGCCGCCTTATTGCACGACGTCGGCAAGGCCATCGACCCTTCCGACCACGTCGTCGCGGCATTGCAGGCACTGGAAGGCTCGATTACCGCTCGCACCGAGTGGCTGATCGCCCACCACATGGAGGCGCAGGCCCTCCGCGCGGGCACGCTCGGCGCGAAAGCGCGGGCTAGAATTCATTCATCTGAGTACTACGACGACCTGATGTTGCTGCACGAGCTGGATCGCCGCGGCCGCGTTCGCGGCGCAGCCGTTTGTGACCTTGACGAAGCACTTGAATTCCTCCGCGAACTGGCTGAGCAAGATTCGTAAATCAATCCGATTTTCCCGCTTTAGCCGGCTCGTGGGTGCGAATTCACCGTAAGACGAATTGTCGATATGTCCTACACCTGCTCGGCCACGGGTGTACGTCTTTTTGCGGGGTGTCTTATCCCATTTTCCCTGGTTCGATGGCGGCCGGTTTCGTCGCTGGAATGCGAGTGAGGTGCGGAGCATGAGCTGATTCATTACGGTGGGGAGTGACCGCGCGCTCGGAAGCGCGGCGGAGCACGGTGGTGGTCGAATGGCCTTCGGCCAGGGGGACGAGCACCAGGCGGCCGCCGGCCTCCTCGACCTCCGTACGGCCGACGACTTCGTCGGGCCGGTAATCGCCTCCCTTGACAAGGACGTCGGGGCGAATCGCCTTGATCAGTTCCAAGGGGGTGTCTTCGTCAAAGATCGTGACCATGTCGACAACCTTGAGCGCCTCAGCACCTCGGCTCGCGCCTCGGCGGGGTTGATGGGACGGGTCGGCCCTTTCAAGCGGCGAAGGCTGGCGTCGGAGTTCAGGCCGACGACCAGGAAATCTCCCAGTTTGGCCGCCTCGCGCAACAGTCGCACATGGCCCGGATGCAGCAGATCGAAGCAGCCATTCGTGAAGACGATTTTACGGCCGGCGAGGCGCCTCCGGTCAACCTCGGCAAGCAGAGAGCTCCGGTCAAAGATCTTGGAGTCTTCGGGATGATTGTGGTCGACCAGGTCGCGGATGATTTCCTCTCGTTTCAGGAGCGCGACCCCGAACTTCTCGACCTCGAGCCCCCCGCAATATTCCCCAGCTCGGCGGCTTCATCGTAGCCGGCGCCGGCCGCGAGACACAGGCCGACAACCGAAAGCACCATGTCCCCTGCCCCGGTGATGTCGTAGACCTGGCGCGGGCGGGTGGGCAGCAGCTCGGCTCGTCCATCGGCGCGAACCAAGGCCATGCCGTCCCGGTCGAGCGTGACGAGCACGGCTTCCATGCCCAGTGTGTCGACGAGTTTCCGGCCGATTTCGAGTGCATCTTCCGGTTTCGAGATGACCAGGCCTGTCGCGAGCTGGGCCTCGAGGCGATTGGGTGTCATGCAGTGCACCCCGTGATATCGCGTGTAATCCGACGATCGGATCGGGTCGGCTAGCACCTTGACAGCGCTCGACCGTGCTGAATCGATGACCGCGCGGAGGAAACTCGGCGTGCAAACGCCTTTGCCGTAGTCTGAGATCAAGACCACGTCAGCCCATCGCGTCGCGGTCGGAAGCTCGGCGACCAGACGAGCTTCCGCCAGCGCCGGGATCGGATCACGCGTCTCGTAGTCGACGCGGATCATCTGCTGCGGATGCCGGTCTTGGGCCCGGCCAATGTATCGTTCCTTCAAAGTTGTCGGCCGATCATCGAGAGCAATCACCCATCGGTCGTCGATATTGTGTTCTTCGAGTATCCGCCGAACTAAGGCGGCTTCCGGGTCGGCACCGACTCCGCCAATCAAACGGACCTCGGCCCCCAGCGCCCGCAACATCGTCGCCACACTCGCCGCGCCCCCGAGTCGGTGCTCGCGTTGATCGGCCCGCAAAAGCGGTACGGGAGCCTCCTGGCTGATCCGTTCGGCGTAACCCCAGATATAACGGTCGAGAATCAAGTCGCCCACGACCATCATGCGCGGACTGCCCAACTTCTCCACGCGCCGAATCAAGTCATGCGTCATGTCGAGGTCCTCCCTGACTTGAGATTCACCTGTTCCCCTAGGTAAACGGCAGCGCAAGAGCACCGATATCCGGGAATTCAGACCGGATCAATCACGACAGGCCGTTGGCAAAAAGGGCCCGCACATCCTGCAAGCGTAACGAGTTACCTGGTCGAGTCAAGCCAGGTCGCGGCAGTCGACTGGCATGGCGAATTGTTTAAGGTCCGGGTTATGCTGGGAAGAATAGCTGCGAACCGGGTTTGTGCCGAGTCCAAATCGTTTAGGATGATGACGACTACGCCTGCTGTCGGGCGGCGACTGGAGTGCAAGCGTGGTGGCGAACATCGTGCTGGCTGAGGACGATCCAGACTTGCGGCTGATTTACGCGCAGACCTTGCGACAAGCCGGCCATGTCGTGTGGGAAGCAGAAGACGGCGCTCGGGCGGTGGCCCTGGTTCGGGAGCATTCGCCCGACCTGTTGCTGCTCGATATCTGGATGCCGGTTTTGAATGGCCTGGAGGTACTCGAATGCTTGGCGACCGCACCCGAAGCGGTGCAGCTCAAGGTCGTGGTTCTTTCGCACCATACCGATGCCGACACCCGACTGGAGGGGTTTGCGCTTGGCGTCGTGGATTACTGGACGAAAGACATCTCGCTCAATTCTCTCCCGGACCGAGTAGAGCAGATCATGCGGCCCACCTCGACAGCATCCACCGGACCGGGCCAGGGATGATCGCTTGAGGCTGCGGCGAGGCGGTTTTTTTGGGTTTCCAAGAGGCCTTCGTCCCGCGAAAATCAGCGTCGCCGTAAACATCGAGCAATCGCCGCGAGCCGCAAGGAGTCGAGCACCACCGACCGCTATGGGAAACAACGATCAAGAGCGACTCGACTACCTTTACAGCCGGCTGAATTACGAGCGCCGGGGGATGCCCAGGGCCCCCAGGGAGCTGCGGCTCAGCCGGATGAGGCGCCTGCTTCGCCGGCTCGGTGATCCCCATTCCGGCCTGAAGATCATCCACATCGCGGGAACCAAGGGGAAAGGTTCGACGGCGGCGATGCTCGCCGCGGCGCTCACCGCCTCGGGCGTGCGCACTGGGTTTTATTCCTCACCGCATCTCCATCGCTTGGAGGAGCGGTTCCTGGTCGATGGAAAACCGGCCACAAGCGCAGAGCTGTCGGCGCTGGTCGACCACGTGAGGGAGGCCGTCGAGCAACTAGAGCGGGATGAGCCCCGCCATCGCGAGCGGGGATCAACCTTCTTCGAGATCACCACCGCGATGGGGCTCGTGCACTTTGCCCGCGAGGGTGTCGGGGCGGTCGTATTGGAGGTCGGCATGGGCGGCCGGCTCGACTCTACGAACGTGGTTCATCCGACGGTCTCGATGATCACCAGCATCTCGTTCGATCACACCCGTCAACTGGGCAACACTCTGGCGGCGATCGCGACCGAGAAAGCCGGCATCTGCAAGCGCGGCCGGCCCGTGGTTAGCGGGATAAGCGAGGGCGAGGCCCGCGACGCCATCCGCCGTGTCGCTCTCAAGCGCGGATGCCCCTTTCGCGAGCTCGGTGCCGATTTCCGGTATGAGTTCGTCGCACCCGTCCCTCCTTTGATTCGGCCGACGCCCTGTCTCGTTGAGGCGCGGACCTGGCGGACCGACTGGGGGCGTCTGATCTTGCCGCTCTTGGGACGGCACCAGGCGCACAACGCCGCGGTCGCGCTTGCCGGCCTGGATATGCTGGCCGAGGTCGATACGAGCCTGGCGGTCAATCGCGACGACGTTGTGCGCGGGTTCGCCTCGTTGCGTTGGCCGGCTCGCGTTGAGGTCGTGGGGGAAAATCCGTGGCTCGTGATCGACGGCGCACACAACGCGGCTTCGGCCGCCGCGCTCGCCGATACGCTCCTGACCTGCTTTCCCCGCACGCGGCGAACGCTCGTCTTTGGCACGAGTCGAGACAAAGATTTGCACGCGCAGCTCCGCGCCTGCTCCCCCACTTTGATATGATCATTGCGACGCGCTATGTGGAAAACCCGCGAGCCACCGACCCAGAGGAAATCGCGGCGGCGGTCTTGGCGCTGAGCGGACAGACCGTCTTCCTGGCCGCCGACCCGGCCGATGCGCTCGAAATGGCGCGGCGGGCGACCTCGCCGCAAGAGCTCATCTGCGTCACCGGCTCGCTGTTCTTGGCGGCGGAATCGCGTGCGATCGTCATGCCGCATGTACGGGGGCCTTCGATCAGCGAAATCGTGATCTGATGACCAATCAACGTTTTCCGAGGCGGGTTCGCTCGATTCGGGTTTCTGGAAGAAGAAGAGATGACCACAACATTTTGGATACGTGTCGGTGCGATTTGGGGGTTTTTGGCCGTGGCCATTGGCGCTTTTGGCGCGCACGGGCTTAAGGAACAATTCAAAACTCTGGGCGAGCAGTTTGGCCCTCTCTCAACCGAGTGGCCCGAAGCGATTTACCAGACGGCCTCGCACTATCATGCCTACTGCGCCCTGGCGATTCTGGCGGTCGGATTGCTGGCCGCGAACGGCCGAGATGGAACGGCTCTCCAGGTGGCCGGATGGTCGTTCTTATTGGGCTCGCTGATCTTTTCGGGCAGCCTCTATGTGCTGGCCGGCACGGGCATGAAATGGCTGGGCATGATCACGCCTTTCGGGGGAGTGCTTATGCTGATCGCCTGGGTCGCGCTTGCGATTGCCGCGGGATCGAAACCGGAGTAAGTAAGACCGCGGAAATACGGACGTAGGTGTCTGGTTCCCACGCTCCCGCGTGGGAACGAGAACCAATCCCTTGCTTGCCTTCCGTTTATCGCTATTTCAACGGTATTGCTCTTAGGCCGCCAAACCGAGCGTCACGCCGCCTGCACGGAAGACAGCAGGCTCTTGGTGGCCTCCTGGCGCGGATCATCGAAGATCTGCCCGGGAGGTCCCGATTCGATCACCCGGCCGTCATTGAAGACATGGACGCAGTGAGCGACTCGCCGGGCGAACTGCATGGCGTGAGTGACCACGAGCATGGTGAGGCCGTCGGCGGCCAGGTCGGTCATGACGGCGAGCACCTCGGCCGTCATCCGCGGGTCAAGCGCACTGGTCGGCTCGTCAAAGAGCATCGCCTGAGGTTCCATCGCCAGGGCCCGCGCAATCGCCACTCGCTGCTGCTGACCCCCCGAGAGCTCACGCGGCATCGCGTGCAGGCGGTCCGACATCCCGACCCGCTCAAGCAGCCGGCGCGCTCGTTGTTCGGCCTCCGCCGCCTTGAGCTTCAGAACGGAGACCGGCCCTTCCATGACGTTCTGGAGCGCAGTCTGGTGCGCGAAGAGGTTGAAGCCCTGAAACACCATACCGACCCGGCGGCAAACTTGGCGATGAATGCTCGCCCAATCCGCCGATCGCGCGCTGGCGTCGATTCGCAGTCCGTCCAGGGTCACACAGCCGGACTGAAATTTTTCCAGCCCGTTCAAACAGCGGAGAAATGTGCTCTTACCGCTGCCCGAAGGCCCGATGATCGCGGCAACTTCGCCCCGTGAAACCGCCAGGTTCACGCCGCGCAGCACTTCGATCTCGCCATGCCATTTGACAAGGTCCACGACTTCGATCATGCCAGCGACCCTCCCTTCCTATTCCCTGCCGCCAGCCTACGCTCGGACCAGCGAGACAACCACGAGAGCGGAACGCTCATCATCATATAGATCGCGGCCACGGCCAGCGCGAACTCGATCGCTCCCCCCGTGCTATTGGCGAGGATGGAATACTGCTTCGTCAGTTCGACGAGCGTGATGACCGAACAGATCGACGTGTCTTTAAACAGGGCGATGAAGTCGTTCGTCACCGGCGGAATCACAATCCGGACGGCCTGGGGAACAATGATGCGTTTAAGCGCCGTCGCCCGCGACATCCCCAGGGCCAGAGCGGCTTCCATTTGGCCCGGCGGAATGGCTTGTAGGCCCGCGCGGTAGATCTCTGCCTCGTAAGCCGAATAGTTGATGGCTAACCCCGAGATGCCCGCGGCCCACGGCGGTAGCCTGAGTAGATAGAAAAGGACGAAAAGCTGAAGCATCAGCGGCGTGCCACGGATCAGCTCAACGTAAACCGACAGCACCCAGCGCAGGGCCCAGGGCCCATAGAGCCTGCCTAAGGCGACGAACAGTCCGATCGCCATGGCCAAAGGCATTGAGGTGACCGAAAGCGCGATCGTGACGAACGCGGCGTCGAACAGCCGCGACTGATACTGGCCCAAAAGTGCCCAGCCGCTCTTGTTGCGTCGGCCGGTCACGAAGGCCAGCGGTCCTTGAGTGGTCGTCAGCTCCGTCTGGGCGTCGGTCCAGATCCCATACTTTTCGTAGATCCGCCGTAGCTCGCCTGACGCGATCAGCCGGGATAGGCCGGCATCGAGTGCGTCTCGCAGCGGGCCATCTTCCTTGCGAACGTAGAAAACGTAATAGCCGTGCGACTCGGGAGGGCCAACCGGCTCAAGTCCCGGAAATCGCTCGCGATAAAAACGCGCCGCCGGCAGGTCCTGAAGGGTCGCGTCGTACTGGCCGTTTTGAACGGCCGTCATGGCGTCGGTCGCCCCGTCGAATCGGACGACTTCGATGTGAGAACCGCCTTGCTCGGACGCGAAGGTATCGGCCGCCGACGCGACGAGCACCCCGATGGTCCAGCGCCCTCCCCTCGGCTTCGGGTGGTTGAGATCGCCCCACGAACGGATCGAGCTGCCGCGGCGAGCCATCAATTGGAGCTGATAAACGTAGTAAGGGCGCGTCGCCAGATAATCCCGAGCTCGCGTTTCGGACCATTCATAGCCGTTGCACACGACGTCGACGCGACCGGCGTCGAGGACCTGAAGCAGCTTGTCCCACTGGCCCTGGGAAAACTCGGCGGTCACGCCCAGGTCTCGCGCGAGACGGTCCATCAATTCGACTTCAAAGCCGGTCACGCCCCGAGCCGATTGGGGATCGGGGAAAGCATAGGGGCCGCCCCCTTCCATGTCACTGCCGTAACGCAGGCGGCCGGACTGGCGAATTCGCTCAAGCGTGTCGGCCGACGAGGCGGAACCGGCAAGTGGTCCAACGATAAGAATGACGAGGAAGACGGCGAGTTGGGCTGGAGAATGGAAAAGCCCGAAGAGAGGGACGTGTCGGCCGCCGCGGCAGCGCGTGACCTGGCGGCAAGGGGAAGCGAACAAGGAGCGAGTAAATCTTGAACCAACAACATCGGATTCCGATGTACCGGTCTTCTGTTCCATCAAGGGACCTCAATCTTAAAGGGGCCCATTCTATGTTACGAACCATTCACTTGCGCCAAGATCCTCTCCACGAGATTCCTGCCCGCAGTCGGTGGGGGCAACGGCTCGCCGCGTCCTTTGATGATTTCGATCCAATCGTCCACGATTCGGCATAACTCAGCGTACACCGCATCATCTTGATCGCCGTGGCAGCAGGGACCGATCAGGCCGGGACATTGACCGACGAAGCAACCATCTTCATCGGACCACTCGATAAGCTTCACATACCTCACGCTGTCTTTCACGACTGGGACTCCGCGATGGCCCGCTCGACTTCCGCAAGTGCCCCTATGAATTCCGCGCCCGAAACTTGCTGACGCGCCATACACGCCGTCGAACATGACGGGGAACGCGGGCCAGGCGGAGCCGGGTCATTCGGCCTATCAGGAACCGATGGCCGCGCCACTGAACGCGTCGGTTCATGATGGCGTCGAACCAAAGGGGCAACATGAAAATGTCTTTCACGGGGCTGTACAGCAGGTGCCTCGGGTTGGGAAACGACCCGCGCAGCCGGCGCGTCTGGACCGCGTCGCGCACCATTCCCAGCCCGACCAAGAACAGCAGGCCCCCCCACGCGAGCCCCGAATCACCCGAGAAAGCCCATACCAGTCCGACCGTGGTCAGGTTTGCCGCCGGCTCAAACACGAATGCTGGCAAAGCCATTTGGCGGCGGATCTTGTACCACCGCGAGTGGCGGTTCAGAAACCACCGGAAGCTTCGCTGCCGGTTGATGTTTTCGACGACGTGATGGCTCAGGCGGATCGAATAGCCGGCCTTGCGCAAACGGACGCCGATCACCTGATCTTCGGCAAGAACGTTGCGCATGGCGGCGAAACCACCGATGGCTTCGAGAGCGGGAACGCGCATCAACATCGACTTGCCCACAACGCAGGTCGCGCCGCAAACGGCCGCGCCGGCCACGCCGCCGGCGATAAACCCGTTCAACTGCAAGTTCTCGAGAATGGCGCTGGCGTGTACTTCGCCAACACCGGCGAACAAGTTGCTGACCAACCCGACCCCCGGCTCGGCAAGGTAGCAGACCGTCTCGCGCAAATAGGAAGGCCGCGCGCGCACGTTGGAATCACTGATCAAGATCACGTCGTGCTTGCGATGGCGTTCCATCGCGGCCAGGCTTTCGACCTTGGGATTAAGCCCGAACGCCGGACATCCGACGACAAGCTCAGAGTCTTGGCCCGGAAACTCGCGCCGCAATTTTTGAACGATCTCGATGGCGGGATCGTCCGGCTCGGCCACGCAGAAGAGAAGCTGATAACACGGGTAGTCGAGCTCAAAAAAGCTGCGTAGATTCAGCTCGAGCTCCTCGTCGAGCCCCTTAAGGGGTTTGAAAATGGTGACCGGCGGCGTGTAGTCGATCGAGCAGCGACGGGCCCGCGTCACCCAGAATACGCAAATGATTCCGATCAGCGTCGAAACTACGGCGACCCCAGCCACCAACTCGAGCAAGAGATTAGCGCATTCCGCGGCGGACATGGTCAAAAACCCTCCTGGCGCCGGAGTCCGTCGCCATCATTCGGAGAAGTCGCTGTCACAGTCGTTTGATCCATTTAATTCGCATCCGATTGACCTCGTCGTTGTCCGGGCCGGTCACTGGGGCCCGGGCTCATCCGGCCGCATGCGTAGCTCCATGGGACCTTGACAGCATGGGCAAGTCTGCGGGTAGAGGACGCTGATCGCGCAGACGTCGCAATGATACTCCGGACTCCGCAGCCGGCCTTCACGCTCGACCCTGAAAGAGACAACCTGGAGATAGGGCACGCCGGCGAACCGTCGTCCGTGAATCTCGCTTCGACAATTGCGCAACCGTTTATCCAGAAACAGCGCGCGGCTCGAGTCGTCGGATAGGAGGGGAAAGATGGTACCATCTTCGGCCAGCAGAACGACCTGCTTGGCGATCGGCTCCGAGTCGGCCTTGATTTTGAGATCTCGCGCCGCCAAGGCTTCCGCGAGGGTCACGATCTTGCCTTCCAGCACAACCGGCTCGGCTCGGGAGCCCGGCGGGGCCAGAACGACCCAACAGAGAGCCAAAAGGCAATGCACCGACCTTACCGGAACGATCATCGCTATATTCTCCAGGCCATTGAGGAAACACAAGCTCGCTTTGTATCCTACGGCCCCGAACGCATAATGATTATAACTGCTTTCGCTCCAATGACCAAACCTATTTCACCAATCTCAACGGAGCCGGACTATCTCGCTGGTCGCCCGTGAGCCGGTGTATGATGTTGCGATGGCGTATGAGATTGTCGTCCACGAGCTGGCCGTCGAAGAATTGGAGTCGCTCCGGGCCTTCGACCAACGGCGCGAGTTCTCGCCGCTATTCGCGAACAACTCGCTGATCAGCCCGGCTTGCCGACGCGGCGACGCAAGTGTCTCATCGATCTGACTCCATCCTTTGAATACGAATTGCCCGTCTGGGAAATTCGAGTGGGTGATTTGCGAGTCTTCGACGATGTGGCGGACGAGGAAAAAATTGTGCACATTCGTGCGGTCCGGCGCAAGCAAGCCGAGCAGCGAACGGAGGATATTGTATGAGCAACGTCTCAGAAAAAGATCTCCAACAAAACCTTGATCCGATCCTCACCCGCCGCCAGAGCGAACGGATCGTGATTTCGAGCGCGGCAAGCCGTGCGCGGTCCTTGTCGGGATCGAAGATTACGACGCGGAGGACGTCGCGTTGGCCGGCTCGGAAGAGTTTTGGCGCATGATCCAGACGAGGCGGACCAGTGGCAAGTCGCTTCCACTCACGGAAGTCGAGGGCGCTTGAAAGTTAAACGCGGTGAGCCATCCTCGAGGCGCGTCGCCCCGAAAATCAGGAAGGCACAGGTAAACGAAGCGGACCCTTTTGAACCATCCATGCCCGTTCTAGAATCCGATTACGCGAAAACGGACGTTTTTGAACCATGCTGTTTTTCCACCGGGAGCCTGTCATGCCCGCGCGATTCCTGATCAAAATAAGTGTGTGCGTGGTTTTCGCCGCGACTCTCGTGCCGGTTACCCTTTCGTCAGCGCAAGACAAAGCTTCTGAAACCCCAACTGCCAAGGTACCCGCCGCGAGCAACGACCCGACCGCAGCCGCCCGTAACCGCATGGTTCAACGTCACTTAATCGAGCGCGGGCTGAAGAATCCGCGGGTCCTCGAGGCGTTTCGCACGGTACCCCGCCACCGCTTCCTCCCGCCCAAGACCCAGCGCCAGGCCTACGACGATGAATCGATCCCGATCGGCGAAGGCCAAACGATTACTCCGCCGTACGACGTTGCCTTCATGACGGAAGTGCTCGACCCCAAGCCGACCGATCGCGTCTACGAGGTTGGTACAGGTTCAGGCTACCAATCGGCGATTCTGTCACGGCTCGTCAAGGACGTCTATTCCGTCGAGATCCACGCACCGCTCTCCCAGCGAGCGACCCAAGTTCACAAAGACCTTGGCTACACGAACATTCACACGCGCGTTGGCGATGGTTACGTCGGCTGGCCCGAGGCGGCCCCTTTCGACGCGATCATCGTCACGTGTGCTCCCACCAAGGTCCCTCAACCATTGTTCGACCAGCTCAAAGAAGGAGGACGAATGGTGATCCCGATCGGCGACCGCTTCAACCAGGTTGTCCACCTGATTGTCAAGAAAGACGGCAAGCGCGTCGATCGCGAGCTCAAACCGACATTGTTTGTGCCGATGACGGGCCGCGATCAGGAAGAGGCGGCCGCCGCCAGACGAGCGGCGGATCGTTCCAAGAAGGCTTCCCGGCAGGAAGAACCCTGACAAGAATGATCACCGGGAAAGATGGATTCCGTTCCGGCTCGAGAAAGGCTATTCGCCAAGGAGTCGTCGTGACGAGGTCGGTTCAGCGTTTTGCATTGGCCCTGTTCGTTTCGGTTGCGCTGGCAAGCCCAAGCGTGATCGAGTGGCGATTATGTTTCGCTCAAGAAGAGCTCATCGTTCGTCCCGGGCCGCCGCCGGTCGACGATTTGGAGACCGACAAAAATAAAGACGGCATACCGGATGGCTGGTACAACGTGCGCGATATCAAATGGATGACCGAGGGGGGGGCGGCCGGCCCGCACTTCGTTCGTTTCCGAATGTACGCAGCCTGGGAGGCCGGCGCGGCTGAGCCGTGCCTTCGGTGTCGACGGCAGCAAGACCGAGGCCCTGATCCTTGGCTTCTGGATCCGCCAGAACATCAGCGGCGTCGGTGAGCGCGAGGGGGACGAGCCGGGATTGATGATTGACTTCCTGGGCGGAGCTTCGCCATCTCACCCGAGGAAAACTCGGCCCGTGGACTCACACGGTGCGCGACCGGTGGACTCGGGTCGCCAAGCGCATCCCGGTTCCACCGGGCACAAAGGACGCGATCATGTCGCTGGGGCTGATGGGAGCGACGGGCATCCTGGATTTCGACGGTTTCACGGTGGACCTCATTCCCGTCGGAGGCGAGGACACCACGAATCTGGTGACGAACAGCGGATTCGAGCTGGGCGATCCGAGCCCCGCTTCCTGGATCACCGAGGGCGACGCTCGCAGTGTCTTTCCCGGTAATCGCTCGTCCTCCGCCGTCGAGCTAAGCCGCTCGAAGTCCCGTTTGATGACCGGCGTCGCTCTTCCGGTCGACGGCTTTCAGGCGCTCGACGTCTCCGTCGCCACCCGCTGCACTGGCCTCCGCGGCTCGGGGGTGCACTGGCGGCGTTTTTCTTTGTTGATGAGTTTGGCAAACCGATCGTCGGCCACGAACGAGGCGACTACTTCCTGTCCTGGGCGGGCAGTAACCCATGGCAAATCGACGAAGCCAGCGTCCGCGTGCCGCCCGGCGCTGTCCGGGCGGTTCTCCAATTCGAGAAACTGGACTCGGTTGGTTCGATCCGCTTGGACGACATTCAGGTCTCGGCATCGCCTAATCCAGCGGCGGGCTCGTGGACTCCGTACCACATTGCCGATGAGACCGGCGAGTGGCTGCCCGTGCCCCCCTCCCGATCGATCGTGGCCAAAACCGCGCTTGACGTTTCGTTCTTACTGCCGACGCCCGCCGGCGCACGCGGCTTTGTCACCGCGAAGGACGGCCGGCTCGCGTTCGCGGACAACAACCGAGCGCGGTTCTTCGGCGCCTCATTGATTCCACCCACGGCTTTTCTGCCTCGCGAGCAGGCCGATCTCCTCGCCGACCGTCTCGCCCGTTCGGGGATCAATTTGGTGCGCCTGGCCGACCTCGACACGGCCTATGGACCGAATCGTAGTCTCTTTGACGACAGTCGCGACGACACCAAGGCGTTCGACACTGAGGCCCTTTCCAGGCTTGACCACTTCATCGCCGCTTGCAAGGCTCGCGGCATTTATGTGGCACTCGAGCTGCAAGGGAAGCGGCGCTTCCGCAGCGAAGACGGTGTCGCGGTGCCTGGCATGCTGCCGCCGGGGGGCGGCCCCGCAGCTCAGTTCGACCCAAAAATTGGCGGCCTCGCGCTCGAATCGGCCCGCGCCTTGCTCACGCACGTGAACCCGGAAACCGGCCTGGCGCTTCGCGATGATCCCGTCCTGGCGTGGGTCACGCTGGCGGGCGAGGTCTCGCTGTTTAACTTGATCGAAAACCCAGGCGCCCTGCCAGCGCCCTATGCCAAGGAACTCCAGTCGTTGGCGGCGAAAGCAACGGGAGGACCTGGGCGGCGTTTCTGGGAATCCGTTGAGTCAGCCCACTCCCGGCAAATGGCCGATGCTCTCAGGAACGACAATGTCCGCGTGCCGATCGCGGGGGTCGCGCACTGGCGGCGCGAGCCGGAATTCAACGCGGCTCAGGCCGCCAAGGGGTTGGACTTGATTGACGACCGGCTGTTCTGGAGCCCGCTTCCCTGGGCCTCACCCGAGAAACGCTCGCTGCTCTGGAGCGGGCAGGAGGGCAGCCTCGGGGCTCACGCCGCGATCAAGCGCCGGCCGGATCGTCCTTACGTCCTGGGAATGTGGTGCAACCAAACCCAAGGGGCGTGGTCGTTTCCAAACGAGGCCGCCGATCAACTCCTGGGCGTTTATTCCGCGCTGGCGGGTGATTGGGATGGCTTGGTTCGCCGCGGGATCTTCCTTTTCCCCCTGCTCTGGGGCGAGGGGCCGGTCGGAACGGTCGGCGGCGAAGACATCTTCCAGATCGCCGAGGTCGTCAACGGTAGTCCGCACATCTATGCGCTTTGGCCGCACGCGGCGTCGCTGTTCCTCCGCGGCTTTGAAACGCGGCCCGACAACAACCGCGGGCCCGCCAAACCGCCCATCCGCCCATCCGGAAAAACCAAGTTCCGGTCGACCTCGCGCTGGGACGCCGCTCGGGGTTATCTGGTACTCGACACCCCCTACACTCAGGGTATCGCCGGCTGGATCGGCCGCGAACCAGCCTCGTTCGCTCACCTCGACTTCACGACCGAAAACCCATTCGCGGTGCTGGTCGCCACCTCGATCGGTGACCAGCCGATCTCTACCTCAAAGCGGTTACTGGTCTCCGCCATCGCTCGCGTCGAGCCGACTGGGTTCCGCTGGGTGGATAGCTGGAAGCGCGAAGTCGCCGACCCGGGCCGGCCCCCCTTCCTTCAGGAACCCGTCACCGCGAAGGTCGTCTGGCGGCACAAAGGAAAAGCACGGGCCTTCGTCCTCGACAACACGGGAGCGCGAATCGACGAAGTGAAGCTTGAGACTCTACCGGGCCGCGACGGCGTGGCACTCTTGATCGATGGAAGGACCGCGGCATTTCACTGGGAATTGATCGCCGAATGATCGCAAGTACCCCGCTGAGGCCTGGTCGGTCACCTGCCACCGTTGCGTGCGCGCGAGCGGCCCTTTTGGAACAGGAGCCAGCGCGACAAGCGCTCGCATTTTCCCGATGAAAACCATCGTGACCGGCGGAGCGGGTTTCATTGGCTCACATCTGGTTGACCGGCTGCTCGCTGACGGAGGCGAAGTCGTCGTGGTTGACAACTTCGACCCGTTTTACGACCGTGCCACCAAGGAAGCCAACCTGACGCAGGCACTCGCAAACCCCCGGTGCCGACTGGTTGAGCTTGATATTCGCGACGCGGCGCGTGTCCATGCGCTGTTGAGCGCGAACCACCCCGACGCGATCGTTCACCTGGCGGCGCGGGCGGGCGTCCGGCCTAGCATCGCCGATCCGCGCGGTTACACCGATGTCAACGTCATGGGGACCGTCGTCTGGCTAGAGGCAGCCAGTCTGCTCACGTCCCAACCGCGGTTTATCTACGCGAGCAGCTCGAGCGTGTATGGCGACAGGGCGGCCGGGCCCTTTCGAGAAACCGACTCTGTCGACCTGCCGGTCAGTCCTTACGCCGCCACGAAAAAGGCATGCGAGCTGCTGGCTCATACCTTTCATCATCTGTACGGTCTGCCCGTCGCGGGCCTGCGGTTTTTCACCGCGTTCGGCCCGCGCAATCGACCCGATCTGGCCATCGCCAAGTTTACTCGATTGATCGATCAAGAGCGGCCCGTGCCCATGTTTGGTGATGGAACAACGAAGCGCGATTATACCTATGTGGATGACCTGGTTGACGGAATCGTTCGCGCGATCGAGCGCTGCGATGGTCATCACCTTTACAATTTGGGGCACTCTAACCCGATCGCGCTTTGGGACATGATTGAGACGATTGGCCAGGCACTGGGTAAGCCCGCCGTCATCGAGGCCTTGCCAGATCAGCCCGGCGATGTGAGGCAAACCTGTGCGGCTATTGACCGAGCCAGGCGCGAGCTCGGCTACGATCCGGTCACGCCGTTTGAAGAAGGCATCCGCCGCTATATCGCCTGGTATCGGTCGCGCGAAAGTGTTCGCCGCTGAGTGGAGCCGCGGAAGTCGTCGGGCGATGTAGGTCAGGCTTTCTGGCCTGACGCTTTTCCTCATGGCACAGAATGTCAGGCTGGAAAGCCTGACCTACGTTAATAGTTGTGGTCCCACTTAGATCGCGGCACGGGCCCCGTTCGTACGAGCGCGAGACGATCTCCAAAAAACCAGAACGGCGCCGGCCACAACCAAGAGACTTGGGTGGCCGGCGCCGTTGATCCGCATTTTCCATGAGCTCGCCATCACGGCGAGACGCAAGGATGGTGCGTTTAAACCATTTCTTTCAGCGACTTGAGCGGCAAAGCCTTGACGACGTTGCGAGCGGGCTTGGCCTTATAGGTCATTGGCTCCTTCGTGAACGGGTTGATTCCGGTCTTCGCCTTGGTGGCCGGCTTGCGGACCACCTTCAGCTTGAGCAGGCCGGGAACGACGAACATGCCGGGCCCCTTCTTCCCAAGCTCGTTGCCGATCAGCTCGGTCAGTGATTCAAAGACGGTCGAAACCTGTTTTTTGGAAAGACCGGTCTTGGTCGCCAGCTTGGTGTAAACCTCGCCCTTTGTCGCTGGTTTCGCCGTGGATCCGGACGTGGGGGCCGCCTTGGAAACGGCGGCGCTTGTTGCGGCTTTCTTGGCCATGGATTCTAAGCCCTCCTAACAATGGTTTCTGATTCGCCTGGTACGAACGATACGAACCAGTCGGTCATTTCCCCCTAAATTGGGGCGGATTCACCGAATCTCCTGGTGATCGTATTCGACGATTATGCCGAAAACCTCCAGCAAAAGCAGGGGTAAAACACGATTTTAGCCCCATTTTCCCGCTTTTTTTTCAGTAAGGGCCTCGTTTTGCCCTAATTTCACGGCAAAAACGCAAAAAGAACGAACATCGGCAGTTGGCAAAATTCAGGCAACTGGGCTGTGCTGTCGTGCCTTGAAAGCCCGGAGCATCAGTCGCCAGAGGCCCCCGCCGTTGAGTGCCGATGATCGGCGAGGGTGCACGTCAGCTTCTGATTTTTTCGCAATTGAGTTTGGGTGATTTAGGCCGACGTGTGAAGGCGCAACCCGTTCGGCTGCGCATGTGCTTGGCTAAACGCTCATCCTCGCAGAGTGATGCAGCCCGCACTTGCAAGATCGCCTCGGCGCCGTCAGGGTCATTCCAGAACATCTCCGTTCCTTTGACCCGGTAGTTCATCTCCTTGACCAGCGACTCCATCCAGGCCGTCGTCACCGGAAGGCCGGCCCGGCGATATTCAGGGTACTTCATGCGGTCTTGGTTGTTCTCCAGGTAATTGATCGTCGTCACCAGAATCTGCCGCGGGTCACTATCCGGCGTATCCTTATCGGGAAGGCCGCGCTTGGTTTGCCAGACCCGCAGCTCCTCAAGCACCTGCGCCACGTCCCCTTGCCAGGCACCGCGCATCCAGACGAGGTACTGGCTCCACGCGTCTTCAGACGCGTCGTGAACCGCCTTGGCGGCCAGGAACAGGTAGCTCAGCACGTGGATGAAATCCAGGATCGGCGTGAAGTTAGGGAAGTGCTTCTTCCAAATCGACCAGTTCCAGGGCAGCCCATCCCCCAGGAACGCCTTAGCCATAGCCTCGAAGAATCGCCTTCGCTTGGCCTCACGCTCCATCTGCTTGCCGAAAACCTTTGACTCGGCGATGCTGGCGAGCACGGTGCGGACCAGCCGCTTGGGGCGCCAATCGTCGGCTTTAGCCGGCTTGGCTAACTCGGGGCAGTCCTCCTGACGCTCATTTGGAGATGCGCCAGGCAACGACGATGCGACCGAGAGCGCCGCGGTTTCGGCGATTTTGGCCACGTGCTCCGAGTCGCAGAAGCACGCCGGCGGCTCGGGCTGAGGATCGTCGGTGGAGACGGTGCGCGACGCACGGATCAGGACCGCGTTCTTGGTCTCCCGCCAGCCTTCGGTAGTGGAATGCACGCCCGGGCCATGCCCCGGCTCGCGGGTGCGGATACGTCCCCCATCGCATTCGACGACGGCCAATTCGGGGGGGCTGGCGGGACGCATTGCCAGGGCCTCGTCCGTCTTCGGGTCAGCATCGCGGCGCCCGGCCAATTCGGGGCCGACATCGTGCACCACCCGCTCGATCGTCTTGGCGGAGACCTCCTGATCGCCTACCTGTTTCATGATGATCGCCGCCCGCTTGAACGAGCGTGCCTCAGCGGCGGCGACGACGATCCGCTGCACCAACAGCGGGGTTAGTTCTCGAGCGTCAAAGCCCAACGTCTCCCGGAGGGGGAAAAAAGCCCCGACGGCATTTGGGGCAATGAGCAACCGGCTCGTCGACGGTCAGAGTGCCGTCGACAGAGGTCACCTGACGTTTTTTGCGGGAGGTATCGCAACGAGTGCCGCACTCGGGACACTTGGCCGAGGGGGGACTATGAGCGGCGAGATCGCCCATATGCTGCGCTTGGATCCGGCGGCTCAATTGTTGGCCAAGCTTGTGCGCTCGGGCCTCGATGTCTGAGTAATGAGGGATCCCCACGACGGTACCCTCCAACCGATCCACGGCCACTGAAACTTCCGCCGCCTCACGCAAGAGTTGATCAAGTTTTCCCTTCAATGCGGTCGCGGTCCCATCCATGGGTTGACTCCTGATTTGGGCCGAAATTGATCCTCCAAAGAACCCCCGGGCCGCAATCTACCACAAAATGCCCGGCTTCTCCTATTGACGATTTTGGACCCCCACGGGAACCGACAGAAGCTGACGTGCACCCGATCGGCGATCCCGTGAGTTTTTGAGATTGACCGTTTCTGGGCAAAATCCTACAGTCTCGACCCGAATGTCTCTGAACTTGAACGAATCCCAGCGGGGTCAACGGAATTGGGGGACGCCACGTGATGATCGCAAAGGATCGCGGTCGCGGGACCTGCTTGTTTGGCTTTGTCGTCGCCCTCGTTGTTTTGGGGATGACGCCAGAAGCAGGGGCGCAACAGGACGCCACGCAGAAATTCCAATTGCCTCCTCCGGCGCCCATCGCCAAACCCAATCCGCAATACAACGTCAACGTCAAGGGGCAGGTTAACGTCAAGGATATCGACGTGCCAGGCCTCAAGCCGGCGAGAATACCGGTCAACCCCGGCGATCCGATCGCGATTGTCAACGATCAAATCATCTCACGGCAGCAGCTTGCCGACGAGTGCCTGGCCCGTGAGGGCAAGAAGGTCTTGGAGGTGCTGATCAATCGCGTGCTGATCGAACAGGCTTTGCGCCACAAGAAGCTGGAAATTTCGGCGGCGGAAATCGATCAGGAGATCGAGTCAGTCGCCGCGCGATTTGGCATCTCGCGAGAGGGCTGGCTGCGCACCCTCGACAAGGAACGTGGAATCAGCCCGATCCAATATGCCCGGGACATCATCTATCCCGCGCTCGCGCTGCGGAAACTGTGCTCGGGCCGAGTGCAGGTGACGCCCGACGACATGAGGAAAGCCTTCGAGGCGCAATTCGGCGAGAAACTACGCTGCCGGATGATCATGGTCGACAAGCAGACCACCGCCATGGCGATCTGGGAGCAGCTTCATCAAAACCCGGGCGGGTTCGAAAAGATTGCCGAGTTGCAATCGATCGACACGGCCAGCCGATCACTGGGTGGACTCGTGGGCGAGCCGATCACACGCCATGCCTATCCTCAGACCCTCTCCGACGCGGCATTTCACCAGCTCGTTGACGGCGACCCCGCCGATCGCGATCCCAGCCACAAGCCTCAAGACGGCAATTTCACCGGTCCGATCCAGGTCAGCGAGTCCGTTTGGGTCCTTTTGCGGCGCGAGTCGGTTATCCCAGCCGCGAAAGGTGTGAGCCTCAAAGAGGAAAAGGTGCGGAAGCAGACCTACGACCTGATTTACGAGGTGAAGCTCAAGGAGGCCATGGCCGAAGTCTTTCGTGAGCTGATCAAGAGTGCCGCGATTGAGAACCAACTGGCGGGCACCGTCAAGCTGGCCAACGAGGAGAAAAATCCTGAATACGGGCGAGACGCCGATGTCAAGCTGATGGGGAGGGAATCCGGCGGCAAGGGGCCCGAAGTTCGAGCGGTCACGCCCGCCGAGGCCGCCGCCCAACGAGCGAAAATGCCGCCCCCTGCCGCATTGTCCGCCGAAGCCGCGCGGCAATTCGAGAAGCTCAATCGCCCCCTGAAGCCCGGCGGCGGCGCGAGCACCACGAACACCAACACTAACAACGCGCCTGGAAATGCAACCGCGAACCCCCCTGCCCCTCCGCCGCCGAATTGAGGGCAGCGCCGCCAGGGTCGCCCGGTCGTCTTCCAGACAACCAAGGCAGCCCTGGACAAACCGGTAAACTTCCTTGATAGTGGAGACGCCTTGGATGGAGACTCGATGCGGTGTTGCCAGTGACGAGTCGACTCACGGGTGACGTGAGTGCAAGCCAGCCTCTCCGAAAAAAATGCGGAGCCTCGGATCGATGCCCAGCCCGGCGATCATGAACCTTCGTGACTATATTCGCGACATCCCAGATTTCCCCAAGCCGGGCATTCTGTTCAAGGACATCACCCCGCTCTTGAGTTCTCCCGAGGCGTTCCGCGCGAGCATTGCCGGGCTCCAGGACGAATTCGCCGGCCGGGGTATCGACGTGATCGCCGCGGCCGAGGCACGGGGCTTCATCTTTGGAGCGCCCTGGCTCTGGAGATGAAGGCCGGGTTTGTGCCGATCCGCAAACCCGGGAAGCTTCCGTACGCGACGATCGCGGTTGAGTATCAATTGGAATACGGCAAGGACAAGCTGGAAATCCACACCGATGCGTTCGGGCCGGGCCGCCGCGTCCTCTTGATTGACGACGTGCTGGCGACCGGCGGCACGATGCGCGCCTGTCGCGAACTGGTGCAGTCGACCGGAGCGGAGGTTGTCGCTTGTGCGTTTGTGCTCGAATTATCATTCCTCGGCGGTCGCGCCCGGCTCCAGCCCGGTGAAGTCTTCAGCTTGATTACGTACTAAAACTGTCCGTGGTCCGCGGTCTTTCGTTCGTTGTTGGTGGCTAGTCGCTATTCGCGTGCAAATTCGCTGCTTTCAGCTACTCACCACGAGCCACTGACAACGGACCAATGACAACGGACAACTGACAACGGACAACGAACCAAGAGTGAACGCCTCGTGGATCGCCGACAGGATGAAGCACATCGACGCCTCGGGCATCCGTAAGGCGTTCGACATGTCAAAATCCATGAAAGACCCGGTCAACCTCTCGATCGGGTTGCCGGATTTCGACGTCCCGGCCCCTGCCAAGGCGGCGGCCATCGAGGCCATCCAGGCCGGCCACAATGCCTACACGGTGACTCAGGGCATTCCCGAGCTTAGAAATAAGATCCAGAACACTGTCGACGCCCAGTTCAGCCACGCCGATCGTCAGGTTCTGGTCACGTCGGGCACGTCGGGTGCGCTCCTCTTGGCGTTATGTTGCGTGGTTGATCCGGGTGACGAGGTGATCGTTTTCGACCCTTACTTCGTGATGTATCGCCACCTGGCCACGCTCGCGGGGGGCGTATCGGTACTGGTCGACACCTATCCTGATTTCCGGATCGACGCCAGCCGGGTCGAGGCGGCCATGACCGGGCGGACCAAGTGCGTCGTGGTCAATTCGCCAGCCAATCCGACGGGTGTCGTCGGTACGGCCGACGAGATGCGTGCCCTTGCCGAGCTTTGCCGCCGGCGTGATGTGCTCTTGATTAGTGACGAGGTGTACCGAGCCTTCTGCTATGATCAACCCTTCGCCACTCCGGCGCAGTGGAACGACGATGTGCTCGTGGTCGACGGCTTCAGCAAGACTTACGGCATGACCGGCTGGCGCCTCGGCTACGCCCACGGCCCCGGCCACTTGATCCAGGAAATGGCCAAGCTTCAGCAATTCAGCTACGTCTGTGCCCCCAGCATGGCCCAGTACGGTGGCGTCGCGGCCCTTGATCAGGACCTCACGGCTCAAATCGAGGCTTATCACCGCAAACGAGACATCGTCGTCGCGGCCTTGAGTGATGACTTCGAACTGTCACTCCCCGAGGGTGCCTTCTACGCGTTCCCACGTGCTCCCTGGGGCACGGCCAGCGAGTTTGTCGCCGAGGCGATCAAAAACAACCTGCTGATCATTCCCGGCAATGTCTTTTCTCAACGCGACAGCCACTTCCGCATCTCCTACGCGGTCGATGACGCGACGCTGCGTAAGGGGCTCGAGCTGTTGCGCAAGCTCGCGCGGTCGCGCCCGGGTTAACCCGCCGGGTGATTCGGAGCGCTCGAAGAAGGTTGCCTCCAGAGAATCGCGCCAAGCCAATTCAGTTCCGCGCCAGCGTTTGCATTCGGCCTACCAGCGGGGATTCGTTGCCCGGTGTGTCGTGGGGCGCCACCGCTGGTGCCGCCCCACGGGGTCTGCCTTGGTTTTTTGTTTTTCCATCCAGGGGGTCACCCATTCCGGGGGGGGCTCCAGGTGGTCAGCCACGGTTTTTTGTTTCCTCGCGGGGGTCGCGGGGGTCAGTATCATCGCGAGAAAGGGGAATACTATATCTCGACGTCATCTGGGAAATCTGGGGGATACATCCCCCGGCATAGCTAGACGGGTCGCGGCCGTCCCCGAGGACGAAGGCTGTATCCCAAATCCAAAGCCTTGGCCGTCTCCAATGTCCATCCTGACGTCCCAGAGGGCGATCCCGGCACACCGATTGTCGAATGATCGCCAGGTCGATGTCGGCCGTGACCGCGTTGACACCTTCTACCCACAAAGTCCCGTGCGGGACCGTGCCCTGCTTCAGACGCACCGGCCCTTGTTCGGGCCCGGTGAGCCAGCGCAAGCTCGACCATGGCCATGGATCGCCAACGTTCACCACCACCAGAAGGCCGGTGAGAACGATTCTTCCGGCCGTCGCGGCTGCCACAGTCTTGCCGAGTTTTCGCGATGTATCGGTGCCCTCGGGCCGTTATGCCGTGCGCGCAATGATCCCGGACAAAAAGTTTGGAAAAATTTTTAACGCGATCCAGAACAACATGTTCTGATCGAAGTTTGCACGAAGACCGGCATAGGTGCATTCACGAAATTTGCAAACCACGTTATATTGTTAGTATAGGGCAGTGTGCGGAAAGTGGGCGAGGAGTGTTTCTCGGAGATCGCGGGGTCGCGCGACAGCTTTCGGTTTTCCGTTTCCACGCCACGCGCATCCGCACAGACCACAAAAGCGCAAACCACGGCGAAGAATCAGAGAGCCGAAGAGCGACACAACTATAACGAGTTTGTGTTGTTCCTTTTCGTTAAGACAAACAATAAAGTCGTTCAATGGCGCTTCCGTGGCATGCTGATATTATGGTTCCAGTCCATGCCGAATCACGTTGAGCCGAGCTCGCACTGCCGAGGCGTTTTTGCCATCACAATTGCGCCATTGGACACCTGCAACGACCCGCTTCTCGTGCTCCAAACGCGAGTGTACTTGCCCCTTTGCCGAAGAGTCTGAATTTGTTTCTCGGATGAGTCATCCGAAACGGAGCCTCGCTCGAACCGTGCCACTGAGTGCGAAAAAGTGCCATTTCAAAGTCTTCCGCAAGGGCAATACGGTTGGTGACGACCTCACCGTCGTCACCTTATCGACGACGGGCGCTTTCGAAACGCATAGCGGACTGGCGGGTGCCACCTGTCTTCCACACCACGCCAGCGGTAAAATCATGACCGTCCGTAAGCTAGGCACACGCATTCTCGACTTTCTCCAGAGCCAGGATTCCTTCGATGCGACGAGTGACTCTTTGCTTGCCATACTTGTTATTGAGCGCATTGCTTCTGGTACCGGCCGCCCCCTTCGCGAGACGATAAGCCGGCGGAGATCGCACCGCCAAAGGGTGAAGTTCGCAAATACAGCTTCGATCAAAGTAAGGTTTTCCCGGGCACAGTGCGCGACTACTGGATTTATGTGCCGAAGCAATACGACCCAGCGAAGCCGGCATGCCTTTATGTGAATCAAGACGGCCTTTTCGATTCTGTTGTCGAAGTCTTCAACCAATTGATCGACAAGAAAGAGATGCCGGTCGTCATCGGCGTGTTCGTGACGCCCGGACGCGTCAAGGCGACGTCGAAGGCCGCCCTTGATCGGTTTAACCGAAGTGTCGAGTACGATGGGCTCGGTCCTGATTACGTGCGGTTCTTGCTTGATGAACTACTGCCGGAGGTCGAAAAGCAAACCGACGGCCGACGGCCGGCCGATCAGCTCTGTGTGATGGCAACGACCGCTCGATCGCCGGTGTGAGCAGCGGCGCGATCCTCGCGTTCACGGCGGCCTGGGCAGCGGCCCGATTCGTTCCGTCGTGTTCAGCGGCATCGGTACGTACGTCGGCCTTCTCGCGGGCAACGTCTACCCGACCTTGATCCGCAAGTTCGAGCCGAAGCCGATCCGT
>CAWHKI010000162.1:0-18109 GCA_963829765.1 uncultured Isosphaeraceae bacterium | reverse complement strand
GTGCACGTCAGCTTCTGATTTTTTCGCAATTGAGTTTGGGTGATTTAGGCCGACGTGTGAAGGCGCAACCCGTTCGGCTGCGCATGTGCTTGGCTAAACGCTCATCCTCGCAGAGTGATGCAGCCCGCACTTGCAAGATCGCCTCGGCGCCGTCAGGGTCATTCCAGAACATCTCCGTTCCTTTGACCCGGTAGTTCATCTCCTTGACCAGCGACTCCATCCAGGCCGTCGTCACCGGAAGGCCGGCCCGGCGATATTCAGGGTACTTCATGCGGTCTTGGTTGTTCTCCAGGTAATTGATCGTCGTCACCAGAATCTGCCGCGGGTCACTATCCGGCGTATCCTTATCGGGAAGGCCGCGCTTGGTTTGCCAGACCCGCAGCTCCTCAAGCACCTGCGCCACGTCCCCTTGCCAGGCACCGCGCATCCAGACGAGGTACTGGCTCCACGCGTCTTCAGACGCGTCGTGAACCGCCTTGGCGGCCAGAAAGAGGTAGCTCAGCACGTGGATGAAATCTAGGATCGGCGTGAAGTCGGGGAAGTGCTTCTTCCAAATCGACCAGTTCCAGGGCAGCCCATCCCCCAGGAACACCTTAGCCATAGCCTCGAAGAATCGCCTTCGCTTGGCCTCACGCTCCATCTGCTTGCCGAAAACCTTTGACTCGGCGATGCTGGCGAGCACGGTGCGGACCAGCCGCTTGGGGCGCCAATCGTCGGCTTTAGCCGGCTTGGCTAATTCGGGGCAGTCCTCCTGACGCTCATTTGGAGATGCGCCAGGCAGCGACGATGCGACCGAGAGCGCCGCGGTTTCGGCGATTTTGGCCACGTGCTCCGAGTCGCAGAAGCACGCCGGCGGCTCGGACTGAGGATCGTCGGTGGAGACGGTGCGCGACGCACGGATCAGGACCGCGTTCTTGGTCTCCCGCCAGCCTTCGGTAGTGGAATGCACGCCTGGGCCATGCCCCGGCTCGCGGGTACGGATACGTCCCCCATCGCATTCGACGACAGCCAATTCGGGGGGGCTGGCGGGACGCATTGCCAGAGCCTCGTCCGTCTTCGGGTCAGCATCGCGGCGCCCGGCCAATTCGGGGCCGACATCGTGCACCACCCGCTCGATCGTCTTGGCGGAGACCTCCTGATCGCCTACCTGTTTCATGATGATCGCCGCCCGCTTGAACGAGCGTGCCTCAGCGGCGGCGACGACGATCCGCTGCACTAACAGCGGGGTTAGTTCTCGAGCGTCAAAGCCCAACGTCTCCCGGAGGGGGAAAAAAGCCCCGACGGCATTTGGGGCAATGAGCAACCGGCTCGTCGACGGTCAGAGTGCCGTCGACAGAGGTCACCCGACGTTTTTTGCGAGAGGTATCGCAACGAGTGCCGCACTCGGGACACTTGGCCGAGGGGGGACTATGAGCGGCGAGATCGCCCATATGCTGCGATTGGATCCGGCGGCTCAATTGTTGGCCGAGCTTATGCGCTCGGGCCTCGATATCTGAGTAATGAGGGATCCCCACGACGGTACCCTCCAACCGATCCACGGCCACTGAAACTTCCGCCGCCTCACGCAAGAGTTGATCAAGTTTTTCCTTCAATGCGGTCGCGGTCCCATCCATGGGTTGACTCCTGATTTGGGCCGAAATTGATCCTCCAAAGAACCCCCGGACCGCAATCTACCACAAAATGCCCGGCTTCTCCTATTGACGATTTTGGACCCCCACGGGAACCCACAGAAGCTGACGTGCACCCGATCGGCGATCCCGTGAGTTTTTGAGATTGACCGTTTCTGGGCAAAATCCTACAGTCTCGACCCGAATGTCTCTGAACTTGAACGAATCCCAGCGGGGTCAACGGAATTGGGGAGACGCCACGTGATGATCGCAAAGGATCGCGGTCGCGGGACCTGCTTGTTTGGCTTTGTCGCCGCCCTCGTTGTTTTGGGGATGACGCCAGAAGCCGGGCGCAACAGGACGCCACGCAGAAATTCCAATTGCCTCCTCCGGCGCCCATCGCCAAACCCAATCCGCAATACAACGTCAACGTCAAGGGGCAGGTTAACGTCAAGGATATCGACGTGCCAGGCCTCAAGCCGGCGAGAATACCGGTCAACCCCGGCGACCCGATCGCGATTGTCAACGATCAAATCATCTCACGGCAGCAGCTTGCCGACGAGTGCCTGGCCCGCGAGGGCAAGAAGGTCTTGGAGGTGCTGATCAATCGCGTGCTGATCGAACAGGCTTTGCGCCACAAGAAGCTGGAAATTTCGGCGGCGGAAATCGATCAGGAGATCGAGTCAGTCGCCGCGCGATTTGGCATCTCGCGAGAGGGCTGGCTGCGCACCCTCGACAAGGAACGTGGAATCAGCCCGATCCAATATGCCCGGGACATCATCTATCCCGCGCTCGCGCTGCGGAAACTGTGCTCGGGCCGAGTGCAGGTGACGCCCGACGACATGAGGAAAGCCTTCGAGGCGCAATTCGGCGAGAAACTACGCTGCCGGATGATCATGGTCGACAAGCAGACCACCGCCATGGCGATCTGGGAGCAGCTTCATCAAAACCCGGGCGGGTTCGAAAAGATTGCCGAGTTGCAATCGATCGACACGGCCAGCCGATCACTGGGTGGACTCGTGGGCGAGCCGATCACACGCCATGCCTATCCTCAGACCCTCTCCGACGCGGCATTTCACCAGCTCGTTGACGGCGACCCCGCCGATCGCGATCCCAGCCACAAGCCTCAAGACGGCAATTTCACCGGTCCGATCCAGGTCAGCGAGTCCGTTTGGGTCCTTTTGCGGCGCGAGTCGGTTATCCCAGCCGCGAAAGGTGTGAGCCTCAAAGAGGAAAAGGTGCGGAAGCAGACCTACGACCTGATTTACGAGGTGAAGCTCAAGGAGGCCATGGCCGAAGTCTTTCGTGAGCTGATCAAGAGTGCCGCGATTGAGAACCAACTGGCGGGCACCGTCAAGCTGGCCAACGAGGAGAAAAATCCTGAATACGGGCGAGACGCCGATGTCAAGCTGATGGGGAGGGAATCCGGCGGCAAGGGGCCCGAAGTTCGAGCGGTCACGCCCGCCGAGGCCGCCGCCCAACGAGCGAAAATGCCGCCCCCTGCCGCATTGTCCGCCGAAGCCGCGCGGCAATTCGAGAAGCTCAATCGCCCCCTGAAGCCCGGCGGCGGCGCGAGCACCACGAACACCAACACCTAACAACGCGCCTGGAAATGCAACCGCGAACCCCCCTGCCCCTCCGCCGCCGAATTGAGGGCGGCGCCGCCAGGGTCGCCCGGTCGTCTTCCAGACAACCAAGGCAGCCCTGGACAAACCGGTAAACTTCCTTGATAGTGGAGACGCCTTGGATGGAGACTCGATGCGGTGTTGCCAGTGACGAGTCGACTCACGGGTGACGTGAGTGCAAGCCAGCCTCTCCGAAAAAAATGCGGAGCCTCGGATCGATGCCCAGCCCGGCGATCATGAACCTTCGTGACTATATTCGCGACATCCCAGATTTCCCCAAGCCGGGCATTCTGTTCAAGGACATCACCCCGCTCTTGAGTTCTCCCGAGGCGTTCCGCGCGAGCATTGCCGGGCTCCAGGACGAATTCGCCGGCCGGGGTATCGACGTGATCGCCGCGGCCGAGGCACGGGGCTTCATCTTCGGAGCGCCCTGGCTCTGGAGATGAAGGCCGGGTTTGTGCCGATCCGCAAACCCGGGAAGCTTCCGTACGCGACGATCGCGGTTGAGTATCAATTGGAATACGGCAAGGACAAGCTGGAAATCCACACCGATGCGTTCGGGCCGGGCCGCCGCGTCCTCTTGATTGACGACGTGCTGGCGACCGGCGGCACGATGCGCGCCTGTCGCGAACTGGTGCAGTCGACCGGAGCGGAGGTTGTCGCTTGTGCGTTTGTGCTCGAATTATCATTCCTCGGCGGTCGCGCCCGGCTCCAGCCCGGTGAAGTCTTCAGCTTGATTACGTACTAAAACTGTCCGTGGTCCGCGGTCTTTCGTTCGTTGTTGGTGGCTAGTCGCTATTCGCGTGCAAATTCGCTGCTTTCAGCTACTCACCACGAGCCACTGACAACGGACCAATGACAACGGACAACTGACAACGGACAACGAACCAAGAGTGAACGCCTCGTGGATCGCCGACAGGATGAAGCACATCGACGCCTCGGGCATCCGTAAGGCGTTCGACATGTCAAAATCCATGAAAGACCCGGTCAACCTCTCGATCGGGTTGCCGGATTTCGACGTCCCGGCCCCTGCCAAGGCGGCGGCCATCGAGGCCATCCAGGCCGGCCACAATGCCTACACGGTGACTCAGGGCATTCCCGAGCTTAGAAATAAGATCCAGAACACTGTCGACGCCCAGTTCAGCCACGCCGATCGTCAGGTTCTGGTCACGTCGGGCACGTCGGGTGCGCTCCTCTTGGCGTTATGCTGCGTGGTTGATCCGGGTGACGAGGTGATCGTCTTCGACCCTTACTTCGTGATGTATCGCCACCTGGCCACGCTCGCGGGGGGCGTGTCGGTGCTGGTCGACACCTATCCTGATTTCCGGATCGACGCCAGCCGGGTCGAGGCGGCCATGACCGGGCGGACCAAGTGCGTCGTGGTCAATTCGCCAGCCAATCCGACCGGTGTCGTCGGTAGGGCCGACGAGATGCTCGCACTTGCCGAGCTTTGCCGCCGGCGGGATGTCCTCTTGATTAGCGACGAGGTGTACCGAGCCTTCTGCTATGATCACCCCTTCGCCACTCCGGCGCAGTGGAACGACGATGTGCTCGTGGTCGACGGCTTCAGCAAGACCTACGGCATGACCGGCTGGCGCCTCGGCTACGCCCACGGCCCCGGCCACTTGATCCAGGAAATGGCCAAGCTTCAGCAATTCAGCTACGTCTGTGCCCCCAGCATGGCCCAGTACGGTGGCGTCGCGGCCCTTGATCAGGACCTCACGGCTCAAATCGACGCTTATCACCGCAAACGAGACATCGTCGTCGCGGCCTTGAGCGATGACTTCGAACTGTCACTCCCCGAGGGTGCCTTCTACGCGTTCCCACGTGCTCCCTGGGGCACGGCCAGCGAGTTTGTCGCCGAGGCGATCAAAAACAACCTGCTGATCATTCCCGGCAATGTCTTTTCTCAACGCGACAGCCACTTCCGCATCTCCTACGCGGTCGATGACGCGACGTTGCGTAAGGGGCTCGAGCTGTTGCGCAAGCTCGCGCGGTCGCGCCCGGGTTAACCCGCCGGGTGATTCGGAGCGCTCGAAGAAGGTTGCCTCCAGAGAATCGCGCAAGCCAATTCAGTTCCGCGCCAGCGTTTGCATTCGGCCTACCAGCGGGGATTCGTTGCCCGGTGTGTCGTGGGCGCCACCGCTGGTGCCGCCCCACGGGGTCTGCCTTGGTTTTTTGTTTTTCCATCCAGGGGGTCACCCATTCCGGGGGGGGGGCTCCAGGTGGTCAGCCACGGTTTTTTGTTTCCTCGCGGGGGTCGCGGGGGTCAGTATCATCGCGAGAAAGGGGAATACTATATCTCGACGTCATCTGGGAAATCTGGGGGATACATCCCCCGGCATAGCTAGACGGGTCGCGGCCGTCCCCGAGGACGAAGGCGGTATCCCAAATCCAAAGCCTTGGCCGTCTCCAATGTCCATCCTGACGTCCCAGAGGGCGATCCCGGCACACCGATTGTCGAATGATCGCCAGGTCGATGTCGGCCGTGACCGCGTTGACACCTTCTACCCACAAAGTCCCGTGCGGGACCGTGCCCTGCTTCAGACGCACCGGCCCTTGTTCGGGCCCGGTGAGCCAGCGCAAGCTCGACCATGGCCATGGATCGCCAACGTTCACCACCACCAGAAGGCCGGTGAGAACGATTCTTCCGGCCGTCGCGGCTGCCACAGTCTTGCCGAGTTTTCGCGATGTATCGGTGCCCTCGGGCCGTTATGCCGCGCACGCAATGATCCCGGACAAAAAGTTTGGAAAAATTTTTAACGCGATCCAGAACAACATGTTCTGATCGAAGTTTGCACGAAGACCGGCATAGGTGCATTCACGAAATTTGCAAACCACGTTATATTGTTAGTATAGGGCAGTGTGCGCAAAGTGGGCGAGGAGTGTTTCTCGGAGATCGCGGGGTCGCGCGACAGCTTTCGGTTTTCCGTTTCCACGCCACGCGCATCCGCACAGACCACAAAAGCGCGAAACCACGGCGAAGAATCAGAGAGCCGAAGAGCGACACAACTATAACGAGTTTGTGTTGTTCCTTTTCGTTAAGACAAACAATAAAGTCGTTCAATGGCGTTTCCGTGGCATGCTGATATTATGGTTCCAGTCCATGCCGAATCACGTTGAGCCGAGCTCGCACTGCCGAGGCGTTTTTGCCATCACAATTTCGCCATTGGACACCTGCAACGACCCGCTTCTCGTGCTCCAAACGCGAGTGTACTTGCCCCTTTGCCGAAGAGTCTGAATTTGTTTCTCGGATGAGTCATCCGAAACGGAGCCTCGCTCGAACCGTGCCACTGAGTGCGAAAAAGTGCCATTTCAAAGTCTTCCGCAAGGGCAATACGGTTGGTGACGACCTCACCGTCGTCACCTTATCGACGACGGGCGCTTTCGAAACGCATAGCGGACTGGCGGGTGCCACCTGTCTTTCACACCACGCCAGCGGTAAAATCACGACCGTCCATAAGCTAAGCACACGCATTCTCGACTTCCTCAAAAGCCAGGATTCCTTCGATGCGACGAGTGACTCTTTGCCTGCCATATTTGTTATTGATCGCATTGCTTTTGGTGCCGGCCGCCCCCCTTCGCGCGGACGATAAGCCGGCGGAGATCGCACCGCCAAAGGGTGAAGTTCGCAAATACAGCTTCGATCAAAGTAAGGTTTTCCCGGGCACGGTGCGCGACTACTGGATTTATGTGCCGAAGCAATACGACCCAGCGAAGCCGGCATGCCTTTATGTGAATCAAGACGGCCTTTTCGATTCTGTTGTCGAAGTCTTCAACCAATTGATCGACAAGAAAGAGATGCCGGTCGTCATCGGCGTGTTCGTGACGCCCGGACGCGTCAAGGCGACGTCGAAGGCCGCCCTTGATCGGTTTAACCGAAGTGTCGAGTACGATGGGCTCGGTCCTGATTACGTGCGGTTCTTGCTTGATGAACTACTGCCGGAGGTCGAAAAGCAAACGACGGCCGACGGCCGGCCGATCAAGCTCTCGTCGCGATGGCAACGACCGCTCGATCGCCGGTGTGAGCAGCGGCGCGATCTGCGCGTTCACGGCGGCCTGGGAGCGGCCCGATTCGTTCCGGCGCGTGTTCAGCGGCATCGGTACGTACGTCGGCCTGCGCGGGGGCAACGTCTACCCGACCTTGATCCGCAAGTTCGAGCCGAAGCCGATCCGTATCTTTCTTCAAGACGGCAGCTCCGATCTGAATATCTTCGGCGGTGACTGGTGGATGGCCAATCAAGAGATGGAGCGAGCGCTCAAATTCGCGGGGTACGAAGTCAATCACGAGTGGGGAACTGGAGGCCATAACGGCACGGACGTGATCAAGATTTTTCCCGACGCGATGCGCTGGCTTTGGAAAGACTGGCCCGCGCCTGTGAAAGCGGGACGCGGCTCACCGCAGCTCCAGGAGATCTTGATTCCCGGCGAGGGCTGGTCGTTAGTCAGCAAGGGGCATCTCTTCACCGAAGGACCGGCCCCCAACGCCCAGGGCGAGGTCTTCTTCAACGACATTCCCAACCGAAAGGCTCATAAGATCGGCCTGGATGGCAACGTGAGCCTCTTCATTGCCGACACCAAGGGCGCGAATGGTCAGGCGTTTGGGCCCGACGGTCGGCTCTACGCGGTCGCCACCGGTCCGGGCCAAATCCTGGCGTACGACTCCGCCGCCAAGTCCACGGTGATCGCCGAAGGAATCCATGGCAACGACCTGGTCATTCGCCACGACGGAGGTATTTATGTCACCGAGCCCGGCGGCCGTGGTGGCAGCTCGAGCCAGGTTTGGTACATCAACCCCCAGGGTGAGAAACGAGTCGTCGATTCGGGCTTGAGGTTCGCGAACGGTATCACGCTCTCGCCGGACCAGTCGTTATTGTATGTCGCCGAGTTTGGCAGTCATTGGGTATACAGCTTTCAGATTCAACCGGACGGCACGCTGGCCTATAAACAGCGATTTTTCCACCTCCACATGCCCGACAATGCCGACTCGGCAGGCGCCGACGGCATCCGAGTCGATCGCGACGGTCGCCTTTACGTGTCGACGGCGATGGGGATCCAGGTCTGCGATCAGGCGGGCCGGGTGAATTGTATTATTCCCACGCCCAACGGCAGGGTCGCGAACCTCTGCTTCGGCGGCAGCGATTTTCGAGCGCTGTTCGCCACTTGCGGTGACCGCGTTTACAAACGGAAAGTGAAGGTCAGAGGCGCGAACGCTTACCAGGCGCCAAACAGGCCGATGGCGCCGCACCTGTAATACCATTTCACTTGCCGGGGATATCGAGCCAGCCTCGCGACAGATAGTCGCTGAGTGTGAGCGCGATCATAATCCCCAGCCAAAGGAATGAAGCCGCGCAAATCGTCGCGGTGAGCCGATGGCTGAATTTCACGTGCATGAAATACATCAAGATCAGAACAGCTTTGACCGTGGCGATCGTCATGGCCGACAGGAAATGCAAACCGCCGAGCGGAAGATAAGCGGCACCGACGGTGGCGAACAACAGGACCATGAGCGCGAGGAAAACATAAATGTTTGTCGAGACCGGGGCAATATGTTGCTTCATTTGTGGACGTCGATGAGATAGAGCAATGGATAAAGGAAGACCCAGACGATATCGATGAAGTGCCAGTACAATCCGGTGACTTCGATCGGAATCGCACCGCCTCCGGAAAGCCACCCTCGCCACGACAGCCAAGCCATGATGCCGACCAAGACAACTCCGATGATCAAGTGAATCGCATGTAGGCCCGTCATGAAGAAGTAGAGAACGAAAAACAATTCCATTTTTCCCGGTTGCAGCCCTTCTTGCTCGACGCGTGGTCGCTCTTTCTCAGGGACCTGAAAATTGATCCCCGGGATCAAGTGTTCGTGATAGTCGGCGGTCCACTCGACCGCTTTGATTCCAAGGAACGCCGTGCCGAGCACCATCGTGAGTCCCAACCACGCCACCAACTCTTGGCGTGCCCGCAACTGAGACGAGCGCACGGCCATGGCCATCGTCAAGCTGCTGGTCAAGAGCACGACGGTATTGACGCACCCGAGCACGACGTTGAGCTCTCGGCTCGCCAGCGCGACTTCTCTGGGAGCGTTCAGCCGATAGACAGCGTAGGCCGTCAAGAGCCCGCCGAAAAACATAACTTCGGTCGCCAGAAAGAGCCACATTCCCAGCACAGACGCTTCGCTCTGCTGTTCTACATCGTCAAATTGTTGCGACAGAATCGGGTGGTCATCCGACGCGCTGGCGCCGTAATCAATGTGATGAGTGGTGGCCGTGTGCATCGAAACCCTCGGTTGCTGCGGAAGAGTAGGCGTAGGGACCTCTTGTCACGAGGGGAACCTCGTCGAAATTGTGGACACTGGGGGGCGAGTCGGTCTGCCACTCGAGGCCCGTGGCATGCCACGGGTTCGGTCCCGCGTCGGGCGGCTGCCTGAGGGAAAACAAGAGATAAAAAAGCGGCAAGACGTAGCCGACCGCGAGGATCGATGCGCCGGCGGTCGACATGACGTTTAAGACCTGATATTCGGGTGAATACTCATAGTAGCGCCGAGGCATGCCCAAATAGCCCAGCACAAATTGAGGGAAAAAAGTCAGGTTGAAGCCGACGAAAACCAGGAGCGCCGACAGTTTACCGAGAAGCTCTGAGTACATGCGGCCGGTCAACTTGGGCCACCAGAAGTGGATGCCCCCCATATACGCCATGACCGCACCTCCGACCATGATGTAGTGGAAGTGTGCCACAACGAAATAGGTGTCGTGAACGTGGACGTCTAGGCCCAACGTCGCGAGCATCAAGCCCGTGAGCCCACCCATCGTGAAAAGACCAATGAACCCGAGCGCGTAAAGCATCGGCGTCACGAGCGTGATCGACCCCTTGTACATCGTGGCGGTCCAGTTGAAGACCTTGATCGCCGACGGGACGGCCACCAAGAAGCTGAGAATCGAGAACACCATCCCGGCGTACATCGACTGGCCCGAAACGAACATATGGTGGCCCCAGACCAAGAAACCGAGAGCCGCGATGGCCATGCTCGAATAGGCGATGAAGTGATAGCCGAAGATCGGCCGGCGCGAGAAACAGGGCACGATCTCGGCAACGACCCCCATGCCCGGGAGCACCATGATGTAAACCGCCGGGTGCGAATAAAACCAGAACAGGTGCTGGAACAGGATCGGGTCGCCTCCCAAGGCCGGGTCGAAGATTCCCACTCGAAACATCCGTTCCACAGCCACGAGTGCGACGGCGATCGCGAGCACCGGCGTGCCGAGCACCATGATCAGGCTGGTCGCGTAATGGGCCCATACAAAAAGCGGAAGGCGAAACCAGGTCATCCCTGGTGCCCGCATCGTGTGGATTGTCACGATGAAATTAAGGCCGGTCAAAATCGACGAAAATCCGGTGATAAACACCGCGGTTGCCGCCGGCACGACCATCGTATTGGAAAACATCGTGCTGAAAGGAGTGTAAAACGTCCAGCCGGTGTCGACGCCGCCGAAGATCAAGATCCAAAGCGCGATCGAGCCGCCGATCATGTAGATGTACCACGACAGAAGATTCAACGAGGGAAACGCAAGGTCGCGGGCGCCGATCATGAGCGGAATCAGAAAGTTGCCGAGGACCGACGGGATCGACGGTACGAGGAAGAAGAAGATCATGACCACGCCATGCATGGTAAACAGGCGGTTGTATTCATCGGGCGACCGCAAAACGTCTCCCTGGGGAGTCATCAGTTCCAACCGCATCACGGTGGCGGCGGCCCCGCCCACGAAAAAGAAAAACGTGATCGACGCCATGAACATCAGGCCGATACGCTTGTGGTCATTGGTCAAGAGCCACGACTTCAGCGTGTAAGCTTGAAGATAGTCTTCTTTGAACTCAACGGCCGTCGCGCTCATTGGCTTGCGTCCTCCGCTCCGATCGACTTAATATACGCAATGATTTTAAGAAGGTCCGGTTCACTGATCTGGTCTTTGAACGAGGGCATCAGGGGTTCATAGCCCGCGACGACTTGAGCCTTCGGCATCAAGATCGAGTCGCGGACATAGGCTGTGTCGGCCGTGACGAACCGGACTTCCTTACCGTTCTGGATGGGGACCGGCTTACCGAAAATCCCCTCGAGCTTTGGTGCCTTTACGGTCTGGCTACCCCGATGGCAGCCGCACAGTGGTGTTGCACGAAGAGGCGTTCCCCTTCTTCGGCCATCGATGGGCCAGTACCGCCTTCGGTCAGCCAGCGTTGAAAATCGACGGGCTCCATGACGGTGACCCACCCGCCCATCGTCGAATGGTTCGTCCCACAGTATTCGGCACAATATAAGTGATAGCGACCAATCTGCGTCGGCTCGAACCAGAGCGACGTGTAGCGGCCGGGGAGCACGTCCTGCTTTACCCGAAATGCCGGAACGTAGAAGCTGTGAATCACGTCCTGCGAGGTCATCGTGAGCTTGACCGGTCGGCCCAATGGCACGTGGAGCTCATTGATCTCGGAACGCCCTTCGGCATGCTGCAAGTACCACATCCATTGCTTCCCAACCACCGCGATCTCCAGTGCGTCGCCAGGCGGGTCATAGATGCGGAAATAGACGTTCGCTCCCCAAACAAACATCACCATCCCCAAAAGCAGCGGCACACCGATCCAGAAAAGCTCCATCAGTTTGTTACCCTCAGGCGGATTCGAGCGATCCACGAGCCGTCCTTGGCGATAGCGCGCGGCGAACGCCACGATGAGGATGCAGATCAAGGTCGTGAAGAACGCGGCGACGCTCAGCTCAAAGAAGTAGAGCGCGTCAACGTGACTCGCCATCGACGATGCCTGATCGGGAAATAATGGAAAATTCCACATAACGAGTGAGTTACCTCGGCTTAGCGGGACATTGGGTGACGATCAAGGCTCGTTGGCCGGTCGCGTTGGCCCACGTTCCGACAACGTCAAGCGGCGCAGTCGTCCCTCACGGCGAAACATCAGAAACATGAAGCCCGCCAAGGCGACCGCAGTCGCCGTTCCCGAGATCCTGAGCAGTCGCAGGATCGAAAGTGTGTACTTGCCGGTGGCCGCGTCGTAGTCGTAGCAAAGCAAGAGCAGCCGTCCGATCGGGGTTCCAATGCGACCGGCTTTCGCTCGAACGAGCTCACCCTCCAGTTCCTTGGGTGGGAAGTCGATTCCGTAGAAATAGCGAGCGATACGCCCTTCTGGCGTCACGATCACAACTCCCGCCGCATGCGCATACAGTTTGGTTTGGGGATTGAACGAATAGCGAAACCCGATCGCTTCGGCCAGGGCCGTGATTGATGCCGCGTCTCCCGTCAAAAAGTGCCACCCACTCTCCGAGCCAGGCCGGCCGTACTGCTCAAGGTAGGCGACCTTTTTCGGCGCGCGCCAGCTCGGGCGTCTCTTCGGGGTTAATGCTGAAGGCGACCACATCAAAATCTGTTCCCGCACTCAGCGAGACGGGCTTTAGGCTACGCGTCAATCCGTTCAAGAGCTGGTTGCAGAGAAGCGGACAGCGATAATACACAGGCGCCAGAATCACGGGCCGGCGACCGAAGAGCTCGGCTAGCCGCAGTTCGCGTCCTTGGTCGTCACGAAACGCCGCGTCGAGCGGTAACTGCGTGCCCATCTTCTGCTCGAAGCTGACCTCGCGTACCACGCTCCCTGCCGTTGTCTGTGCTCTTAAAGAGGCCGAAATTGCGCAATGCATCCGAGAACGAGGCAGACGAGCGAAATCTTTCCTCTGTGGATGGTCATGGTTTGCGGTCCTCTTTCGTGCTCAGACCGGCCGGCTGGGCCGCCGGATTGGTCACCGCCTTCTTTTCCCCCGGGCCACCGCTCGAAGACAAACCCTTTCGAGCCACGATGTCCATCGCTCGATCGATCGGGATATGTGCGATCCCCGCTTCGCGGTTGACCCAGCCGTAACCCGTCAAACGGCGAAGCTCAGCCTCCTTGAGTTTCGCCAATTCGACGTGTGGCTCTGCTTGCAGCCGCGGACCGGGCAGCGGGCCGATGTCATTGGCCAACTTAGGAGGAGCGAGCAATTGCAGGGTTCGTTCCTCTTTCGAGAAATCGTTCATGACAAAAGCCAGACACAGTTCAACGACGACGCCCACAACGACCAGCACAACGGCAAAGACGATGAGGCCCTTGACCACCAGGGTGTTAGGCTCGTGGCCGTTCCCGCTTGGGTTTGCCGTCGATGCTTGGGGGAGAAAATCCGCCATGGTCAGTGGCCTCCCTCTGCGAGGGCCTGGAGCAAGCTCGGGTCATAAAGCGGCACCAAAGGTCGGCGCTTCAGCCAATGGATGGTGAAGGCCATCCAAACTCCACCGATCCCAACGGTCACGAACGCACTGAAGAGAATCTCGATCCAGGGAATGTGCGGGCTGCCCGGGTCGGAAGACGCGGGAATCACTAGCCAGACCAAGTTGACCCAATGCATGAACAAAACCCAGAGAGCCACACGCACCACATTCTCGATGTTCCGCTTGTTCGAGCGGAACAGCAGCACGGCGAAGGGCAAGAAGAAGTTGAACACGATCAGCGCCAGGGCAAACCACTCCCAACCACCTCTCGTCCGGCGAAGATACCACGGAATCTCCTCCGTCAGGTTGCCGCTCCAGATGATCAGAAATTGACAAAAAGACATGTACGCCCAAAGCATCACAAAGGCCAACAGCAAATTGCCAAGGTCGTTCATCCGGCCCGGCGTGGCGATCTCGGACATCGGTCGATCGGAGGACAAAATCCCGGCCAAAACGATCATCGTCGCCAGGGTCGCGAGTGCATCGCCGATGATGATCATCACGCCGTAAATCGTTGAGGTCCACTTGGCATCAAGCGCCATTCCCCAGTCGACCGCGGAAAACGTCGCCGCGAGAAAGAGCAGCACAATCCCCGGCCCGGCAATCCCCTGAAGTGTTCGACTGGGCGCGGCGTTCGCCGTGCCGTCCTGGCGGTTCGACAGCACGTTGAGGCCCAGTGCCATCACGACCCAGATCACGAAGTAAACGACGGCGCGAACAAGGAAACCCGTCTGCGTAAGATAAAGACTGTGTACCCCCGCGACCTCATGGCCCGTCGATTCGCCGCGCGCCCAGGGATAGAGCGAAGGCACCCCGATGGCGATGGGAATGAAGAACAGCGCCAAGGGCAGCAGGTTCATCGCACCGGACTCAAGCGGCCGACGGATGACGAGCCCCCAAGACCCTCCCGTCAGGTGGTGCAGCAGAGTCAGTCCCACGCAGCCCAAACTGACCCCCAACCAATACATAAAACCAACCAAGTACGCCGGGAAAAAGTGGGCCGGCGAAATGACCCACGCCCCCGCGGCGGCGACGAGCCCAATAGCGCCGACCGCCAAGGCGCGGACCTGAATCTGATCGAGCCGCTCCAGGAGCAGAGGATCGGCGCTCATGTTGGTGCTCATGGCCGCACCCCCTCGAGCTGAGTTCGATCGCTCGCGGAGAGTTCGCTGGCCAGCGAATGCTGACTCACCTGCAAAGCCCTGATGTATGCCGCGATCGCCCATCGATCGCGGGCCGGGATTCGTGACGCATAAGAGTACATCGTGCCGAAACCGCGAGTCATGACGTCGAAGTAGTGGCCGACCGGCTTCTTGCGCAGTTCGTCAGAATGAAACGAAGGGGGCGGGCTAAAACCGCGCTGAACGATCATGCCCCGGCCGTCGCCCAACTCACTGTGACACGGCGTGCAGAAGATCCGATAGCGATCCTGGCCGCGCTCGAGCACCTTGCGGTCGACCTCGAACGGCAGCGTTTCCGCGAGTACTCCCCCTGTCTTTCCGGTCGTGAATAGCTCTTCGGACCACTTGCCTCGATCTTGCGGGTCTCGGCGCGGAACGGTGCCTGGAACCAAAGGCCGCGCTGAGGTCCCGTCATCGAAAAAATCGGTGGCCTCGTATGGCTCATACCGCGGCTGGTCGTACATCTCACTGCGACATCCGGAAAGACCGACCAATACGAAGACCAGCACGGGCGCCAAAGAACGCCCTTTTGTCTTCGTCATGGATCGATCGGATTTCACAGTTGCTCGACGTTGGCTCATTCGTGGATTACCTTGCTTTCGATGCGTCGTTCAGGCGGGAACGTCGGAGATCGTCCGGGGTGTATGTTCCGAGAGTATGCGCCGTGCGAGTTCAGGCTCGTACAACGGGTCGCGGGCCTGGAGGCAGAGGAAAAACCGGTTGCGCGACGCGAGAACGAAGCTTGGCACGTTGAAAACGGGGTGATGCGGCCGGGGCAGTCCGTTATGAGCCAGTAGCGCGAGCACCGCTGAAAACGCGGCCGACAAGATTGTCAGCTCAAACGTGATCGGGATAAACGCTGGCCAACTATTAAACGGACGGCCGCCAATATCAAGCGGATAATGGACCACCGCGGAAAACCATTGCATGAAAAAGCCGCCGACGCCACCCAATAGGCCGCCAATAAACACCGTTCGGGGAATCCGGTTTTTATGAAAGCCGAGCGCCTCGGCGACGCCTTCGACAGGGAACGGCGTGTAAGCCTCCATCATTCGGTAACCATGATCATAGGCGTGCTGAGTCGCCGCGATCAGGTCCTCGGGGTGATCGAACTCGGCCATGATCCCGTATAGCGCCGCTGGTTCCGTTTTCGCGCTCATGGGTTAGCCTCCCGCGCTGCTGCCGCCTCGGCGAGCCGTTCGTGGTCGTGTTTCGTCTCGTGAACCAACTCGCGCATCTCCGTGATCGAAATCACCGGCAGGAACCGAATGAAAAGAAAGCCGAGCGAAAGAAACAGGCCGATGGTGCCGTAAAACGTTGAATAATCCCAGAACGTCCCATGATACTCCGCCCAGGAGGATGGCAAGAAATCACGATGCAAGCTGGTCACGACGATGACGTACCGTTCAAGCCACATGCCGATATTCACAACGATCGAAATCAGCCACAGAAGCGGCACGCTCGCGCAAACCCAAGGCAACCAGAGGAGCTGGGGCACAAATACATTACACGTCAGCATCATCCAGTAGGTATGGGCGTAAGGGCCGAAGGGCCGATTTTGGAGCAGAACGAATTTCTCGTAAGGATTCTGGCCGTACCAGGCCATGAAGGCTTCCATCAGATAGCCGTAGGCCACGATCATGCCCGTGGCCAGGATTACCTTGGCCATGTTTTCGAGGTGGCGATCGCTGATGTAATCCCTCAACCCGAAAGCGGCTCGAAGTGGCACACTAAGCGTCACCACCATGGCGAAGCCCGAGAAAATGGCCCCCGCCACGAAGTAAGGGGGGAAAATTGTCGTGTGCCAGCCGGGGATGATCCCGACCGTGAAGTCGAAAGCCACGATCGTGTGCACGGACACGACCAGCGGCGTCGCGAGCCCTGCCAGCAAGAGGTACGCCGTGCGGTAACGATGCCAGTGCCGCGCCGATCCTCGCCATCCCATGGCGAGCATTCCGTAAATGTACTGCGCCCATCGATTCGTGGCCCGGTCGCGCAACGTCGCCAAGTCGGGGATGAGCCCGACGTACCAAAAGAGGAGCGACACGGTCGCATACGTCGACACAGCGAACACGTCCCAAATTAAAGGACTGCGCCACTGCGGCCAGAGGCCCATCGTATTGGGATAGGGCATCAGCCAGAAGAAAAGCCAAGGGCGTCCCAGGTGAAGCAGCGGAAACAAGCCCGCACAAGCCACGGCAAACAGCGTCATCGCCTCGGCGAAGCGGTTGATCGACGTCCGCCAGTCTTGTTTGAGCAACAAAAGAATCGCCGAGATCAACGTGCCGGCGTGGCCGATCCCGATCCACCAGACGAAGTTGACGATCGCGAAGCCCCACATCACCGGGACGTCGATGCCCCAGATGCCAACGCCTTCGTACAAGAAGAACCGCGATCGACACGAACAAGAGTGTCGTGAGCGAAAGGCCGATGCCCATTCCCAAAAACCAGCGCCAGTTGTAGGGGCGGACGAGCACGATCGAGCTGATCTTGTCGGTGACCGAGGCGTAGGTGTGCTCTGGTCCGAGGATCGGCACCGTCGCTCGTGTATATGCCGACTCAGGATCGGTGGAGTTCATCGCGCGAGCCTGCCTCGATCTCGGGGTTTGGATTGCGTAGCTTGGCCAGATACGTCGTACGCGGTCGCGTATTCAGCTCGCCCAAGAGTGCGTAATTGCGTGGGCTGGCCTTTGCCTTACTCACCGCGCTCTTGGGGTCGTTGAGGTTTCCGAAGACGATCGCCTTGGTCGGACACGCCGCCTGACATGCGGTCACCACTTCGTCGCCGCCCACCGGCCGATTTTCGATCTCGGCGGTGATCTTCGCCGCTTCGATCCGCTGCACGCAGTAAGTACATTTCTCCATCACTCCGCGATAGCGAACGGTCACTTCGGGGTTCCGCATCAACTTCAGGCTGGGCGTCGTCTCGTCAGAATAATGCAGAAAATTGAAACGACGTACTTTGTACGGGCAATTGTTGGAACAGTACCGCGTGCCCACGCAACGGTTGTACGTCATCTCGTTCAAGCCCTCGGCGCTATGGCTCGTCGCCGCCACCGGACAAACCACCTCGCACGGGGCTTTCTCGCAATGCATGCAGGGAACCGGCTGAAAGTCGATCTTGGGATTGGCGGTATCTTCTCCTTCGAAGTATCGATCGACGCGAATCCAGTGCATCTCACGGGACGCGAGGACTTGGTTTCTACCAACGATCGGGATGTTGTTCTCGGCTTGGCAGGCCATCGCGCACGCATTGCAGCCGATGCAAGTATTGAGGTTGATCGCCATGCCCCAGGCGTTTCCGTGGCCGTGCTCGTGCTCCTCTTGGGGCTTGGGATCTTCGTACAAACTCAGGCCGTGTCCCGGCTCGTGCTCGGCTTCCTGAGCAAAATGAGGGTTCT
>CAWHKI010000161.1:0-13516 GCA_963829765.1 uncultured Isosphaeraceae bacterium | reverse complement strand
ATCTGGGATTTGGCATAGGCGATGCCCAAGTCCGCGTCCAATCCCATGACTTCGCCGGTGGAGCGCATTTCCGGGGAGAGCAGGATGTCCTGCCCATGGAAACGGTTGAAGGGGAAAACCGATTCCTTGACCGCCCAGTATTTCGGCCAGATTTCCCTGGTGAACTTCAATTGTTTCAAGGTCTTGCCGGCCATGACTTTGGCGGCGAGTTTGGCCAGCGGCACACCAATGGCCTTGGAAACAAAAGGGACGGTGCGCGAGGCGCGGGGGTTGACTTCGAGGACATACACCTTGTCGCCCTTGATGGCGTATTGCACGTTCATCAGGCCGACGACCTTGAGTTCGCGGGCCATGGCATGGGTATATTCGCGGATGGTGGCGATGACTTTCTTGGAAAGCGTGTGCGGCGGCAACACCATGGCGGCGTCCCCCGAATGCACCCCGGCAAATTCAATGTCCTCGAGCATTCCCCCCATGACGATGGTGGCGTCCTCCGGTTTTTTGTGGAGGCCGACATCGGCGATGCAATCCACGTCCACCTCGGTGGCGTCTTCGAGGAACTTGTCCACCAGGACGGGACGTTCGGGCGAGGCTTCGACCGCGAACTTCATGTAATGCGACAGGTCGGCGTCGGTATAAACGATCTGCATGGCGCGGCCGCCGAGGACAAAGCTGGGGCGGACGAGGACCGGATAGGTCAATCGTTTGGCGATGGCCAGCGCCTCGGATTCCCTGGTGGCGATGCCATTGGGTGGCTGCGGGATTTTCAGCTTATCGAGCATCGCCGCGAACAATTTTCTGTCCTCGGCGATCTCGATGCTTTGGGGCGAGGTGCCGATGATATTGACGCCGTTTTTTTGGAGGCCGAGGGCGAGGTTGAGCGGGGTTTGCCCGCCGAATTGCGCGATGGCGCCCCAGCATTTCTCGCGCTCGTAAATGTGAAGCACATCTTCGAGGGTGAGCGGCTCAAAAAATAATTTATCGCTGGTGTCGTAATCGGTGGAGACGGTTTCGGGGTTGGAATTGACCATGATGGTCTCAAACCCGTCTTCCTTCAGGGCGAAGGCGGCATGCACGCAGCAGTAGTCGAATTCAATTCCCTGCCCGATGCGGTTGGGTCGCGAAACTTGTTCCTCTCTTGAGCCAGAGCAAGGACCAGCCCCAGGCCCTTGAAGATATCTTCTGGGCTTTGCTCAATAGCCGTGAGTTTTTGTTCAATCACTGATCGTCATCGCGGGTCGAGGCCGATGTGACTCGCCCGTCATTCTCAGCGTCCGGGATCTATGAGACTCTTGATCATGCGATCGAAACTTGGTTTTGCAGCACTTTCGGCGTTCGTGCTCTGTTCCTGGGGGTTATCTCGGCCGGTTTCGCCGCCGATCCGCCTAAGGCGAAGGTCACCTATCAGGACCACGTGTCAACCGTCTTTCGCAGCCGTTGCGGTTCGTGCCATAATCCCGACAAGCAAAAGGGGGGCCTGAACCTCGATAACTACGGCGTCGGCAATGCAGGGAGGGGGATCGGGCAAGGTCATCGAGCCGGGCGATGCCGATAATAGCACGCTTTTCCTGGTGATTTCTCACAAGGAAGAGCCCAAGATGCCGCCCAACTCGCCCAAGATCCCCGACGCCGAGATCGATTTGATTCGCAATTGGATCGAGGGAGGCGCGCTCGAAAGCTCCGGCAGCGTGATGACGGCCAAGGCCAAGCCGAAGTTTGAGTTCAAGCTCGACCCCGCGGCGATGGGCAAGCCGGCTGGAACGCCGGCCATGCCGGAGAACCTGACAACCGAGCCGTTCGTCCCCCAGGCCAAGCCCAACGCCGTCGTGGCGATGGCGTCGAGCCCCTGGGCGCCCTTGGTCGCGATCGCGGGCCATAAGCAGATCTTGCTCTATCGAACCACCGATCACCATTTAGTCGGAGTCCTTCCCTTTCCGGAAGGGGCGATCTACGTCCTCAAGTTCAGTCGTAATGGCGACCTGCTCTTGGCCGGCGGTGGCCGCGACGGTCAGTCCGGGATCGCGGTTGCGTGGGACGTCAAGAAAGGGACGCGGGTGTTTGAAGTCGGCAAAGAATACGACGCGGTTCTGGCGGCGGATATCAGCCCCGACCATAGTCAGGTCGTTCTTGGTGGGCCCGGCAAGGTCGTCCGGATCTATAACACGGCCGACGGTTCGCTGGCCCAGGAACTGCGCAAGCACACCGAGTGGATCACTGCCGCCGAGTATCAGCCCCGACGGCGTACTGCTGGCGACGGGCGACCGCAACAACGGACTGATCGTATGGGAAGCAAATACGGGCCGTGAGTTTTATGACCTGCGAGGCCACCAGGCCGCGATCACCGATGTGAGCTGGCGGCTTGACTCGAATGTCGTCGCATCATCAAGTGAAGATGGTACTGTCAAGCTCTGGGAGATGGAGAATGGCGGCAACATCAAGTCGTTCGGCGCCCATGGCGGCGGCGCGGCCTCGGTCCGGTTCGCCAAGGATGGTCGGCTGCTGACAACCGGCCGCGACCGGTCGTCCGGCTGTGGGACCAAAACGGGGGCAAACAGCGCGAGTTCGAGGCATTTCATGACCTGGCGCTCGAGGCCGTCTTCACTTCTGACGAGTCGCAGGTGATCGCCGCCGATTGGACCGGCGAAATCCGCGTCTGGGACATCAAGGACGGGCGCCGGCTGGCCAACCTGGCGGTGAATCCCGCACCGATCGCCGCTCGCATCGAATCCGCACGGCGAGCACTGCCCGCGTTGCAAGCCGAAGTGGACTCGTTGAGCAAGCAGATTGCTCCGTTCCAAAATGCGGTCGCGCCAGCCAATCGAGGCCTTGGCGAAGTCACAGGCCAAAGTCGCCGCGGCCGAACAACTCGCCGCACAGCAAACGGCTTTGGTGAATCAGAGCGAGCAAGCACACAAAGCCAAGCAAGCCGCGGCTGATGAGGCCCGAATCGTCTTGCAGGCCGCCGAGCAACTCGCCAACCAATCGTCGCTGGCTCAGGCGGCCGCGGAAACGGCGATTTCACAAACTGTCGTCCGCCGAGAAGTCCGCGGCCGAGGCGCTGACGGCGGCCAGGCTGGCCACCGAGAAAGCGCTCGCCGAGAAAACGGCCCATGATCCTGCTCTCGCCGCGGCCACCGCGGCCGTCAAGGCCGCGGTTACGCCTGATGCTCTTACCGTGGCCGCCGCGGAGCTCACGAAGCAAGTCCAGAAATCCGTTGAGCTCACTCAGGCCATCGCGGCCGCGGGGACAAGCGGCAGTCGGCCGTATCACAAACGCTGGCTCGGGCAACGGTCCTCAAGAACGCCGCCCCTGGAGCGGCCGCAACCGCTCGTTCGACCGCGAAAGCCGCGACCTTGGCCGTCCATGCGGCCCGCGACGCACTCAACCACGCCGATTCAGACCGAGCCTCAGGCGAAAAAGCACTGGTCGCCGCCCGCACCGCCCTTCAGGCCGGGACGATCTCCCTCACCGCAGTAAAGAAGGAACACGCCCAGGCCGCCGCCGCCAAGGCCGGTGCTGAAAAGGCCTTGGCTGAAAAGAGAGCGGCACTCGACTTCGCCGGGGCCAGGGTGCGGGCCATGAAAGCCGAGATCGACGCCCTGATCATCGAAAAGAAACACAACAGCAAAAGCGGCGGGCTTGCGTCGGCCACAGGTCCCGGAAAGTAAATTATAATAATCTTTTACATTCAAGCCGTTTCGACGGCCGCCGCCGCCGCCAATCCCAAGTCGCCGATCGCCTGGTCGCGAAGAACGTGCTTGCGGATCTTTCCCGTGACCGTCCGGGGCAGCGACTCGACGATCATGACGTATTGAGGAACCTTGAAGTGGGCGATTTGGCCCTGACAATAATGCTTCAGTTCTTCGGGCTGCGCGCTCGCGCCCGATCTTGAGCACGAACCAGGCGGCGACCACTTCGCCATACTTGGCGTCGGGAACGCCGGCGACCGCGACCTCGGCGACAGCCGGATGGCGATGCAAGAACTCCTCGACCTCGGCCGGATAGATGTTCTCCCCGCCGCGAATGATCAGCTCTCGGCTCCGGCCCACGATCCGGTAATTGCCGTCCTCGCGGCGCCGGCCAGGTCGCCGGTATGAAGCCAGCCGTCGTCGTCGATCGCGCTGGCGGTCGCCTGCGGGATTGCTATAATAACCAGCCATCACGCAATGACCGCGGACACACAGCTCGCCCGTTTCCCCTGTCGGAACAGCGCATCGAGTCGCCGGGTCGACCAGCTTGACCTCTAAACCGGGGATGGGACGCCCGACCGTGCCGACTCGGACCTCGATCGGGTCGTCGACCGAGGTGAGCGTGATGATCGGCGAGGCCTCGGTCTGACCGTAGCCGATGCAGATCTCGCGGATGCCCATTCGGCTCACGACCTTCTCCATCAGCGGCAAGGGGCAGGGCGCTCCCGACATGATTCCCGTGCGCAGGCTCGACAGGTCAAATCGTCGCGAAATCCGGATGTTCGAGCTGAGAGATAAACATGGTGGGAACGCCGTAGACCGCCGTGCAGCGCTCGGCGGCGATAGCGGCCAGGGTGGCTCCCGCGTCGAACGAAGGGGCCGGCACCACGACCGCCGATCCATGAACCACGCACGACCATGGTCCCCAGCACGCAGCCGAAGCAATGGTAGAACGGCACCGGCACGCACACCCGGTCCGCGGCCGAGTAACGGAGCCGCTCGCCGGTGTAATAGGCGTTCATCAAGACATTGCGGTGCGTCAGCATGGCCCCCTTGGGCAGGCCGGTCGTTCCCGAGGTGAACTGGATGTTGTGCACGTCGGTTGGCAGAACCGCTGTCGTCCGCGACCGAAGTTCGGCCGAAGACGCGCGAGGCCCTGTTTCGAGATCCGTCCAATTCCACCAGCCTGGGCCCGGTCGTTCGCCAAGCGCGATCAGGCGCCGCAAGCGAGGAAAGCGGTGCGAAGACCAGTCTCGCGAGCTCGCGGCCGCGACTTCGGGACAGAGCGACTCGACCATCGCCACAAAGTTTGAGCCTTTGAACGGACTGCCAACGACGAGCGTCGCCACGTCGGCCATGGCCAGCGCGTCTTGCAGTTCGTGCAGCCGATAGGCCGGATTGACGTTAACCAGCACGGCGCCGATCCGCCCGGCCGCCAACTGCGTGACGACCCATTCCGGCACGTTCATCGACCAGATTCCGATGTGTTCGCCGGATTGGATGCCCGAGCGCGATGAGCGCGGCGGCGATTTCGTTCACGCGGTGGTTGAGCTGGCTCCACGAGTAGCGGAGCGAAAGACCCGGGAATACGAGCGCGTCGCGATCGGGAAACTGGGCGGCCGTATGGTCCAGGGCGCTGCCCACGGTTTGGTCCCACACCCAGGGAAGCGATCTGGCGGACTGTTTCGTCACGGCGTTTTCTCCTCGGTCCTTGACCTCGCCCAGGCCGGCGGACGCTTTTCGACGAAGGCGAGGATGCCTTCGCGTGCCTCTCCAGAGAAGCGACTGGCCGTACTGATGGCCGCGGCCCCGCGCAGGTCGTGGGGTCTTCCAGTGGCCTCATCGAGTAACCGCTTCGTGGTCGCTAATGCCGCCGGAGCGCCATTTCAACCAGCTCCTCCGCCATGCTGATCGCCTCCCGCAAACAGCGATCGCTCGTCGTTACCGAATTCACCAGTCCCCAGTGTTGCGCCACCGTACTTGAGATCAGGTTGCCGCCGAGAAGGAGTTCCCGCGCACGGCGCGTCGCCGACCTGTCGAGTCAGGTCGTGCATGACAATGGCTGCGACTAGCCCAAGACGAACTGCGGGGTAGCCTATCCTCACGCTTTCCGCCGCGATAGCAAAGTCGCAGGCCACCATCAAGCCGGCGCCACCGCCGATTGCATCGCCGTTGACTGCGGCGACGGTCGGCTTTGGCAATGTGTGCAACCGCTGGAGCAAATCGGCAAACTCCTGAAGCGTGGCGATCGTTTGCTCCTCCGCGTCAGGAGCAGCGTCGATTGCGGCGGCCTCTTTTAGGTCGATGCCCGCGCAAAAAGCCGTACCAGCTCCGGTCAACACCACCCCCCGAACCTTTGCGTCAACACTTAAATGATCAATCTCGTCACGTAATTTGTTCATGAGCGCATACGAAAGCGCATTGCGTTGACCGGGACGATTCAGGGTCAGGATCGTGATAGGCCCGCGGTCTTCCCGAACGACGATTTCATTGCTCATCTCGCCTCCTACCTGGCCGATATTAACGAGAACGCCGGCTTTTGTTTAGACCTGAAAGACTCCGGTGCACACGGGCTTGAGCTCGCGTCTTCGCACTGCCACGTCAAGGGCCGTGCTCAGCACCTCGCGCGTCTTGGCGGGATCGATGATGGCGTCGACCCAGAGCCGCGCCGCCGCATATCGAACGTCGGTCTCACGGTCATACCGCAGACGAAGCTCATGTGCCATCGTGGCAAGCTCAGCGTCGTCGATTTGTTTACCCTGGCGTTTCAGTGTGCCGACGTTGACATCGAGCATCGTTCGGGCGGCCTGTTGAGCGCCCATGACCGCGTATCGCGCTCCCGGCCAGGCGAACATAAACCGGGGATCGAACGCCTTGCCACAGAGTGCATAATGACCGGCGCCGAAGGAGTGCCCCACGATCAGCGTGATCTTGGGCACCGTGCTGTTACTGACAGCACTCACGAGCTTGGCGCCGCGGCGGATAATCCCGGTGCGTTCGGCGTCGCGACCGACATCGAAACCATTGACATCTTGAATGAACAGGATCGGCAGGCTGCTCTGGTTGCAGTCGAGAACAAACCGGGCGGCTTTGTCGGCGCTGTCGGCGTAGATCACCCCTCCAAACTGGAACGGCCCGCCCCCCTCGGGGCGGAACCTCAGTCGCTGAGTGGCCACAATCCCAAGCGCAATCCCATTGAGGAAGCCGAAGCCGCAGACGATGGTCCGGCCATACTCGGGCCGAAATTCGTCGAGCCGGCCGCCGTCGAGGACCGCGGCAAGCAGGTCACGAACATCGTATTGCGCCGATGGGTCAGAGCTCACCACCGTGCAGAGGTCATCCGCCGGCCGCGCCGGCGGCTCGATCATTGTGGCGCTCGGGACCGGGTCCGGGTCCGGCGGCAATAACGCGACCAGTCGCCGCAACCGCGCCAGGCAGGCATCGTCGTCGGGCTCGCGATAATCGACCGTGCCGCTGATGGCGGCGTGGACGTGCGCGCCGCCGAGCTCCTCGCTCGATATTTCCTGGCCGATCGCCGCCTTCACGAGCGCCGGGCCAGCCAAATACAGGCCCGAGCCTTCCGTCATTAAAACCGTGTCGCACAGGACCGGCAAATACGCTCCTCCCGCGACGCAGTTACCCATAATGGCCGCGTATTGCGGGATGCCGGCGGCCGAGAGGACCGCGTTGTTGCGAAAGATCCGCCCAAAGTCGTCTTCGTCGGGAAAGACTTCGTCTTGCATCGGCAAGAAGGCACCCGACGAGTCGACGAGATAAATGAGCGGCAAGCAGTTTTGGGCGGCGATGGTCTGGGCGCGAAGAATCTTCTTGATCGTCATCGGAAAGCACGCGCCGGCCTTGACTGTCGCGTCGTTGGCGACCACCATCACGCGACGTCCCGCAACCAAGCCGATGATCGTGACCACCCCAGCGCCGACCGCACCGCCCCACTCTTCATACATCTGGAAGGCGGCCCATAAACCGACCTCCAGCGACGGCGAGCCGGGGTCTAGCAACCCCTCGATGCGCTCGCGAGCAGTCTTGCGCCCCTTGGAGTGCTGGCGCTCGATGGCTTCGGTACCGCCTCCCTGCCGCAGTTGATCTTCTTGCGCGAGATATTCCGCGGTCAGGGACCTGAGGTCGCGCTCCGGACTGCGGCGGGGGTGTGTTCCAAGGCTAGTCACGGCAATCTACTTCCTGTGCTGGTGTGGGGTCCGATGTCTTTCAGACAGCGTATGAGTGACTTTCGTCAGCCACTCTCAATGCAACCGCGGGTCGGTGGCCGCGATAATGGCGCTGACGGCTTGCTGGTTGAAACCCTTGTATCCTTCGCGACGCTCGAGGTTTTCCAGGTGGCTGCCGATCGCACCGTCGCGGAGGAACTTTTCATGTTGCTCGGCACTGATCCATCCCAGCGCCAGCGCGCGATCTGCCCTTTGCCTGGCAACCGGCCAACGCTCGCCCGCCGTGAACGCTTGCCTCAGGAACGGGAAGTTCGAGAACGGCGCCATGGTCTCGATGCCGGACTCACTTCTTGAGACCATCACGCAGCCCCTCGAAGTCGAACTGAGCTTCCAGATGGTGCATGCCGGCCTCCAGGATCGACTCACCGTGCAGCGCCACCCACAAGCCGATGGTGCCGGGGCGCGGCAGGTCGGGAAGCGAGACATGCGGCGAAGTCGTCGGTGGCCTCTTCGGGCGCCAGGTCCAGATCGGCGAAAATCACAATGCCGGTGACCGGATGCTCGACAATTTGAGCTCCCCAGCCGGCATGCGCTCCGGCGTGAAACCGCTCACGCAGCTCAAACCCGAGCCGCTTGAACATGCCGATCACTCGCGGAAAGAACCGCCGCGAGCAGCGGAAGGTATGGTGATCGTGGTTGGCCCATCCCAGCCCGAGCCGATCTTGACGGGCTTTTTGAACGCGAGCCGCCGCATTCCTCGACTGCCAGTAGTCGCGCTCGACCTCAAACACCAGATGACACGCCAGGTCGGTCGAGCCCGCCAGCTCGATCACACGTTCAAGGCACGCCTCGGTTGCGGCCATTCCTTCTTCATCGTCGTCAAACCGCCGCCGGCGAGCCTGCCACAAGTCACGCGCGGTCAGGGCATCGCGCGCCGCCTGCGGCTTCATCCGCCCCTCGCGGGCCAGCTCGCCCGGAAACGGCTCGAAGCCGAAATAACCGCGCCGCTCGACCACGGCCAGCGACGTTCGCTCGCCCGGTATTCGGCCCACTCGAAGTGGGCCCATGGCATAGCCGAGGATGTCCAACCCCAAATCGTGGGCTCGCGAAAAGTCCGCCACTCTTTCCACCTTGATCGCTACTTCAGATACGAGCCCGCCCCTGGCTCCATTCTTGCTTATCGCTCCGGGCGTGAGAGCGATCCGTGGAAACACACCGTTGCGATGACCGAAAACCGGCACACCCACGGCATAAGAAGCAGGCTGGCGAGCGTAACCGAGCGTCTCGAGCCGCTCTACAATACCAACGTCCCCTCGAACCACAAGATGATCGACCCAATCCTTAAACCTGGTCCCCGTCTCGATGGTCATCCGATCGGCAAGCTCGGCGGCAAAGGCATTTCCCTCGAGCGACGAGCTGATCAGCTCGTCGATAAACGCATCCGTATTCGGCCAGCGCTTCCACTCAAACGCGACGGAGGCGGAACGTTCTACGATCACCGGCATTCTCGGTCTCCTCGTCATCAATCATAAGCTGCCACCTGTCGCGACCCATCGGAGCCCGGCCGCCGCGCGGTTAAACGGGCCCTGGCGTGAGTGCCTCCATCTCGCGAATCACGTCCTGTCCGTCAGACTTCAAACTTCTGAGATGTCGGGCAGCGCCTTCCATGCTCGCGGCGATGAGCTCCAGGCCGATCTCGACCTGCCGCGCCGTCAAACAAAGAGGCGGGCAAAAGCGCACGGTGCTGGGGCCGCATGGCAGCAAAAGTAGTCCGCGAAGAAACGCCATCTTGATGAGCTCATCGCGCAATCCTGGGTCAGGTTCGCCCGTCTCCGACTGAATCTCGACCCCGATCATCAGGCCCAGCCCACGGACCTCGCGGATAAAAGAGTAACGCGCGGCGAGCGCCTCCAGGCCCTCGCGGAGCTGCCGCCCGCGCCGCTCGGCATTGGCATTGTATCGCTGTTCGAGCAGGCGAATGGTCGCCAGTGACGCGGCGCACGCCACCGGGTTGCCACCGAACGTTGAGGCATGGCTGCCGCTGGGCCAGTCCATGACAGACGACCGGGCGACGATCGCCCCCAGCGGCAGGCCGTTGGCAATGCCCTTGGCAATACAGAGGATATCCGCCGCGACTCCCCAGTGCTCCGACGCGAACATTTTACCCGTTCGCCCCATGCCGCTTTGAATCTCATCGAAGACCAAGAGTACGCCATGCTCGTCGCAAATCCGTCGCAAGCCAGGTAAGAAATCGGCGGGAGGAACGATGTAACCTCCCTCTCCCTGAATCGGCTCGACAAAGATGGCCGCGAGCTCGTCGGGGGGACAGACGGTGCGAAGCAAAGCACGAACGCTTTCGAGGTCCCCGTAGCGGGCGTGGTGAATATCCGGAACCAGCGGCGAGAACCCGCGGCGCTGCATCGGCTTCGAGCCGGAAAGCGACATCGCGCCGTACGTTCGTCCATGAAACGCGTTAAGAAATGAGATCACCCGATTGCGGCCCGTATTGCGCCGGGCAAGCTTGAGCGCGGCCTCGATCGCCTCGGCACCGCTATTGGTAAAAAAGACCCTCTTCTCGCCCGGCCCGCCCGCCAGGGCCGTTAGGCGTTCCGCCAGCTTGATCTGCGGCGTGTAATAGAAATCGGTACCCGACATGTGAATCAACCGGCCGGCCTGACGGCGGATCGCCGCCACGACCTGGGGATGCGAGTGACCGACGTTCGTGACCGCGATCCCAGCCGTGAAGTCGAGGAAGCGGTTGCCATCCATGTCTTCGATCATCGCCCCGCGTGCGCGGCGCACCACCAACGGGTACACGCGTGTGTACGAGGGCGACATGACGCGAGCATCACGCATGATCCAGGCGGCGCTCCGCGGCCCCGGCAACGGTCCCAAAATCCGCGGCTCTTCGCGGTTCAATGAAACCATGGCTTCCCCCCTCCCGCATCCCGCGGCTGGCATCTTCCGGCACCGCGTTCAATAATAAGTCGATCGGCGACTTGCACCCTTGTATTATGAGAAATTAGGGCCTCTTGGTCAAATGATCCCCGGCTCGACCTTTGGCACTGAGGATCGGGTGCGTTGAATTCATCATCTGGCCTGCGCAAGGCAACTGTATCAACCGATGAAGGGACCTTCTCATGATCAACGTTGTCGTCGTCGGCCATGGCCTGGCGGGTCGGGCATTTCACTGTCCGCTGATCAGCCGCCAGCCCGATCTGAAGCTGCATGGAATCGTGGCTCGCGACGCCGACACGCGTTCTCAAGCCCTGGCACTCTGGGGCCAAGGCGTACGCGGTTATGCCGATCTGGAGCTCGCTCTGGCCGACCCCGAGGTCGAGTTGATTGTGATCGCCACGCCCCACGACAGCCACGCCGATCTGGCTGTACTCGCTCTGGATGCCGGCAAACATTGCGTGGTCGACAAGGTCATGGCTCTCACGACCGCCGATGCCGACAGAATGATCGCCGCCCGTGACCGGTCCCGACGCATGCTCTCGGTCTTCCACAATCGGCGCTGGGATTGGGACTACCTGACGGTCAAAGAGCTGCTCGCGGAGGGAATAATCGGCCGGCCGATTCTGTTTGAGAGCTCGGTGTGCCGTTATGCTCCTCCGCGGCCTGGCGTGGGCGCTCTGACATGGCGGGAACGATCCTGCACGACTGGGGCGCTCACCTGATCGATCAGGCCCTTCAACTCGGATTGGGGCCCTGCCATCGCGTGACCGCATGGATCACCCCCGCCCCCTGGGAAGGCGTTGACAGCGGCGGCCACGGCCGCATGGTGCTCGAGTTTGACGACGTCATCTTTCAGGTGGAATCGAGCCGAGTCTGCCGAATCGACCGGCCCCGCTGGTGGGTCATTGGTACCGGAGGAGGGTTCGTCAAGCATGGAATCGACCCCCAGGAAGACGCCCTCCGCGCCGGCGACATCGACCGCGCGACCGAACCGCCCCAACATGAAGCCATTCTCCGCCGCGCCGGCAGCGACGGCCAGACCGTCGAGGTCCCGTTCCCGACCGTCCGGGGCCACTGGGATAGCTACTACCGCAACATCGCCCAACACCTGCACGGATTTGCCCCACTGGCTGTCACGGCCGAACAGGCCCGCGAAGTTGTCCGCTTGCTCGAAGCCGCTGTCGTTTCGGCCCAAACACACGCCACCGTCCCGTGTTAGCAGGAGTGCTTCTGGCTGACTCTCGTCCCCACCTTTTGATCCAAATCGCGAATTCTCTTGTGCTTATTCATTGAGGTGGCACTTTTTGGCACAAGGTGGCAGGGTTCCGGACTGTCTCTGTCTCAACGAGCCAATTTGGGAAACGAGTTACGGGAATTCGGCAAACGAGGAGGCGCACTCGCATTCGGGGCACAAAAAACGGGTCGCGGCAAAGCGCGGAAAGGCCGCGTTGTGGGGCGAAAATAGAACAAACCGATTCACAGGGGAGAGATCATCCTTCTGCCCAAATCAGTTTCGTGTCTTTCGTCCTTTTCGTGGTCAATCCGATCGTAGCGACCACGAAAGGGACGAAAGACACGAAAAGGAACAACAGCAGACTCGTTATTGTTGTGTCGCTCTTCGGCTCTTCCATTCTTCGTCGTGGTGTCGCGTTTTTGTGGTCTGAGCAGACGCGCGTGGCATGCGAACTGAAAACTAACCATGCTATTCATCTTTCACATTTCGCCCACAATACAATATAACAGGGTCTGCAAATTTCGTTAATGCACCTATTCCGGTTTTCATGTTAATTCTAATCAGAATCCATTGTTGTATAGCGACTTAAAAAGTTTTCCGAAATTTTTGTCCGCGATCATTGGCGCACGGATGAATCGCCCTCGCCCGGCGCGGATCTGCCGATCCTACCGGATTGCCCGACCGTGAGGTTAACCTCGGGATCGGCTTCATACGCGGCCAGCCGCCGATCAAGCTCCGTCGCTTCCACCTCGGTGAGCGGCACGTGCTCCGGGCTCGCCGCGATGCTGTCCCAAATCTCCTCCACGAGGCGAATTCGTTCCGTGACGCTAAGCTGGTGGAGAATTCGCGTCCAGGAATACTGCCGCCCCGGCGGGAACCTGGTCGAAGGTCATGCGACTCCCGGATGCCGAACTCGTCGTCCTCGACGATGCGCCGGAGATCTTCAAAGTCGCCTGTCCATTGGAGCATTCCAGTCGTGCGATCGGCCCAACTGACCTGCGGCTCGATGGTGATGCGAACCGTCTCATGTTCCTTCAGCGGTAGTAGCTGGCCCGATAGAGGCGCTGGCGTGGCTGCCGGTCTTCAAGTGGGCTTACCGATCAACTTCAACGAGAACGCCTTGGATGTGAAGCGTATTGTTTCGGATGGATAACCATACGATCACGAAACCCCGAAACGACGAAAACCCGAAAGGACGTTTAATTTGGGTGGGTGCTAGTCTGCTCATGTGTCAGGTTGTCGTTCGTCGAGTGCGAAGGCGCGGGCCGTTCTCGCCGTGGACGCACGCACGCTTTTCGACTGGTTGTTTCAATCTCCCGCCTTCCAAACTTTCCCTGGCGCTCGCCAGTTGGTGCGCCAGGACGGGGGGCGGTTGGCCCATTTTACGGTGCGCAACCGCTGCAACCCGCCCAGACGGCGCACCGACTGGCGAGCGCCTACAAAAAATGCC
>CAWHKI010000160.1:0-92217 GCA_963829765.1 uncultured Isosphaeraceae bacterium | reverse complement strand
GAGAAGGACCAACCCGTACGACAGCCTCGGTTCTTTTCTTGCTTGCGCGTTTGCTCGGTGACGGCCTTCGCCTCTTCCTCGCAGCCACTGTTCTTCAACATCTCACTGGTTGGTCGACGGAAGTCGCCATCGTAGCAGTCGCGACTATCACGGTGATCTACACGTTCGTTGGAGGAATGAAGGCTGTCATCTGGACTGACGTAATCCAATTCACTGTCTATATCATTGGTGCTGTTGTCGCCTTGATGATTCTGATAAACCGTCTTCCTGAAGGTTGGGCCGAATTGGTTCACACCGCCACAGAAGGTAACAAGTTTCGGCTCTTTCGACTTTTCGCTCGACTAACTCGGGACTTTACATTTTGGTCCGGATTAGTCGGCGGAATGGTCCTAAATACAGCAACCCATGGAGCTGACCAGATGATGGTTCAGCGTTATCTTGCAGCCCGCTCGCAGAGGCAGGCTGCGTTAGCCCTAATAGCCAGTGGTTTTGTGATCTTCGCCCAGTTCGCTCTGTTTCTCTTCATCGGAGTAAGCCTCTGGGTATTCTATGGAGTGTTCCCTCCGTCCGAGGCAATTCATCGCTCCGACGAAGCTTTCACCTACTTTATCATCAATTATCTGCCGACAGGAGTGCTCGGCTTAGTGATCGCAGCAGTCTTCTCGGCAGCAATGGGCACATTGGCCGGCTCATTGAACTCATCCGCTTCAACGATCGTCAACGATCTGTACCGACCCTTCACCGGTTTGAACGACGAACGGCATCTGATGAAAGTCGGCCGGATAATGACAATCCTCTGGGGAATACTGTTGATGCTGGTGGCCCTTGGTGCACGCCACCTACAGGCTAATGTTGTGATCAATGCTTTGACCATCGCTTCCTTCGTCTTCGGCATTCTGCTCGGGTTATTCTTGCTAGGAATTTTCACCCAACGCGTCGGGCAGACTGCTTCATTGGTCGGAGTGATCGGAGAATTTGCACAGTCACTCTTGCTAAATTCGGTACGCCGTTGGCCTGGCCATGGTTTGCCCTGGTTGGCTCATTCACGGTATTCGCAGTCGGTCTAGCGACAAGCTTCATCGCACCTGGTCAGTTGACTGTGCCTCCAGAGGAGGAGCCGCTGCGATAGAATAAGTCTCAACTGTCGGTTAGCAGAACGAACGAACCCGATAATGTATTCAGAACCTCGCCGATCCGGGTAATAACCATGCCACTTGAGGACCACCTCTTGACCGAATCGCGAAATGCGGGATCCGAGTTCATCGATACCCTGAGTTCCTTGGAGATCGTCAGGCTGATGAACTCGGAAGATGCCAAGGTTATCGAGGCGGTTGAGGCTGAAACCGAATCGATTGCTCAGGCAATCGATAGGGCTGCCGATCACTTGCGCCGAGGCGGGCGATTGATTTATGTAGGCGCGGGCACTTCAGGACGCCTGGGTGTCCTTGATGCATCGGAGTGTCCCCCAACTTTTAAAACTCCTCCTGGTATGATAGTTGGATTGATCGCGGGAGGTCTGACCGCGCTGACCCAAGCGGTTGAAGGTGCCGAAGATAACTTTCAGCAAGGAGTCGACGATATCAGCAATCTCCAAGTCCAGGCGAACGACTTGGTTATCGGCATCGCCACATCCGGCCGGACACCCTATGTTCTCGGGGCAGTGCAGGAAGCCAAACGGCGAGGTGCAAGCACCGTAGGACTTACGTGTAATCGTCCTAGTTTGCTGGGTAGAGAGGTTGACCTCGAGATTGCACCACTTGTCGGCGCCGAGGTTATTGCCGGATCCACCCGATTGAAGGCAGGAACCGCCACGAAGATGATCCTAAACATGATCTCAACCGGGGCGATGGTACGGATTGGAAAGACGCTAGGCAACAGGATGGTAGATCTTCATGCCATCCAACGAGAAGTTACGAATCCGTAGCCGGCGAATTCTCCGAGAGTTAACGGGTATGGATGACTGCGCAATCGGTCCACATCCTGTCGCAATGTGGTGGCCATTTGAAACGAGCGTTGGTCGTTGCATTAACAGGTGTAGAACCGCGCATCGCACAGGCGCTTTTGGATTCTCAAGGCGGCGAGGTCCGTGGTGCGGTAGAGGCTGCCGGCGGGCAGAAACCACAATGACGTTTCCGTTGCCACCTAAACCAGTACAGTTGCTCGGAATCGACGGCGGAGGCACAACCACGGAAGCATGGCTCGCTAAGCCCGGTTGCAACATCTTGGGTCGTGGTACAGCTGGGCCATCAAACGCAAAGGCTGTTGGCCCGGAGGCTGCTCGTCTAGCTCTTGATACCGCGATCCGTCGCGCGTTCCATGCCGCTGGCCTCCTACCTGCACCCGTTGATGTTATCTGCCTTGGACTGGCTGGATTCGATCGGCCCGACGACCGCAATCTCCTCAAGGAATGGGTCGAACATGCATGTTGGGCTCGCAACATCCTCATCGTCAACGATGGCGATTTGGTTATCGCTGCTGGCACGACAGCGGGCTGGGGCGTTGGGGTTATTGCAGGTACCGGCTCGATTGCAGTGGGCCGAACAAAGGATGGACAAACCGCACGTGCGGGGGGTGGGGTTACCTCATCGGCGATGAAGGGAGTGCCTATGGCGTTGTGTTGGATGCATTGCGATTGGTTGCTCGCCGAGCCGATGGTCGTGATATCCAAGTCGTGGGGCGTGACCCCCTAACCGAGCGGATGTGCGCCGCGCTTGGCGTAACTAACACAGCGCAAATCATCACAGCAATTTATTCACATTCAGTTACTCGTTCAAGACTCGCTTCACTCGCCCCCGAGGTTCTTACAGCATGTGCTGAAGCACCCGAGACTGCCGACCAACTGTTAACCCCTGCCGGTGCCGCACTCGCTGAGATTGTTAGCGCTGTAGCTCGATCGCTTGGGTGGACGTCAGGAACACTTCCCTTGGCAATAGCCGGTGGATTTCTCCTCTCCGCCGAGCTCGTACAACAACGCATGATCGGTTACCTTATGCGACAGGGCTATAAGCCGGACATTACACCGGTTACCGACCCAGTTCGGGGTGCCCTTGTTCTGGCCGAGCAAGCATTAAGCACCTACTCAATTTCCTGAACGCGACCAGTTGAATCGATGAGTTCCTTTCGCCTATCAACGCGCGTGTGACGAGAAAATGAGCTCTGCAAACAGCCATGATTGACTCAGCACCGTACGCATTAACTTGCCACCATGACTCCAACCATATATAATATACAGAAAAATAGTATGACTCAAGGGAGACAATTGCACTAAGGACCTAATCACCACCAGTTTATTCTTGACAGCCTATATTTCCCAGTTTAACTTTATGTGTTGGTTGAACGTCGAGGCAGCATGGGGTGCGGACTTCAAAATTTTCGCTCTACCGGCCCCAAAAACCACTTTGAATGGTCCCTGCGAAAGTTACTTTTTGTACGTTCCCTTCATTCCTGCTGATTCGTATTCAAAAAGTGGTTCGATTCGACCTTCTTCCCTCAGTGTTTTGCGCCTCCAAATCCGCTCAAACAGACTGCCCCGATTTGATTTGATTGACATCTATCACCCAGACAAGTCCTTCACCGAGTACGAGACAACGAGCACCCATGGACCTTGCCATCCGGTTTCCAGCCCAGGGACGAATTCACCTGGAGAGCCGCTATTTGTTTGGGGAGCCTGGTGAACCGAATTGCCGGCAATTCGTCGAGCGTGTCTTTCAGGCGCCCGAGATCACTCATGTCACGATCCGCAGTTCGGCCGACTCCAGCGAGATTCCCCGCGCGGAGCTCGGGTTCTGTCCGCGGACGTACACGCTTCAGCAAGTCGTCGAGCGTATCCGAGACTCGCTGAGTCCCCGCAGGGCTTCGTCTCACGGCACGAACGGCCATGCCGGCTCCAATGGCAATGGCCATGGGTATTCCCCGCACACCAATGGGTCCGCCGTCAAGAACGGCGCGGCCCTGGCACCCGCGAAACCGCTCGAGCCGCCTGGCGTTTCCATCACGTCGGTCACCCCGGTCCGTGATGCCAGAGGCGAGATTCGCTATTTCCGCAATGGCACGATCGTCACTCACTGGGAAATCCGGCACGAGCTGCCCGGACGACTGCGGCTCAAGAACCCGGTCATCCACCGCAAGGCCGAGCTTTGCCAGGCCATCGAACGCGAGCTCATGGGCGTCCTGGGAATCGACTATTTCAAGACCAATTCGCTCACGAGCACGGTCCTGGTCCAGTACGATCGCAAACAGCTCAGTAAAGACCAGATTATCGAGATCCTGGAATCGGCGCTGGCACACGCCGAGAACCCCGCCCAGAAAGACAAGCTGGACCTGCACCTGCCGTTATGCACGGCCTCGGTTCCCGTGGCGGCCATGGCCCAGTTCGCGGCACCGGCGTTCTTGCCCGCCGCGGCGGTGCTGTTTGCCTACACCTCGATTCCCACCTTCAAGGCGGCACGCGAGGTTCTCGTCGACGAGAGGCGGCTGGGGGTCGATGTGCTCGACGCCATCGTCGTGATCGGCTGCCTCGGGACCATGTCGATTTTCCCCGGAACGGTCCTGTGCTGGTGCCTTGGCTTCGGCCGGGTTCTGGTCAAGAAAACGCAGGATGATTCCAAGAAGCTGCTCTTAAACGCCTTTGGCAAGCAGCCTCGCTACGTCTGGCTCTACCGCGACGGCGCCGAGGTTCAGATTTCGCTCGATCAGCTCCAGCCGCTGGATGTGATCGTGGTCAACACCGGCGAGGTCGTTCCGGTCGACGGGATCATCGCCCAGGGCATGGCCATGATCGATCAGCACGCCCTGACCGGAGAGTCGACTCCGGCGGAGAAAGGTGTGGGCGACCGGGTGTTTGCCGCGACCTTGATGGTGGCCGGCAAGATCCTGGTCCAGGTCGAAAAATCGGGCAACGAGACGGCGTCAGCCAAGATCAGTCAGATTCTCAACGATACCGCCGGCTACAAGCTGAGCTCGCAGCACAAGGGCGAACGGCTGGCCGACAAGGCCGTGATCCCGACGCTGGCGGTGGGAGCGGTGGGCCTGGCGGCGATGGGGCCCGCGGGGGCGGTCGCGGTGCTCAACAGCGATTTCGGCACCGGGATTCGCATGGCCGCGCCCTGGCCATGCTCTCGTCGCTGGCTCTCTGCGCCAACAAGGGCATCCTGGTCAAGGATGGGCGAGCGCTCGAATTGATGAACGAGGTCGACACCGTCTTGTTCGACAAGACCGGCACACTGACTCGCGAGCGGCCCGAGGTGGGCCGGATGATCGCCAGTCATGGTTTTGCCCCCGAGCGGATCCTCCAGTTCGCGGCGGCGGCGGAACGCAAGTTTCATCACCCGATCGCGCTGGCGATCCTCCACAAGGCCCAGGAGCTGGGGCTTGAGCTACCGCCGACGGACGACACGCAGTACAAGGTCGGCTATGGCATCACGGTCGGAGTCGAGGGGCACACCATCCGCGTTGGCAGCAAACGGTTCATGGACCTGGAGGGAGTGGAGATCACCCCCGAAGTCGCGACCGCGCTCGAACAATCGCACCTGGAAGGCCATACGATGGTGATGGTGTCGGTCGACGGCCGGTTAGGGGGAGCGCTCGAGCTGCACGCCGCGGTCAGGCCCGAGGTCCGTCAGATCGTCCAGGGGTTGCGCGACCGCGGCATCAAGCACATCGCCATCATCTCGGGCGATCATGAGGCCCCTACCCGCAAGCTGGCCGAGTCGCTGGGAATGGACCGCTACTTTGCACAGGTCTTGCCCGCCGACAAGGCCGACCATGTGATCGCGCTTCAGAAAGAAGGCCGCAAGGTCTGCTTCGTGGGCGACGGGATCAACGATTCGATCGCACTCAAGCAGGCCAACGTGTCGATCTCGCTGCGGGGAGCATCATCGATCGCCACCGACACGGCCCACATCGTGTTTCTCGAGGAAGGGCTGTCCAAGCTCTGCGACCTGCGCGACATCTCTCGTGATCTCGACCACAACGTCCGGCGAAGCTGGCGACTGATTCTGGCCCCCAATATCGCGTGCATCGCCGGCGTGTTCACGATGGGATTCGGGATCATGGCATCGGTCGTCACCAACAATGTCGCCGCGCTCGCGGCCCTGGGCAATGGCATGCTCCCCTTGCGCAAGATCGCTCAGATTGAAGCCGAAAAACGCCACCAGCAAGAATTGAGGCAATCGTATGCGCTGGAAAGAAAAGCTGTATGAGCGAGCTCTAAAACGCCCGATTGATGACCAGACGAAGGCGATTATTCATTCTGAGTTTCACCGGCGCAGAGACCAGATTCCTGTGCCCGCGGAACTATCCTGGCACGCGGCAAGACCGGAGTTCACCATCCGCGCCAGGGGAATTGCATTTGTCGTGAATTTCACCCACGATCGCATGATCGTCGACGCTGAGCTTTCGCTCGCTGCCAAGATGTTCGCCACCGACGAGAACCGGCGCCACGCTGTCCGATTTATTGAAAGTGTCGCCAACGACTTGAATCTATAATCAGGAGGTTCCATGAATACCGAAGAAATCCCGATCTTGCCGATCATCGTTGGCGCCCTGGGGCTCTTGTATTTTGGCTATGAGGTTGAAAAGCAACGGCATAAACTGCGGCAGATTTTCAATGTATTCGATCGGGAAGAAAGCGAGATCGCCACAATGCTGGAGGCCATGGTAGAGAGCGGGCAACTCAAGCCCTACACTCCCTGATGGCATACGAGAGCCACCCTGGACTTTACTAGGGCCCATGTAGCAAGTTCCAATGACCAACCGCCACATTGAAAAACTCGGTTCATCCTCGCGTGTTGAGCTCTCCTGGACAGACGGCGTACTTCGACTGCGCGACAATGACCTCTTCGGAGAATGTCTTGGCGATCGGTGCCTTTATTTTCTCCGTCATGTTTTCACGTTGAGTGAAGTTGCCCGGGTCGAAGTTGACCGTAACCTGGCCACCACCAGTATTCACTTTGACGCTAGCCGTTTTGGCCTGGCTGAATTTCTACAGCGCCTGGCGGCAGCCCTTCGTGGTCCACTCCCCAGGCAAGCCGATGCGACATTGAAGTACGTGAAGCGAGATCTCACGCTTGCCACTGGCCGGGTCAAAATCCAGCGGTTTGGCGCAGTACTCACCACCTGGGATATCATTCACGACCGTCCCGGGAGAATTCGCCTTCGTCACGAGACAATTTACCGCGATGTGACACTGGCGAATCGACTGCAGGCGGTTGTAGAGAATCTCGCTGGCGTCATTGAATGCGCAGTCTGGCCGGTCACCGGGAGTGTGCTCATTCGCTTTGATCCCGACTTGACCAGCGCGTGCTTCTCTTCTGCGAATACTCGACCACGCGCGAAGTAGCACCTGCATCGCCGGAGCAGACACCTCCCAGCCCGAAGAAGGCTCGTTTTGGGCTAGCCAACTCATCCCTGGCACTGGCGGTCGCTGGCGAGATAGTAGCTCCGATCTTGCTGCCAGCCTCGGCTGTCCTGCTCGTAGGCTCGAATCTGCATACGTTTGCGCCGCTGGACGGCAGCTTTTTCGAGGGCAATTCGGGCTGCCCGTTCTGTATACGAGCATCGTGGCAGTGACACTGGCCAGTGGACAATTCATCGCATCGGCGGCAATGAGCTGGATGCTCACGTTTTGGTCAAGGCGGTACCATGATAACCTGGCCAGCGCACAGAGCAGGCTTTTACGTCAGATCATCCATCAGCCGCACTATATCAGACTCGCGGCATCAACGACGGATGGTATCCACCTTGAAGTACCGATTGAGGATCTCAAGACGAACGACGTGATCGTGGTTTCGGCCGGAGAACAGATCCCCGCAGACGGCCGGATTCTCCAGGGACGAGGCCTAGTCGACGAGCGGATGATCAGAGGTATCCACGGCATTTCTCGCAAACAGCCCGACGACGAGGTTTTCGCTGGTTCGACCATTCAGCTTGGCGAGTTAACGATCGAAGTACTCCGACACGGATCGGAGACCCAGGTCGCCAAGCTGGCCCAGGTCATGCTTGAGGTAACCACTTCACCACATGGCTCGCGAACTCCCACGCTGCACGGCGAAGAGTTCGCCGAGCAGACCGTGGCACCGACCATGGCTATCGCCGGGCTCGGGCTACTCATTGGTGACATTTCGACAGCCGGTGCCATCCTTCGTCCTGACTACGCGACTGGTCCAGGAGTCGCGTTTCCACTCGAAACTCTCCAGGCCATAGCTCTATCCCTCCGTCACGGCATCCTGATCCGGGAACCCGAGGCGATTGAACGACTCGCCACGGCTGACGTTCTGATCCTCGAACATCACGCCGCGCTCGAACACACTGAACTGGAAGTCGCTACCGTAGAGGTCTTCCCAGGCTATTTCGAGAACGGGTTGCTTTGCTATGCCGCAACTGCCTTTCACGATTTAGATGACGAACGCGCTATCGCATTGGCCAGGGCGTGCCGTGAGCGAATGATTGCGATCCTTGACCTTCAGCCGATCGAGTTCGTGACAGATTTGACTTTGTTGCACGAGAACAATCGCATCAAGGTTGGTGATCTAGGCAGACGCGCCCAAGATGACTTGAGCCCCCAATCGGACGACGAGGCCAGCCATTATCGGACCGACCTGGATACACCCGATTCACTCATGGTCGGCATCAATGGGCAAGTCGCGGGCTTGATTCATTTCCGCCGCTCAAACAGGCTGGAAGCAGTAACGACGTTGCGCCGGTTGCGTTCCAAGCGAAGCCTTCAGGTGGGAATCCTCTCGGAACAGTCGCAGCCGACCCGAGACTTGCTGAAGGCATCGCTGGGCGTTGACTTTCATGTTCACTGCCCATCAACGGACGAGCGTGTTGGCTTTCTCCGGAACTGCCGCAATCGTGGCTTCAAGGTCGCGTACGTCGGTGCTTGCGAAATCGATCCTCGAGTGATGGCCGAGGTACACGTGGCCATTTCCCTGGTCGGAAGTGAAATGGATGATCTGGATCACCTTTCTGCACCAATCTGCGTGCTTCAACCCCGAATGACCAAACTGGCCGAACTTTGGGATATCGCAACCCTCCACAGGCGTCGGCTTCGGGTTGCCCATGGTTATGCACTGATTCCCAATCTCGCTTGCATTGCCGGGGCCTTTGTCTGGGGCTTCACGTCGCTCGCATCGGTCGTGGTAACCAACCTTGGCACGTACTGCGTCTATGCGCGGACTAATGCGTCCATTCGAAGCCTCGAGCACCAGATTGCCAGGTCGTCGCGGACGCGACATGCCAGCGAACGAAAAACGACGATTCAGACGAAGCTCAGTAAAAAGGATTGAGGATATTATGGAACAGACATCCTTCGATCCCGATCAGGACCGCTGTGGCCCGGCCGCTGGCGATCGGCAAGAGAGCGACGCCTTAAATGATGATCGATCCCGTCCCGAGACAACGGACATTGACCGGATCAAGGATCTTCCCAAAGAGTTGGGCGTCATGCTCATCACCGCTGGCATTGTTGGCTTCGTTCTGCCCGGACCCGGAACGCCGGCCATTATTGCTGGAGGACTCGTGCTCTGGCCCAAAGCGTTCGGCCGATTAGAATCGTGGCTGGAACGAGCTCATCCCAGGGTACACCGAGAGGGAATGCAGCAGATCAACCGCTTTCTTAACGATCTTCAAAAGCGCTACCCCGACTCGAGCAACTCCTGAGCAGATTATCCCGGTCATTTCTTCCCAATTCGCGAGTATGAATCGGATATGTGACGCTACAAAACCAGCAAACCCCTCAATGGGTTTTGCAGGTGCCTGGATGCACGGCCAGGATTCTCTCGTACGGCCAGGTTGTAGGAATTGTGCGACCTACCGCCATATTGAGAGGCGTCCGCCTCTCGACGTAGGCATTGGTCTCGACGTTACGCTCAACCAAATTGCTGGTGACGTAAAGATTGCAACATAATCTCCATTATCAGACGTAAACCAGCGACTCAGTTTCTTGCCAGGGGCGCTGTTGCGCTTTCTCGACGCCGCCAACATGTGCTGAGAAGCTTATCCTTGAGCGTGCCCGCCCTGTTCCGCTTGTTCTAGGGGGCGCAAGCAAGGTCATCTTACTTCGCCACTTCCAGCGCACAACGTGTAACAAAATGACCTCCTCGCCGCGTTTCGCGACGAGGAGGCCAACGACCTTGTCGAGGGGATTCATCTTCAAACCAAGTCGCAGCTTTTCAGGCTTTCTTCCCCGAACGGCGAAGATTGACGTGCACACCTTCCAGGGCCAAATCGACAAGATGGGCTGGTTTTTGGGCCAGAGCGGTGTGCGAAGTCGAAACCTTGATAATCTTCTTGCCCGCCTTGTTCACAACGTGAGCTTTCTTGATCACAGAATGGTCGACCTTCTTCTGCTTCGCGTGCCCAGTCAGCTTCTTCGGGTGGGCCTTCTTCTTCACCACCTTGTGTTTGTGACCGCTGCTGGTGATAGTCGGAGTTGAAGTCCCAGATGGTGTTGTTGAACCCGACGGCGATGTGTTCAACGACCCAGACGAACCTTGCCCCGATGACGAAGATCCGGTGCCAGTTCCCGTTGTTCCGGTGCCAGTTCCCGTTGTTCCGGTGCCAGTTCCCGTTGTCCCCGTTCCAGTTGTTCCCGTTCCGGTTCCGGTGCCGTCCCGTCCCCGTTCCACCACCACTTGATAGTGGATCCGTAGTCTGCGGCGTACGGTACGACAGCGGAGCAGTCAGGGGGATATCAGCAGATGCCCCGGCACCGAACGAGGCAATGACCGTTTGTGTACCCCCAATCATCTCGTAGAAATTCCCGTTACTGGGGCGGAACACTGCTGGCTGGACTGACCCGTTACCCAGGTAATCGGCAGGCGCCGGAATGTCGCCGGGATCGAACGTCACTGTGTAGACCCCGCTGGGGTCATTAGTGGTACTGGGCCCGAGGATTGTGTAAGTCCCCGTCGTCGGGTCGAATACCGCGGCCTCCGTTACCTCGGGTTCGTTGTTGTCGAAATAATACTGGTTATCGTATGCCCCTGGCACGGGAACAAGACTGGTGAGGTCTGGAGTGCTGCTGGGGACCACGATCGTCTTGACACTCGAGGTATTGTTCGGCCCGGGAACCAGTACCAGGAACTCCGGTGGTGTCGCCGGCGTGGCAGGCTGATAGACTGCCAGCTCGTCATACCCGACACCGGTGTAATCGCCTGGAACCGGGATGTCGCCCGTCTGACCGAACGTGACGGTCTGACCATTGGCGATGTTCCAGACACCCTGACCATTGACGATGGTGAAAACAGCCACCTGTTCGGGCCCGTTCGCATTGAAATAACCCACCACGGGAACGCTTGAATTCGCCGCACCCAGCGTAAAGGTCGTGATGGTCTTGTTCTGAGAGTTCTCGATATACCAGGTGGCGGTGCTGGACGCGTAGTACGCCAAATCGGTAAGACCATCCCCATCGAAGTCGCCCTGGAACGGTGTGACGTCGGACGGGCCGAAGGCCGTGCCACTCGTCAACCACAAAGCAGGGGGATTCGCCGGTCCAACCGAAGTTGGTTCAACAAGCCATTGCCCCGAGTTTGCCGTCAGGCTTTTTGTGCCGGTGACCGTCGCGTATGCCGACAGTGTAATAGTGGTTCGAGTAAGGCTCTGAACGCCACTGGCCGTCGCTTTAGCCGACAGTGTGATAGAAGTCGAGCCATTGACAGCTTCGATCGTCGTACCAGACGGTATGCCTGTGCCAGTGATGTTCTCCCCGGCAAAAAGTCCAGTTGTACCGGTGAGACTCGTGACAAGGGATGAGCCAGCCGCCAGTGTACCCGTGAAACTGGCAGCGTTGACGGCTGCGATTGACGTCCCGGAGGGAATGCCAGTACCTGTAATCGTCGCTCCGGTAACCAGGCCGGTCAGACTGCTCAGGCCTGTGAGCAGTGGCGATCCGCTGGTTAGCGTGCCGGTGAAGCTGATCGCGCTGCGGCTGTAGAGGGCAGCATCGGAATAGCTGTCACCGTTGTAGTCGGCTGCGATGGAGACTATCGTAACGGTCAGCGTGTTGCTGCCAGGAGACACGTTGCCCGCAGGATCGACAGCCTGAACGTAGAGAGAAAGCGTGCCGTTGGTCAACGAGAACGGCAACTGAACAGAGAAACTCGTCGCGGCCAGGCTCGCCGGGCCAGAGGTCGTCGCGTTCGCCGACAGCGTGATAGAGGTCGCGCTGTCGATGGTTTGAATCGTCGTCCCAGCGGGAATGCCGGTACCAGTTACGATTTCCCCGGCGAATAGCCCGGTCGTGCTTGTGATATCCGAGACGGCTGCCGATCCACTTGTGAGCACACTGCCGGTCAGCAGAGTGGACGTGGATGCCACGTTGGCATCCCAGATCGTGCTACTGCCGACCTCGTACAAGTTGACCGTCTCGCCGGGCTCGGTCGTACCGATGAAGATCGGTGTGCGATCGCTGGTTACACCGTCGCCGATAATCCCCGTGTCGGTCGCCGGATCAAGATGGAAACTACTCGGTGCGGCAGGTATCGCAGTGAGGATCGTAAAGGTAACTTCATTGCTGTCACCGCTCGTGCCGATGCTGTTCGTCGCCGTTGCTTCCAGCGTATACGTCTGGCCCGATTGGCCCGTGAAATTCGTGATCGCAAAGTTACCATTGGAATCGGCGGTTGCCGTGCCCAGCACGGTCGTCCCTCCGACCGCATACAAATCAACTGTCGCGCCGGCGGTCGTTGTGCCAATGAGTTCCGGCGCAAGATTGTTCGTGTATCCCGGGGTACTGGTGTCCAAACTCAACGTTGGTGTCGTGGGCGCCGTTGGTGTCGTGGGCGACGAGATCCCCGACACATTGAGTGTGAACGAGTCCGTAACTTTATTACTCACCGCCCCCGCGTCGTCGGTTGTGTAGATCTCGAGTGTCTTCAGACCGTTCGACGTAAATACGCCAGTACCAATTGTGATGGCGAAGTTACCCAGGGAGTCGGTCGAATTGCCTGAGTTGGGAACGATCGACTGGCCATCGTCGTACGTCTGTGGGTTGAAGCCGCCGATGATTTGCCCATAGGTCGAGTCGCCGGGAGTCTCGTCGACAATCGACACCCACGTTGTACTTCCAAAGCCGGAGGTCTCGCTTTCGCCGTCGATGGTGGGTGTTGCGGTTGTGACGATCGTGCTTCCGTCGGCTTCGGTCCCCCCGTTATCGGTCTTGTCGAGCCCCACCGTGGAGGGAAACAGCATCGGTGCCAGATTGATGGCGAATTCGCCCTCGCCGTAGGTCGAGGCCAGCAGCAGATCGGGGTCCGGGGTGGCCGTGGGATTGGCCGCACTAAGGCTCTGCTCGCCCGTCGTCGTTGCATCTGCCGAAAGCGTGATGGAATTCGAAACCAATCGCATGTATCGTCGTTCCCGAGGGAATGCCAGTCCCGGCAACGAAGTCGCCAACCGTCAAGACGTTGATATCGACCACGCCCGTTACGGTCGCTGATCCGCTCGTCAGGGCACCTGAAAAAGTCAGAGTCTGGTACGGGCCAGCCAGAGCAGGCATCCCGCTGGCGGTGGCGATGTTACCCTGTGAAAGGCTCAGGTCGGTGACGTCGACATGAGGCAGATTCCCTCCCTCGGTCAACGCGCCGAATGTCGTGTCGGGGAAGAAAGTCCAGGCCGGGCTGGTCGCAGTCGCCACACCGTTGGTGGTCGACATGTATACGCCCGAGTCGGCGGCGACATAGAGGACTGGGTGATATCCGTCAGCAAGATCGCTGGGATTATTAGGGATCGCATAGTTCCAATTGGCTGCGATCGAATTCAGAACAACGCCCAGGTCATACGGAAGGGTGTTGGGGTCGGTCGCGGGGGCATAGCTCTGGCCGAAGATGGAATAGGCCAGTTGACTGAGGCCGCTGGTGATGTTGACCCAGGTCGCAGTCGAACTCGTAGAATTGGCCATGTAGTAGACGCCGTTCGCGGTGACGGCGTAGGCGTCGTGGCTACCGCGGTTGGGATCCGTGATGATCTCTTGAACCGCCGTCGCAGCCGTGCCGGTGGGCAAGCCGGCGGAGATATTCGTCCAGTTGCCGCCAGCATTTTGAGAGACGTAAATCTCGCCGGTAGCGGTACCGACATAAATGAATTCGCCGAGGTTGCCTACCCCTGAAGGAGCACTCGGGTCGGGCGCTCCGAAAGCCAGAGCGAAACTCGTGCTGCCGGGGCTCCCGAAAGTCGCAGGCTTACCAATGTCGAACCAGGTCTCGCCCTGGTTCGTGGTCTCGAAGATGTTACCAGTGGTCGAGCTGACGAGATCATCATCGCTGTCGACCGGGTTGACGACGATATTGGCGTAGCTCGTCCCCCCCATTGCGGGTCGGGGACGGAGCCGCCATTGCTAGCCTGGAGCAACCCATACGTCCGGCCGACGCCGTTGACCTGGACGAAGGCGGTATACGAGTCGAGCGCTTCGCCACCTTGACCTGGCGACCAGTACTGGAAGAGAGTACCGTTACCCTGCTGGTCAACCGCGGTGCCGGAGGCGTTGAGAAACGTACCGCCCTCCTCGAGGGAACTCCACTGGAGATTGCCGTCAGTGATCAAATTGGGGTCTGACGCCTGTCCACCGATGTTTTCTGCGCCGGCGTAGAACAAGGCCCCGGCGACCTGGGCGGCCGCGCTACTGGGCTGGACCGCGCCGTAATAAACCTGGGCGAGATCGAGGTTCCCGTTGCGATTAACGCCGGGCGTTGGGGTCGAAGTCCCAATGGTCGCCTCGAACGTCCCGTTGTTGTCCAGTCCGCTGTAGATGCCGGTGAGGTTGCCGGCGATCAACCGCGTCAGCCCGGTCGCGGGATCGACCTCTGCGACGAGAGTCTGGTAACCCGTTCCGGAGATCTCGTTATTGAGGCCCTCGACGCCATTTACCGTGGAGGCCGCCGAGAGCGTGACGGAGGTTGAACTGTTAATGCTTTCGATAAATGTACCAGCCGGGAGGCCAGCGCCGGTCACCGAATCGCCGGCTTCCAGGCCCGTTGTGCTACTGATACCCGTGACCACCGCCGATCCGACCGTCATTGTACCGGTGAATTCGCCCGGAGGATTGAACTCACTGGTTGTGGGCACGTCAAACGGGGTCCACGTGGCGCCGTCACCTGAGTTACTGAATGAGGCAACATTTTCCACCGTCAGGGTTGAATCCACCTGAAATGGCGCGTTGGGGTCGCTCTCGAAATTCAGAAAATTGGCCGACTCGAAGTTACCTGTCTCGCTCAGGAAGAATGGTACTCCATCAGTGACGGTGTCGATCGTGGTCCAGGCGGCCGTCTTAAGCGTTAAATTCCCCTGGGAATCGTAGAGAACGCCGATCAGGGATTCGTCGTCCTGGAGGTTGGTGGCGTCGACGCGGATCAGCCCGGTGTCACTGTTGTAAGAGTTTCCGCCGAAGCCGCCCAGATAGGTAATGTTGGGGTTTTGCGGGTCAACGGTCAGGGCAAGATCAACATTGCCAAAGCCCACCCCGTCTGGGCCAGCGTCGGTGATCGCGTATGGAGTTATCCCACCGACGGCTTGGGCATTTACATCGCCAGGCTGAACCGGGATGGCCTCCTTGAAGTCGGCCTCGGAAAGGATCGGCGGCAGACCGTCAAGTTGGATCTGGGTCCAGTTTTCGCCGAAATCCTTGGTGACGAAGAGGCCATCGAAACCGCCGGTCGTGGTGGCAACGGCCGCGTAGAGCCATCCCGCATAGAGTTCGCTTTCGAGATAATTGTTGGCCACGGCGGCGGGAACGGCCAGAACAATCCGTCCTCCGCCCGTGTTGGGATTCACGTCGTTGGCCGGATTGACGTTCTTGTCGGTAATGGCATCGAGATCGTCGGGTTGCCGATGCCGCCGGCCATGAGGTTCCAACCCTGGCCTTGGTCGGTGCTCATGTAGACGCCCTCTGCCGTAGCACCTGTCACGGTCGAAGCCGCGAAGCCGGCAAAGACAATCTGATAATTACCCCCATAGGTCGGACTACCCGGGTCACTGCCGTTGGGCGGGTTCTGCCCAGCGTTCGGGTCAAGCAGCAAACCACTATTCTGGTCGAGGACGATTGAGGTTGCGTTCCCCTTGAGCACCTGCGTCCAGGTCTGGCCCGTGTTCTGGCTCTCCCAGATTCCGCCGTTCGGCGCCGCTCAGAGCGGCATAGATGATCAGCTGGCCGGTGGGACTGAGTTCGGGGTCGACGGTGACCTGGTACGCCGTGGTGCCGACAAACTCCCGATTACGAGCGGCCGAGTCGATGGGCAAGATATTACTGGTGTCGCCGATTTCACTGGCAGTATCGTTAACGGAGGAGACGTTATCGGTGCTATCGTCGAGGTTCCAGGTCGTGCCGCCGTTGGTCGAGATCAGGAAACCCACGCCTGGAGCATCCGATCCCTGCTCGCCGCTGCTGACGCCGCCGGTGGCAGCAATGATGATCGAGTCGCTTGGGTTATCGTTCACCGGGAAGATTGTGATGCTGGCGATGTTAACAGCGGAGTCGGGGCCGAAGTTAGTCAGCGGGATCCATGTCGGGCCGTCCGGGCTGGTCGTCAAAAAGTCGGTCGTTTTCCAGATGCCGCCGCTGGCACCGCCGACATAGACCGTATTGCCCGAGGGATCGGAGGGATCCACGGCAATGGCGTTGACCTGACCCGATTCGTAAGTGCTCGATGCCGGGCCAACGGGTGCCCAGACCTCGCTCGAAACGGGATCGCTCGGACTTAGCGTAAAGATCTGGAAGCTGACAGTGGCGTCGTCACTCCCCTGCTCTCCCAGCCCGCTGGTCGGCAACGGTTTCTGAAACGTCAACGTCCAACCACTCAGAGTGCCCGTCGTCCCGGTCGCGGTGTTCGTGATGGTCAGCATCCAGGTTCCCTGGACGTTCATGCCTTGCTGGCCGCCCGTTGTCGGAGCAAAGACCGTGGCGAGAGACTCCTGCGGATTGTAAATCGCGGAGAACGGCGCACTCCCGTCCTGAATCGGCGTGTTCGCGTTGTCGTCGAAGACCGTGTTGGTGAAATTGGCCGCATTCTTACCAGAGCCCACGCCACTAAACAGGATGACCGAACCCAGCTTGTCTCCCTTCGCGTCGTAATGGGTCAGTGTCGCCGTCAGATCAGAGTCATTGGCGAAGCTGGCATCGAGCTCAACCTGCATGACGCTCAGTCCGGCCGCGGTCTGATCCCCTTCAATGATGAAGCTGTCGGGCACAGTGATGCTCGAGGACACGGTGCCGGGCACGCTCTGGCCCAAAGTGCCGGTTGTGGCCGCCGGGATCGGCATCGGCAGATTAACAGCGCTATACTGCACGGTCGTCGTCGGACTACTCGGGCTTACCTCGCGGAGCACGGTGAGGCCCGCGCTGCCTGTGGGGTCCTGACCGTCGCCAAACTGGTCGAGAATGTCCGGGCCAAGCTGGATTGTGTAGGTGCCACTGACCTGCTGCTGCGGGAAGTTGATCGCAAACTGGTCGCCAACTCAACACCGTTTACCGTTGTTACTGTCGAAGCCACCGGACTGACCTTGACCTGTGGCGTGATGTTCAGCGACCACGAATCCAGCGTCGACCGGTACACCGGTCGTGGTGTTGGTGAGCTCAGATGCCAGATGCCATCGGCGATCAGGCCCTGTAGATCGTGAGCGTGGTTGAGGTTGCCTTGTATTCAGGCGTGAAGGTTCCCGTGAATGGGGCCTTGCCCTGGGTGATCGATTTTGGGCCGAGTCGTCGAAGACCGTGTTAACAAATCCCCAGACTGCTGGCACCACCCACGGCCGAGAACAACGGATCGTGTACCCGTTCGGCTGTGGCCGTTGGTGGCGAAATCAGGACGGCCGTGGACCCGAATCCAGCGACGCTCCGATGGTGAGTGTACGGTAATGTCAGCGATCTGGAGTGTGATGTCCGAATTTACGGTCAGTGTCGAGTCGAGCGTGCCGGGACCGGCGGTCGTCGCGGGATCGATTTGCTGATCGATCGAAGTCGAACCGAAGGTTTGCGGCCCCAGGACCGAGCCTTTCGGACCCTGGATCGACACCACCTGGCCGGCGGTGAAGGTGCTGGTCTGAACGGGCCGATCGAAGGTCACGTCGAGCTGGCTGGTCGCTCGTTGCTGATCAGATTGGCGGTGCCGTCGAGTCTTCGCCCCGGTGCCAACTGCCTGGGTGGTGGAACTTGCGGGCCACTGATGATCAGCGGCAAGGTGTTCTGGTTGAACGGCGGGCTCAAGATGCTCTGGGCCGTGGTGAATGTGACCGCTTGCGTGAGTTGAGGCGTCGGAACCGCGTAGACGTCGCCTGGCGTCAGGCCGGTGTAGCCCTCGGTTGAGTTGAGCGGGTTCTCATCGGTCGTGCCGTCGGCATTCTGATCCATTGCGTCACCCGACTCGAACTTCAGCTCCGGCTGCTGCCAGGCGATGTTGATCGACCAGGCTTTGAGCGTGCCATTGGTATTATTGGCCGCTTCGTCGACGATGGTCAGTGTGCAATTTCCGTTGAGTTCACTGCCGACAAGGCCGTTGACGGTGAACGACCTGTTGACCCAATCCAGTGAAGCGGGGAAGCTTTCGGCGGTGTTTCGCTAACTAGCGGGAAGCACTCTTTTAGGCTGGCCTTTTGAACGCCAGTATACGGGTGCTCTATCACAATTTAATCTCCGCGATTTTCTGGGAGCCGTTGCACCAATGACCCAGCACCCCGACCTTTTCGCGGCGCTTGCGGCGCCTTTCGAGGCTAATGAGCTCAAGCTACGGTCCCAAGCGGGCCGGCAAATGCCCTACGTAACCGCGCGAACGATTATGAACCGGCTCGACGACGTTTTGGGCCCTGAGAATTGGTGGGACGATTTTGTTCCACTCGAGCATTCCGTGATTTGCCGGATGTCCATCCGCCTCCCGGACGGCACGATCTTGACGAAGTGCGACGCGGGCGGTTACGCGGGCCTGGCCGACCCCGGCGACGATGACAAGAGCGGCTTCGCGGACGCATTCAAACGCACGGCCGTGAAGTTCGGCGTAGGGCGCGCTACCTCTACCGTGACGGCGTTCCCACGTTCGCTCGCGACACGTCCAGGAAATTGGCTCGCGCAAGTTCCGAAGCCGGTTCGGGCACCGCCGAGCGGTCGGCCAAGGCCGGCGTGGCCGTTCCTCCTTCTTCGTCTGTTCCCACAACGGACGACGGCCCAAACACACCCCGGACCGGCCGCGCTCTGTTTGCCTGGACCAAGGAACAGGACGGAAAATTTGAATACGGGCTGCTCAAACATCTAAACGCATGGGCGAAGAGCGAGGGGCTTCCGGCGAGGATGGTCGATTGGGATCCCGCACAGGTTTCCCAGGCTTATGCGGAAGCTCGGCGCAGAGTCCGCGCTCTCCAGGCGACTCGGCGGGGTGCTGAAGCCGTGCTATCGAACTAATTGACGCCGGGAGCACGACCAGGGATGAACGTGGTCCTCGTGGCCTCGGAAGCGGTGCCGTTCGCCAAGACGGGAGGCCTGGGTGACGTCGCCGGCGCCTTGCCACGCGCTCTCGCGAAGCAGGGCCATTCCGTGGCGGTGTTCCTCCCGTGTTACCGCCGCGTCTGGTCCGCGGGCGTTGCGATCGTTCCCACGGAAATCATCCTCGCGATCCCGATGGGAGCCCGGTCAGTCGAGGCCGCGGTCTATGCGAGCCGCCTTCCAGGTTGCGACGTCCCTGTGTACTTGATCGACCAGCCACGTTATTTCGACCGCGACGGGCTCTACGGGGCGGACGGCAGGGATTACGAAGACAACGGCGAGCGCTTTATCTTTTTCAATCGGGCCGTGCTGGAAGCGATCCAAGCCCTGCACCTTCGACCCGACGTCATCCACTGCAATGACTGGCATACAGCATTAATTCCTGTCTATTTGAAAACGATCTACCACCGCGCCGCAGAACTAAGCTCGGCCGGCTCGCTGCTCACGATTCATAACCTGGCCTATCTCGGGCTGTTTCCGCACTGGGAGATGGCGCTTACCGGTTTGGACTGGCATCTTTTTAATTGGCGGCAGTTAGAATTTCACGGCAAGCTCTGCTTCATGAAGGCCGGCCTCGTGTTTGCCGACATGCTCAGTACGGTGAGCCCGACTTATGCCACGGGAGATTCAGACCCCCCGGTTCGGTTCGGGCCTTGAAGACCTTCTGCGCTACCGGCGGGCCGATCTGCGAGGAATCGTCAACGGGATCGACGTCGATGCGTGGGCTCCGAGCAACGAGCCCATGTTGATCGCCCGTTATGACGCAGCCACCGTCACCGAGGGTAAAGCCCGGTGCAAGGCTTGGCTCCAACGGAAAGCGGGCCTTCCCGAACGGCTGGACATACCGATGTTCGCGCAGATCGGTCGTCTTGATCCTCAAAAAGGGTGGGACCTTTTGGCCGAGGTAGCCGACTTGCTCCTTGAGAAAGACGTCCAGATGGTGGTTTTGGGCGAAGGGCACGCGCGATATCACACAATGCTCAAGAACCTTGAAAGCCGGCACGCCGGCAAGCTTTGGGTTTATCTGGGCTTTGACGACGACCTCGCCCACCAAATCGAAGCCGCCGCCGATATTTTCCTGGTGCCCAGCCTGTTTGAACCGTGCGGGTTAAACCAACTTTACAGTCTGGCCCACGGGACCGTCCCCTTAGTGCGATCGACAGGCGGCCTGGCCGACACCGTCATCGACGCCAACGCGGAAAACCTCGCCAACGGAACGGCCACCGGTTTTGTGTTCGTCGAGCCGACCTCGCGTGCCCTCTGGGCAACGATCCAACGCGCCCTGGCGCTCTGGCCCGACCGCGCTGCCTGGCGGAAACTGCAACAGACCGCCATGAATGCCGACTGGTCCTGGGAGCGAAGCGCTCGCGAATACGTCGAGCTTTACCAGGAAATTCAACAAAAGCTCATGGCCCAGGCTTCATCTCCCGGGCCGGGATAATCGGCCCCACACGCCATGAGCCGCGGACGGATCTGCAATCCAGACGTAATCCGGCGGGGCATCCCGGCGCGGGAGTTGCCTTGTTCGTCGCTCTGCTCGCTCCCATTTTCGCCGTTTCGTCGTTTCGCCCTTTCGTGATCAATCCGGATGGGTCCGCTCGCGTTTTCCGAAATTCGTGAATGCATCGTTCCCGCCTTCCTGGGTTCCTTATGGACACCCAGCTTCAAATTCAAGTGAGGAACGCAGGAAGGCAGGAATGGGCCCAATGGGCCGATCCCACGAAGATCGATGGCGCGATGCCTTGTTTTCGACTGGGCGCCTTCGGCACGGAGCGCCAGCGGCACAACCGAGTGACCGGCCTCTTCTCTTGCAACACAGTTTGACCCCGTCGGTCGGCACCGCGCCACCGGTGCCGACCGGGAAAAAAATGGCGGAGAATGGCGCTTTTTCGAAGGCCAAAAGCGCCATTTTTCGATCACTGGAGCCAAGGCCCCTAAACACAAGCCATTGATTCAGCCGCTCTTATGTCAGCCGACGTTTTTGTGCATCGAGGGCGAGAAAAATGGCGGGCGCCATTTTTCGGCGAGGAGCTTGTCGACGCGACCCAGAGGCCGTGTATGCAAGCGTTATGGATATCTGACGAACCGCGTCCGGGATGGAGACGTCGGTCGCTAAGCGATTTTGATCGGAGGCCTTTGTTGTGCGCGGTCTCATGACCCCGCACAGGTGCCTGACCGGTGGTCTCCTTCCTTCGGATGCATGGTTCAAAAGGGCAGGAATCTGGGTAACACCCGGACCATTCACGGGGTCGTCGATGGGGCCCGCGTCAGACGGAAGGCTCAACTCAAGTGTCCGTTTCCTTCGTCTGGTGTTTCAGTTCCTCGCCGCGGCCGCCGACCCGCCCTGTTTGCCGGAAACTGATGGACGCCGCCACTCGCGAGCTTGTATGCCAACGGGCCGGCAACCGCTGCGAATACTGCCTCCATCCAGAACTCATCGCCCAGGGGCTCTACACCTCAGGAAGGACCACCCGCGCGATTCCGGAGAAGGAAGACATCGCGGACTTCTTCTCTGTTCTCGTCTCCGCGTGCTCCGCGTGCTCAGCGGTGAATCAATCGGGTCCGCCACCGACTCATCCGAACCGGTTCCCACAACTCCACTGTTCTTCTTCTCTGTTTTCGTCTCCGCGTTCTCCGCGTTCTCTGCGGTGAAATCTCTCGGGCTTCGTTGCCTTCCGCTAAACGATTGAACCCAGGTTGCCGCCAATCCCGGCAAAAACGAGTGCGCACACGATACCTCGCCGCCGGCACAAATGCCGCGAGACACAAGTGCTTATGCACGTTTCACTTCCGCGTGTCGGCCCTACAATCGGAACTTTCGTGCTGGAATCGGCCAGGTTCAAGCCAATAAGTCTAGCCACCATTAAGTGCCCGTTCGCGCGTGTACGGTCAGTAAGAAGGTTGGGACGATCCCATCGGCACGACCGGAAAAATTGCCGTAAGACATGACTAGTTAATATGTTATGGCGTGTCAGCAGAATAACCGGAATATTCAGAAAAAATGACGGAAGTCTTTATTTGAAAATACGTTACAGCGTGTCAGCCCGATCATCGCTACAATCCGTCCAATTGGAAATAGGACTCCCTTTTCAATCGCGGTCAACAGCACGCTCCAAAGATCGTCCGTGATCGAGATAGATCCCACGCTTCGCGTCTTTGTGGCCAAGATTCTCGATTAACGTCATGGGCGTTCACGAGAAGCGGAATCGTTCTGCCTCGCCCCGGCGTGATTCGCCAGCGATCGACGGCCCTTGAGTCCGAACCACCTTGCTTCAGAGGGCTTAAGGCGGTCGACCAGATCCGCCCCGTTCCGCGGGCTGCCTGTCCTTTCCGCTCTTGCGCCGCTTTTTTGCGCCACGAGACGCGGCCGAGGGGCTGAAAAGACAGGCCACGCCACGCTGCGCCACGCTATGCCAGTAGCTCGCAGAACCGAATGGAAGCACCGGAACTCGGCCTCGACCCCGCAAGACTCACCCGGCGGCGCGGCGGCCTGCATGTCGCGCAATGGCCGCCATTCCCCCGCGGGAATTCCGCGATTTTGCGTCATTTGCGTACGGGCTTGCGTTGCGGTCACCCTCGATTGGCATCCCCGCCCCCGCCGCCCCGTGAGGTCCGGGATTTTGCGTCACTTGCGTCATTTGCGTCACGGGTATTCCTGAGTTACGCTCCAGAATTGACTTGCACGATGAAGTATGACTCGCTGTTTGCGTCACGAGCCTCGCCATTTTGCGTCACTGCTTGGATCTTGCGTCACGCGACCTGGTCTTGCTTCGCCAGGTATTGCTTCCCGGGTGCCTCGCGGCGGGCGATCGAGGTGATCGACATGGCCAGACGAAAGGCATCGCAGTCCTAGATCGATCCGAGTTTTCGCGGGCACGAAACGCGTCTCAACCGCATCCGCCCGGCCCCGGCTATCTCTGCGAGGCGAACTCGAAAACCGTGGCTGACCGTACGCGGACAAGGCGAACCGGGCCATCACCCGTAATTCCGAACCATTTCTCTGCAAGTGGGTTACGTGTCGTACCTGAGCGGCTCGCGGGGAAGCGGCTGGCTTTGCGATGCGTTGCGATGCGTGTCCTTGCCGCCTCTCCTTGCCGCCTCGGTTGCGTGTTACCTGACTTTGAACCGTGCCAAAAAAATGGCGGAAAATGGCGCTTTTTTCGAAGGCCAAGAGCGCCATTTTTCGGTAACCGAGCCAAGGTTTCTAAACACAAACGATTGGCTTAGCGGCTCTTATGTCAACCGACTTTATTGCCGCCCGAGCTCGAAAAAAATGGCGGGCGCCATTTTCGGACGAGGGCTTTGTCGACGTGACACAAGATGATTACGAGAAGGAGAAAAACCGTCGACCTGTGTTCCCGATCGGCTCGTTCGAAGATCGCACGATCAACCGATCGGAGCGTTCGAAGGTTGCACGGCGTTCCGAGCGTTTTCTTCGAAGATTGCACGTAGGTGCCGAAGATGCCGGGCTCGGGTCGGAGGACACGGGTCGGAGGACACGCATCGCAGTCCTAGATCGATCCGAGTTTTCGCGGGCACGAAAGGCGCCTCGACCGCATACGCGCGGCCCCGGCTCTCTCTGCGAAGCGACCTCGAAGACTGTGGCTGACGGCACGCAGACAAGGCGAACTGGGCCATCACCCGTAATTCCGAACCACTTCTCTGCAAGTGGGTTACGTGTCGTACCCGAGCGGCTCGCGGGGAAACGGCTGGCTTTGCGATGTTGCGATGCATGTCCTTGCCGCCCCGAGCGGCTCGCGGGGAAACGGCTGGCTTTGCGATGCATGTCCTTGCCGCCCTGTCCTTGCCGCCCGTCCTTGCCGCCCGGACACTCGACGGGGGCCGACCCGCCGACCCCGTTGCGATCAACACCCGCTGGCTTCAACAGATAGGTATTACCACTGAAGTTGCGATACACATCCGCCCGAAAATTGACATAGGCACATGTAATGGGGGAGGGACCGCGCCAACCCAGTAATCGGCAATATCGGCGTCCGCTTCAGGTAGCATCGCCCCGAAGCTTGGCCTCGATCTCGCGGCTTGCACGAAACTGAGGAAAAGGGCAAGTCCTGGTGTCTGGTGATTCTAGCTAGCCTCTACGACCAGAAGGTGATCTAACCCGCACTGTATCGGCTCGATACGGACGATTAAGCGGGAAGGGTTGACAAGCCATGTTGAAGTGGACAACATTCAAGCAAGGGAAATATCCTCTCTGCGATTTCCTTAGGCACGTTTATCGGGGTGAGATCATGCCTCTCAAAGTGGCGATCAAAAAGCCTGTTATCAAGAAGGGCGTCACCAAGAAGGTGAAGATCAGAGAGTCCATCGCCACCTGCCTACCACACATTCCCAATGCGGCGACGCGCAAAGTCCTTCGCAATATCCGAGCGGGCAGAAATTTGATCCGCTACGGGAGCACGGAGGAGCTGTTTGAGGACCTAGGTATCTAGTGTGGCCGAGCCAGGAACACCGCGGGCCAAGGACGCGCCGTCACCCCCGCCGCCACTAGCTCCGATCCAGGAACAGTCGTTCAAACGCGAAGTCAAGTTGTGCAAGAAGCGCGGCAAGTCTATGAATAAGCTGCGTGACATCATCGAGTCACTTTGCAATCACGAGATCTTGGACCCCAAGCATCGGGACCATCAACTCGGCGGGCGATGGAAAGACTATCGCGACTGTCATATTGAGCCCGACTGGGTACTGATCTACAAGAAAACCGCCAAGCATTTGGTGCTCGCTCGCACCGGCACGCACGCGGACCTGTTCGGAAAGCAGCGTTAACGGCAGGCACCAAACCGTTTTGCTACGGCTCGAGCGCAGTCGAACCCGCGCTGTGTCTAGAGCCCGGTCGACACCGTGACGGCCACCCAGACGAGGCGAAACGGAAATTGAAACCGGATCAGCGGGGCGCTGGGAACGCTAATGTACCGTCCTATCATTTTGTGCACCGGGAGGTTCCGTGTGTTGTTCCGGCCGCTGAGGTGCGTGTCCTTCCAGCCCGGAAACCATCCAGCAGCTTTATCCAGCCCTGAGCCTGGAAGAAGTTTACGATGCCATTGCCTACTACCTCGCGAATCCGGACGACGTCGATCAATACCTGGAGCCCAAGAGGACACGCAGTCCTAGATCGATCCGAGTTTTCGCGGGCACGAAAGGCGTCTCAACCGCATACGCCCGGCCCCGGCTCTCTCTGCGAGGCGAACTCGAAAACTGTGGCCGACGGTACGCGGACAAGGCGAACTGGGCCATCACCCGTAATTCCGAACCACTTCTCTGCAAGTGGGTTACGTGTCATATTTGAGCGGCTCGCCGGGAAGCGGCTGGCTTTGCGATGCGTGTCCTTGCCGCCGTTGCCTCCGGAACCGCGCTTAAGTGCCTTTCGACCATTAACAAAAAGTACGATATACAAACGAGTTATGTCGCGAAATTGAGGGGGCACAGTGCTGGCACTGCGCGTGTCCTTTCGCCCCTTTCTCCCCCGAAATTGATCAGGGCGCAGTGCGGGCGCTGCGCGTGTCCTTTCGCCCCTGGAAGCCGCCGCTCATCAATGTGTTGATGTCGAGCGAATCAGCTTCATTGACGCATTGCGCTGGCTTTGCGAGATGAAAGCAAACGAATTGCCAGAACTGGTGGTCAATCCAGACCGTCCCGGTCGGTTCGAGCCGCGAGTCAGAAAGCGACGGCCAAAGGAATACCCGCTGATGAAGAAACCGCGATCCGAATTACGTAAGCAATTGATAGAACAGGGAGTTGCTGCTTAACTTGATGCCATTCAGTAATGTCCCCTTTTCCTTTTCCCTTTTCGCCCCCGATGCGTGTCTTTTCGCCCTGTCTTTTCGCCCCGGTCTGACCCCCGCGACGCCGGTCATCGAAATTGAATGATCCGCTGGATCAGTCCTTGGAAATCCGAAATGCTGCTGGTTGCGCAAGTAAGGTCGACAGCAATCGCGGGCTTCCCGTGCTTCAAGCAGTGCCTAATCTCGACGGTAATATTAACGATGCCCAGCGATATGTCCGGCCGGAACGTAGCGGCGAGCGAGCAATCGGTGTCACGGACAACGAATTCCGGACAGGCACGGCCATAGAGAAAGTCATTATACAGACCCGACAGCCTGTGCTGCTCTTTGGTCGCGAGAAACCATTTTATGTTTGCGCTGAATGGCGTGACCTTTAGGTCAGTTTGCACCCACAAACCGCCTACGTCCGTGTCGAACGGAACAAACCCAAGTTCGCCGTAAACGCCCTCTTCGTCGTTAAGGCAGATCGTCAAGGATGCTCGTCTATCGTCCATCATGATGTCACCGGAGTGGGTCGGGCCAGCTTTGGTTGCCAGAAGGTGAGGGTGGATGTAACACTTCGCACGTCGTACTCGTAGAGAATGTGTTGCAGCAATTGCAGCACTGTACCGAGACGCGGACGTCTGTCGCGATTGGACGTCCTGTTGGCAGCGCCCCAACATAAGTCAACACACACTGATACCAATCGCCACCCGCCGCGCAAGTGTACCCAACCCCCTTCCGGAAACAACCTGCAACGATGGGCTTCTGCCAACCCTCCGGCACGGGAAAAGTTGTTGCCTGGGTGGCACTCTCCGGCGTCGAATAGTTCCACCATGGGCATGATGGCCAACCAGGATTGCGGTATTGGCATCGGCACCTTCTGGCAGCGTCGGCGATTGCGACCGCGGCCGCCGCGGCGGCTGTGGCGGCTGCGGCCGCTTTAAGCGAGGCGATCTCGGCTGCTGTCAGAAGGGTAGGCACAATTTGAATAGGGATTTGGGTGCCGTTTGGGTCAATATTGTTGGTTGGGCTGCCGGCGCCATAGCGATAAAGATTAAAGTCCCGTCCAGCAAAGCCTAACGGGTCCCGGCTAAGAAAGCGCCCTGTGACGGGATCATAATACCGGGCCCGGAGGTAATAAGTTCCCGGGTCGGAATTCGCATAGTAGCCCTGCATCCCAACGAATTCGAAACGGGGGCGGCACCGCTGGCGCGGTGCCGCCCGACGGGGTCAAAGCATTGTTTTTTGGTTTTCCCGACGGGGCCGGGCCGCACCGCTGGCGCGGTGCCGCCCGACGGGGTCAAACATTGTTTTTTGTTTTTCGGTCTCCCCAACGCGGCAGAGCGGCAACCAAAGAGCTACTGAACGTTGTGGTGTACAACTTCTCCGCAAGTTGCCTAGAAGTTCATTGGTAAGAACCTAAGGCTGGTCCCCCAGCGCACGTGCACCCGCCCGGCGGCGGATTGGACGCCGGAAGGTCCCCCTCGCCGCCGCCCAGGGGGCAAGGAGAAGTCCAGCGCATGCCAGCCCGGGCCCCGTTTGCTTGGGACCGGGGTTCGACCGGCCTAGCGCCAGGGATGAATCAAGCCGGACAGCCGCGTCCAGCTTTTTGCCGAATTGACCGTCCCCCGACTTGTGGTCCGACGGAGACTTCTCCCCTGCCCGGATTCAGGCTGCAAGCTACCGACGAAAGTTTCGGCGCCGGCCCGAAAAAGCTGAAAAAAGTCAGCCCGGGTGAAGTCGTGATCGTGTCGGGGGGATTGGTCACCGCGAATGCCCCAGAAGGAGCGCAGTGAGAAGAAGCGGCGAAATACGAGGGACCGGCCCGCGTTGCCAGCGGCGGTGACCCGCGCCGTCCCGCCGGACCCGCGGCTTGCGTCTGAATCGCAGTCCTTTTAAGGGTCTGAGTTAGGTCCAATACGACACGGGGCATTCTCCCTGAGCCATTTGACCCAAGACCGGTTGCCAGTTTAGCCTGAACTCGAGGATAGACTCATGGCGATCGCGCGGGAGCGATCGGTGCCTCTGGAGGAACTGGTCGAAGAGGCCGTCATTTCCTATCCAAATGGTTTGAAGAGTGAGTCAAAAGTTTGGGTCAAGGCCACCCAGGGCTCGGTTTCCGATTTATGGCCCGCCGAGGACTTCACCGACTGGATGGCCGCTGAGGATCGATAGCGGCCGTTTAAGTACCTGCCTGATCTCGCCGTATATCTCGCCCTCGAGTGCGTCGAAATCGTGCTCGATGAGCTCTGCATGCCTAGTTTGCTGGACCAACGCCCGTTTGGCAACTGCCGGGAAGCATGTTTCGGGACGCCGTCCTTCAAGTAGATCGCGATTTTCTCAAATCCGAGTTCGAAAGCGGGGTTGTCACAAGGCTCATACCCGAGAGTGCGGTAAGCGATCATAAAGGCAGCCAGCGTCTCCTCGGCTGGCACGCCGCGGGCCAATGCGGCGAATCGGGGCCCGTTCGGCGCGGCAGGTGGGGGCCACCAGTTTCGACTTGTGTTTTCAGCAGCCCAGGCAATGCAGTTATAGTCCGGATCCTCATTCCCGATTATCTCGAAGGAATCGGGCCGTAGCTTGGGGAAAGCTGCTTGGATTTCCGATTTTGAGTGGGGCACGAAGTTGGTTCGGTCTCCGGGATATCTGACCGGTCACAGCCTGAAAAGCACGCCTCGAATCATCGCAGGAGACCGTTCTCTTCGCCCCACGCCAGCCATGCTTTCACCATTTCCGTAACCTTCCCGCTTACGCCGGGGGGCACCGGATTTACTCCCGTGATTTCGCTAAGGGCCACGACCAGGTAACTTGGCTCCTTCTTCAGTTCCCTAAGCAGATAGGGAACCGCTCCGGGTCCTGAGGCAACGATGCGGCGGAATCCAGGATGGCCGACGATCTCAGATACGCTGGAAACAAATGCCGTGTCGCGCTTCCACTCAGAAACCACTGATCGCAACTCGTCCTCTGTCAGAGGCACGCTGGCCTGCGGGCTATTGACGAGCAAGGTTGGAGGCATCTCGGTTTGTCCTCCTTCTATGAAAGTAAACGTTTGGCCGGTACACCGAAGTATAAGCAATCCAGGTCCCTGTGGCCATCCCGGGAATCCCTCCCGCGACGTCACCTATTCGGTGTCACGCGTTAAATGGTGTCAGTTCGTTTTAACCTCCCGTCGCCCGCCCTCGGCGGCACCGCTGGCGCGGTGCCGCCTGACGGGGTCGGTGCCGCCTGACAAGGTCAAACATTTGTTTTTTTGTTTTTGGGTCTCCCTAAAGCGGGTCACCCAGCGCGCGTGGACCTGCCAGGCAGCGGATCGGACGCCGCAAGGTCCCGCTCGCCGCCGCCCAGGGGGCAGGGAGAAGCCTAGCGCATGTCAGTCCGGGTCCCGTTTGCTTGGAAGCGGGGTTCGACCGGCCTAGCGCCAGGGATGGATCAAGCCGGACAGCCGCGTCCAGTTTTTTGCGGAATTGATCGTCCGCCGACTTGTGGTCCGACGGAGACTTCTCCCCTGCCCGGATTCAGGCTGCAAGCTACCGACGAAAGCTTCGGTGCCGGCCCGAAAAAGCTGAAAAAAGTCAGCCCGGGTGAAATCGCGATCGTGTCGGGGGGATTGGTCGCCGCGATTGCCCCGGAAGATCCGGATTGAGAAAACGGGGCGAAATACGAGGGACCGGCCCGCGTTGCCAGCGGCGGCGTCCCGCGCCCCCCGCCGGCCGCGCGGCTTACGTCTGAATTGCCGCGGACGGATCAAGCGACGGGATCTAACAGCCGAAAACCAACTGGCCCCGTTTGACCATGTCGAACCGCCGCATTACCATTGTTGATTCGAGGTGATGCCACGGTTGCCGAAGCGCGCGAGCTTCGCGTGGGGCTCGGGCTGTTTCGATCAACCCCGTTTTCACCGAGCATGCGGCCCATTTCTATCCCGCGAAGGTTCAACATGTCTCAGGTCCGCTTGATTCTCGCACTCCACAACCACCAGCCCGTGGGTAATTTCGACGGGGTCTTCGAAGAGGCCTACCGCACCAGTTATCGCCCCTTCTTGGACGTTCTCGAAAACTATCCCGACATACCCTTTGCCCTGCACACGTCCGGGCCTCTCCTTGAATGGTTGGTCGACAAACATCCCGAATATCTCGCCCGCCTGCGCGGCTTTGTCGAGTCGGGGCGAGTTGAGATCATGGGCGGCGGGTTCTTTGAGCCGATCCTGACCATGATCCCCGAACGGGACCGCATCGGTCAAATTCAGGCCTTCACGACTTATCTTAACGAGCTCTTGGGCGCGAGGGTTCGCGGGATGTGGATCGCCGAGCGAGTCTGGGAACAGCAACTCGTCGCGGCGATTGTCGATGCCGGCATCGAGTACACCGTCCTTGATGACTTTCATTTCCAGCGAGCGGGGTGCTCCCAGGACGATGTCTTCGGCTATCACCTGACGGAAGACAACGGCCGACTGCTCAAGGTTTTTCCGGCGGCGGAAAAGCTCCGCTACACCATTCCCTTTCAAGAGCCCCACGAAACCTATAAGTTTTTGAAAGAGCTGGCGGCGAGCCGCCCCGGCTCGATCGTCGTGTTCGCCGACGATGGCGAGAAGCTGGGAAGCTGGCCCAAGACGTTTGACCATGTTTATACGAACGGCTGGCTCAAGCGCTTCTGCGACATGCTCCGGGCCAATCGCGACTGGATTGAAACAACGACATTCGCGCGGCGGTCGACAGTTCGCTCCCGGTGGGCAAGGTCTTTCTGCCGGATAGTTCCTATCGTGAGATGACGGAGTGGGCGTTGCCGCCCGAATCGCTCAAGGCTTATCGCAGAGGTGTCGAGCGTCTGGCCTCGGTGCCGGACTCAGAGGACATCAAGCGGTTCTTCCGCGCCGGCGGCTACTGGCGAGATTTCAAGGCGCGCTATCCCGAGAGTGACGAGATGTACGCCCGGATGCTCGGTGTTTCGCGGCGGCTCGAGACGGTGGCCCGCAACCCGAGCGCCGACCCTGATTACCTGGAAATCGCCCGCCAAGAGCTCTATCGCGGCCAGTGCAATTGTCCCTATTGGCATGGGTCGTTCGGCGGGCTTTATCTGCCCCACTTGAGGAATGCGATCTACCGCGGACTGATCACCGCCCACAATGCGCTCGACGACGCCGAAGGCCGCACCGGGCCACGCGTCGCGATCGAAGCCGGCGATTTCAACCTCGACGCTCGCCAGGAAGTGAAGCTGGAAAACGACCACTTGATCGCCTGGGTGAGGCCGGCGCGGGGGGGCCATATTTACGAGCTGGACGTGCGGGAAAATGCGATCAACCTGCTGGCCACGCTCGACCGTCGACCCGAGGCGTATCACGACGACATCCGTTTGGCCGCGGCCGAGCGAGCCCATGGCCAAGAAGGCTGGCGGCCCGACGGGCAAGGAGAAACGCCCGCTGAGCGAATCACCTTGAAACAGTCCGGCCTCGATCAGCGCCTTGTCTATGATCGTTATCCCCGCAAGGCCCTGGTCGATCATTTCTACCCTGTCGACGTGAGCCTTGATGATTTGATCGCCGGTCGCGAGACCGAGCTCGGCGATTTCGTGCTCGGGACCTATCTCGCCAAAGTTCAGCGCGAAGCTAAGCGTGTCGCGCTCGTGATGGAACGACCGGGGCGTGTCGACGGTCATACGATCCGGGTGAAGAAGACCATCGAGCTTGCCGCTGGCGTCTCGGGCTTGTCGGTGCATTATGAATTCGACGACCTTCCCGCCGGCGCTTGTTTTCACTTCGCCGTGGAAATCAATGTCGCCGCCATGGCCGGCCATGCCCCGGACCGTTTTTACTCCGACACCGCCGGCGGCACGCTGGGACTGCTCGATGAGCGGCTTGATCTGCCCCATTGCCGCGGCCTCACCATCACCGACCAATGGCTCGACATCGCCGTCGAACTGGGCTGGTCGCAAGCGGCAAGCCTTTGGTGCTTCCCGATCGAAACCGTCAGCCAGAGCGAGGGAGGGATCGAAGGGGTCTACCAATCGTCGGCCGTCATTCCCCACTGGCACGTCACGCCCGACGAGCACGGTCGTTGGGACGTGTGGGTCCGCTGGGCCCTCGACCGTGCTGCCGCTCGAGAGCATTCGCGAAAAATCAATTCACGCCAGGCCGAGGCCCTGCCTGCTTAATGCCGAGCCGTCTTGACCAAACGTCTCGCGATATCGAACAATACGTCCAGGATGATTTGCGACGGCTCGGTCAAAGCCCGGACGGACCGAGATGGCGGGCGGTCCCCGGGGATGCCGGCGGGACCGGGCATTTTCCACGACGTCGGCCAGGTTGGACCCGCTTGAGGCTGGCATGTCGGACTCTCCTTCGGCGACCATTCCACCTGCGGAAAAAGTCAAACAATTTCCCACCGTGCCAGGCATCTACCTGATGAAGGATGCCCAAGGGCGCGTGATCTACATCGGCAAGGCCAAGAACCTGCGCAGCCGCGCAGGCTCGTACTTTCACAAGACCGCCGGCGGCGACCGCCGCATCTGCGACTGGATCGGCGAGGTCGCCGATCTCGAGTTCGTCGCCGCCGACAGCGAGGTGGATGCGCTGTTGATGGAAGCACGCCTGGTCAAGGACATTCAACCCAAGTACAACCGCGATCTCAAAGACGACAAATCGTTTCCGTATCTGCAGATCACGACGGGGGAGGACTTTCCCCAGGTTAACTTCACCCGCCAGCCGCGTGATCGAGGTGTCAAGCTCTATGGCCCGTTCCCGCGCGCCAAGAGCCTGCGAGGGGCGATTCAAGTACTCCAGCGGATCTTTAAGTTCCGCACCTGTTCGCTGCAAATCGAGGAAGGCGACCCGCGCTGGAAATGGTTTCGCCCGTGCCTGCTCGCTTCGCTCAATCAATGTACGGCCCCGTGCAACTTGCGAATCGACCGCGAAAGCTACCGCACCGATATCAGGCGCTTCAACTGTTCCTCGATGGCAAGAAGGATATCTTGCTCAAAGAGATGGAAGCGGAAATGCGCGAATCGAGCAAGGCGCTCCAGTTTGAGAAGGCCGCGCGGCTGCGCGATGAGATCAAGGCACTCGGCTCGCTCAACTTGCGTGGCAATCTGGCCGATCATGCTCAGCCCGAGGTGTTTTACGTCGATCGCGCAAGGGTTTGAAGGGGTTGAAGCAGGTCTTGAAGCTCGACTCGATTCCGCGGACGATCGATGGCGTCGATATTGCCCACCTGGGCGGCGATGAGATGGTTGGCTCACTGGTGTCGTTTGTGGATGGCTTGCCATTCAAGCCGGGTTATCGCCGCTATCAGATCAAAAGCGTGGCCGGGATCGACGACTTCGCGGCGATCCGCGAAGTGGTCACGCGGCGAATCAAGAGTCTTCAGGAGCGAGATGAGCCCTTCCCCGATATCTGGCTGATCGATGGTGGCAAGGGGCAGTTGAGCTCGGCCCTGGCCGCCTTCGAGACGCTCAAGATCGCGCCGCCGACGATGATCGCGCTGGCGAAGCGTGAAGAGGAAATCTACGTGCAAGGGAGGGCCGAGCCCATCGTCTTATCCCGGCGCTCGTTCGCCTTACGGCTTTTGCAATACGTCCGCGACGAGGCCCACCGCTTCGCGCAGCATTATCATCATCTGCTCCGTAAGAAGCGAACTCTGGGTGACGACTGACTATCCGCGCAGAACAAAGCCTTGACCGGCTGACCTTTGCCGTCGAGGGTCGCGTAGAATGGCCGTTTTTCGATATCGAACACGGTCCGGGGCGAGATGCCCATCGCGGTGAACAACGTCGCGTGCAGGTCGGTGATCGTGACGGGGTCTTTGATGGTCACGAGCGGCCGCTCGGGAGCGGTCTCGCCGTAGACAAACCCTCGCTTGAACCCGCCGCCGAAAATCAGCACCGAGCCCGATCCGGTGAAATGCCGGTGCAGCCCGTAGTGCTTGGGCTCTTTCAACACGTCGGATTTGGCCCGCGACTGATCGGCGGCCGTGCTGCCCGGCACTCCCTCGATCATCATGTCGCGGCTGAACTCGCTGGCCACCACGACGAGCGTGCGATCGAGCAGCCCGCGCCCCTCCAGGTCGAGGATAAGCTGCGCGATCGGGCGGTCAATCTGTTTCTTCATCTCGGTGTACGTGGCGTGGCCGTTCTCATGTGTATCCCAGCTCAGGAAGGGGACGTACTCGGTGGTGACCTCGATAAAGCGGGCACCGGCCTCGGTTAGCCGCCGGGCGAGCAGACAGCCCTGGCCGAACCGGCCGGTGTCGTAGCGGTCGAAGCTTTCCTTCGGCTCCTTCGACAGGTCGAAAGCGTCGCGCTTGGGCGAGTTCAGCAACCGATAGGCGTTATCCATTGCGCGGACCACCGACTGTTGATGGTAGTCGCTCGCCAGGCCGGCGAGGGGCCCCTCGTTGACGAGTTGGCGATAGGTCTTTTCGCGGCGGGCGAACCGTTCGCGGGTCACGCCTTTGGGGGGTCGCACGGCGGCCATCGCATCCAGCGGATAGGGGATGTTGAACGGGCCGTATTCGCTGCCGAAGAAGCCGGCGGTCGTGAACGCCTTGAGCTCCTCGACTTCCCCGTGACCTTCCAACCGTTGGCCGATGTTGATGAACGCCGGGATCGCCGGGTCTCTCGGACCGCGGACCTTGGCGATCCACGAGCCGATGTGAGGCGCGGCCACGGTCTGCGGCGGAATATATCCGGTGTGCCAGTGATACTGGTGCCGCGAATGCAGGATATTTCCCAGGTCGGCGACAACGTGCGAGCGGATTAGGGTTCCCCGGTCCAGCACGCTGGCGACCTGCTCCAGGCCCTGCGAGATCTTGACGCCATCGAGTGCGGTGTCAATCGCCGGGAAGGTGCACAAGATCTTCTCGCAACGGACGCCGACTTCGTACGGAATGTACCGCTTGGGGTCAAACGTCTCGGGAGCCGCCATCCCGCCGGCCAACCACAGCAGGATGATGGTATCGGCGGTCGGCTCGGGATGCTTGACCAGGTCGGCACCGCGGACGGGCTGGGGTTCGCCAGCGGCCAGCGCGGCCAAGGCCGCCGCATTCATGCTCCGCAGGAAGTCGCGGCGGCTCCACGTCTGGCCAGCCAGGGGATCGCACGGTTTCATCTTGCTTCGCCTCCTCTAACGGATCAGTTGGAACTCGGGCAGCACCAAGACCACCCAAAGGAAGTCGGCCACCCCCTCCGGCTTCGGGGGCGAACCGATCAGCTCGCGCGCGACCGCCAGCTCGCCCGGGGTGTGATGGTGCCCAAGAGCCCGCAGGTAAATCGTGTCGGCCAACTGCTCGGCCGTGGCCGTCGGCATCGCTTTGAGCAGGCCGGCCGCGCCGCGGGCGAGGATGTCGTTGAAAACCTCGCCATTCGACAGGTCGAGGGCCTCCAAAGTGGTCAATACGTCGCTTCGCGTGGTCACCACTTGTTCGCGGTTAGGGCGGCCCAGCGACCGCATCAGTTTGTCGGATTTCATCAGCGCCGCCCGAGCGAATCGGTGCTCCGGCGCCGTCGCCTCGCACGGCGGCTGAACCGACGCGTCGGCTTTGGCCGGGGCGGTGCCCGTGACAAACCAGACGGCGTCAACGTATTGCTCGGCCGTCATTCGCTTGATCACCGGCCCGCGGAAAATGTAGCCGTCGGCCGATTCTCCTTCCGAGACGGCGGCCGGGCTCGACTGGTACGTCCTCGAGTCGACGATGTGTTCGATCGAGTGCCTTGAGGCTGTAATGATGCTCGATCAGGTAGGTCGCCAGGTATTCCAGCAGTTCTTCGCTCCAGGGCTCGTTGGCCATCACATCGACCGGGTGCACGATCCCGCGCCCCATCAGCCGCTGCCAGATCCGGTTGGCGATCGTCCGCGGGAACCGGCCGTTATCCGGGTGGGTCACCAGCCCGGCCAGCCGCTCCAATCGCTTGTCGCGAGGCTGCTTGGCGTCGATCGTTCCCAGCTCGGGCCAGGGGAACTTAGGCTGGGCGATTTGGCCCGTTGGCTTATCGCACCGAGCGATTTCCAGCGGCCCCTCGGCGATCACGGCCGCGAGGCCATAAGCATCGGCCAGCTTCCAGCGGTCGATAAAACTATCGTGGCAGGAAGCGCACTTCATATTGATTCCGAAAAACACCTGCGAGACGTTTTGCGAGAACTGGATCTCCCTCACCTGGCTGGCGTTCACCCGCCCTCGCCACTTGATTCCCTTGATGAACCCTTCCGATTCCGACGACGGGCTGATCAGCTCGCGGACGAACCGATCGTAGGGCACGTCATCGATCAGGGCCCGATAAAGCCAGGCGGTGATCGGCTTGCGACCGCCGTCGATGTAACCGGTGCCCACGTAGTCGTTGCGCAGCAGGTCGTTCCAAAAGCTCAGCCAATGATCGGCGTAGGCCCGGCGATCATCGAGCAACCGGCGGGCCAGCCGCGCGCGCTTGTCAGTCGCCGCGTCTTTCTCGAACGCTTCCAGCTCTCGCGGCGGCGGCGGCAGGCCGATGACGTCGAGAAAGGCCCGCGGCGAACGCCGCGTCGTCCAGTAGTGGGGCCGGCGAAACACCGCGCTTACTCAAATAAGCGTCGACGAAGCGATCGATCGGATGGTCGCGGCCGTCATGCGCGGCGGGCGGCTTGGGGCGACGAAGCTTGAGCGGGGCCGTGTAGCCAGGCCGCTTGAACGTGAACCCGGCCTCCCAGGGAGTCGCCCTGATCGATCCACGCCGTGAGGCGGGCGACCTCGCCCGCCGCGAGCCGCGGCCCCTTGGGTGGCATGCGAAACTCAGGATCGGCGGACGTAATTCGCTCGATCAGCTCGCTCTGGCCGCTTTTCCCCGGCGCGACCGCTTTTGACTTGAGCATCGTCTCGCGAGTATCGAGCGAAAACGACCCTTTATAGGTGCCATCGGTGTGGCACTTGGCGCAGTGCTGCTTGATGAGCAGAGCGACGTCGTGAGCGAAGTCGATCGGCTTTTGTGGTGGTGCATCATGAGCGACGATCGTGCCGGCGAGGCCCACCAGGCCGATTAAGAGGCCCGCCAAGGCACTGAGCCAGCGCCGAAACGCCAAGAATCGAACGCGTGGCTTTGTCGTTGGCGTGGCCATTAGTCTCCTCGGTTAGCACGCATAATCGGCACTCTTCACCGAACGCCACCTCAGTCCGCCGCCGAGGCAACACTAACCCGAAGCGCCAGCGAGGGTTGCCGCGAGTGACTCGCGGCGGCGGAATACGTCCCCTCGCTGGCGCGTCGGGTTGGTGTTGTCGCTCGCGGAGCAAGCAGGATCGATCCGCTTGTCTTCGCTTTCTGTCGGGTGGTGTTCGGCGCTGAGTATCGCATATTGACCACGATCAGGCGCGGGCTTCAATCTGCGCGGCTCAAGCCGATTCGGTCCGCTCTGCGCGGGCAGCTTTTGTACTCTTCGATTAGATCCGCTTATCACACTCCTTTTCAACCCCGGAGTCACGAAGCTAGTTATGTGGTCGAGGGAGGATTTCGGTACGTGGCGGCGAGCCGGGCGTTCGAATCTCTCCCTGTTGGATTGCCGGCTCGGGCTGCCGCGCATGCATTAAAAAGTTGCTCGCCTTCTACGCAAGCCGTGATTTCGATAAGATTATGGGCGAGCAGAGTATCTAGTCAGTGTCTATTGCGGCGTCAAAAGACGGCCGCGCGGAACTGGAAATGCGGATGGAGCGTAGCGATTCACTCACTCACGTCGTGATCCTCGGCTCGACGGGCTCGATCGGCACGAGCGCGCATGAGCGTGATCGAGCATGACGGCGGCGCGAGGCTGAGGGCATGGGGCCTGAGCACTCGTGCCCGCTGGAAAATGATGGCGGAACAGGCCGTGGCGCATCGGCCGAGATTCGTGACCGTGGCGGATCGCGAGCTGGCTCCGCTGGCGGCGTCTGAGCTGCGTGGCACGGGCATCGAAGTTCTGGCGGGCCTCGACGGCATCATCCGGATGGTCGAGGACCCGCGGACCGACCGTGTCTTGAGCGCGATCGTCGGCGCGGTCGGATTGAGCGGGACATGGGCGGCCCTGGAAGCCGGCAAGATCGTCGCCTTGGCCAATAAAGAGACGTTGGTCGTCGCCGGTCCTCTCATTATGGAGCTGGCCCGTGCGCGCGGAACGCGGATCTTGCCGGTTGACAGCGAGCACTCCGCCATCTTCCAGGCGCTGAAGGCCGGTGCGCGAGCCGATGTCCGCCGCGTCATTTTGACCTCTTCCGGCGGCCCATTTCGGGGGCGCACTCGCCAGGAATTGACGAGCGTCTCGCCGGCAAGACGCACTGAAGCACCCCACCTGGCGGATGGGCCCCAAGATCACGATCGACTCGGCCACGCTGATGAACAAGGCACTCGAATTGATCGAAGCTCGCTGGCTGTTCCAGCTCGAGCCCGAGCAACTGGAGGTTGTGATCCATCCCGAAAGCGTGGTACATTCAATGGTCGAGTTTGTGGATGGCAGCGTCATCGCGCAGCTCTCACCGCCCGACATGAGATTGCCCATCCAATACGCCCTGACCTATCCGTCGCGAACGCCAGGGCCCGGAGAGCGGATTGACTTGGGACAGTCTTTTTCCCTCCACTTCGAGCCGCCCGACCGGGAGACGTTTCCCTGTTTGGATTTAGGATATGAAGTAATGAGGAAAGGAGGGACGGCCGGGGCGGCGCTTGAACGCCGCCAACGAGGCCGCCGTCGCGCGGTTCCTCAAAGGAGAAATCGGTTTTCTCGACATATCGCGGGTATGTCGTTCTGCTCTTGATCATCATACGTTTGATCCGCGGCCCACGCTCGACTCGCTGTGGAACGTCGACGCCTGGGCACGACGGGAGGTTGATCGTTGGAAAACCTGAATTTAGTCTTCGAACATCGCCAAGGTCGCCCTGGGTCTGGGCTTTGTCATTTTCATCCATGAACTGGGCCATTTCCTACTGGCCAAGTGGAATGGGGTCAAGGTCGAAAAGTTTTCGATCGGATTCGGGCCGACGCTCTTCGGCTGGCGGCGGGGGGAGACCGAATACGTGCTGGCGGCACTCCCCCTGGGGGGCTTCGTCAAAATGCTCGGCGAAGGCACCGATCCAGCAAGAGAGCAAGTCAACCGATCCCCGCGCTTACCCCAACAAGTCGGTGAGCGCTCGCATGGCGATCATCTCGGCCGGAGTGATCATGAACCTGTTGCTCGCGCTCGGCTGCTTTACTTACGGGTACATGAGCGAGCGCGACGAGCTTTCCGCGGTGCTGGGAGCGGTCAGCGCGGGTTCGGTCGCCTACGAGGCCGGCTTGCGCGGCGGCGACGAGGTCGTCGCGATCGACGATCGACCAGTGCACGGGATTCACCGAGCTGAGAAAAAGACACTTTACTCAGCTCGAAAGGACAGGTTCTTCATATGCGGATCAGGCGCCCGGAGTGGAGGGCCTGATCCCAATCGACGTGCAGCCGCGTCGTGAAGCCACTGCCGACGCGCCCGACAATCGGAATTGTCAACAGCGACAGCCTGAAACTCATCGCCTTCCGCGCCGCCCCCGGGAATGGAACAGGCACCGACTGATTATCACGCAGCTCAAAGCCAACGAGCGGGCGTCGAAAGTCGACGTCCTGGTCGCCGCCGGTCCCGTCGGAACCGAACCGGTTCGCTTGAATACCATCTTCGACTACGATCGTCTGCTCGCCAAATATGCCGACCAGCCGATCAAGCACCTGATCGAACGCAGGTCGCTCTCGCCCTCCGCTGCCGCGAGCCCGGCCCCCGAGCGGTTCGAGCTGACTCTCCCGCCCAACCATTTTGTCGACTTCGGCCTCCGCATGGAGTTTGACCCGATCAATGGCATTCGCAAAGGTTCCCCGGCGGAAGCGGCTGGTTTTCGCAAAGGAGACCGAATCGTCAAGGTCGACGGTGACGCCGGTCTTGACCCGATCCGTTTGCCCGGTCTCTGCTTCGCGAAAGCCGGCAAGCCGATGACTTTCGAGGTCGAGCGGTATGCGGGGGCCGGCAAGCGGATCACCGAAACTCTGACCGTGACTCCCGACGACACGCCTCCTCGAACGAAGCTGGCCCTCAGGGGCGAAGCGGTCGATGTGGCGGGCCTCGGTATGTGCTATCCCATCCGCGCCCGCGTCGCCGCCGTCGCGCCCGGCTCGCCCGCGGCCCAGGCCGGCCTCAAAGCGGGCGACGTGATCAACGAGCTGATCATGCCGCCGGTCAAGACGACCGGCTTTTTCGCATGGTTCCGCTCTCTTGTGGGCTGGGACAAGGCTGACCGAACGATCGACCTCGAGCCGGAATCGCCCGGATGGTTTTCGGTATTCATCAATTCACAATATACGCCCATTAAGGAAATCGAGCTGACGGTCAACAACGCGCCGCGGCCGATCAAGATCACGCCCAAAATCGATCACGCCTGGCCCAACCCCACGCGCGGACTGATTTTCCAGCCGCACCTACACACACTGCCCCCAGAGGGCCTGGCGGCGGCCATCCAGAGCGGATACGAAGAAACGATCGAGAATATCACGATGGTGTACGCAATTTTCCGCAGCCTGGCCCAGATGCAAGTCAGCCCCAAGCAGCTTGGCGGTCCGATCATGATCGCCGGGGCGGCCTACTCGGCGGCGAGCTCGAGCATCGCCAACCTGATTTACTTTCTGGGCATACTGAGCGTGAATTTATCCGTCCTCAATTTTCTACCGATCCCCCCCTTAGACGGCGGCCAGATGGTTTTCCTGATCGCCGAAAAAGTTCGGGGCCGGCCGCTGCCCGATTCGGCATTGATCGCGGGAACGTACGTCGGACTCATCTTGGTTCTTTCGTTAATGGTATTCGCCACATATCAAGACGTCTTCAGATTGTTCACGGGGTGAAATCCTACCGACGGTCATGGTCGTCGTTCCAGCGATCCTGGGCCCGACGAGCCGCGGGGGCGTCACTTCGATGGGAAAGGTCGTTCCATGGGGGTGCTTCGGGATCGGCTGGCGATCGGAGAGGGGTCTGCCAGCGCGTGCGTTAATAGAACACCAGTGACCGAGGTCGTGGCGCGACTGGCGGGGCCCGATTCGCCCACCAAGCTGATCGGGCAAGGGGGCTGACCCCCGCCGACCTGATCGCCGCCCTCGCGGAAGCCGCTCTGGGAGATCACGACTCGATGGGCCCGACCTTGGTTCAGGCCAAACCGCGACTGCACGGCGCTCTTGCGTTCCTTGACCGAGCCGGCCTGGGTGGCGGTCTTTCCCGGTGCGCCTCACCGTGCGAGGCTTTGCCTTGCCGCGGGCCTCCTCCAGATCCACGACTTCTGGGATGCCAGCCACGAGGCCGCCCAGCAGGCCGACGACCAGGGAGAACAGGCGTGCTCGGCCTACTGGCACGGCATCGCCCATCGCCGCGAGCCCGACGCCGCCAATGCGGCCTACTGGTTTCGTAGAGTCGGCAAGCATTCGATCTTCAAACCGCTCGCCGAGGAGGCCCGCCCCTTTCTCGATCGACACGGTGACTCGCAGATTGCCGGGCGTTTGCTTCCCGGCGGCATCTGGAATGCGACGGCCATGATCGATCTGTGCACCCAGGCACGGCCGGGTACCCCCAACGAAGCCCTGGCGCGCCGGCTTCAGCGCCTGGAGATGTGGCTCTTGCTCGAGGCGACTTATGAGGCAATTGCCGGGTAGTCGTGGCAGTGATCGACCAACGGCAATGGTAGAATCGGTGTGGGAGCAAAGGAAACAAACCGAGGACACTCGCCATGGCCACCGCAAGTCACTTTGTAGATATACAGAGTCGTGGCACGTCGTTCCCGACTTGACGGTCGAGGTCATCAGCAAAACCAACTCAGCCAACGCGGTTCCCCGGAAGATCGACGAGTACTTCAAAGCCGGAGTGACCCTCGTCTGGGTTATCTATCCCGCCACGAGCAAGATCTACGTCTACGACTCAGCGACAACCGTTCGTATCCTCCAGCTCGGCGACGAGCTCGACGGTGAAGGAGTTCTCCCCGGGTTCCGCGTCCCTTTGTCGACCCTCTTCGGCCGGAAGAAGAAACCAAAGCGTCAGCACTAGGATTAGTCGGATCGCCGTCAAACCGTACAGGTAGATTCTCATGTCCCTTCGACATAGTCAGCCGGCACAAACGGCGGGCGATCGAGTCCGCGAGCTCGGAGATCGGCGGTCTCGCGATCCCTCTCTTCCCGCAAGAGGCTTTCGTTATCACGCCCGCTTAGCCAAGCCGGATGTCGAACCGATTGACGGAGGCCGGGGGCAACACGCACTTCAGCTCGGCCCCGCGAGCGGCGATGTTTGTCGCATGCGGCACCAGGGTGTTCGGGGCATCGAATGTATTATGGGCGTTTAACTGGGCGTGCGTGAGGACCGTCTGGCGGACCTGGCTGGCCGAACCGCCGCGCAGGCGGATCAAGACCTCGGCCGGCTCGGTCGCGTGGGTATGCACCAGCGTGAGAGTCGCATCCTTCGAGCCGGCCCGCGAGGCCGAGCCCGCCACGCGAAAGATCTTCTGTTCTCGGCCGCCCGCTTTGAAGACCACGTCAGGCGCTTCGACCGCGATCCGCACGCCCTTGCCGCCCTGATGAGGCCGGTACATGGTGTAAACGTGAAAATTGGGAGTCGCCACGAAGCGGTCGCCGTCGGCCAGAAACAGCGAGTGCAAGTTGTTGATGAGCTGCGCGACGTTGGCCATGTCGATTTTCTCGGCGTGCCGGTTGAAAGTGTCGAGCGTGAGCGCCGCCACGAGCGCGTCGCGTAGCGTGCTCATCTGTTCAAACAGGTGCCTCTTGTTGATCTCGGTGCCTTCGGGATGCCAGCTTCCCCATTCGTCGATGACCAGCTTGATTTTGTGTTGGGGGTCAAACTCGGCGAGCGTGTTCCACTGATCCTTGACGAGCGTCTCCATTTGGTCGGCTTTGTGAAGCTGTTCGTACCATTGGTCGTGGTTGAACTGGAGCGCGTGCCCGGGCGTTCGGCAGTAGTAGTGTGGTGCCCAGCCGTGGATCGGGGCGCGGGCGCCGTCGGCCCAGCGGGCGAAGAAGCGTTTGGTCCACTCGATGTTGTTGCCATTGGGACCGGCGGCGATTAAGTAGAGAGAAACGCCATATTTTGGCAGCCACTCGGTAAACCGGCGGTATTCGCGGCAATAATCTTCGGGGATGAAATTGCCGCCGCAGCCCCAGCTTTCATTGCCGACGCCCCAGTAACGCACGCCGAACGGCTCGCGCTGGCCGTTGGCCGCGCGTTCGTCGGCCAGGGTCGTCGATCCGGCCGGCGCGTTGCAGTATTCGACCCACTGCTGAAATTCTTCCGGCGAGCCGCTGCCGACGTTGGCGGCGAAATAAGGCTCCGCGCCGCAGAGCCGGCAGAATCGCAGGAACTCATGGGAGCCGAATTGGTTGGTCTCTGTTTCCTCGCGCCAGCGGCCGAAGCGGCGGGGCCGCTTACCGCGCGGGCCAATACCGTCTCGCCAGTGATACTTATCGGCGAAGCAGCCCCCCGGCCAGCGCACGACAACGGGCCCGAGCTGGCGGACGTGCTCGATCAAGGCGAGCCGGATGCCGTCGACATTGGGGACCTTGGAATCGGGACCGACCCAAATGCCGTCGTAGATGACGCCGCCGATGTGCTCGGCAAACTGGCTGTAAAGTTCGGGCCGGATGGTTCCGATCGGCTCGTCCAGCAAGACGGTGACGGACGGATCGGCCGGCTTTCCCCGGAATGCCCCGGCCAGCCCGGCTGGGGCCGATGCCGCAGCCGCCGTCGTGCTTGTTAGCGCCAGGCGCTTCAAGGCGAGACGGCGATCGATCTTGTCTGTCATCATTTTCAGGCTCCGGGTTGCGAGACTTGGCCGTTGCCGTCCCGTGACCGCTCGGCGTTCGTCGCTCAGGCGTTCCCCCGTGGGACGCCGGTCGACCGCTGGCGGATGGAATCCGGCTCGCGCGCGTTCGAGATCGCGACATCATAGCTTATATCGCCGCGCTGGTAGAATTCCAGAAGTGACCCGTCGAGGGTCTGCATCTGGTGTTTTCGGCCCATCTGCATCTCACTGAAGAGCAGGTGGGGCTCCCCTTCGCGGATGCGCTTGCGCACCGCCGGCGTGGCGATGCAGACCTCGCACGCCAGCACCAATCCGCGACCGTCGGCCCGCGGCAGCAGGCGCTGGGCCAGCACGGCCTGGAGCGTGTTGGCAAGCTGGTACATGATGTTATTTTGCTGCTCGTGCGGGAACACGCTGAAGATCCGCTGGATCGTCTGCACGGCGTCGGGGGTATGGAGCGTGGCGAGCACCAGGTGGCCGGTCTCCGCGGCGGTGAGCGCGGTCGCGACCGTTTCGAGGTCGCGCATCTCGCCGATCACTACGACATCCGGGTCCTGGCGCAGAACGTGCGTCAATGCCTGTCGGAACGAGGGCACATCGGTGAAGACTTCTTGCTGAACGACGATGCTGTTTTGGTTGTGGTGCACATACTCGACGGGGTCTTCGATGGTCACGATCTTGGCCCTACGGCTGCGATTGATCAAGTCGACAAGGTAGTTGAGCGTGGTCGTCTTGCCGTTGCCAGTCGCGCCGGTGACAAGGATCAATCCGTTGGGCAGCCGGGCGAATTCGTCGATCACGGGGGGAAGCCCGAGGTCCTCGCGACCCCGGACCGAGGTCTCGCAGAGCCGGATCGCCATCTCGGGCACGCCGGCATGCAAATAGACGCTCGCGCGAAAACGCCCGACGTTCTCCCAGTGCCGCGAGAAACAAAGCTGCCATTCGCGCGAAAATCTCGCGGTGCTTCTCGTTCATGAGGCCATCAATCATGGTGCGCAGCGATGTTTCGTCGAGGGCCTCGCCTTCGATCACGCGAATCTCTCCGTTGATGCGAAGGGCGGGCGCGAGACCGCGGATTAGGTGCACGTCGCTAGCTCCGAACTTGCGCGCCCCTTTCAAGATCTTGTCGAGCGTCCAGAACACGAGTCATGCCTCCGGGCAAGGTTAGTTCGGTTCGTTGCCCATTGAGCGGCCGATCAAGCGCCTGAGTCTCTTCGACAGCGACCAGCCCTGGTTGGTGACCTCCGCCAGCCTGTGGTTTGCCTCGACATGGCGTGGCGACAGCTCCAGGCAGCGCTCGTAACTGTTTTTTGCTTGCCGGTCGAAACCGAGCGACTGTTCACATTGTCCCTGGATCAACCAGGTGTAAAAGCGATCGGGCGCTTTCTCGACGGCCTGACGGGCGCGGAGAAGGGCCTTGCTCGGCTGCTCGATGGTATAGGTAAATGAGCGCGCTCTCCAGCGGCACAAGCCAATCGCTATCGGCCTGAATGGCCTTGTCGAAGCAGTGGCGATCGATCTCATCGCGAGTCGACGCCAGCAGCTCGCCGCGCACCATCCAGCGATATGCCGAGCTCCCTTCTCGTCGCAGGGCCGCGTCCGCCAGCTCGAATGCCGTGCTCCGGTCGCCGATCCGGTTGAGCGCCTGGGCGCGGCCGGCGATGAGGTCGCCATGACGATGGAACAGTTCGAGCGATTTCTTCGCCCACAGCTCGGCCTCGGGATATTCGCCGAGCAAGACGAGCATCTGCACCTGTCCCAGCCAGCCGGAAACGAGCGACTTGTCGAATTCGAGCGCCCGTGAGTAATACCGCAGCGAGTTCTCGTAGAGCCCGCGTCGGCGGTGGTCACCCGCCTTGCGCAGCCACCGCGTCCGCGTCCCGTTCGGTCTCTTCCGAAGGCATTCCGGGACCTGTCGGATCCGGTGGTACGTCGGGCTGTTCGTCGAACTCCAGTCGGTCAAATCGTGGCAAAGTAAACGTCTCCCTTCACTGGCAAATTCGCGGACCGGACTTCACCGGATGAACCAAAAACGTGACAAAGGGTTTGATCGCAGGTACGCGCCGCCCAGGATGTCTCCCTGGGTGATCAGGCCGCCTTCGGTCCAGAAAGGCAGCGAACCCGTGTTGCAAAGCGCCGCCACCGACGTCGTCGGCAGGATCAGGTAGCGGCCCTCCGGGACGCTGACCTCGAGGTGATTCGGTAAACGTTCCCAAAGAAGCGGTCTCCACGAGACCGCCCTGCCATTGACCGAGAGCGTGCCCTTGTTCCATACCACGTGGTCACCGGGCACACCGATCAAACGGTCAATCAGCTCATTCTCCCGGAACGCGAACCGTAGATTGGCGAATTGATAATCGGCAGTCCGCAGCCGAGATGTATCGAGGGGGCTATACAGCACGACATCACCGCGGTGCGGTGCTCGCCACGCGAACGCCCACCGGTTCACCAGCACCACGTCGAGCCGTTTAAAAAGATCGGTGTCGGTCGAGAACTCGATCGGGGCCGCGATCCTCATTAGAAACTGGGCGGCGGGGAAATAAATGAGCACCCCGAGTGCCAACGAAACGAGTGCGGCCATGGCCATCATCCGGGGGAAACGAACCGTCCCCTGGCGGATCAGGATATCCATCACCGAAGAAGCATGGACGCTAAACGTCAGTCCCAGCAGAATCGACCCAGTAAGAGTGCCCCAAAACACGAGGCCGACCATGAGCAGGGCGACGTACGCCCACAGGAAGGCGCGGCCGCGTAGGCTAAACCCCGCGTGGATGTGGGCCCAGCCCGGAACGATCAGGCGGGCGAGGACATCGGGCTCGGGCAGGGGGATCTGTGATTCATGTACAATCTCGCCGGCGATGACGCCGCGCCCTTGGGCGGCGACGTCGCGTGCCTGGTAGAGCAGTCGTCTCGGCACAACCTTGCGCACCCGCTTTGCCATTCGCGAGGCCCTCGGCGGGCTGGTATCGATCACGGCCGTGCTCAGACGCAGCGATGTTCCGCACCGCCCGCACGATTCCAGACCGGGCATGTTCTCGAAACGGCAGCTCGGGCATTGCATGGCTCACGTGCCCCGTTGCAGTTTAGACATCGAAACGGCGCACCCGCTGCTCAACGTGCGAATGGACCTGAATGCCGGCTTCGTAAAACTCGTCGGTCAACTGACGCGATTCTTCGCGGCCAACGATGCGGGCGATCGCTTCCGCGACGTCCAAACACCGCGGTCCCTTGATCCCCACGGTCCGCACCACGACCTGGCCATCGGCCCTGATCTCGATTTCAATCTCTTCGTCGTTCATCGCGGCTTCTCCCTTGAAACAACCGAATGTCTCATCCCGATCGAACCCTGATGTGGATCGCCTGGTCGTCGCCGACTCGCTCCTCGAGGATGGTCATCCGCCGGTCTTTGAGCTCGCTCACGAGCCGGTGGTAGGCGTATTGCTGGGTGACCCGCCCGACGAGCGCCTCGCCAATCCGTTTCAGCTCGGCCTTGGATTGACCGCTCCCTTCGACGCACAACTTGAGGGCGCCCGCGCATCGCGGCTGAAAACGGCGCGGATGCCGTCGCGCCCGACGATCATCTGTTCGCCGTCGCCGGCGCTGCCGGCCAGGATCTCGCTGTCTTCCAGCTCGATCTCAGCGCGGATCTTAGGGTCGATGATTTGCCGTGCGCGCGGGCCCTGGTTCTGGGCGGCGGCGAAGCCCATCGTGCCGACCGCGGCGGTGATCGCCGCCGACATGAGTGGCCACGATGCCACGACCAGGGGTGTCACGACAAGGACGGTGCTCATGGGGCGGTCTCCTCTCTGGAAAAATGAGACAAGGGCGACGGCGGGGATCAGATCTCCAGCTTCCGCCGTGTCTCCGCGGTGTCGGGTTCGGTTTGCCTGAGCGGCCCGGTTGACGGCCGGGCCCGCCCCTGCGCCGAGTTGCGCAGGCGGCTGAGCTCCTCGCTCATCGTTTTGGAAAGGGGCACGGTGGCGGCGATGCCCGTGCGCAGGGTCGCCGTGTCAAGGTCCGTGCCGTTGCTGAATGCATCGTAAAGCCCGGAGATGATCGCCTCTTCGATCTCGGCTCCGCTGAATCCATCGCTCATCCGGGCCAAGCCGTCAAGGTCGAACTTCGCCGGATCGCGTTTCCGTTTATCGAGGTGGATGCGAAAGATCTCGCGGCGCTCGGCCTCGTTGGGCAGGTCGACGAAAAAGATCTCGTCGACGCGGCCCTTGCGCAACAGCTCCGGAGGGAGGTGGCTGATGTCGTTGGCCGTGGCAATCACAAATACCGGGGAGGTCTTTTCCGAGAGCCAGGTCAAGAAGGTGCCGAAAACCCGCGAGGCCGTCCCACCGTCGCTCCCAGCCGATCCCTGGGTACCGGCGAACGCCTTGTCAATTTCGTCGATCCAGAGAATCGCGGGCGCGACGCTCTCGGCCGTTTGAATGGCCCGCCGCATCGACTCTTCGCTCGAGCCCACCAGGCTGCCGAACACCCGTCCGATATCGAACCGCAAGAGGGGCAGCTTCCACAGGCTCGAGGCCGCCTTGGCGCACAGGCTCTTGCCACAGCCCTGCACGCCCAGGAGCAGGACTCCCTTGGGAGCCGGCAGACCGAACTGCGCGGCACGCTCGCTGAAGGCCGCGCTCCGCTTGTTGAGCCACTCTTTCAGATTGTCCAGCCCCGCCACCGACGCGAATCGCTCCTGGCTCTCGTAATATTCGAGCGTTCCGCTCTTGCGAATAATCTGCTGCTTCTCGCTGAACACGACACTGATATCCTCGGCGTCGAGCTTACCGTCTAGAACCAGCGTTTTGGCGAAGACATTCTCCGCCTCCTTCAGCGTCAACCCCCGCGCTGCATGGACGAGCTTTTCTCGTCCCTCGTCATCGAGGCTAATGCTGATGCGCGGCTGGTCCTTGACGTCATCGATAATCCGATCGAGCAGTCGGTTGAAATCGTCGACCGACGGAGTGCCAAACTCGACCACGGCAACATCCTTCGAGAGCTCGACCGGAATCTTCATGATCGGAGAGACCAGCACCACCGTCTTGTAGGTGTCGCGCAGGGCATGGGCAACATCGCGCAGGGCCGGATGTTCCTCAGATTACCGGGACAAACACGCACATCGAGATGATCGTGCAGGTCTTTGAACAGGAAGATGCCGGGTTCGACATAACCCAGCACGGCGTCGAGCCCCGCGACGGGGTCGCACGTGTTCCCCGCTCCGGTCTTGCCACGCTGCGGCTCAGTCCCAAACTGGACCAAGCCCTGACTGCACGTCCAGATGTGCAGCGTCTTGTTCCGTTTTTTGGCAATCTCGAGGAGGCGTTGTTCGAGTCGCTCTTCCTCCCAGGTCACCACGTAAATGATGGGATATCGGGCACGGATCAACACTTCCAGCTCGTCGGTCGGGCGTCTCGTGCTAGGCGCGGGCGCAGTTGGAACCGCGCACCGGCAGCCCGCATTTCTCGGCGGCCATCAGCAGACGCTGGCTCGCGGTGTCCGTTCATTGCTCCAGGCTCGGGCATCGTGGTATCTCCTGGGTCTTTAGAGGTGCGCAGTTGGCGGACTCGGCGTTCAAGCCCGTGATGTGCCCGAGCAGGTTTTTCATGCGCTCGTCCGATGTCGGGATCGCCGCCAGCACGGCGGCCACAGGCTGCGTGATCCCGAACGCGAAGATCCGGCCATCGGGTTGGATCGTGATCGTGCTTTCGGTTGACTCATCGATCGCTTCCGGTATTCGATCGCGTTTCGTTCTCATTCGATGACCCTCATCCCAGCGCGACAGGCGAGATCGCGAGCGCGGGCGCCTGCTGCCGGCTCAAGCGGCCGGGCGAGGTCGGCGTGCCGAAACGCCTGCCAGCTCGGCAAGTAGCCGTCGCGGATGCTGAACTTTACGCCGGGCAAATTCGCCCGCAACCACAAGACAATCGGCCGGAAGCAGCAATCAAAGTGGCCCGGCAGAAGCAAGTGCCTGACGATCAGGTCCCCCTGGCGACTGGCCGTGACGAGGTTGCGACGCACGATTTTCAGGTAGTTTTCGACCCCGGCGATTCGCCGAGTCGCAAGCGTCGTCACCGAACTTGAAGTCGGCCAGGTAGACGTCGACCACGCCATCGAGCAGGGCGAATGCCTCGCGAGTGCCGTGGAAGTCTGACTTCCAGATGATCGGCGGCAGGTCGGGGCAACCCCCCATGGCCTCGAGAATGGCCGGCAGGTGTATCGTCGGCTCGCCGCCAACCCATTGGAGCGTGCGAGCCCCTTCCTCACTCCCCCGCTCGATCGCCTGCGCCAGGAACTCGGCCGTCAGCAGCCGCCCGCGCCGGGGGTCGAACGCATTGGCCTCCGCGACGCAGAACGCGCACCTCAGGTCGCAACCGGACAGGTAAAAAAGGTGGGACGGAACCAGCTCCCACTCCTCACCGTATTCCACCCGGTGCTTGTACACCCGCGCCACCGGCCCCGCCTTGCACGGGCCCCGCTCGCCCAATGCTCGATTAACGCCGCACCGGTGCTCGCACAATCCGCAGGCTTGGTAGTGGAGCCGCGCCGATTCGAGACGATCTTGGGCTACGTGCGGGCGCGTCATGAGATGGAGGGCTACGTGATGAACGTAAGGCGACATTCAGAGCATGACATTTGTCCCAGGATATAATCTGGAGCTGCGCTTGTCAACCGAAGTGAGAATAGGAGGAGCCGCGTGCCCTGCTGGGCCTTGGAGGTTCCCGGACGAAGCACGGTAGTCTGGGAGTAGGCCGCCCTCGGCCTTTACTCGCTCAAGCGCAACACCACCGAGTCGTCGTTCGGCACTATGCGAACTTGATCTCAACGTTGTACCAGCGATTTGGATGGTACATTCTCGATCCAGGGCGGGAAGTGTAAATGGGAATGTTGACCGCCCCTGGACCCGTAATGCGGAATTGAGGTTTAAGCCAGTCAACATCAACAGTCGCAATCGTTACTGCTCGCCGTGGATTCATCTGTAGGAATCGCAATTCCAATGAAGACTCCATCAGCAATATTGCCCGGTTCTCATAGGGAACATGAACGCTTTCGGGAAACACGAACAAGCAAAGCTGGTGCGCTCGATAATTCGGTATGCTTTTCACGCGAATCGCGGGCGCTTTAACGCCTTCTGGCCGAGGGGCCGGTGAACCAGGAGGCGGAACATGGCCACGGATGTCTTTCGCCAAATCTTGCGTCCCGAAATAGTCTCGCGCAAGCGGCTGTCCTGGTACGTGAGGTCCGCGTGCGGGGTTGAGGCTCGGATTCGAAAGCATGTGCGGGGTATGTTGAAATTGAGCAATGGCTTGTGCATGCTCAAGATCAACGATCGCAGGGGCCGGGTCGATGGAAAAGCACCACAATTTGTGACGCGAAACGAGGGGGTAAGGGACGGGATTAAACCGATGATTGGAGACTCTCATCTGCCATTCAAGCGCATCATAAAATGCCGCTTCTCCAATCACAGCGAGAGGATCTTCGGCGCAATACACAGTCGGCTCAGTGGCATAATTGTATCTGCCTCCTTTTGAATAATATGCACCTAGCCCATGGAGGGGCGTAGGCCAAACGTCGCCAGTTCCGGTGATTCGATACAGGGGGGCGTTGGCCGCAACTGGATAAAACATGGCCGCCTTCCTCAAAGGTCAACGGCCTATGATTGCAGTGCGGCAGAGGGGACGCCCTCATAAAGAACCTGTCCATCCTCATCGTCAACGATTCGAACTCCCCCGAGGCGTTCGATGGCCTCTTCCGGGACACCGGTGAGCAAAATGATGACTTGATTCCAAACAGGACCGTTTTGCCGCTCGAAATCCTCGCGAACGTGCTCCGGAAATGTCACCTTACCTTTTGTCGGCCGCGCATTGGGGAAGTGCTTCAGGATTCTTTCTTGGCTCGCAGGCTCGAGCCGGAATTCCGTTCCCTCACTAGTCGGGATTGAAAGGATGGTTAATGGAGCCAACGGGCCACGCCTTTCATTCGACAAATCGGCGGCGGCGAGTTCAAATTCGTGAACGAACCATGACGGATCTCGAAGGCGCGATCCCAATTCCTGGGCAAATCTCTCCGCTAATCGCTTGTCGGTCCAAATATAGAGCCATCGGTTAGACTTGCCAGGCTCGGGCGTGCGCGGGACATCGGCGATATCGATCCCAATATCCTGCAACAAATCGATATACGCTTTAAATTCCCTGTCGGTGTTGGGACCTGGTTTTCTTACCGTGTACGCTATCATTCGGTGCCTCTCGGTCAACGCGCATTGAACGTTTCGGTATCTACCGCCCCGCTTCTGTAGTCCGGCCATTGGATCACGCAAATGTCAACGCAATGCCGTGATCAAACGTTACCATGCGGTAAGACAAGCCTGAAGAATTCATCGTGAGCATTGCCGGAGACAGGACTTGAACCTGCACCCGCTTGTGAGCGGACCAGCCCCTCAAGCTGGCGCGTCTGCCAATTCCGCCACTCCGGCTGAGCAACGATGCGATGGCCGAAACTCAATCATCGGAACCGCCGGGGGGTGATGTCAAGACGAGGTACCGGATCAGTGACCCCCCGAGCCTTGCTGCTGATTCACTCGATACATCCGCTACCGCCTGATCGCTCGCATCGAAATCACCAAAATCGCTATCGCTGCTTGACACACCATCGCGAGAATTGTATCATTGTCTTAATACAAAAGTGCGCAATCCGCGAGTGGCCATTTTCGCGGGGGCAGGTGACGTGCAAATCCACATCTCGGCTGGCGACGGCGTGCCGATTTACCAGCAGATCGTCAATCAGGTGAAATACCTGATTGCGTCGGGGCGGCTGGGGCCGGGTGAGGAGATGCCGCCGATCCGGGTGCTGGCGGAGCGGCTGCTGGTGAATCCGAACACCGTCGCGCGGGCCTATCGCGAGCTCGAGGCGGCGGGGGTGGTCGAGAAACGGAGGACGGCGGGCACTTACGTATCAGACGCCGGCTCGCCCTTGGCCCGGAAAGAGAGATTGAAGATCATCACCGAGCGAGTCGATGCGCTGCTCGCCGAAGCTCGGCAATTGGGGATCAACTTGAATGAGCTGCGTGAGCTGATCGCGAGCAGAGACCAGGCCATGCAATCTTTAGGCGGAGACGTGACGCCATGAGCGACGACAACGGCACCGTGGTCAGAATTGAACAACTATCGCGCCGGTTCGGGCGAACCGTCGCGCTCGACAGGGTGAACCTCGACGTGCCGAGGGGCGTCGTCTTCGGTCTTGTCGGCGAAAACGGCGCGGGCAAGACCACGCTGATCAAACATCTGCTCGGTCTCTTGAAGGCCGAAAGCGGGTCGGTGAAAGTTTTCGGACTCGACCCGGTGCGCGAGCCGGTGAATGTGCTCGCGAGGATCGGTTATCTCAGCGAGGATCGTGACTTGCCCGACTGGATGCGGCTGTCGGAACTTTTGCGATACCTGCGGGCGTTTTACCCGACCTGGGACGACGCTTTCGCCGAAGACTTGCGCAGGCAGTTCGATCTCGATCCTCGGGCCCGTATCAAAACGCTCTCGCAGGGCCAGCGGGCACGGGTCGGTCTGCTCGCGGCCCTGGCGTATCGGCCCGAGCTTCTCGTGCTCGACGAACCATCGACGGGGCTCGACCCGATCGTCCGCCGGGAAATCTTGGCGGCAATCATCCGAACCGTCGCCGAGGAAGGCCGGACCGTCATTTTTTCATCGCATCTGCTCGACGAGGTCGAACGGGTATCTGACCATGTGGCGCTCTTGGACCATGGCCGGATCGTCCTGTGCGAATCGCTCGAAGCGATCAAGGCCTCTCATCGCCGGCTGACACTGCGATTTGACGAACCACTGGCTTCGCCGCCAACTTTATCGGGTTCGTCGCGGTGGGAGGGCGACGGCCGCGAATGGTCGGCGACCTGCCTGGGCTCGCTGGAAGACTTGAGGGGCGAGGCGGTGGGGATCGGTGGACGGATCATCGAGGAGCATACGCCGTCGCTCGATGAGATTTTTGTCGCTCGCGTTGGTACACACCCGGCCCCGTACAGGGAGTCTTGATACGATGAAATCGCCGGTCTTCGCCATCGCCTTCTGTCTGTGGTCACGCCAACGAGTCGGCTTCGTCGTGGCGGCGGCGATGCTCGTCACCTGGGCGATTGTGTTCCCATTCTTGGCCTCTGTCACGCCGGCTGGGACGTCGACTGTCGTGGGCGTCGTACCAGTCGTCGGTGTTTTCGCTTTCGTGCTCAACTCGCTGCTCTTCGTGCAAGATGCCGGCAGCCTGTCGTCGCAGTATCCGCGGTTCATGCTCGCGTTGCCCGTCCGAACTCGTACACTCGTCTTCTGGCCGATGATGGTCGCGACGGCCAGCGGGGGCCTCTTACTGACGTTGTCGGCACTATTGATTTACCGCCCCGCGGGTTATCAGGTTCCTGTACTGGTTCCGGCACTCGCGCTGGCTGGCTTGATGGCTTGGGCACAGGCCGTAGCTTGGATGCCGATTCAGCCGTTCTGGCTTCGCGAAGTCGCGACGATCATCCTAGTGGCCATCCTTGGCGCCTTGGGGGCATTTCCGATTTGGCTCACTTCCAAAGGCCCCGGCTGGGACATTCTGGCCGCACTCGTGCTGTTGCTCTACATCGTCGTCGCCTTCTTCGTCGCAGGGGCGGCCGTCGCCAGCGACCGGCACGGGATCGCCTGGCGGTTTTGGCCTGCGCAGGCGATGCTCGCCAAAGTCGCTCGATTGCTGCCACTGACTCGCCCAAGACGACCGTTTCGTTCCGCATTCGACGCCCAGCTCTCGTATGAGTGGGGCTGCCATGGGCTGATGCTCAACGGCTTCGTCAGCATCTACCTCTTCGTGGTCTGGGGAATTTTGCTATTAAAACAGGGGCGCGGCACTCCCCAATGGCTGGCGATCATCTTTGCGCTTCTGCCCATCGTCGTCGTCACCATGATCGCCGCGACAGGAACGGCTTTCGGCCGGTTAAGACCATTCTGGGAACATACGCGAGGGCTCGTACAAAGCAACACGTTCATCGCCACGCGGCCGATGACGACGGCCCGGCTGGTGGCCGCCAAATTCCGAATGGCGGCGGAGAGCGTGCTCCTCAACTGGATGCTGGCGGTGGCCGGCACGACGTTTTGGCTGATCGTATCGGACAACATCGACAATGCCGCGGTTCTCGCACGCGATTTCTTCAGCCGCTACCCTGGCGGAAAAGGCGCCGCGATCATTGTGTTGACGTGCATCCTTTTGCCCGCACTGAGCTGGAGACTTCTGACCGGGGCACTGGTACCCGTCTTGACCGGCCGGCGCTGGGTTGCCGACGGGGCCGTCGGGCTCTACCTTTCGTTCCTGGCTGCGGCCGGCGGCTGCGGATTCTGGCTCGCGAAGTCGGAGCCAAGCCAACTCGCCCGGCTTTATCCAATGATCTCGATTCTTGTGGCAGCGATTGGCTTGGTGAAGGGAGCGGCGGCCCTGGCGGGATTTCGCGCCGCTCTCGAGCGCGGGCTTTTGTCGTGGCGCAACATCGGGGGCATTTTGGCTCTTTGGCTCGTCCTCACGGCGTGCGGAATCGCCCTCGCGATGCTGATTGGACCACTCTCTTTCCTGCCGGTCTCGTTGCCGATCCTCGCGCTTTGCGTCGCGTCACTCGTCCCGCTCGCGCGGTTTCCGCTGGCGACGCTGGCGCTTGACTGGAACCGACATCGGTAGGCTCGGCGGCCTGGTGTAGGGTGGCGCCGAGCCTCGATTTATCGAGGCGAGGCCCACCGGAACGGCTGAGGCTCACGGTGGGCTCGCGATCCTGCGGATCGTTCGGCGCCACCCTACGCGGATTGCAGAAGGTATCTTGTAGAAACGGCCGAGGATCGCGGTGGGCCTCACGATCCTGCGGATCGTTCGGCGCCACCCTACGCCGATTGCGGTTTCGCCTCGCTGGGAAGGAGCGTTCCCAATGTCTCAATACCGACGGTATTTCATTCCCGGTGGGACCTACTTCTTCACGGTCGTCACCCATGGGCGCAGGCCTTTTCTCACGAGCGATATTGCAAGGCCTTGTCTTAATCAGGCGATCCGACAGGTGAAGGCGAAACTCCCGTTCGAACTGGTCGCGATGGTCCTCTTGCCTGATCATCTCCATACGGTTTGGGCCCTGCCGCCGGGCGATTCCGATTACCCGTCGCGGTGGAAGAAGATCAAGGAATGCTTCACCCGATCCTTTCTGGCCACCGGTGGAACGGAAGGCCCAAGAAATGCTTCGCGGATTCGCCGCCGCGAGCGAGCGATCTGGCAAAGGCGGTCCTGGGAACACACCTGCCGAGATGAAGACGACGTCGAGCGTTGCATCAACTACGTTCATTGGAATCCAGTGAAGCACGGCCTGGTCAGACGCGTGCGGGACTACCCGTGGTCCACCTTCCACCGCTTCGTGCGACAGGGCAGCTACGATCCGGACTGGGGAGGTGAAAACCCATGTCCCGACGCCGACCTTTTGGGATGGGAGTAGGGTGGCGCCGAGCCTCGATTTATCGAGGCGAGGCCCGCCGAAACGGCTGAGGTTTTCGGTGGGCCTCACGATCCCGCGGATCGTTCGGCGCGATGCTCACCTGCCACGCAAAGGCGAGCCCGCTTGAGAAGGCGCAGCCGGCCGGACCATCCTCCCCGCGCAAGTCCGTTTCGCAAAAGCAACATCGCGCCAGCCCTCTTGCAAATGGAAACCGCAGGGTGTATCAGCTCACTGGATGCGACTAGGGTGCGTCCGGCTGCCCCGGCCGAAGAAGGTCTAACCGGTTTGCCCTTCCTTGGTCGGATCTTTCGACCCTTGCAGGCGAAATTCGAAGAACACCTCGCCGAAAAGGAACCAGCTCATGCACACACCAGTTACGCGCAGGCTTGCGACTCTTGCCCTCTTTGGATTCGCCTTACTCGGCATTGCCACAAGCGGCCAGGCCGGCTTAATCCTCCAGACCCCGGAAGGGCTCACCCCAGGTGAAACCTTCCGATTCGTCTTCGTCACCGACGATACCACGAATGCCGAATCAACCAACATCAGCACTTACGACGCGTTTGTACAAGCCGACGCGGGGGGAGCGACCTACAACGGGGTCGAAGTTGCTTGGCAAGCCATCGGGTCAACATCCTCCGTCTCAGCGATCGACCACATCGGCACAAACCCGGGTTTAACAGGGGTTTACCTCCCCAGCGGCACATTGGTAACTACGTCGGATGGAACCTCTGGGTTGTGGAGCGGCAACCTCATCAATCCAATAGACCAGACACCCTCTGGGGAAGTCCTGTTGAATATGGGGCCTGTTTGGACCGGAACGGCCATCAACGGAACCCCCACGGCGGATCCACTCGGAAGCACAAGTCCACCATACCCAGAACTAGCCGCCACCACATACGGCTTAAACGATCAATCCGGAGCATCTTGGATAGACTACCTCTCGTATCCCAACAACGCACCCACCGGCCTATACGCCATAAGCGAGGTACTGACAGTCCCCGCGGCATCGGTACCCGAGCCATCAACGGCGATTCTGGCAGGCATAGGCAGTGCGATCCTCCTGGGCGTGGCAGCAGTCCGGACACGCAAGGAGCGACGGCGGCAGCGGCCAGTGGGGCCACTCGACGCGATCCAATAAGCGTCCGACGATCCCCACGGCGCGTGCCGCCAGACCCAGGCCCAATCCGTGGAGGCCGCTCCTCGCCCAGCGTTGCCAGCATCGAAAGTAGGCCCCAATGCGAACCAAGTCCGCACCTCGCTCATAAAGCTGGGACACACGTTCCACGCAATGCTCCACCGCCCGCGGGGCCACTTCGAGTCCCGCGGGCGAGAACAGATAACCCAGGAAGTCAAACCCCAAGCTGATCCGGCCGATGAAGGTCTTGTCGGGGTGTTGCTCGACCTTCAGCTCCGCCAACGTCTGGTTCACCAGGCGAACCGCCCCGCGGAGTGTCCAGCGTGTTGGGGCCAAAATCGCCCGGTCATCCATGAACCGGGCATAGGGGAGCCCGGTTGACGCAAGACGGACTCGGAAGCAATCTCGTCTAGCCAGTCCATCGGAGCTCATTCTGGGGGGGTACGGACATCCTTTCATGGGGAAAAACAAGCCCCCTCCGCGGCCACATTGGCGACATGCCAAGCCGACCAGCGGTGTCCCACCGTACGTCCCTCGGGCCACGCTCGGGCCAAGGCTGATAGCTACGCGACACGATTCAACCGGGCGAGGTTTTTGCCTGATCACCCAGCACATCCGCCCACGAAGACGCGTCGAGGAGGCGTTCGAGCATCGCATTGAGTTTATTGACGTCGTGGATTCTGGCGATTGTGGTCCGCGTATCGTCGTCAGCCTCGCCGAGCGTTCTGCGGCCCAAGCGCAGGAGCACCTCGCGCGCTTCCTCGGCGCACCCTTCGCCTCGCCTCGCGCTTCGCCCTTGGCAAAAATATCTTGGTAAACCGTCGATTCCTCGATGCCGCGGATGCCCAAAATCATGGCCGATATCCCCTTCGTAAACTCGTCGACTTGCTCTTTCGTGTACCGCAATCCCATCAAGACTCGAGTCGCAGTCCAAAGGGTTGCGACCTCCTTGACTCCCATCTCTCGGACGAATCGCTCCGAGATCGCCGCCAGGACTTTCGGGAGCTCATTCGGACCGACGTCGGCCACCGCCGCCAGCGGCAAAACCGGTAAGCCCGCGGCGAGTATCTCTTCGACGGGCCGTTGCCATATCCGCATCACATTATAACCGAACCAATCGTAAACAGCGCCACGGCGATTTCGCTTTTCGAGCGTGCCGCTCATGTGCAGGCCATCGGCGGCCGGCCGCAGCAACACGACAGTCGTGTCGACCGGAACTTTATGGCTGTCACCCAGCACGATGCTATACAGATGCATTCGGTCGGCGAGGCCAACGTCCCGGCCGGCCTGAAGCTCGATCTGTTCAATCCACGGCTCGGGCTCGTCGACCAGGATCACCTTGTCGCCTTCGGCCGTGACCGTCGAAATGTTAGAATCGATCACTCGCACGCGTTCCGGATGCTCCACGGGAACGCGCAGAAGCGCAACCAGGCGGCCGGATCGAGCTCGATCAGCCTTCGCATCGTGGCGTCAAATGGCTTCGGCATGACGGCCTACCATGCTGCATGTAATCATCACGAGATCTCCCTCAACAATGGGAGAGCAACTCCATCATTAACCATAGAACAGACGCCGGGGCCGCCGGGTCGCCAGCTCATCCGGGCGGCGCGGCCGGCCGAAGACGCTCGCGCCTGACCGGAACCGACATCGGTAGGCTCGGCGGCCTTAATTCAGGCTCCATGGGGGTGCCAGAGTCGGTACGCCCGCGTACCGCTTCATCTTGATGGCGAGGCGGCCGCCCGACCCCGGGGCCAGCCAAACGCGTACGTGTGGACTGTGGACGGCAACCGCCCCGGCTGGGCCTCTGATATCTTCGCAAAGGTGCTCGCCATAGGCCCCTCCCTGTACGATCAGCTCACGCGGCTCGCTTTGGTTCAGATTGACCAAAATGAGAGACGTTGAACTCTCGCTGAGCGAATCGACCAAAGCGGCGACGTCGTCGGGGAGGCCGGGCCGCCGCTTGACCGGGTCGAAGTACCGCACCCGAGCGTGCAAGATTTCCCCCTGGTGCTTGGGGACGAGTCCGCCCAGCGTCAGCCGGACCAACGTTCCCACCACGGCCGGGTTGTAGGCCATCGGGTCGTCGGCGAGACGGGTGTCGGGCGTGGTCGGGTCTTGTCGCATGGCGGCGACCTTGCGCCGGATCGTGGAAAAATCGGCTCGGAGGGCGGCCTCCGGGTAGCCCGGATTGTGGCCTTCCAGAAAAGCAAGCCAGTCGGAATCGGGCACTCGGCGCCGGTCCGTTTCCTTCATCGACCAGTAATAAAGATCGAGCACGCCGTGCTGGTACGGCTCGGGCCGGAAGTCGTACCAGCCTTTGTCACCGAACATGTGCGGATAAACGGTTCGGCCGTTCTCAACTCGTGAATGAGAGTTGACTGCCTCGATCTGGTTGCGCCAGGCATCGAGGAAGCGGTCGTCGCCAGTGAGGAAATAGGCGTTGCCGAAGCCGTTCAGCCCCAGGTAATGATTGTTGCGATGGACGGGGCGCTTGGTATTGGGATCGATCACGGTAAATCCCCAGCCGTAAACACCTCCATACCACTTGCCTTGGCAGGCGCCGCCGATCTTGCCGTCGAGCCCGATATTGGTCGGAATGATCCCCCCGTTCGCGATCATTCGTTGGCGCCAAGCCTCGACGTAGTCAAGGATCCACGCCTTGTAACGAGCGTCGTGGGTGAGCATGTAGGCGTTGAGCGCCAGCGAGGTCGCACCCATGTTCTGGGGATGGTCGCCGACGATGTCGTTGTAATCCCTGAAGTGTTCGAGCATTTGTGCGTAGCTATGCTCGCCGTGGCCGGGCCTGAATCGGTTTTCGACTTCGATCGGGTCGCCCGCCCAATCGAGAGCAGTCGCTTTGCGGAGCAGGGGGCCTCGGCTGCCGTTGAACAGGCTGCGGATGATCTTCACTTTCGCGTCGTAATTGGCTGCACCGGGGTCGTCATTCATGTAGAACCCGGCAAACCGCGTCACGCGTTGCCGGTATCGCGCGTCCTGGGGATCGCACAGACCTTCCATGTTGAATACCGAAAGTCCTTCGCCATGATGCAGCCAGTCAAACATGACGGGGAATTCCTTGTAGTACATCCCGTCGCGCGAACGGCACTTGGGTCGTTTTGGCCGCTGTATACTGGCGGAGATGCCCTTCCCAGGCCTTCTTGAACAGAGTCAGCACCGAATCGGGGCCGCCGAGAGCGTACAGGACCGGCCAATCGTTGACGTTCTCGATCGCATCGTCCGGCCCATCGTCGCCGCCCCGAGCGCTCGACGCACTCAAGATAACCCCGATCGTCGAAGTAACGGCCGAAGAACTCCTCGCACGCTCGGGCATTGGCCCGCAAGAGCTCCCGCTCAAGAAGTGCCCAGTTCGGCGCGACCAGCGGCGTCTCGAGTCGGATGGTGGGCCCGGCTCGCTCGGCCGCATGCGTCCGTATCGTCCAAGGCACGGCGAATAGCAAAGCCAGCATTACAAGCCAGTGCGATCGCAAACGTTCTTTCATCTTCTTCCCGCTCCGATGCTCTCTCCTCGGGCGAAATCTTCGGCTCCATGCCTGGGCGCTCCCCGCTCGAACTTCCCAAGTGTGAGGCGGCGGCCGAGTGTTGTCAAATCGAAGTGTGATCAGCGTTGATGATCTCGTGATCTCGCCAGAAACTCGACCCGAACTGGCGGGGGTCGTACCGGCGGGTCGCGGCGGTGTCGAGCCAGACGGTGCGAGCCAGTAGCACGGTGGAGTCCCGGACCCCAAACTGCGGGAACGTAACCCCAAACGGGGCACCTTGGAAATCAGGCACAGCCGCGTCAGAATCTCAGGCTACATCAAAGAGTGGTACACCCATTGCCCCGGCTGCCGTTTTGAGCTTGCTGTCCAGAGCCGCCAGCGGCAGACCAAGACGGATCGCCAGCTCCAGGTAAGAGGCGTCGTAGGAAGAAAGGCTATGGGCATACGCCAGGTGCACGGTATCGGCCCAGGCACGGGCGACCGTCTCATTATCGACGGTAATGGGAAAGGCACTGAGGATCGCTATGATTTAAGACAAAAGCACCTGCGGCATCCATGCCATTTTCTCCCTTAAAAACGGCGCCCTTCCTCGATCATCTCGCGGATGCGCAGGTCGCTAAGCGTCCGGCCCTTGCGGAATTGCTTCATTGCCTCAACGGCGAGCCTTACGTCAGGCGCGGACTTCGCAGCCCGAGGGGGCACAAGCCTGGCCACGGGCTTGCCGTGTTTGGTGATGGTGAACTCTTCTCCATTAGCCGCCCGCTCCAGAAGCTGGGGCAAGTGGGTTTTCGCCTCGAACGAACCGACGGTTTCCATAAACCCTCCTTATCCGATTTCAACCAGTTGAAAACCAGTCTGCTCTAGATTACCTGACTTGCCAGGTTTTTTTTCACACATGCCGAATGTTCGGGCATTCTTGATCTCGCATTCTTGATCTCGCGTTGCCTCAAAGGGCTGAACCGACTATTCTGTCGCAGATTATTGCTCGGCTCGACGATTCTTTCGGAGTCCGGTTCCTTGTCGTCGCCGAGCTCAATGACATTTCCCGCATTCATCGGCCCATGGATGGGATCGGTGAGACCGTGGTTTGACTCGAGAGCGAGGGTGCCGGCGATGTTCGGCTTCGTAAAGATAAAAACGATGGGAAGTTGCCTGACGCGGGCGGCCGTGGTGGTTTTGACCCTGCTGCTGACGGCGACTTCCGCGGCACTTGCCCGGCAACCCACGGCCAACGACTGGGCGGGCAAAGCGGTGGTGCCGAAGGTCCGTTACATGACGCTCAAAGACGCCCTCAAAGGATCGCCGATCAAAGGCCCCGCCGAAATTTATCGCGTCGTTCAAGTGAGCGGCTCGGCCGCGATGATATCGACTGCGGGAATCACCGGTTGGGCGCCGATCGACCAGCTCATTCTCCTGGAAGAGGCCGATACCTTCTTTTCGAGTCAGATCCGGGCCAATCCCGCCGAGTCGTTTCCTCATCTGATGCGGGCCATCGTCGCGCTCGACGTATCAAGGGGACCTCGACCGGTCCGTGGGCGACTTGAACGAAGCGCCGCGGCTCGCCCCTGGGGAGGCCAATGCGTATTTGATCCGAGCCGAAGTTTGGCGGGCCAGGGGAGACTTTGGCAAGGCCCTCGCCGACTGTGATTCCGTGCTCCGGCTTGATCCGAAATCGTTGGGAGCGCTGCGCTTCGGGCCGCGATTTGGGCGGAGAGCAAAGAGTACGACAAGGCGATCGCCGATTACAGCGAGGTCATTCGTCGCGACCCTCAGGTTATCCCCGCCTACTTCGGCCGAGCGGCCGTGGAAGGCGAAAAAGGGGAAGTCGACAAGGCAATCGCCGACCTGGGTACCGCGATTCAGTTGAATCCGCGGCTTCCGGACTCGTACCTGGTCCGCGCGGCCGCCTGGAAACACAAGGGTGAAATGGACAAGGCGATTGCCGATCTTGGCGAGGCGATCCGGCTCGACCCTCGGAGCGCTTCGGCCTATCACAGCCGCGGCCTCATCTGGACCGCCAAGAAAAACTTCGAAAAGGCCATCGACGACTATAGTCAGGCGATCCGGCTTGAGCCGACCAAGGCCCTGGGTTATTGCGACCGCGGATTCGCCTGGAAGGCGGCGAAGCAGTACGACAATGCGGTCACGGATTATTCCGAGGCGATTCGTCTCGATCCCAGAGACTCGGACGCGTACTGCGGCCGCGGCTGGGCCTGGCGTGAGAAGCAAGAGTTCGCGCGGTCGCTCGCCGATTTCAGCCAAGCCTTACGGATCGATCCCCGCGACGCGTGTGCCTTAGACGGCCGCGCCTGGATCTTCGCGACATGTCCCAACCCGACGTATCGCGACGGCAAGAAAGCCGTCGAAACCGCGATCGAGGCGTGCGAGTTAACCCGGTACAAAGAGGCCTACTGTCTCGAAACGCTCGCCGCCGCCTACGCCGAGGCCGGCGATTTCGCCTCAGCCGTCAAGTGGCAGGTGAAGGCGATCGAGCTCGAGGCCGACCCGAAAGAAAAGGAAGACTACCGCGCCGGCTCAAGCTCTTCCAAGAGAAGAAGCCGTATCGTGAGACCAAGTCTTGATGGAGCGCTGCCCGCCTCACGCTATCTCGAGTCCCCTTCATCAAGAGCCGGGCCCCCCGTCGAGGTTGTCCCGGCCATAACGCGTGCTGACGCCCAAACGATTACGCTCCGCGACCGTTCTGACCATCAGGAGGATGCGATGAAAAGACCGATGGTGTTTCGATGCCGGCTGTGGGCGGTGTTCTTGCTCGCGTTTGTTATCGGGATGCCCCGGCCCTTGTGTCAGGCCGATGAACCTGCCAAAAGCCTTTCGGTCGGCAAGCGCATCGTTCAGAGAAACCGCGAGTTCAAGTTGCGGATCGGGGATCCCGGAATCGAACGGACGGTCCCGCTCGACATTTGGCGAGTAGAGAGCGTCGACGGGGCGAAACTGTCGATCCGGGCAGAATTGCTGGGCCTGGGTGGCTTGGTGACAACGGATCAGGTCATTTCCATCGATCAGGCGATGGTTTATTTTACCGACCAGATCCGCGAGCATCCGAATGACGCCTTTGCTCGCGTAATGCGCGCCGAGCTTTGGCGAGACAAGAAGGAGCCCGATAAAGCTCTGGCCGACTGCGACGAGGCTGTTCGGCTCGATCCGCGAGATCACGTTGCCTATGAAAGTCGCGCGCGGATCAGGCTGAACAAGGAACAAATCGACGAAGCGATGCGCGACTGCGAGAAAGCTTTGCAGTTGAATCCGCAGAGCGCCGCGGCATATATGCGACGCGGGAGCGTGTTGGCGATCATGCACGAATATGACAAGGCGATCGCTGATTTCGAGCATGCGATTCGACTCGACCCGGTCCAGAGCTTTCCGCGCGTTTGGCGCGGTTGTGCGTGGATGGAGAAGAACGAATCCACCAAGGCATTTGATGACTTCAACGAAGCAATTACCCTCAATCCTCACAGTGCTGACGCTTATTCCCGTCGCGCGGCCGCCTGGTGTATGAAGAGCGAGTACGACAAAGCGATTGCGGATTACGCGGCGGCGATTCGGCTCGATCCAAAAGACGCCAAGGTTCTGGTCCAGCGAGGTCGCGTCTGGCTTGAGAAGGGAGAATATGAACATGCGCTAAGCGATGCCAACGCGGCGATTCGGGTCGACCCTCGGCTGGCTAAAGCCTATATCATCCGCGCCTGCGTCTGGACCGAGAAGGGAATGTCCGACAAAGGGATCGCGGATCTTAACGAGGCGATTCGGCTTGACCCTCTCGATACCGACGCGATTAACGGCCGAGCTTGCACTTGGCTCGACATGGGGGAGTGCGATAAAGCGATTGCCGACTTTAGTGAGGTGCTTCGGCTTAAGCCCGGCGAGCCAGAAGTTCTCACGAAACGGGCGGAAGCCTGGTGTTACAAAGGTGAGTACGAGAGAGCCCTCGTCGATTACGACGCGGCGATTCGCCTCGGCGAGCCCCGGGCCCTCGGTGGCCGCGGTGTCCTCCTGCTAGCGCGCGGTGAGCCGGAAAAAGCCCTGGCGGACTTTAATCAGGCGATTCGAATTGCTGCCGACGACGCCGGAACTTATATCAATCGTGCTGGCCTCTGGATCTCTAAGGGCGACTACGAAAAGGCCATTGACGATTACAACGCGGCGATAAAGATTAATCCCAACCACCCGAACGCTTATGCGGGACGGGCACGGGTCTGGAATTGCAAGGGCGAGCATGACAAGTCCATTGTCGACTACACGGCGGCGATTCGAATCGATCCCAACGACGTCGATGCCTATCTAGGTCGCGCCCAAGCGTGGTTGATCGAACGCGAATTCGAGAAATCGCTTGTGGACTACAATGCGGCAATACGGCTCGATCTACACCGTGGGCAAGCGTTAGTCAGCCGTGGTCGGATGTGGCTACACAGAGGGGAATATGATAAGGCCATTCACGACTTCAGCGAGGTGATTCGAACTCCCCCGCGTGACGCCAAGCTACGGACAGCCTCGTTCGGCGGCGTGGCCGTCATGGAAAGGCAAGGCAAGCCGATCGCGGCTAAGGCCGTAACGATCCGGGTCGGGTCCGATCTCGCCGAGGCATATGCGTATCGCGGTTCTGCCTGGATCAAGAAAAAAGAGTACGACAAGGCGCTGGCCGACCTGAACGAGGCGATCCGGCTCGACCCTGAATTCGCCGACGCGTTCGGCTTTCGCGGCTACTTGAAGTTTCAACAGAAACAATATGACGGCGCCCAGGCAGACCTCGATCTGTCCGCCCGCCTCGAACCGCGAAACCCTCAGACCCTCCTCTGGCGTGGTCAATTCTGGCTCGCCAAGTACCAGCATGAAAGGGCCATGGCGGACCTCAACGCGGCGATCGACCTCAATCCGGACGATGCGGGCGCTTATACCCTGAGGGCTTACGCCTGGGGCCAGACGCAGGATTACGAGAAAGTCATTGTCGATGCAACCAAAGCGATCGCGCTCGATCCCAGGCAAGCTCGTGCCTATAAACTGAGGGCACGTGCGTTGGCTCACAAGCAAGAATTCGACAGGGCCATCGCCGATTGTACCGCGGCGATCGTTATCGATCCAAAGAATGCCTACGGCTATTCGCTCCGAGGTTGGGTATGGTCGCAGAAGCATGAATACGACAAGGCTATCGCGGACTGCACCGAATGGATCCGGCTCGATCCCAAAAATCGCGATGCTTATTACGCCCGTGGTGATGCCTGGCGTTCGAAGGGAGACCGTACCAAAGCCTTCGCCGATTACGATGAGGGGTTAGCATTCGATTCGCAGCACGGCAATGAGGCGGACGAACCGGTTCCGAGCAGGCCGCAAAGTGACGACGCGAAGACCGACATCGGTGATATCGCCATCAGCCTGGCGCCTGAGGACGGCACCGAGGGGGCTTCACGGAACACTGCCGGAGCGGCCGATAGCGGGGCCGCGACTTCTTTGCCTGCCATCGAGTTCGTTCATGCGCCAAACGGCAAGGACCTGAAACCGTCTCCAATCGGCGCCGAACGGACTGCGGAAGCTCCTCGCGAAGCCCGCGAGAGCGCCGCCTCCGTTGTCGGAACGATCAACGTGGCCGAAGCCCGGAATCAAATCAAGGCGGCCTTGAGCGCTGAAGCTGCTGCCGAAAGCGCGTTAAAGAAGGGGAGCTTCGACGCAGCCATTGAACAATGCGGGTTTTGGATCTTCAGCAATCCCAATGCCTCGCCTGCCTACGTCATTCGTGCAAGCGCCTGGCTTGAGAAAGGCTCTTACTCTCTCGCCCTCGCCGATGCGAAGAAGGCCGCGTTCCTTGACCCGCGGGGCGCTGCTGTCTGGGATCTGCTGGCCCAAATCCGAGCCACCTGCCCAGATCATGCAGTGCGCGACGGCAAAGAGGCCGTCGACTCAGCAACAAAGGCGTGCGAGCTGACGGAATGGGAAAAAGCGAGTTATCTCGGTACTCTCGCCGCGGCCTATGCCGAGGCCGGCGATTTCGCGGCGGCCGTGAAGTGGCAGACTAAGGCGATTGAACTCGGTAAGAACGAAAAGGAGAAGGAAAAGTACGGCAAACGCCTTAAGCTTTACAAAGAAAAGAAACCTTACCGTCTGGCCAGGCCATGATATTGCGTTCGCGAGGTGAGGTATCCTCGTGGTTGGGCGGGATGCAGTGAGCTCTTCACCCATCGAGGACGCGACGAGTACGTAGGACTCATCAACCCAGGATGGTCGGACGAATTTCGCACGGAGGTCAATGTGATTATCGATAGACCGATCCAAGTCCGAATACGGCGTACGGCGTGGCTCTTGACACTAATGCTGGTCGCGAGCCAACTCCCGGCTTATGCCCAGAAACCGGCCGGCGATGATTGGGTCGGCAAACGGGTCATCCAGCGCTACAATAATTTCCCAGTGCGTCTCGATGGCGAGGCCGTACTGCGTAGCGGCACGGAAATCCATATCTACCGGGTTCAGCGCAAGGAAGGCGATCAGCTCTGGCTGGTCGGCGAAGACGACGGACCGTCTGGTTGGGGCTCCCCTGATCAATTCGTGCGTCTGGAAGACGCTTCCGCTTACCTGGCGAATCGCATTCGGGCTCATCCTGGAGATGCGTTCTCGTATTCGCTGATGGCGGTCGTCCACGACGACCACAAGGAATATGACCGTGCCATCGAAGACTGGAACAAAATCGTCGAGCTCGAGCCGGATAATCCCGATAGCTACATCGGTCGGGCGAAGCGCTGGATCAATCGGCAGGAATGGGACAAGGCGATCGCCGACATCACGCAGGCGATACACCTCGACCCGAACGACGCGTTCTACTACCGCATCAGGGCCCATGTTTGGAACGCAAAGCACGACTACGACAAAATGATCCGTGATTGTGACCGCGCGATCGAGCTCGAACCGAATCGAGCCCATCTAGGCTCACCGCCAACGGATGTCAACGGCCCAAAGAATGCGGTTCTTGACCTCCTGAGAACGCTGCCCCTCGAACATGCAAGCACGGACGTCACGGTGAAGGACCCGGCGCCCAAAGATCAGCGAGCAGGCGTGGTGTCCGCCGCGTTTGAGCCGATTCCGGCACCCCCGAGCGCCCATCAGCCCGGTGCCGATGCGAAAGTCAAAGGCGACGAGGCACAAGCCGAGGCGCAACGCCGCTCACTCGTGATGCGTTCGGGATCGTCGAGCCGCAAACCGCGCGTGATTTCGCCGTACGAGCCGGCGATTGGCTGCGCATCAACATGTATGACAAGGCAATCGCCGACTGCAACGAGGCCATTGATCTCGGTTCTCACGACCCGCTGGCGCGCATTTACCGGGGGCTCGCCTGGCGTGAGAAGAAGGAGTACGACAAGGCACTGGCCGATTACGACGAGGCGATTCGGCTCGAGCCGCAGAATGCGTTTGCTTTCTACGCCCGTTCCTCGGCGTGGGCCGGCAAGAAAGAATATGCCAAAGCCGACGCCGATCTCGCCCAGGCATCGCGGCTCGCGCCTGAGAATCCGCTCACCTACAACGGCCGAGCCTGGACTTGGGCGACCTGCCCGGATGCGAAGTACCGCGACGGCAAGAAAGCCGTCGAGGCAGCGACCAAGGCATGCGAGTTGACGGACTGGACCGACGGGGGCTTGATCGACACGCTGGCCGCGGCGTACGCCGAGGTGGGCGACTTTGCCGCGGCCATCAATTGGCAGACCAAAGCGCTCGAACTCGAGACCGATGCGAAAAACAAGGAGGAATACGTGACACGGCTCAAGTTGTACCGGGACAAGAAGCCATATCGAGATATGACCCCTTAAATTCGTTTCAAGCGAGTAACTTGAGCGGTCGCGCGAAGACATCGTGCGCGGCCAGCTTGTCGGCGAGCGCGTCGATCTGGGCTGGCGTGAGATTGCGAAGAGGCGGCCGAACAGGCCCACAGTCGACGCCGATCAAAGCCATCACGGCCTTCGACGCGGCCATGAAACCGAACGAACGGAGGGTCTTCACCAATTCGGTGGCCTCGAGCTGCGCGGCCCGGGCGGCCGCCATGTCGCCCGACTCGAAAGCTCGAATCAACTTCAGGTAGTGCCGGCCGGCGAAGTTGAACGTGGCCCCGACCGCACCTTTTACGCCCAGACAGAGACCCGCCAGCAAGCCTTCGTCAAATCCGAAGAAGACATCGTAGGCATTCCGTTCCAGGGCCACGCAGCCCTGAAGATCAACCAGGTCGTCGTGCGAGAACTTGAGGCCGCACAGGTTGGGAATGCGGTGCCGGGCTTCGTAGAGGAATTCGGCCATGGGGAGCCGCACGCCGGTCATGCCCGGGATGTGGTAGTAATATAAGGGAAGAGGCTCGACCTCCGCGGCGATCGGTACGCAGAATTCGACCAGGTCGAGGACGGTCGCCGGCTTGAAATAACTGGGAGGAGCCAGCGCAACCGCGGCGACACCCACCTGGCGGGCATGCGCCGCCAGCTCGATCGCGTCGGCCATGCAGTTATGGCCAATGTGCACAGCAACCCGGATTGTCGAGCCGGCAACCTCCACCCAGCGCTCGCAAAGGGCCTTTCGCTCGTCCATGGTTAGAGACGCAAACTCGCCTGTCGTGCCGGCCACGAACACCCCGCGCATCCCCGTTTCGATGAAGAGCGCCGCCTGTTGGTCCACGACAGAGAGTTTCAGCTCTCCACCAGAGGTGAAGGGGGTGTGGCAAGCGGGAATCAGTCCGTTCAGAACTCCGGGCATGGGCGCGGCTCCGGCTCGGGCGGGCGATGGCGAAATTCCGCGCGAGCCAGTCGCGGTCATTTCGTGTTGCGATTCGAGATACGGCGCGTCAGACACCAACACTCCTTAGTCTACCTGTCCGAGCTTACCCATGCAAATCGGCATGTTTAAAAAAAACAACAAGAAAAAGTCACCTCTTGACATCTACCTAGCCATTTGAGGAATCTTTACGGTTGCTAAAGCTTTAGGACCAAGCGTCGGTGTTATTGAAGAGGGTGTCGGCGATGAAACGGAGGAACATTTTCGAGGTGACACCAGATCAGCTTCGTGCGAGTGAATTGGCCATTGTTCGCTCTCAGGGAGAACTAAGGTGTTCGTCAATGACCGAGGACCGACCCGCTCAGTGAGCACTGCGCTGACGGTCGCCCTCCGAACGTGTTCTGATACGACCGCTCGGAAGACGCAATCACACGAGTGCGTTTTGATCAAATAGATTCGATTACTAAGAAAGCGGTACGACTATGCAACGATTCAGGAAGCGGCTGGCTTGGAGTTTCGCCGCAGTGACATTGCTGTTGAGTGGAGTGGGCCAGGCCAAGGCCGACTTGATGTATAACAACGGCCCCATCAATGGAACCGTGGATGCGTGGACGATCAGCCAGGGCGATCAGGTGTCGGACTCCTTCACGTTGAGCAGCGCGACAACCGTGACTGGGGTGCAGTTCGGCGTATGGGCGATCCCAGGCGACACGATGACATCTGTGGATTGGGCGATTAGTACGGGGCCGACCGGGGGTGGCGTGGGCGACGGTAGTCAGCCCAGCGGGATCATCGCCTCAGGCACGGCCAGCACGTCCACCGCGTTCCAGTACACGAGTGTGTACGGCTATGACATCGATTTGATCAACTTTTCCCTGAGCACGCCTGTGGCAGCCGGGACATACTACCTGTCACTCCAGAACGCAGTAGTGCCAAGCGGTAATTCAAGTTACTGGGACGAGAATGAGGGTCCATCGACCGCGTATGAGAACTACTACGGCAACCTGGCTAACGCCTCTATCCCGGGCACGACTGGCTCAGAGTCGTTCCAGCTTTACGGCTCCGCCGTTCCTGAGCCCTCGAGTGCTCGTTCTTTTAGTGATGGGCTCGTTCAGTTTGATCGGGTACGGATGGAGTCGGCGCAAGCGGGCAACTGCCTGAGCCTGCCGTCCCCCGTCCGACTTGGAGGGATGCGTTGTCCCCTGGCCGGTTTCGAGCGAGGAACCGGACAGGGGCTCGCCATTCACTGCTGCTGCTGCCCCTGCTGCTGGCGGTAGCCGACCTGCGGGCTGAATTTAAGTCGGCGCATCCGCGGCTGGGATTGAAGCCACGAGGCGGCCGACCAGGGGGCCTGGACGGCGGACCAGTCGCTCCAGTCGGTTGGCACGCGCTGAATGGGCTCGACCTTGACGCTGACGGTGATGGTCTCGTCGGCCCGACCTTTCCAGACGCCTCGATTGGGGGGAACGTCAGAGTAATCGCGTCCGATGGCGGTCTTGATGTAATCGTCGTCGACGAACGTGCCTCGGGTGGGGTCGACATCGATCCAGCCGCTCCGACCCGTCCAGACCTGTGCCCAGGCGTGCGTCGCGACCTCGCCCGGCTCATGAATGTACCCACTGACATACCGCGCCGGCAGCCCGATGCCTCGGGCAGCACCGATGAACAGATGGGCGAAATCTTGGCAAACGCCACGGCCCAGCTCAAGGGCCTCGCCAACGGGAGTGAGTGCCGTCGTCACCTTTTTTTCGTAGATCAGCCGAGAGCGTACCGCGTCGGTAAGACGATCGATCACCTCGATCAGCCGGCCATCCGTTCGCGCCAGCTCCGCGATAAACTCGTCGAGTTGGGGCGAATTCTGCACCAAGGGGCTGGGCTGCAGATATTCAATCGTTTCGAGCGCGAGAAACTCGGCGTGATTGGGGGTCCAAACCACGTCGGCCAGACGCGATTCCGCGGACGCACCGCGGTGCGTCCGTACGATCGACGTCGCTCTGATGATCAATTCGCTGTACGCGCTCAGGATATTGAAAAGATCAACCCGATTGCCAAACCCATCGCGATAAATGGTGACCGGTGCCGAGGGCACGATGCGCAAGCGATACCCCAGATTCGTCTGATCCTCATCCGAAGGGGGCGCCATCCGCACGTCGAACACGGTTTCCGTTACCGGTTCGGAATAGCCGAGCTTGGTTTCGTGTTGAATGCGTAAAAGCATGATTCCGGCCCCCACCTCTAAGTCAAAAAATACGATCGTTGGATTTCATCGCCGACCCTGTGGCATGTGGTCTGAATACCGTCGAGAAACGGCACAAGGCCGCGTTCAAAGATTTCAGCGACGTCGATGTAGCGCAGCTCACTATCCAGCCGCCCGAGTAATCGTTCGGCTTCGCTGGCATATGCGTCGTCGTCGCCGCCGGCGATTTCCTGGAGCGATTGGCGGCACCGGCCCACGCAAAAGCGGACAGCGCGGGGAAAGTCGGGGTTCAGGACCAAGAAACGAATCACGCCGACCGGCTCCACGCGGTCGCGTTCGACGCGTAAATAGGCTCCATAAGCCGAGCAGCTTCGGAGCAAGCCCGTCCAGCGGACCAACTGCATCGGCGGATCGCCGCCGCTATTGGCCTGATTATGGCTGCGGCACTTGGCATGAAGAATGCGGCCCATCACATCGACCCGCTCGAGATAGCGGCCGAGCTCGAGGAAATGATAAACCTCGTCGCGCGGCAATGTATTTTGCACCAGTCCGTCAAACAGAATACACGCCTGCTTGACTGCGACGTAGAACGCCGACGGGCTCGAATCGAACTTCCGCTGGGCCCGCTGGCCCGAGAGGTACAAGTACAACCGGTTGATTTCGCTCCAGGCGTCAACGCCCAGGCTTTCTTGAGTCCCCCGAGCGTTTTCGCGGGCTCGAGCGATCATGCTCAAAATCGATTGCGGGTTCGCGCGGTCGAAGGTCAAAAATCCCAGGACCGAGTTGCGATCAGGGCTGGGATTGGCCGAGTAAAACGCCTCGCGGCACGCCAGGATATGAAGGGCGATCTCAACCGGCGCCGAGCCGTCTTCAACGGCCGGGGTGGGGGCGTCGAGCTCGAGAAAGAGACCGATATCCAGCAAACGCGCCACGTTCTCGGCGCGTTCCAGGAAGCGGCTCATCCAGAACAAGTTTTCGGCGACCCGGCTAAGCATCTCCGTTCCTCGAAAAATCGTCCGAGTGCGCGTCAAGCGGGCTTGATCGAGCCGCGCCCTCGTGCAGCACCCAGGTGTCTTTGGTGCCCCCTCCCTGAGAGCTGTTGACCACCAGGCTTCCCTCCGGCAAGGCAACGCGAGTGAGCCCCCCCGGCATGACGACGATGTCTTCGCCATACAGGACAAACGGCCGCAAGTCGATGTGGCGGCCGTCGAGCCGGTCGCCAACAAAGGTCGGGTGCCGGCTCAGGCTGATGGTGGGCTGGGCAATGTACCCGCGAGGGTTGTCGACGATTTTCCGCGCAAATCGTCGCGCTGTTCGCGGGTTGACGCGGGACCAATCAACATACCGTACCCCCCGGAGCCATCGACGGCCTTGACCACCAACTTATCGAGGTTCTCGAGGATATGCTGGCGGTGAGACGGTATGAGCGGGCGGAACGTCTCGACGTTGGCCAGGATCGGCTCTTCGCTCAAGTAAAAGCGGATCATTTCGGGCACGAACGGATAAATCCCCTTATCGTCGGCGACGCCCGTCCCCAGGGCGTTGGCCAGGCCGATGTTTCCCGAATGGTAGGCGCCGATCAGCCCGGCAACGCCCAGCACGCTGTCCGACCGAAACGTCAAGGGATCGAGGAAATCGTCGTCCACCCGGCGGTAAATCACATCGACCCGTTGCAACCCGCGCGTGGTCCGCCGAAAAATCTGGCCCCGGTCGAGAACGAGGTCGCGTCCCTCGACCAGCTCGACCCCCATTTGCCGGGCCAGGAAACTGTGCTCGTAGTAGGCCGAGTTGTAGATGCCCGGCGTCAAGACAACGACCGTGGGGTCTTCGCAGCCCGGCGGTGCGATCGAGCGCAACACCGCCAGAAGGTTGTCTGTGTAATCGTCCACCGGCCTCACGTTGTATTGCTCAAACAGCAACGGAAAGACTTCCTTCATCACCTGCCGATTCTTGAGGACGTAGCTGACCCCTGAAGGAGTCCGGCCGTTGTCCTCGAGCACCAGGTAGTTGCCGTCGCCGTCGCGAATCAGGTCGATGCCCGACACATGGATGTAGACGTCCCTCGGGACATGAAGCCCGACGCATTCCCGACGGTAGCCCGTGGCGCCGAAAACCAGCTCTGGGGGTACGATCCGGTTCTTGAGTATCAATCGCTCGTGATAGACATCGTGAATAAACAGATTGAGGGCGCGAACTCGCTGTTTTACCCCGCGCTCGATGCGATCCCACTCGGCCGGCGCGATCAGCCGAGGGATTGGGTCGAACGGGATGATCCGCTCGACCCCCTGGTCGCGGCCATAGACGGTAAAAGTGATCCCTTGCTGCCGCATCGTCAAATCGGCGACCTTGTGACGGCGATCCAGCTCGTCTTGGCCTAGCTCGATTAGTCGCTCGTGCAAGGGGGCATAGTGCGGGCGCGGGCGGTCGTACGAATCGAACATCTCGTCGTAGCCCGCCACGTGATAGCAGCGGAACAGGTCAGATTGGTCATGCCGTGATTTCACATGCATTTGCATCGTGGGTTGGGACGGAATCGGTCGCTCGATTATTTAGCAATCAGCCAGGCGGCGAACTGTGTGAAAACGAAGGGAAACAGTCGATACGGGCAATTCCGGCAGAGGGGAGAGGTTGCCAGACTGCCTGTTATCGGTTGGCTTTTTGAGGGACCCGAGCGCGCTTCCGGACAGTCAAGCGGTCGTTAGTCGCCGCTCGCCAGCACACCCGCATCCCCACCCACCGCGCGGAACGGCAAGTTGGGACACACTTTTGTATCATCCGGTTGCGATAAATTCCAGTGCCCTTGTCGCGGGAATGCTCGCATCCGCTTTTTTTTCCGCGCTTTTATGCCGATTGCCCGGCGAGTATCGCCTAAAAACACTGGCGTCGATTCACAACCTCAGATTTACGGTTGCGTACGAAGGCTCCCCCGGCGCAAGGCGTTGAGGTGTCGGCATCGGGGTGGGCTTTACGATCATACTTACCAGGAGAGAAGACTGATCTCTTAGCGAATATTGACCGGGAAAGGAACTCAAAAGGAGTACCTTGCATGAACACAACCGCGTCGCCAATCTCGGCCCGGCCTTCGCCAGGCCGAATGTTGGCTGGCCCGGGGGCTGCAATACTGGTGGCGGTCACGTTTGGCCTTTGTGCCGGCTACCTCGACATCGGGGTTCTCTTCTTCAAGAAATATTTTTGGAACAGTGAGGGGTATTTTCGAAACGCCAGCGATTTTTTCTGGATGGTACCGCTGGGCCACGCGGCTCTGCTCGTTGTTCCGGCGCATTGCTCGGCGTGCTGCACCGGCGGTGGCCTCGATTGGTTTCGGCTCGCATGGTGTTGTGGGTGCTGGCGACACTCGCGATCTGGTCGGCCTTGCTACGGATGCCGTTGTATGGTCAATGCAGCTTTGTGTTGGCAGTAGGCTTGGGCCGTGTGATCGCAGAGGCGCTCGTGGCTCATCGCTTGCGCCCGCGGCAGGCGCGATGGATCTTCGCGGCGCTCGTTGGGGTTGGAGCCGTTCTCGCTGTGCTTTCGACAGGTTGGCGGGCCGTTCGTGAATACGAGACGGTGACCGGATTACCGTCTCCCCCTCCCCGGCGTCGCAACGTCGTGTTGATCGTCTGGGATACGGTCCGCGCTTATGATCTGACCCTGTATGGATATCCGCGGCTCACCACTCCTTGTTTGTGTGAGTGGGCTCAAAAGGGTGTCGCGTACAAACTCCCGATCGCTCCCGCCCCATGGACATTTCCCTCGCACTCCTCTTTCTTCACTGGTGCGTGGCCTTTTCGGCTTGATACCCAGCGGAAGTTCAAGCTTGACGCCCCGGTGCCGACTCTCGCCGAATTCCTGACGAAGCACGGATATCAGACCGCGGGCTTCGTGGCGAACACCAATTGCTGCAGTTACGAGACTGGCTTGAATCGCGGATTCGCTCATTTCGACGACTACGCTTTGCACGCCGGCTTCGATTCTCACTCGCACGGTCGCCGGCAAGTGGATCGCCGAGAACGTTTTGTTCTTTGATAATTTCTACGCAAAGAAGTGGATCACCCTTCAATCCCGCGGAGCGGAAGCGATCAGCCACGCATTCCTCCACTGGCTGGGCCGGCGGAGGCCGGATCGTCCCTTCTTTGCGTTCCTCAACTACTTCGACGCCCACGAGCCGTATATACCGCCGCCGGAATTTGCGAAAAGCTTCGGGGTGGTACCCAGCACCGCGCGCGACTTTCAGCTCCTGGTCGATTATATCGGCGCTCTCAAGGATGACTGGTCCCAACGGGATCTCCTGATGGCACATGACTGCTATGACGATTGCATCCTCGCGCTCGATACAGAACTTGGTCGTTTGTTGGGCGCGTTGAAAGATCAGGGACTCATGGAAAACACGGACGTTATCATTACCTCAGACCACGGAGAAGCGTTCGGCACTCATCACTTCGTGGGTCATTCGTATACCGTGTCGCTCGAAGAGACCTACGTGCCGCTGGTGATCCTTTCCCCCGACGCGCCGGTGGGGCGAGTCGTCGATTGCCCTGTGACTTTGCGCGACCTCCCCGCAACGGTGGCCGACTTGGTCGGCCTTTCGGCCGTCTCACCATTCCCGGGGCGCTCGCTGGCGGCCTACTGGAAATTGCCGCCAGGGGACAAGCGGCTCAAGATCACCAGCCCTGCTTTCTCGGAGCGGGCAGGCCAAACCGCGTTCGAAGATCGGTCGGACAGCAGCCGCAAGCGAGCCGAGGTCGAGATGTCGGTGGTGGCCTTGGGCCAACATTACGTCCGCACGGGTGAGGGTATGGAGCACCTTTACGACCTCACGACAGACCCGTACGAGCTAAGAGACCTCATGCGGATCGCTTATGGCAACGAGCGGGTCGGCGTGTTCCGCAAAATGCTTCTCGACGTGCTGAGCGACAAACCAGGCTCAGCCGAGGTGGAAAACGCCTACCTGGCGGCTTACCGCAACTCGCTCAGAGAACTCGTTAAAAAGACAACGTCACCTTCGCTCGCCTCCGGAAATGAAATCAGGCGCTCCGTGAACACGCCCTGACTCGCCCCATCTGAAAGGCAGAAAATCACTTTCGATTCCGCCTTGATGCAACTCATGCACCGTTCGATCAAAGATGCGACTTGATATGGGCGAGGCCCTCGCGGCAGAGTGCCAGCGCGTCAGGAAATAAGTCACGCCAAACCCTCGTGGCGGCGGCCAAGGCGGGCAGCGCACGGCCAAAGGCCTCGATGGTCAGGTATCCATCGTAACCGGTTTGCCTGAGACCCCCGAAGAAATCGTCCCAGTTCACCTGCCCGGTTCCCGGCACACCTCGGTCGTTCTCCGAGACGTGAACGTGAATTGTCTCGGCGGCGCAGGCGGCGATCGCTCGCGACTGGCTCTTTTCTTCGATATGCGCGTGAAAGCTGTCGTACATCATCTTGCAATAGGGATGATCGACGGCCCTCACGAACCGCGACGCCTGCACGGCGGTCGTCAGAAAGTAAACCTCGAACCGGTTCAGATACTCGATGGCGATCTTGATCCCGCGAGCCTGAGCTTTCTCGGCGGCTTGGCGCAGCGTGTCGACGCCGTACTTGAACTCGTCCTCTGTCGGGCCCTCGCCCGTAAAGACCCCGATCGCCGAATGGGTCGGCCCGCAGAGGATCTCACAGCCAAAGGCTTGGCCGCACTCGAGCACCCGGTCGAGATGCGCGACCGCGGCGGCCCTGATTTTCGGGTCCGGTGAGATCGGGTTGGTCTCGGGCCCCATCACCGTGACCGCCGTCGCGCTGAGTCCCAGGCCCTTGAGGCGCTTACCGAGCCGCTCGAAGGGTGCCAAGTCGGCGACTTCGAAGATGGGCACTTCCACCGCATCGAAGCCGATTGATTTTAACTGGTCGAGGACCGCGTCATGCTCTGACGTGATGTGCGTCGACCACAAGAGCAGGTTCATGCCGGTTTTCATAAGTGTCGTTCCTTTTCAGACAGATTACCTTCCGATAAACTCCTGACGGTAATAGAGAGAAATAATGTAAAGGCCGGTGCATGCCCATGCGAGCCCAAGGACCAGCCCGAACATCTCCTGCCACGAGCGATGCATCCGGCGCCGGCGAGAGCGTTTCAGGTGACTGCCAGCGAGAAGGGCAAGCGTCACGCAAATGGCCATGACCGGCGTGCCGTAGAAGAAACAGATCGCAGGGAACGGTTCATCCCCGGGCACTCTTACGCGGTGGTAGGCTGCCGGCGGCCACAACAACCAAGCGGCAGTTCCCTGTGTGAACCAGAGGAACCGGCCCGCATGCCAGCGATCTCTTCGGGCCGTCACCAGCAAGAGTGGCGGTCCAAGCAGCGACAGACCGCCAAGTACGAACACAAAAGTAAAGATGCAGGCGCTCGGCGAACGCGTTGTCGACGCCATTCTTGAGTTGAGGGAGGGCCAGCCAGAAACCGACTGCCGCCCCGACGATCAAGAGCATCGCCACGCCGATGCTCATTCGATCACGGGTCGTTCTCACGATCAAGCCCCGCCTGAAAAAGTTACGGGCGACCTCGGCGCGTCCGACCCCGTTGTTTAATGAGCCGTTTACCCTCGTTCCCTCCGCCCGCCGCGACCAACTGAATCGGTTGCCTCTCTTCTAACGTTGCGCGGCCCGGTCCGTCACACCCGATCACACCGGCACCACCACCTCCCACTTCTTGTGTTCGGCCGAATCGAGCACGGCATCGCAGACGGCCTGAGTCACGAGGGCATCGCGAAACGTGGGCGCCGTCGGCTGGTTCTTGCCCAAGTCATGGAGAAAGTCGGCAACTTGATGAACAAAGGTGTGTTCATAGCCGATCTGTAAGCCGGGCACCCACCAGTTCTTCATGTACGGTTGGTCGCCGTCGGTGACAGACACTCGTCGCCAGCCGCGCACGATCGATGGGTCTGCATGATCGAAGAACTCGAGCCGGTGCAGGTCTTCTCAGGTCCCATTTGAGCGATGCCTTCTCGCCATTGACCTCGAGCGTGTAAAGGGCCTTGTGGCCGCGGGCGTAGCGGGTCGATTCAAAGAGCCCGAGCGAGCCGTTGTCAAACCGGCACAAGAACGCACAGGCGTCGTCGATCCCCACCGGCTCGACCTTGCCGGTCAGGTTATGTTTGCGCTCTTTGATAAACGTTTCGGTCATGGCGCAGACCGAATCGATAGGCCCGTTCAGCCAGAGCGCGTGTCGATGCAGTGCGCCAGCAGATCGCCGGTGACGCCCGAACCGGCGGCGGCCACATCCAGCCGCCAGAGGCCGGTTCCTCCCTGGGGCAGGTCGGCCGAGATCGTCCAGTCCTGCAGAAAGTTGGCGCGGTAATGGAATATCCGACCAGCTTGCCGGCGTCGATCAACTGCTTGGCCAGGGTCACCGCCGGCACGCGGCGGTAGTTGTACCAAACGGTGTTGGGAACGCCCGCCTTCTCGATCGCATCAACCATCTTCTGGCCTTCCACCAGGTTCATCGACAGCGGCTTCTCGCACAGCACCATCTTCCCCGCCTTCGGCCGCGGCGATTGCGATCTCGGCGTGGGTATTATTGGGCGTGCAGATGTCGATTGCGTCGATATCTTTACGCTCGACGAGCTTTCGCCAGTCGGTCTCGACCGACTCGTAGCCCCATTGCGCGGCGAACGCCTTGGCCCCGTCGGCCGTCCGCCCGCAGACGGCCTTTAAGCACCGGCCGATACGGCACGTCGAAGAAGTCGTTCACGCGTTTGTAGGCGTTGGAATGCGTCCGGCCCATGAAGCCGTAGCCGACGAGGCCGATATTGAGAGGTTTTCTTGCGCTCATGATCACTCCGAAAAGGGGACTTGAGTCGCGCACGACACGTGCTCGCCCAGACTCGATTGACGCGCTCATTCACTTCCACCCGTGCGCATCTCTGCACTGCGATCATCGCCGCGAGGATGTCGGTCCAGGTCTTGGGATTCATCATGACGGCATTGGGGAACATGCAGCCGTCCCAGCAAATGTGTCGGATTTTCTTGGTGAGCTTGCCGTTCTCGTCGCGGAGCCAAAAGCCCGCGTGATGGGGAATGTCGAGCTTGCCGTTGGGGTCGGTCGCCAGGCAATGGCGGCCGGTGTGGTCGTGCGTGCCCGAGCCGAAGACGGTGGCGTCGTTTTGGGCGACGTGGAAGTCGATCGTCCAGGGCCGCAGGGCGGCCGTCAGCTTCTTCAATGCCTCGTCAAGAACGGCGGGATCTTTCCAGTCATAGTCTTTGGGCAAGATCCGGTCCTCGGGCGCGTTTTCACCAAGCGTGTACAGCAACGTGTGGGCCATGTCCGCCTGAAAGCCGACCGTTTCGGGCTCGCCGACTCGCTCGAGGAGATCGACCATCGTGCGCCACGAATGCATGCCCCCCCAGCAGATTTCTCCTTCGGCGGCCAGGCGTCTCGCCATGGTCACGCGCGATCGCGGCGGCCCGCTTGAACGTGTCGGCGATTTTTTGTTGGTTGCCCGCCGGGTTTTGGGCCCAGTCCGCGGGAGATGAGGCCGAGTCGATCCGCACCACCCCGTATGGCCGAACCCCGAGCTCTCTCAGTTTCTTGGCGATCCGGCATGCCTTGCGGATGGCGGTCAGATAGTTCTCGCGCTCTCTGTCGTCCCCCATCGCCGAACCATCGAACCAAACGGGCGCAACCACCGATCCCACCACAAAGCCCTTGGCGGCGATCTTGGCGGCAACGGCTTTTAATTGTTCATCGCTGATGTCGATATTGATGTGGGGATCGTACAGGAAGATGTCAACGCCGTCGAACTTGATGCCGTCGACCTGGACCGCGGCTGTCAGGGTGAGCATCGTATCCAGGTCAATTGTCGGTTCCGCGCCGGGGCTCCCCTTGCCGACGAGACCAGGCCACATCGCATTGTGAAGCTTCGGAAACGTGTTCGTATGGCTGCCGCTCATCAATTATCCCTCTGGGTTGGACCACGGAATGACGAGGCTAATCCCCCTCCCGCATCTGTGCCACTCTCTCGTCCATTAGAGTACCAAAACCGTCCAGGCGCTCGATACGCACGAGATTTCTGAGCGCTGATCTGATATGCTTCGATAGGATCTCGATCCGTGGTTGGTCAGCCGTTTTGGCCGCCCGTAACGAGGCACTGATCGTGAGCGAACACGCCAGGGACACCGGAGTTCTGCGGCGACCGATGTTCCGGGTCAGCCTGAAGATGTGGCTCGTTGTGATTGCAATCGTCACATGCCTTGTGGCCTGGCAGTCGCGGCGATCCTTTCTCACGCCGGCGAACGTTTCCCGCCTGAGGGCAGTCGCCTCACTCGACGAAGACATATGGGAGATTGCCTGGAGCCCGGAACGAGACCGGATGGCCTTGCTGAGTTGGGAGCAGCCCGCGCTCGTTCGTGACGTCCTGTCGCTCAAGACAATCGAGACGATCGGCGAGGGCCAGAAGCTAATCCATTTCGCCTTCAGCCCCGACAAGGGCGTGGTCGCCTACTGCCGCAACGGGAAGACGGCTGAGATACTCGATCGGCGCACGGGTCGCGTCATTATACTCGACGTCGGCAATCAGCAGCCGCAAATGATCTTCAGCCCGGACGGCAAAACGTTGGCGACAGGTGGATACGGGACCCTGTCCTCTCTTTGGCGCGTTTCGGACGGGAAACTCCTCCGGCAGTTCGACGCAGGGCCGACGACAGGCGGTTTGACGCCTGCGTTCAGCCCGGATGGGACAATGCTGGCGGTAGGCAATCGCAACGCGAAGACGCACATGTTCGATGTGGCGACGGGGAAAGTCTTACATGTATTTAATCCGGTTCAGACCCAGGGCCTGCAATTCTCGCCCGACGGTCGGGCTCTGGCGGTGGCATACGTCGACGGAAACCTGCGCCTCTGGAACACCGCGGACGGACGGCTACGTCACGAAATCAAGACCACGGCGGAGGAACTCTACCGAGTCGAATGGTCGCCCGACGGGCGCGTCCTCGCCTCGGCCGGACTGAAGGGGAAGATCACGCTGTGGAACCCAGCCGAGCTGTCGATCTTGCGCGAGATCGATGCCCCTGAGTGGGTCATCGGCTTGCGATTTACCCCTGACGGGCGGAATCTGATCACAGCGGGGGGAGCGTCGGGACGCACGGGAGCTGCGAAAGGTAAGCGGAGCTTGAAAATCTGGGGCATCGAAGGATCGCTCTTCTCGCTCGCCAATCGCCCGAGGTAGTTGATGGCGGGGGGCCAGGGGCTTCGCGGTGTCGAGTTTTGTTCATGGTTTGGGGTGGTCTCGCTGTCAAGCATTGCTCTCTGTCTTGGGCCGGCCTAATCGCCGCGGGACGTCGGTACCTCTCATCTCAGCCTGGCGGATGCCAGCAAGACACCCACGCTCGCCGCCAGAAAGGTTCAAAGCCTCGTTTCGGGTGTTACACCGGTGCGACACCTGGTGTATATTGGTAGCGGGGCGGACCCCCGCGACAGCTCGACGTGATCGTGATCCCAGGGCTGGTCGTGAGGTCGGACGGCCTCATTCTAGGAGCCTTGACCGTGTCCACGATCACGACTATTCCCCGGTCTCCGGTCGCGCGGTCGGTGACGCCCTCCGTCCCATCGGAAGAACGAGGTGTCATGCACGGCGTCTCGTGGGACCTTTACGACCGCTTGACGGATGCGCTCAGCGAACGCTCGTCCATCAGGATCGCGTTCGACGGAAAGGATGTGGAGATCATGGTCGTTGGACCCGTGCACGAAGGTCTCGGGGACCTGCTGGGCATCTTTGTTGGCGAAGTCTGCGATGGTTTGGACCTCGATTCTCATGGGCTTGGCTCAACGACCTGGAAACGAGAGGAGGTCCACCGCGGGGTCGAAGCGGATTTATGTTATTGTTTCGACCCGGCGAAAGTGCAAGCCTGCCGGGCGGCCAACGCGCGCGGTGCTAATGACGGCGCCGCGTTTCCCATTCCGGACCTGGTGATCGAGATCGACATCTCAGAACCGGAGATTGACCGGCCTGGGATTTACAGCAAGTTGCGGGTATTGGAGGTGTGGAGATTCCGCGATGGCGTCGTGTCGATCGAGCAGCTCGATGCCGACGGCAACTATATCGCCGCCGATGCAAGCCGGTTCCTCTATGTGCGGGCCGATGAGGTCACTCGGTGGTTGCGCGAGGCGAATTCCGTGGGGCGGCCGACTTGGAAACGAAACATCCGAGACTGGGCTCGCGCCCATATCAGACCACGGGCCGGAATCTGACCGATACGAAATCGCTCCCTTATTTGGGATGCCCGCGGAGGTAAGTCTGCGAGGAGACAACACCGCCGTCTTCCGCGTGGACCGCGAGACCGGCGGCCTCAACTTCACGGGGCATCACATTCGCGTTGGCAATCCGTCGATGATCGTTTTCCTTGATCTTTGAGGCTTGATCGAATGCGGGAAAGCTGTCCGAATTCTGATCATTGCCAGAAGGTGGAACAGAGCGATGTCAAGCGCCGAACTATTCCCCAAGACCTGCGGGCCCGAATCGCTGCGCTGGGAAAGCGTCGATGTCGGCGAGGCTGAGAAAGGGGTCGATTACCGGAAACGCCTTCTCGTTCAAAAAACAATTGCGGTCTTTAACTTATGGGCACACAATGAGGTTGAGTCGCGGGCCTTCGTGCCGAATGCATACTGCCTGGCTTAACGCGGCTCACTCAGCTTTTTTCGGCGGCGAGTCAGAAACGCGCAAACCAGTCGTTTAAGGACAGACTGATGGCCACTACGAATGCCCCGAAAGAAACGAGTGTCGATGCGGAAGCCATTCGCGGGAGGGGCTGAATAGACTAGTGCCTCGTCTCGCGAAAAGCGATGAGTTGCCCTTGCGGGCAACTTATCACGGTTCAAACGTATACGACGGCTGTCACGCGAGTTTTGACAAGTTGAATCTAGGTCAGCATGCTGCTTTCTCCGGCCAGCGGGACAGAATGACGATCCTCTGACATCCGTAGGTGCAACTTATCAATATTGCGTTGACGAGGCACTAGGAGCTGATCAGTCAGATCGAGGACTGGCCAAAAGAGTTCGACTGGTCGACCCGCCGGATTGAACAGAAGATGGAAGATTCGCAGTTCGGCACGTACCGCGCCCCAGCACTGCCTCGGAACCTGGAGGCGGGCCAGAAGTGGAAAGTGCCTTAGCGTCGCAAGCCTTGCTCAGCGGTAATGGCTCTCGATCCAGCGCTTGACGGACTCGAGCGATGGTGCGTCTTCATGAGCGTAAAGAGGTCTTTAAGCGCCTGGCGCGCGGCACCCGTCGGTGGCGAAGTCATGGCCTCGTCGAGAAAGTCCACGCAGAGCATTACTCCTACCTCAAAGCCGTTGTATCCGCCTTCGTCGACGCAGAAGTGCAAAATTGCCCGTCCCGCGAGGTCAATCGCATCGCCGTTAGCGTCCTGTTCGAGCAGGAAATCCCCGAGGCCACGTTCGTGGATGAACGCGCTCATCTTAAAGTCCATTCGTTGGGCGATTTGAGCCGCCAAGCGTTTGAGGGTCCGGACCGGTGGCGTCATTGCGCGGCGGTCCACGCGACCAAGAGTTCCGTTTTGAGGGTGCTCAGCCGATGTTCGCGTGCAGCAAATTCATCGTCCGGGATCTGGTCGACATAGATATTAAGCTCCTGCCCCTCCTGAGCACTGTTCCACGAGCGAGAGAACTCGTGCGTGAGGTCACTGAGTTCGGAGGCACCCCTCTCTTTCACGAAACTCACGGCCTGTTCGATGGCGCGCACGGCCTGTTCCGACATCGCTCCGCCGGGCAGTCGCTTTCCCGTCAGGCGGTAAGAGGTCGCCGTGTAAGGTCCCACGGCCGTATGTTTTCGAGAGACCACTCCGGAGAGCACAAGCTCATTCAAGAGCTCGTCCCCGCATTCGATCCCGGGACCGTACGGCATTCTGACGACCGGCCAGTTCGTCAAGTAACCCGGCTCGGTCTCGGCGTAGTAAAGATGGGCGAAGTAATAGGCCTTATAGAGCCTTGTCTTGCCCGTCCACTCTCCGCCGGTTGCTCGTATTAGCTCTACAAGCACCTGTTTGGCTCGATCTGTGTCAAGCATATTCATCACTGACCTCCTCTCTTCAGATGCGTTGTATTGGAAGACCGCCGCACAGTCGCTTCGATCGTGATGGCACATCAATGTGGCCACACCGGTGGCGATGGTTCACGCCTTCCCGGATCTTCGTTGGGGCATCTCCCTCGACCCCTCAGATCGGATACAGATTCTTGAGCTTCGCGCGAGCCTGGGCGCTTCCCTTGGCGGCCTTGATGAGCGGGAAGGTTTGAACCTTGCCGTCGACCTCGAGGGTCATCATTCCGCTACGAATCACCGACGTCGCGACACGGATGTAACACGTGGTCCCATTCGGCAGCCAGATGTGAATGCGCTGAAGATTCGGCTTGAAGGTGCGGCGGCTGACGCCCGTGGTCTTCTTGCCGACGCCGCCCAAGTACTTCGCCTTACCGCGATCGGTCTTCTGATTACCGAACGTCGTCTTTTTTCCACTGACAGGACATTCGCGGCCCATCGGTGCCACTCCTTACACTAGAGATTCCAAAACCGGGGATTTCAGATTCAAGAATTCCAGATTCCACACAAAAAATGGAAAACTCGGCCTCTCGATTCAAGATACGGCAAAACTAGCCAGGAAACAGCGGTCGAACCGTCACTTACTGGCTTTTTCCTTTGCTTTTCTGGCAAGTGGGTTGTGCGGCTTGCTCCGCTGGACATTGCCGCATTCCTCGACCAGGTCGCAGACCTTGTGGGGGGGGATGGCCAGCTTGCACTGCGGACAAATATTTAACGTTGGAGCGACCAGAAAGTCGTGGCTCCTTCGCATCCCTTGTCTTGATGGCGACTTACGTCTCTTTGGTACGGCCACGAACGCGCTCTCCGAATCCGGTCCTGTGACGGTCATTTTTAGGCGAAGACTTCCATTATCCGGATCGCCGGGGGCATTTCAAGGGGATATTCTGGTTATCTTCGAAATAGGTGTTTCGGCGAGCGTCTGTCGGACGTCGACTCCGATCCAGGCAAGAGTACCCAGCAAATAGCTAATCGCCAGCAGCACAAACGGCATGACCAGATCGCCTGATTGGAGAAGGCGGCCAACCGCGAGGGCCTGAATGGCCGCCATGAAGCTGGCCATCATGTTCATCGTGCCGGCGAGAGTGCCGGTGTGACGTTCGCCGATGTCGGCGGCGGCCGCCCACGCGGGCGCCATCGCCAGGTCATTGCCGAAAAAAGCCAGAGCCAAAAGAAAGCCGAGCGCCACCACATTTTCAACCCAGGGCACGGCCAGGATCGAAAGTCCCGCCAGCATCAGACCGGCCGCGCCGACGATGCGCCGGCCCCATCGCTTCCCCCATCGCCGGATGATCATATCGGAAAGCGATCCTCCCACCAAACACGCGACGACCCCGAAGGCGAAGGGCAACGAGGTGAGCCAGCCGGCGACCACCGAGCTAAGCTGGCGATGGTTCTTCAGATACGTCGGCAAGAGCGTCAGATAGAAGTTGCCGCTGAAGCCGAGGAACCCATACATGAGGCACAGCGCCCAGACGCTGCGCGACGTCATCATCCGGCCCCAGGGAACTTCGCCGTGGCCCGCGTCTCCGCGCGGCGCACGGCCGGACTGAATCAGCCTGCGCTCTGCATGGTTGACCTTCGGCATGTTCTCCGGGAGGTTTCGAAACCACGGCCAGAACCCGGCGCACCAGGCCAGGCCCAGCACGGCGACGAGCACCAGGGGGATTTTCCAATCACCCACGGCGGCAAAGAGCCAAACCAGAAGGAGCGGCGCAAGCGCGCCGCCAATTCGACTTGACATCCAGATCATGCCCTGGGCCGAGCCCCGTTCGGTCGTCGGCATCCAGTCGGCCGTCACCCGCGAGATTGACGGGAACGTACCCGCTTGAAACGCCCCGAAAAGGAAGCGTAGGAGCACCAAGAACGAGACGAGCACGAGCACGTTCCGCGGCAAGAAAGCCACGAGGGCCAGGCAGGCGGTCAGCGTCGAGCCCCCCAGGATGATGGCCGCCAGGATGTTCCGAACGCCGAAGCGGTCGCCGAGAAAACCCCAGGGAATCTCAAAGAGGCCGTAGCCGATCATGAACGCGGCCATCATTCTGCCGAGATGCTCGTCGCTCAGGCCGAGCGGCACCTTGAATTCGGCCGAGGCGGTCGCAAAGCCAACGCGGTGGATGTAGGTGATCACGGCGAGGCTACAGGCCGTCGCCAACACCTGGTAGCGGACCCAGGTGGGACGTGCACGCGGCTCGTCCAGGGCCGTGCTCGCGAAGCTCAATTCATGGGAACGATCATCGCTCATTGGTCTTTCCGCAGCGGCGAGGAAATCATCCGTCAGTTGTGAGTTCACGACCCGCGGTGTGATAGACGGCGAACTCTTCCGGCGGCCACATCCGCGCGTGCTCTGTTGGCGAGCTACCAAGCGGGCCGCTTGAAATCTACGTTGCCAGCGGTCATCCTGCAAGCCCTGGGACCGATTTCGACAGGAGAACCCTACATGCAGATCGTCGGCTTCGAAACGTTTCTGGCCAACGCGGGGCTGAGGAACTACCTGTTCGTCCGCTTGCGCACCGACACCGGATTGACGGGCATCGGCGAGGCCACGCTGGAGTGGCAGGAGAAGACCGTCCAGACGCTCCTTCACGAATGGGTCCTAGGCCGCGTGATGGGTCGCGATCCGTTCGACATTGAGTCGCTCGTCGGCGGCTTGATCCGCGACCAGTACCAGGGAGGCTCGACGATCATGACGGCCATCAGCGCGATCGAGATCGCCTGTTGGGACTTGATCGGCAAGGCATGTCATCAGCCGATTTACCGCTTGCTTGGCGGCCGGTGCCACGAACGAATTCCCGCATACGCCAACGGCTGGTATGGTGGGGCACGGTCGCCCGCCGATTATGCCAACATGGCTCGGGCCGCCGTGGCGAAGGGCTATCGGGCTCTCAAGTTCGACCCGTTCGGAACCGCCTGGAAGGTGCTCGATCCGGAAGACGCGGACGTGGCGGTCGAGATCGTGGCGGCGGTGCGCGACGCGGTCGGGGCCGGGGTCGGCTTGATGATCGAGTTCCATGGCCGGCTCGCCGCGGGGACCGCGTCCGCCATGATCCGCCGGCTGGAGCGGTTCCATCCGGTCTGGTGCGAAGAGCCGGTCGCGCCGGAGTGTCTCGATCTATTGGCCGAGGTGAAGCGGTCGAGCGCCTGTCCGATCGCCGCGGGCGAGCGGCTGTACACCCAGGCCGACTTTTATCGAATGATCGCGCTCCGCGCCGTCGACTTCGTCCAGATGGACATCGCTCATTGCGGCGGCATTCTGGCCGCCAAGAAAATCGCGGCCATGGCCGACGCCCAAGACCTGCGCGTCGCGCCTCACTGCTCAATCGGGCCGGTTGCCCTGGCCGCTTGCCTGCACTTCGATGTCAGCACCCCGAACTTCTGCATTCAGGAAGCCTTCGCCGAGTTTGATGTCCCCTGGCGCAATGAGCTGGTCGGTGGCTGGAACCCGTTGAGAAATGGTGAGCTTGTGCTTGATGACGCCCCGGGACTTGGCCTCGAGTTGGACGAAGAGGCCATCGCACGGCATCCGTATGTGCCGAATGCATTTCCAAGCCTTTGGGACCGAGATTGGCAGACCAATTTCACGCAGAATAGTAGAGTAGAGTAGGCAGTAGGCGGTAGGCAGTAAGGGCTTGAATTTTGACGGAGGATCGCTGCATTGGCAGATTTTCGCATTGCGTTCACGGGGGACTTCCTCGATGAGACGGGCGCGGTCGCCTATGGGGATATCGGCCTTAACCGACTGGTGAGCCATGCCTCGGTGCGCTGGGGTTTTATCTCCGACCTGAGCCCCAAGCCGAGCGATCCAGGTTATTGGGCTCGACTGTACTCGCTCGAAGTCGCCGCCGAACATATCCGGGGCGTTAACGGACTGGTCGTCCTTCGTCCGTGGGTGAAGCGGAGCACGTTTGCGGAAGGCGCGGCGGACCTTGTGGTGATCGGCCGCTCGGGGCGGGCTACGACAAGATCGACCTGGATGCCTGCACCGAGCACGGAGTTGCCGTGTTTAACGCCCCGATGGCGCTCAACCACTCGACCGCATCGTCGGCCCTTTTGTTCATGCTTGCGCTTGCAAAACAATTGCATGATCAAGAGCGAATCACACGCGAGGGACGTTGGGATCGCCAGGCGGCCGTGATGGGTAGCGAGATCCAGGGCCGCACGCTGGGCATCGTCGGCCTGGGGCACAGTGGCCGCGAGCTGGCACGGCTGGTCGCGCCGTTTGAGATGAGTGTCTTGGCATTCTCGCCCCATGCCGAGCCGGCCGTTGCCCACTCGCTGGGTGTTCGCCTGACGTCCCTCGAGGAAGTCTTGCGCGAGTCGGACTTCGTCAGCCTGCACTGCCGGCTTACGCCCGAGACGCGCGGTCTGATCGGCGCGGCTCAACTGGCTCTGATGAAACCAACAGCGTACTTCATCAACGTCGGCCGGGGCGAGCTGGTCGACCAGCAGGCGCTGGAAGCCGCCTTACGTGATCACAAGATCGCCGGCGCCGGCCTGGACGTTTTCGAGGTCGAGCCGCTACCGCCCGATGATCCATTGATTGGGCTGGATAACGTGATCCTCACGCCCCACTGGTCGGCATCCACGTCCGACGTCTGGCGAGCGACCGGAGCGGCCATGGCCGAAGGGATGCTCAAGGCGGCGTGCGGCGAGCGCCCGGACAATGTCGTCAACCCGGGGTGTTCGATCAGCCGAGATTTTGTGAAAAGCTCTCGAGGTTTAAGGGCTGAAATCAGAGGACGCCGCCCCCGAGTGCGTAGACCCGCTCTGTCTCGACGCCTGGCGCAATGCAAGATGGCAAGAACCCTTGCTTTCCTGAGCGGGTTCGGCGATCCTCAGTCGGAACAAAAAGAGCATCATCGATCCCTGGAGCACCTGTGTTTACCAGAAACCCGTACACACGGGCTTTCCTCGTATGCATCGCAGTCCTCGGTCTGCATGCTTGGGCCGGATCTGAAATCGCTCTGCGCCAGCGACATCTCCGCGCTGGATCAGCACTTCAATCAGCCAGGCAAGGACATTTCGCCCTGGATGTTCACGCCGACCGAGAACATCAAAGAGTTCTCGACCGAAGAGCACCCCGGCCTGGCGACAATCTATGAGGCTGGCCGAGGCACCGACATCAAGGGGATCTTGAAGCAGCCGATCAAGATCGGCGACTACCGACTCCCGTGGGAATTTCAAACTTCACTCGTTCAGAGCTTCAATTTGACGGCGGGCGTCGGGGCCAAGACGCAAGTCAATTCGGCGATCGGGTTGAACGTTGTGGTCACGTTCGCCGATCCGGCGACGTGGCCCGCCGACCGGACGAAACGCCCGCCTCGGACGCGCGAATTTCAGCTCTTGGTCGTTCATCTCGGCTGTACGGGGGAAGCAGGCGTCGGCCTGCCTCAATACACGAATGAGCCTCATCCGGAGACCTATTTCGTGTGGGGGCGTGGTGATCTGGGCCACACGGTCATGGGCGACTGGCGAATTCCGTATGTCTGGATTGGCGATGGTGCCAAATATGCCGGCCCCGCGAGCCCGCAATTGTTCTTCCGATGCGTCCTCCAAAGCCCGACGCGACTCGCCGTCGGGATCAAGTTTGATGCCTCGCACGGCTGGAACATGCGAACGATCGATTGCTCGGACCTTGGCCCAATCACGGGCGTGTGGGAGATCGGGCCGATTATTTCGGCCGACCGGTGGATTCCCGACGTGCTTTGCCGCAGCCTGCCACAGGTCAAAGGGCCGCACCCGATCATGCTCGGCGCGGGCGACCCTGGTCATTACTCCCAGACGATGACCCCGGTGGCCGCTCCCAAACCCGAACCACCGAATCCGAAGTACGAATATTACGTCGATTATTGCGTTTTCTTCGGCGCCGAGCCGCGGCCCTTCGAGAAATACTCCGACGAATTCAACATCCTTGGCTACCTGGGCCACTGGCAGGCACAAGAGCAGTGCACGCTCATGGACACGCATTCGCATCCGGGCCACCTCATGCTCAAGCTCCTCGGCCCGGGGCTGGGGACAGGCTTCGGCGCGGCCGGAGGCTCGTCGCTCAAGCTTTCTGACTATCCACCGCCGTGGGAGATCGAGACGAGCTTCACCGCTCCCGACGACTCGATCCCGTGGAATTACTGGATGAACTTCATCCTCGTTGACAAACAGGGCCAAAACCGCGGCATGTGGACGCCGGGTGTTGAAAACGATCCCAAGGCCAAGCGCCACCGACTATTCGCAGGCGCGAATCTTCAGCTCCGCTTTGATCCCGAGGTGCCCGAAACCATCCTGGCCCACAAACCACTCGGGATGCTGATCCAGTGCATCGACGATTCGCACGTGCGCCTGGGTTTCCGCGCCGAGCCGAGCGATCCGTGGCACTTTTCCCAAGTTTGCGACGCGAAAAAAGCGATCGGCGCGGCGATCGGCGCCTTCGGCATGCATTGCTGGAGCACCACGACCGGACGCATGTACGGCGCCGGGCCGGGCGGGCCGATGTATCAGAAGTTCCTGATCGACTACGTTCGCTACCGCTACGGCCTCTCTGTGTCTGCCGCGGACCATGGAACCGGGCGTTCACCGACGCGTTCATCATATTGACCGCCACGCTCCCACGGAATTGTGACAGGCTCGACACTAAGTTCATGCATGGTGATAATGCCGCTTGAATGCGCTGCAATTCAGACGCAAGCCGCGGGGCCGGCGGGAAGGCGCGGGACGCCGCCGCTGGCAACGCGGGCCGGTCCCTCGTATTTCGCCCCGTTTTCTCACCCCGGATCTTCCGGGGCATTCGCGGCGACCAATCCCTGCGACACGATCGCGATTTCACCTGGGCTGACTTTTTTCAGCGTTTTCGGGCCGGCACCGAAACTTTCCTCGGTAGCTTGCAGCCGGAATCCCGCCAGGGAAGAAGTCTCCGTCGGACCACAAGTCGGGAGACGATCAACTCGGCAAAAACGTGGACGCGGCTGTCCGGCTTGATCCGTCGCTGGCGCTAGGCCGGTCGAACCCCGCTCCCAAGCAAACGGGGCCCGGGCTGACATGCGTGAGAC
>CAWHKI010000159.1:0-123093 GCA_963829765.1 uncultured Isosphaeraceae bacterium | reverse complement strand
TTACGTTCTGGATGCAAGTCTGGAGCTGGTGGCACAGGGTGTGACCGGAGAACTGTACATCGCCCGCACGGGCCTGGCTGGGGCTCTCTGAACCGGCCCGGGCTGACCGCCGAGCGGTTCGTGGCAGACCCCCATGCTCGCGCATGCCGGCCAGCGAATGTACCGCACCGGCGACCTGGCGCAATGGCGGGCGGACGGTTCGCTCGAATTCCTGGGTCGCGTTGACCACCAGGTGAAGATCCGTGGCTTCCGGATCGAACTGGGTGAGATAGAGGCCGCCCTGGCGGCGCACCCGGATGTGGCGCAAGCCACCGCGATCGCACGTGACGACGGGCCCAGCGGCAAGCAACTCGTGGCCTATGTCGTGGCCGTGCGACAGGCCGGTTGCGATGCGGCGACCCTTCGTGGCTATCTCGCCGAGCGGCTCCCCGACTACATGGTGCCGTCAGCCTTCGTGATGATCGATGCGTGCCGCTGACAGCCAACGGTAAGCTCGATTGCCAGGCCCTGCCAGCCCCGCAACGTCACCTCGATGAATACCGTGCGCCGCAGCCCCGATGAAATCGCCTGTTCCAGCATCTTCGCCAACGTGCTGGAACTGGAGCGTGTTGGGATCGACGACAACTTCTTTGCATTGGGCGGCCATTCCTTGCTGGCGACGCGGGTGGTCGGTCAGCCGCGTCCCTCCTTGGCGTGGAATTATCGATCCGCGCCGTGTTCGAGGCACCCACCGTCGCCGAACTCGTGACCCGGGTCGGCGATGGCGAAGCTTCCCGGGCCCCCCTGGTACGGCAACAGCGGCCTGACCGTTTGCCGTTGTCATTCGCGCAGCAGCGGTTGTGGTTCCTCTACCGCCTGGAAGGTCCCAGCACCACCTATAACATCTCGATGGCATGGCGTATCGACGGAGACCTCGACCAAGGCGCTCTGGAAGCGGCGCTGGCCGACGTGGTGGCGCGACACGAGAGCCTGCGCACGATTTTTCCCGAGCGGGAGGGTGTGCCGTTCCAGGACGTTCTGCGGTCCGAGGCGGCGCGATGCGTCATCTCCGCCGAAGAGATCGCGAAGGCGGACCTGGCTGATCGCCTGGCCGCGGCGGCCGCCACCCCCTTTGACCTGGCACGAGAGATTCCGCTGCGGGTCTGGCTGTTCCGCGTCGGGCAAGAGCACCACGTGCTGCTGATTCTACTCCACCATATCGCGGGGGATGGCTGGTCGCTGGGTCCGCTCTGGCGCAATCTAACCCGGGCCTACACCGCGCAACACCAGGGCCAGCGGCCCGCCTGGGTCGAACTGCCGGTACAGTATGCCGACTACACTTTGTGGCAGCGCCGGCTGCTGGGCGAAGAGGACGTCCCCGACAGCCCAATGGCGAGCCAGCTCGCCTTCTGGCGAAAGGCGCTCTGCGGGGTTCCCGACGAACTTGGCCTCCCGTTCGATCGCCCGCGGCCACCGATCGCCAGCCATCGAGGGGCGACTGTGCCTGTGTGCCTCGATGCCGAGTTGCACCGCCGCCTTCTCGAACTGGCCCACGCCTGTGGGGCGAGCCTGTTCATGGTTTTGCAAGCGGGCCTCGCCGCCCTCTTGAACCGTCTGGGTGCCGGCGACGACATTCCTATCGGTACCGCCACTGCCGGCAGGGGTGAACGGAAACTGGAAGACCTCGTCGGCTTCTTCGTCAACACCCTGGTGATGCGCACCGATATTCCGGGCAATCCCAGCTTTCGTGAACTGGTGAATCGGGGACGGGACTTTGCCCTCGATGCGTACGCACATCAGGACGTGCCGTTTGAGCGCGTGGTCGAGGCACTGCGTCCCGAGCGATCGCTGGCGCGGCACCCGTTATTCCAGGTAATGTTTGTCTTGCAAAGCACCCCCGAATGCGAGGTGTCATTGCCGGGCCTGGCGGTTCGACCGGAGCCGCTCGTGGGAAACGTGTCCAAATTCGACCTTACGCTGAGTCTGTGCGAACACTGGGGGCCCGGCAAAGAGCCGAGAGGAATCGAGGGACTGCTGGAATACACGCAAGACCTTTTCGATTCACAGACGGCCAACTCCATGGCCGCGCGGTTCATGCTATTGCTGGCACAGGGGGCGGCCAGACCCGACGAACGCCTGCACAATCTCTGCGTGCTCGAGGCCACCGAACGGCATAAGCTATTGGAGGGCTTCAACCCGACGGCTTGCCCGGTGCCCGAACAGTCAGTGCCCGAGATCTTCGAATCGTGGGTAACGCGCAACCCCGAGGCCGTGTCCCTCATCTCGGGAACCGTGTCGGTCTCCTACCGCGAGCTGAACACGCAGGCCAACCGCCTCGCGCATCATCTAATCAGCCTGGGGGTGGGCTCGGAGACGCTCGTGGGGATTTGCATCGACCGCTCGGTCGCCATGGTGGCGGCACTGCTCGCCATCCTGAAGGCAGGCGCAGCCTATGTGCCAATCGCATCAGACCTGCCAGCGATAAGGCGCGACACCATGGTCTTGGACGCGGGGCTTCGCCACATGGTGACAACCGCGGCATATCGCGATCGCTTCGTCAATCACGTCACACACCTGGTGACCGTCGATGACACTTGCCATCTGTCGAATCAACGCTCGGACAATCCTGCGGTCACCTCTCTGCCGGAAAACCTGGCCTATTTGAATTACACCTCCGGAACAACCGGAGTGCCGAAAGCCGTCTTGGTGTCCCTTGTCGGTGTCGTGCGGCTGATCCACGAGCCGAATTACGTGCGGCTGGACACTTCCTCGCGACTCCTCCAAATGGCGCCCCTGAGCTTCGATGCGGCCACGTTCGAGATCTGGGGTGCACTGCTCAACGGCGGGTCCTTGGTGATCGCGCCGCCTGGGCCCCTTTCGGCGCCAGAAATCGGCGAGGTGCTCCTTCGTCACAAGGTCGATACGTTGTGGCTGACGGCGGGGCTATTCAATGCCGTTGTGGACTTTGCGCTACCGGCTCTGGCGGGAGTGAGACAACTACTGGCCGGCGGAGACGTGCTCTCCGCGGAGCACGTCGAGAAAGTGCTACGAGCGCACCCGGTTGCCAGGTTATCAACGGTTACGGGCCAACCGAAAACACGACGTTTACGTGTTGCTACCCGGTACCGCCTGATGCAGATCTTCGCGCGGGAGTTTCGATTGGCTTTCCGATCAACAGCACACGAGTATACTTGCTTGACACGGGGTTACAGCCGGTGCCGGTGGGTGTGACCGGGGAACTGTACGCCGCCGGTTCAGGGCTCGCACGCGGCTATCTTAACCGGCCGGGGCTGACCGCCGAGCGTTTTGTCGCCGATCCCCATGCCACGACGCCCGGCCAGCGGATGTACCGAACCGGCGACCTTGCCCGATGGCGGCCCGAGGGCTCGCTCGAATTCCTGTGTCGGGTTGACCACCAGGTGAAGATTCGCGGCTTCCGCATCGAGCTCGGTGAAATCGAGGCTGTGCTGACGAGCCGCCTGGACGTTTCGCAATCCGTCGTGATCGCACGCGGCGACGGACCTGGCGGCAAGCAGCTCGTGGCCTACATCGTGCCCGTACGGCACGGTGCAACGAGCGCCGCGGCCCTTGGCCTTTATCTTGCCGAGCGGCTCCCGAATTACATGGTTCCCTCGGCGTTTGTCTTCCTTGACGGCATGCCGCTGACACCCAATGGCAAGGTTGACCGGCGGGCCTTGCCCGAACCGGGCTCGGACGGCCAGGCCGGCTCCCCCAAACGCCCACGTCCGCGCACGCTCCTCGAATTGGACCTGTCGCGCATCTGGCAGAACTTGTTTCAGCGCGACGCTATTGGACTCGATGACAACTTCTTCGAGCTTGGTGGTCACTCGCTGCTCGCCGCGCGGCTGGTCTCGGAGATCGCGCCGTTGACCGATCAGCGTTTGCCGATCGCGGCCTTGTTTCAAGCCCCCACGATCGCTTCGCTCGCACAGATGCTCAGTGACAGGGCGTGGGCCCCTGGCTGGAGGTCGCTCGTCCCGATTCAGCCCCGGGGATCGGGCCCGCCGATCTTCTGCATCCACGGCCTGGGCGGAGAGATCTATGACTTTCTCGAAATTGCGCGAGCGATGGCGGACGACCGAAAATTCTACGGCCTGCAGGCGCCTCGGCCACGACGGACACGAGCTTCATTACAAGTCCGTCGAGGAAATGGCTGCGGCTTACGCGCGTGAGATCAGCGTGTTTCAACCCGAAGGCCCTTATCACCTTATGGGCCATTCCATCGGCGGCTGGATCGCATACGCAATCGCCCAGGCGTTGAGCAGGGAGGGGAGCAAGGTAGGCCTGTTGGCGCTACCTGGACACCCGCGAGAACTGCATCTTGCCCTGGAATCTTCGCGTGGGCGAAAGGCTGGATTCATTGGCGACGAAGGTTCGGCGGCGTAGTGTTCGGTTGACCAGGCAAAGATTCACCACCCAAGTTCGTTCTTACGCCCGGAGCTCAGGGAGCTTGCGATCCGCACCGGCGAATAGCGGGGCGCGGCGCAGTCAGCGGCAGAGCCTCAGACCGACTCCAGACGCCGGAAGAGGACTTCGCGAACGACCACTTCCTCGCCCTTGTGAGACGGTATCGACCCACGAAATTTGCCGGTGATATCGACATGTTTGTGGCCAACAGCGTCGCTAGCCCCGTGCCTTCGTTCTGGAAGCGACTCGGTCTCGGTTGCCTACGCGTCCATCACGTCGCCGGCGACCATTTCACGATGATCGACAAAAACCACGCGAAAGGATTGGCCGAGGTTGTGAAGCGAGTGCTCGAGCAGGTCGAACTCAGGGCAGCCACCTGAGCCTGACCAAATGAGCGACATGTGCGGGACGGCTTTGGTGGCTTTTGCGTTGGCACGACCCTCTACCGACAGGGCGAGGAGATCTCTTCAGAATACGGATGCGGAGTCGCAATGCACTCAGTTCTCGGCGGATCCGTCGGCAAGGTGATGACGAACTCGGCGCCTTTGCCCGGACTGCCGGCCTCGATCCGGCCGCCGTGGGCCTCGATGACCCGCCTGACGATGGCCAGACCCAGGCCTGTCCCCTTCGTCTTGGTGGTGAAGAATGGTTCGAAGACCCGTTCGAGCTGCGTGGTGTTTAGCCCCGGGCCGTTGTCGCGCACGGCCACGCGTGCCGCGGGCCGGCCGTCCAGGTCGCATGAAATGCACGAGAAGGCGACCTCGACTGGATCGGGGCACGCGGCCAGGGAATTCTCGAGCAGATTGCGGAACACCTGGACCATCCGATGGGGATCGGCCAGGCAGCGCATGCCCGAGCAAGCGATGTCTTCTCGCAGCTCGGCCCGGCGCGAGGCCCGCGCTGCTTTCAGGTCTCCCCACGCGTGCCGCCAGAGCGTGGGGAGGTCGCAACTGCGGCACTCGAGTCGAACCGGGGCCGCGTAGTTGCGGACCTCGTCATAGAGCCGGGTGAGGTCATCGAGGGCCCGCTGCTCTCCGCCTGGCGGAAAACTGGGCAGTCAGGAGATACCATAACCTGAGCGTGAGCGACCCGATAGTCGGGGGCGGCTAGGGCGTTTTGCCCACCACGAAAGCTGCCACTGGTCACTTGCACCGACCTGCACGAACGACCCATGGAATCCGAATGGGAACCAGCAAACCAGTCGAAGGCATTTTCACGCTTGCCGAATGCCGATTTCTTCGAGCTTCCGATAAAGCGACGAAAGCCCGAGCCCCAGCCGCTTGGCGGCCTCGCGCTTGTCGTCGCCGCACTCGCGCAAGATCCTCTGAATATGGTGCCGCTCATAGTCGCGAACCGCCGCCCGCAGGTTGTCGCCGGCTAAATCGCCCTCGGACAGGGGCATTAACTCCGGGGGGAAGTCTTGGGGCGTCAGCAATGGTCCGTCGCTCAGGATCAGCGCTCGCTCGAGCGCATTGTCGAGCTCGCGCACGTTGCCGATCCAGCGTGCTGACATCAGGCCGCGGATCACCGCATTGTCGACACCCTCGACGCGCTTACCGAGGCGCCTGATGTGCCTCGCCAACAACACGGAGACGAGCTCGGGGATATCCTCTCGGCGTCCCGCAGAGGGGGCAAGTGGATCGACATCACGTTGAGCCGATAGTAGAGGTCGGCGCGGAATCGGTCGGCCGCCACTTCGGCACTGAGCTCCTTGTTGGTCGCCGTGAGCAGCCTCGCCTCAAAAGAGATGGGGTGATTGGCGCCAACGGGCAAGATTTCCTTGTTCTCGATCGCCCGCAGCAGTTTGGCCTGGGTCGCGCGGGCCAGCTCACCGATTTCGTCGAGGAAGACCGTTCCCCGGCCCGCGGCGACGAACAGCCCGGCGTGATCACGGTCGGCGCCCGTGAAAGCGCCCGAACATGCCCGAAGAGCTGGTTTTCCAGCAAGTCATGCGGGATGGCCGCGCAGTTGATCGCCAAAAACTTTTCGTCGCGCGCCGGCCCCAGCTCATGGAGCGCACAGGGCCACTAACTCTTTCCCTGTCCCCGATTCACCCGTGATCAGCACGGTCGTGCGCGTCGGTGCGAGCTTGCGAATCAAGGTCTTGACGGCCTGGATCGGCGGGCTCTCACCCACCAGTGAGTCGATATCGCCCCTGGCGTGCAGCTCGCGCCTCAGCGCCTGGTTTTCCTGAAGCAGCCGGCGAAACCGCATCAAGCGGCCCAGCTTCGCCAGCAAATCGTCGAATAGGACGGGCTTCATCAGGTAATCGTGCGCCCCGCGCTGAAATGCCGCGACGGCGTTTTCGACCGTCGCATAAGCGGTGATCATGATGAACAGCGTTTCCGGGCGGACCTGGAGCACACGGTTTAACACGGCGATGCCGTCGGCGCCGGGGAGCTGTACATCGCAAAGAACGATCTCCGGCTCGAGCGACTTCCACCTGGGCGAGGGCCGATTCGAGGTCCCGGGCCGTCGCCACCTCGAAGCCTTCACCGTCTAAGAACTCCGCGAGCGTGGCAGCGATCACATCTTCGTCGTCCACGATCAAGACGCGGCCCGTTGGCACGCCGTGTGGGCCGGACTTAAACGCGTCATTCCCGTTCGTCACGAGGGTCGATTTCATGGAATCTCATCCCCGCGCAGTCCCACGGCGGCGAGCGCCGTCGCCGGTTTCGCCGCAATCGCTCGCGGACCCGGCGGATCGGACGCCTCCCGGGCACGGTCATCCGCTCGAGTGTGGTCCGACGGCAGCCGAACAAAAAACGTCGAACCCTGGCCGGGCTCCGTCTGGAAAGAAAGGGTACCGGCGTGATCCTCGAGAATTTTCCGGCTCACATAGAGGCCCAGACCCGTGCCGTGGGCCTTGGTGGTGAAGAAAGGCTGGAACAGCCGGCAGCGGTCGGCAACTGAGATGCCCCGGCCGTCGTCCTCGATACTCACGACCAGCCAGTTCTCTTCGCTGCGCGCGGCCACCTGAATCCGGCCGTTGTCGTCGGTTGCGTCAATCGCGTTCAAGACAAGGTTCAGAACGACTTGCGTCAGGTAGTCACGCACGCCCGTGACCGCCGGCAAGTCGACGGGGACCGCGGTCGTGATGGTGCGTTGTTTGGTCCGCTGGTAATACTTGGCGATCCCCAGTGCTTCGTCGACCACGTCGTTGATCCGGACCCGGGCAACCGCCGTCGATGCCGGCCGTGAAAAGTCGATCAGCTCGCGAATCGTCCGTTCGATCCTCTGCAACTGCCTCGCGGCTAAGTCAAGCTTTTCGGCGGTGTAGGCGTCAGGCCGGCGCCGCTTGAGGATTTGCACTAACGAACTCAGAGCGGCCAGGGGATTACCGACTTCATGAGCGATCCCCGCCGCGAGCAAGCCGAAGGCCGCCATTTTTTCCTGCTGGATCACCCTCGCCTGCGAAGCCCGCAGGTCTTCGGTACGCTCCTGGACGCGCTGTTCAGCTCGGCGCGGGCCTTTGCCAGCTCGGCATTTAAACGCTCGAGTTCTTGTCCGGCGTCATGCAGCGAACCGGCCAGCGACGAGCTGGCCCACGTCACCCACACCATAATCGTGATCGTGAGCGGCAAGCTCGAGCCCCAGATCGATCCTCTGCCGAGCACATGCGCCAAACATAACAAACTGAGCGTGTGAAACGCGACCGTCCACCAGGCAACGACAGACCGATAGCGGATTGAGCAACAGATCACGGAAAGCAAATAATACCACCGAAAGGGGCTGTTCAATCCCGTGTCGTGATAACACAGAAGCCCGATGAAGACCGACTCCATCAGCGAGACGAAGAGCGGGAACCGTTCGAGGAAAACCTCTCCCATCCGCCAGAACGCGAGGTCAAGCGCGGCGTAGCCTGCTCCCAACGCCAGAATAGGCGCGGACGGCCCACGGATCGTGCAACCCAGATCGCGTCTGAACCAAGATGTAACCCATCACGACGCCAAACCAGCGAAGCTTGACCACAACCGATTCGGCGGCCAGTTCCCATCGCGATCGTGCGGTGGTGACGTCGTTCATCGAGCAGTTCACTCCGGGCGACACGTCAGCAGCCTATCGCTCTTCACGGAGCTCGGACCACGATATTGTCGTCGCAGGATCTTTGTGGGCTTCCTCGAGTCGACGCTCCAGCTCGGTGCCCAGATCGTCGTCGCTGAGTTCCGAGTCGTCCGGAGACAGCATCTCGAGTAGTCTCATTGCGATGGTCCCTCGGTCCTCAGCGGATAGCTGAAGTGCCGCGTCCAACACGTCCTCGTAATTTATGCTCATCGATTGATTCCCTCCAGATCAAGAGCCTCGTGTTGATCTATCTTAACCGCTGGCGGGCCCATCGCAAACTTTAGAACGCTTGCAACAGACAACACCCGCGGACAAACGAGTCTCTTGCCAATCGCCTTTACTATTCTATAACTTTGGTACCCAATTTGCTGCGAAAGTCGCGATACGTGAGGCTTTTTGTCGAATCGTGGCATCAGATGGCTGGGCATCACGCACGCACACCACGGCCCATCGAATTATCGCTGGGCCCTTACGAAACGGCGAGGATATCACCATGGGCACCAACAACCTTGACGCCCTACTGGCGCGAGCCAAGTCTCTTCGGCAGGATATCTTGAGGATGACGACCGAGGCCGGCTCGGGGCATCCCAGCAGCTCGCTGTCGGCTGTCGAGATTGTGACGGCCCTTTATTTTGGCGGGTTCCTCCATCATGATCCCAAGAATCCTCATTGGCCCGACCGCGACCGGTTCATCCTCTCGAAAGGGCATGCCGCCCCGGTGCTCTATGCCGCACTCGCGCAGGCCGGCTATTTTCCCCACGATGAGATCATGACCTTGCGTAAGCTGGGCAGTCCACTCGAGGGGCACCCCAACATGAGGCGTCTCGCCGGTGTCGAGGCGTCGACAGGCTCGCTCGGACAGGGGCTGTCGATCGGAATCGGCCACGCGTTGGCCGCGCGCATCGACAAGAAGAGTTACCACACCTACGTCCTGACCGGTGACGGCGAGCTGGACGAGGGACAAAATTGGGAGGCAGCCGCGGCGGCCGCCAAGTTCCGTCTGAATAATCTCACGCTGATCGTCGACCGCAACCATTTTCAGCAGACCGGGGCCGCCGAAGACGTGCTGAACCTCGACCCGATCGACGGCAAGTTCACGGCCTTCGGCCTGAAGACTCAGGTCATCAACGGCAACGATCTCCGTGAGGTGCTGATGGCCTTCGAGCGCGCCTGCGCCGTCGAGGGCCAGCCCACTTGCATCGTCGCACTCACCCACAAGGGCCAGGGAATCCTCAACCTCCTTCGCAAACTCGGTGACACGAATTTCCACGGCAAACCCGTACCGGCTCAACACCTCGAGGAGGCGTTGGCCGAGGTTGCCGTGGGAAGCGAGTGAACGTCACAACACGTCGGCCTGGAGAACACTCGATTGAAGGCTGTTGAGAAAGGTGATAGCTATGGCGGGAGCTTCCTCCGCGTTGCAGACGAAACGAGAACTTGGCAAGGCGACCCGCGATGCTTTCGGGCGGGCACTTGAAGCCTTGGGTGAAGACCACCCCAATGTCGTCGTCATCGACGGCGACGTCAGTAATTCGACCCGGACCGAATGGTTTGGTAAGAAGCATCCGGATCGGTTCTTCAATCTCGGAATCGCCGAGAGCAATTTGGTCGGCGTTGCGGCGGGGTTGGCGGCCTCGGGCAAAACCAGCGTGATCGCCAGTTTCGCCGCGTTCGTCATGTGCAATGCCTATGACCAGCTCCGGATGGGGGTCTCTTATCCCGAGCTCGACGTCAAGGTCGTGGGCAGCCACGCGGGCATATCGATCGGCGAGGACGGCGCATCGCAGATGGGAATTGAAGACGTGGCCCTAGCCTGTGCATTGCCGGGCTTTGTGGTCATCGTCCCGGCTGACGACCTGTCCACCCAGGCCGCGACTGCCGCGATGCTCGAGTACCGCGGACCGGTCTATCTGCGGGTCGGGCGTCCCGAGGTGCCGCGAATTTACCCTGGCACTAAGGCCCCTTTCACGATCGGCAAGGCGAACACGGTCCGCGAAGGGTCGGATCTGACCATCGTCGCCAATGGCCTACTGGTCGCCACCGCCCTCGACGCGGCCGAGACGCTGGCAGATGAGGGCATCTCCGCCAGAGTGCTTGACATGCACACGGTCAAGCCGATTGATCGCGACGCACTCGGGGCCGCCGCGAGAGAGACTGGTGCCCTGGTCGTGGCCGAGGAACACCTTGCCCACGGCGGTCTCGGCAGCGTCGTGGCCATGACCATCGCTGAAGTCCACCCCGTCACGATCCGTTATGTCAACATCGGCGACCAGTTCGGTGAGAGCGGCGCGCACCCGATGCCCTGCTCGAAAAGTACGGACTGACCGCCGCCAAGGTCGCCGAGGCCGCGCGGGCGGCCCTGGATAGCAAGAATGTGGGAAAGTAGGCAGTAGGCCATCCTACGCCCTACCAGGACGAGCCAGCCCCATCTCTTTCATGAGCATCTGCAGGTCTTCCCACGTATCTTTCTTGGCGGAGGGGGTACGCAGCAGATAAGACGGGTGGTAAGTGACAAGTGTGGGGATGTCGCGATAGCGGTGCCACTTACCGCGCATTTTTCCCATGGCCTGGGACGAGTTCAGGACTGCTTGAACGGCGACACGGCCGAGCAGGCAGAGAAACTCCGGACGGATGATGGCGATCTGTTGCTCCAGGTACGAAAAGCAGTTATTCGACTCTTCGATCGTGGGCGTACGGTTCTCGGGGGGTCGGCACTTGAGGACGTTGGCGATGTAAACCTGGTTCCGCGACAGGCCCATACCCTTGGTAATCATATCGGTGAGCAACTGGCCCGCCCGGCCGACGAAAGGCTCGCCCAGACGATCTTCGTCGGCCCCCGGGGCCTCGCCGATGAACATGAGCCGGGTTTCGCTCGCGCCGGTTCCGAACACGGTCTGCGTACGCGTGTCGGCCAGGTGCGGACATCGGCGACAAACGGCGACCTCGCCGGCCAGGGCCGCAAGCAATGCCGGCCGGTCGCAGGCCGGCACCGGAGGCTGGTCAAACCCCGCGGAGCCAGATAACGCAGCCGGTGAAGACGCCGGCAAGTCTGGCGGCGCCGACATTCCCTGGAGCGAGGTCAAGCCGACCTCGCCGCCGGGCGGCGAGCCAGCGGGTGCAGCCTCTGTTCGCGGCGCCGTGCCACGACCATCCTCGTCATGCGACTTCGGCTTTCCAGGCTGGGCCGAGGGCGGAATTGAGGACAATGCGCCGCCAGTCGATGCAGATCGGTCGAGCCGGCGACGGCCGGTGGCACTGGTGCGGGTACACGGTCCAGCCCAGCCCGGCCAAGCGATTCGAGATGCTGGCGAGTCGCGCGAATCAAAGCTTGTCGTTCCGACTCGTCATGCGAGTTATCCGCCACGGACACCACCTCGACGAAGAATAAGGCCTGGCGACGCCGGACACTGGTCCTTCAAGGCTGCGGAACGCGGCGGGCCGGCTTGGGGGTCGGGTCGAAATCGTGCCGCAACCCATCGCCGCCACGAGTCAATATCGTAGCCAAAATCCTGGCCGGTGAGTTTCTGCAATGCAGCGAGGACCTCGACGTTACGAAACGTGAAGGTTACCACTCGCGGCTCTGGCGGTTTGATGGTCAGGCCCGCGGGACCGCCGACGCCCGGCGTTTGTCCATAAAAGGGTGCCGAAGTCACGCCATAGGCGACGGCGCCCGCGCTGACCGCCGGCGGGGTCAAATAAGCCATGTTGTTGAGGCTATAAGCCACGGGTGCCAAGGGAATCATCCCCGACATCCCGGACGACAGCACAGTGGGGCCATCCAAAGGGGGGATGATGACGCGTTGCTCGTGGCTCAAAAGTGCTGGGATCAGCCGAGGAACGACCGCGACGGCCTCCAGGTGGCCCAATGTCCAGGCGGCCCGATTGATCACCAGGGTATCCACTGCCGACAGAGCTCGCACCAACTGAGAAATCGCGACGGGATCGTTGCGCTCCTTGAGCTTGTCAAGAATCACGGGCCGTACCTGGTCGGCCGGCTCCGCGAGGATCTGCTTCACCAGCGCGGCCGTCGCCTCTTTTCCGGGAATTCGTGACAACACATGGGCGAGCAGAATGCGCTGCTCGGGTTCGTCATTGCCCAATACGCGAAGCAGCGGCCCGACCGCTTCAGCCTCGCGGATGGCCATCAACTGCGTCTCGGCCTCGCGACTGCGATCTGGCGGCCCATTGACGATCGCATGCCGCAGTATCTTGATTTGCGCACCCACGTCGCCTGCGTGGCCGCCACCTCTTCGTCGGCCTGATGTTTTGCCCGCTCTTCGGTAGAAACCCAGCGTCCCTTATACTTGACAAGGCCCTGAATCGCGTTGAGATCGTCGCGGCTGAGCCAATAGCCGTCGTGAAATACATGCCCCAGCTTGCGGTGCGCCGGCTCGAACGTCTTGTCCGACACGGCGGCGGCCTCGTAATGAATCTTCGCCAGATCAGTAAGCTTGTTCTGATCGCACCACACGCCGAAATCGAATTGGGCTTGAGCGGTCGCGGCGACCTTCTTTACCTTGACAAAGTAGTCGTCAAGCGGGCTGGGCTTGGGCGTCACCGCGACGATTTGCGACTTGAGGAAGGAAAGCGGCTTGCGACCCTGAAGCAACCACACCTGGACGCGATCTTTGTTCTCAGGGTTCGGCAGCACTTTGCCCACGACCTGGCCGCCTCCGCGCAAAAACGATCACGTCCGCTCGCGCCAACGAACCTGCTGGCCCCGAGACATCAATCGCCAAAAGCAAGAGCAATGCTAGGCTGGAATAACCCGTGACAACGAAGACCCGCCGTCGCGAACTGGCCATGACCATCCTCCGGCCGCCTGGGCACTTACCTACCGCGGGACGCTTGCTTTATTCTACCAGACAAATCGTGAGCTTGAGGAGGCAACAACGTGAGCCAAGCCGTGATCGAGCATCGTGGGGCCGCCCGCAATGCGTTGAATCTAGCGGTGGTGACCGTTTCGGACACACGGACGGTGGAAACGGACACGTCCGGGGCGCTGATTATCGCGCTCGCCCAAGCCGCCGGGCATCAGATCCTTGACCGCCACGTCATTCGAGACGAGCCGGCCGAGATGCAGCCCTTGTTCAAGGCGCTCTCTTCGCGCGATGACCTCGACGCAGTTTTAGTGACCGGCGGAACGGGAATCAGCGAGCGCGATCAGACCTATGAAACCGTCTCGGCCATGCTCACCAAGCCCCTACCCGGTTATGGAGAGCTCTTTCGCATGCTGAGCTACGCCGAGATCGGCCCCGCTTGTCTCTTGAGCCGGGCGATCGGCGGCCTGATCGGCAAGACGGCGATCCTCGTGATGCCCGGTTCACGAGCGGCCGTTGAGCTGGCGATGCTGAAAATCATCCTTCCCGAGTTGCCTCACATCGTGCGCGAAGCGACCAAGTCATGACGGGCACCGCGCATGGTTATCGCGCCGTGTAGAATTCCGGAATTCCGTTTCACTATCGCTTCTTAAACAAATCGAGAAAGCGATCTTCGTATTCTTTGAAGACACCGAGTTGGTCCAGTTCGCGCTTGAGCTCGTAGGCAGCGGCCCGATCTTGACTTGCCTGCTCAAAGAGCCGTTCGATGCGCTGCTGGTCCGCGGGCTCGAGTTTTCCTCTTTCGCCGGCTCCGGCGGAGCCGCTTGCTCCTCTCCCGGCGCCTGCTGTTCAATCGCCTGCTGCATCTGCACCAGAAGTTCGCCGAGCTTGTGATCGACGTTGTTTGCCTGCTCGGCCAACTCGGTGAAATCAATCTGGAGACCGGCCATTGGTCCAAACGTTTCGAGAACTGCCAGTGCCGCTCTCGGGAACGGAAGTTGAGCGAAGATATGCGGCATCTCGCCCAGAAGGCAAGCTCCGCGCAGTCCGCTTTCGGCAACCACGCCCAGTAAGATGCCGTTCATACCACCAACATGGCCATCGCCGATTGTCGCAAGTCCTTGCTGCTTTAACTCGTTCAGGAGTTCGGCGTCGGTGGCGGCGACAAAGACGCGAGACGGGCTCGCGAGCTGCATCTGCGTCGCCAGGGCCGCGAACGTGTAAACTCGCTGCACCCCCAGCGCCTTGGCAAACTCGATCAGCCGCTGACAGAACACGTACCTACCCGTGGGTGGTTGGGCTTCCGCGATGAACATGACGAGATCACGCTGGCCGCGAGGATCTTGCCAGACAAAAAAACGACTCTGAGGCAAGCGGCAAGGCTGGATAATGCCATCTTTCACCTCGACGTGGTCGATGTCGAACGGCTCTCGGACCGGGAACTCGGCCATATGATGCATACCCAGCTTCGCCATCATGTAATAGCCCGCGCTGACGGCGACATTCCCCATTCCCGGCCAGACGGCCACCAGCCAAGGCTTCTTGAGCTTGATTTCTTCAGTCATGATCCCCCATCCCTTTTTTTCGTCGCGTTCCGCGTGCAGTGCAGCGATCGAGTCGGCGCCGCCGGCCCCAGGCGAAAGCCCGCGTCCGATGCTGGGTGATATCCTTCATCGTACGCATCTCATAAGCATTTTCGGTACCGTGATCCGTCCGATTCCGGCACGCCCAATCTTAGCGTTCGATGGGAACCGCTCCGCGGCTGCTTGCCCACACATAGAGCGCGATTGCCGTGGCCGTCGCCGCGTTGAGCGATTCCACGCCAGGCGCAATCGAGATCCGGCCGCCGTTGGCCTTGACGCAACTGTGCGGGTAATCCGGGCCCCTCGACCCCCACGACCAGTCCGAAAGTTTCGGGAAAGGGGCTGCGGCTCAACTCGGGCCCGGACGTGTCGAGCGAGATGAGAGGCACTCTTTTCAACTGAAGATCATCGAGTGACGGCCCCTGCCGGATGGGGACCTGAAAGAGCGCCGGGCCAGCGGCCCTGCTCGCTCTGGGATGAAACGGGTGAGCCGCCTCGCGTAACAAGACGACCTGTGACACCCCGAACGCCGCCGCCGACCGGATCACGGTGCCGACATTTTCCGGATCTTGAAACGGCACAAATAGGGTGCAGCCGAGGGGCCAGGGCTCGTCGTCCGACCAGGCGGGCATCACTGGCACACTCACCAGGAGCAGCGGCGAGCGTGTCCCTACAATGTCGAGCTGTCTAAACAGTGAGTCGCTCAAACGCATCCACGTGATCGACGCATGGGGCGGGGGCAGGCCCTCAGCGGGGCTCACCCAGCCTAAAACGCGGTCGGGGAAGCGGGCCAGCACCTCGGAGCAGGCCCGCGTGCCCGCCATGATCGCCTCGCCGTGCTTGCGAATCCCGGGCCCTCGCAGCAGGTCAAGACATCGCTTAAACGTCGGATTCGCGTCGCTGGTGATCTCCCGGATAGGACCCGCGACGGGAGTTGCGCCGATCGAATCGGGCGTCGACTGTCTGGACTGCTGTCGGCTCACCTCACCCTCCAGTCGTTCGTAGACGACAAGCCGGCGGCGGTGCTCCGTTCCGGGAATCGAATAGGCGTGATCGGCAGCCATCCGAAACAATCCACGGTGAGTCTGCGCCGCCTCGACGATCTCTTGATCGCACTCGGGCCCCTTCATGAAGATCATCCGCCCGCCGGGCGCCAGACAAGTCGCCACCCGGTCGAGCGTCTCCGCGATCGACGCGACCGCGCGCGTGATCACCCCACCCACCTGCCCAGGGTAATCCACGCCCACCTTGTGGGCATAGACTTCCACGTTTTTCAGACACAGTTCTTCGCAAACCGCGCACAAAAAGGCCGCCCGCGCACCGCGAGGCTCGGCCAGGATCATTGGCAGATCCGGCCGGGCGATCTTGAGGGGAATGCCCGGCAGGCCCGGGCCGGAGCCCATGTCGATCAGGGGCGACGGTAATTCGATGTGATCGAGCACCAGCAAGCTGTCGACATAGTGCTTGAGCACCATGTTCTCAAAGTTGTGAATCCGCGTCAGATTGAGCTCGGCGTTGGCCTTGCGCAAGAGCCGGTGATAGCGCCAAAGCAAGTCGAGCTGCTCGCCCTGGAGTGCGATGCCGCAGCGATTTAAGATCGTTTCCAGTGACCGGGGGCCAGGCAGCAATTCATCTAGCCTCGAAATGATTGATCACCATTCCCATTCGGTCCGGTCCCAGTCGGAAATCGTCGAACCGGCGTCATCGAGCAGGCGATCGTCGCCGCGCGTGGCCATCTCGCGAAAGGCAGGGGCCCATCCCATTCGCGGTCTCTTGGCTGGCCGGACGACAAGCGAGTCCCCCTGGGCGATGATCTCCACGTCCTCGGGCAAACCCGTCTGTTCGAGGAGCACCTTGGGGATACGAATTCCGCGGGAATTTCCGATCCGCACAACGCGTGTCTTCATGCCGAGAAATCTCCTAATAATTACAATTTAGCTACTTTGGCGATCTCCGGCCAACCGTCTTTTCTTTATTTGGCCCCTTCGGCCCTCCGCATGTTTATGAATCCCACAACTCGTACCGCCGGAGGACATCGAGCGCTTGAAGGAGCGGCGGCCAATCGTCCCGGCCGGTGTCGATGACGTGAGAGAGTTGCTGCGTTGGCGATCCAACCGTCTCCCAGCGCTGGGCCGCCTGAAGATAGATCGCCCAATCGGCGTCGGACACATCGTCGCGGCGATCCTCGAGGCGCTTCTTGACGATCGCCATGTCGGCCTGGCAAATCAGTAATAGGCCAGGTACACTCCAGTTCGGCGACAGGCCCATGAAAGCGCCTGCGCCGCGATTCATCGCGAAAGCTCGCATCGACGATAACCCGCTTACCCTCGAAGAGAGCCGCCGCCGCGCGAACCAGACACTCTTCATACGTTCGTTCGTTCCACTCGGCAGTGTAGATTCCGGACGCATAGCCCCCCATCGCGTTGCCGCGGGCCGCGTCGCTCACATCGGCGAGCTCTTTGCGGACCTGGTCGGAACGAATCACCGCGAAGCCCGCTTGAGTTGCGAGCTCTTGGGCCAGGGTCGACTTCCCCGTACCAGGGAGCCCTCCCACGAGCACCAGGCAAGGGCGCCCGCGGCGCTCTTCGAGCGTGCCCAAAGCCAAGAGCCATTGCGCACGGGCATCGCACCGGGCCTGGGCTTGCTCGCTGGTGGAAACCTCGGGAGAGGCAGCCTTGATCCCGTTGACCTTCGCTCGGACCGCCGCGCGGTACGACACGTAGAGTGGCACAAGCGCAGCGCCTCGATCATCGTTGGCATATTCGAGATAAGCATCCCGGAACAAGTACGCCAGATCGCGGCGGCCGTGCCGGATCAAGTCCATCACCAGAAACGCCATATCAGCCACGGGATCGGCTGCGCGGAACCGCACGTTGAACTCGATACAATCCACGATCGCCAGGTCATCGGGAGGGCGGCGGTCCGGAAGCAAGTAAATATGATCTATCCTGATGTCGCCGTGTGTGTCACAGGGTAGGCCGCGGTCCGCTCTATCATCGATGAGAGATCTGAGCCGCGCCAGCGCTTGCTCGGTGAGCGCCCACAAACGGTCGAAGACCGGCCGGCTCACGGTCGTCCCGACGTGAGAAATCGTCTGCTCGAAATTGTCATGCGCGTTCCGTGCGACGACATCAAAGTGTCCGAACCGGGTGATCGCTTCGCTTCGCTCCGCGTGTTGGTGGAAATCCGCGATCCGGCGTGCCAGCGTCTCGAAAACCTCCCGGATCGAGGCGTTGCTCGCCAACATTGCCGCCAGACTCGCTTCTGGGGCCAGCCGGTACATTTTGACCGCCCATTCGACCACCCGGCCGGAGCCCTCCATGCGAACGCTCTGGTCGTCCTGCACGATCGGCACAACGCCCAGATAAACGCGCCGCGCGAGCCGTCGGTTGAGCCGAACTTCCTCCTCGCACCAGTGCCGTCGCTTTTCGAGCGTGCTGTAGTCCAAGAAGTCGAGAGCGATCGGCTTCTTGATCTTGTAAGCGAACGTGTCGGTCACGAAAACGATTGAGATATGAGTGTGGTGGATGTCCACACTCGCGGTCTGGTCCGGGTACGCGCGTGGATCGATGAGTTTCTCGACGAGGTTGGCGAGTTCCATGTCAATCGGTCCCCACATGGGCGTGGTGGCTGACGCTCCGCCGGCAACGTCGGGCTCCGTCGACTTCTCCAGCCCTGAGTCGGACTTGGGAAGATCGACGTTCGCACGTCTCAACTACTCGCGCTACGATAAGAGCGCAGGGCATAATGAAAGAAGCGACGGCTGAGCCAGAGCAGGAAAACAGCGGCCGCGATGCTAAATACAACCATCCGCGGATCGAGCGCCCGCACCAGCACGTTCGCGGGAACGTTGACGACCACCAGGATGGGCATAATGTAGGTGAAAAAAGTGCCCAGGGGCTCGGCCCAACCGCCCGCGAAGATCTCCTTGGGATAGCGAGCCACGCTCGAAAAAAGCCACCACATCTCCATCAAGCTCTGGTTGCGAACCATCCAGACCGAAATCGAAGTCAAGAGCAGCATAAAACTATACGCAATGGCCGTGCCACACACGATCGTGAGTAGGAAGGTCAACACTCGCAGGGCATCGAATTGCCAGTGCATTTGCATCAGGGCAATCACCATGAGTGCGCTTCCCATCAAAATGTTCGGAGCGGTGCCCCAATCGATGCGCCGGCAAGTGATCAAAAATTGTTCATCGATTGGTTTTAACAAAAGGCCATCGAGATCGCCGGTCCGGACCAGTTCGGCGAATTCATTGCAGTTATCCAGGAAGAGCATCTCGATCAGACCATTTATGGCGAAGAAGCAGCCAACGAAGAAGAAGTACTGGGGCTCATTCCAGCCGGCGATCGTGGTCGTGCGACCAAAGACCGTGCGAAAAAAAGCCACCAATATCCCCAGCCAGAGGACCTCGACCGAGACTTTGACCAGGAAGTTGCCCCGAAAGGCGAGCTCGCGCGAGAGGGTATAACGTCCCAGGCTCCCCAACAGGCGAAGGTATCTGCCGAAGGCCTTGAAGCCCGTCATTGTTTCAGCCTCCGTAAGCGCTGTACCGCCGTAGCCCGAGCCGGTAAAGCCCACGTGCCATCACCATGAAAAAAACGGCCCAAAACGATGCGCCAGCAAGTAATTGACGAGCGCCGCCCCCTTAATCTTTCCCAAAAAGACGACGGCCGGAAAATAGGCCATGTACTGAAACGGCAGCAACTTCAAGATCGATGACCATGGCTCGGGCAGTAAGTCAAGAGGCAACATATGTCCAGATATGAAAAAATTAAGCGTCATCACGATATAAAGCAGCGAGGTCACTTCGAGAAACCAGAACCCCACCATGCCGACACTGACCTCGAAAAAGAAACCGATCATGAACGACAGGACAAGTGAAAGGGCAAAGGCAGCCAAGGTCGGCGCAGTCGGGAAAACCGTCAAAGAAGTCGCGGCACAGAAAAAAAGGAGCGCATAGGGGACAAATGACATAATGATGTAAGTCACTTTATGGGCAATTCGGTACACCAGAAGGTAGCCGATCATGTCGATGGGTTGGATCAGGTACCGCTTCATCGTCCCTTCGCGGATTTCGCGGGCGATTCCGCCGGCCAGATTAGGCATGCTAGAGAACATGCGACTGATGTTCGTCAGGAGCAGGTAGGCGATCATCTCTCTGTAGCTGAATGCGACACTCGCACTTCCCTGCCTGGCCTGGCCCGAACCGGTGTAGATCGCCTGCCAGAGGAGGATGGTCGTCACCATGGGCAGGAACCGGAGAATCGTGCCGAGCAAGAAGTCGCCGCGATAAGTCATCCGTTCCTTGAGCGACACGCTGAAGATCGACAGGTATTTCGACCAGCCCCATCGTTGATCGGAAATGTTAAACGCGACATCCTGCCCTGGGGTATATCCTGGGGTTGCTTTTGGAGACAAGTTGCCGTCGATCCGCGTCGCTAAAGTATCAGGCGGCGTCATGGGCGGTGCGGGCCTCCTCGAACACTCGTGAGATGACCTCTTCCAGCGGCGGCTCTTCCACGCTCACGTCAGCCACGGCGTGCCGATCGAGGATCGCCGCCAGGACCTTCGCCACGGCGGCGCGCTCGACCTTGATGTCCGCCCAGGGGCCCTCTCGACGCACAACCTCACCGAATCGACCCAGGTCGTCGGGCACTTCAACCTCGAACTGAAGCTTGACCAGTTTCCGCTCGCTGAATTGTTCGACGATCTTTGCCAGCGGTCCATCGTAGACCAGGGTACCGTGCGTGATCACCAGCACACGGTCGCAGAGGGCCTCGATATCTCTCATGTAATGGCTGGTCAAGAGCGTCGTGACGCCGCGCCGCGTGTGGTAGTCGCGCAGGCAGCGCTGAATCATCCCCTGAGCAACCACGTCCAGTCCGATGGTAGGCTCGTCGAGTAAGAGAAGTTGGGGGCGATGCAGGAGCGCCGCGATCAGCTCCATCTTCATTCGCTCACCGAGTGATAGCTCGCGCACGGCCTGGCGCGTAAGCTTTTCAACACCCAGTAGCTCGGTGAGCTCGGCCAGTGTCTCGCGGAACTCGGCCTGGGGAATCGCATAGATTTCGCGATGAAGCTCAAAGCTGTCGCCGGCGGGCAAGTCCCACCAAAGCTGGTTCTTTTGGCCCATCACGAGGGAAAACTGGCGCCGGAAGGCGTCAGCCCGCTGGCACGGGACAAAACCCATCACTCGCACGTCGCCCTTGCTGGGATAGACCAGGCCCGAAAGCATCTTGAGCGTCGTGGTCTTGCCGGCGCCATTAGGGCCCAAGAAAGCCACCATCTCCCCACGCTCGATCGTGAAGTTGATGTTATCGACCGCCCGCACCTCACGGTACTCGCGCGCGAAAAAGTCCGCGCAATGCGCCCCGTACCCCTTCCTTTTTCTGGACGACGCGATAGGTCTTGGTCAGCCCGGCGGCTTCGATCATGCTCGTGAACATTCACTATTCCTCTGGTCACTGTTCTGAGACCTCCATTGTAAAGTGTCGTCCGCGATCGCCCAGACCAAGTCGCGGATCCCGATGAATCCGTCGTTGAGATCACGTTGGCCTGGGTTCAGGTTGTGGGGGGGCTCGCCGATAGGTCGCTGTGAGCGGTCGGCCACCGAAACAGCACCCAATTTTTTCTCCGACGAGTCCCTTGACGAGAGGCTCGCACCGTATAGCATTACAGAAAGTGAGATGCCGGATTTCGCCAGATGTGCATGCCACTTCGAGCTGGGCCTCCGATGTTTGGAGAGCGATTTATGGCGGATTCAGCAGAAAACGTCCCTCGACGTTCGTTTTTCATCAAAGTTCTCATCGTCGCGGCCGTGGGCTGTGGCGGGGGAGAATCGGTCGTGACCCAGTCTGGCAATAAACTTCAACGGCTGAAGGGCGCGGACAAGAATCCCCAAGCGCTCCCCGAATCCAAGAAACAATAAGCCGCCGTCGGCTTACCCGTCGACCACAGTCAATAGTCAACGACCCGTTGGCGCTGTTCAGAGCTGCCAAAAAGGGGTTCGTCGAACGCCGCTCACACAAATCTCGGCGCTAACATCAGATCCCAACCAAGAAAACTGCATTCTCGCACTATTGGGAGATCCAATCCATGATGTCGCCATATCGACTCCGCTTCCGGTTCCGTGGGTTTACCTTGATCGAGTTAATGGTCGTGATCGCGATCATCGCCGTGTTGATCGCGGTGTTCTTGCCCGCTGTTCAGGCCGCGCGCGAAGCCGCTCGCCGAATCCAGTGCGTCAGCAACTTGAAGCAACTGGGCTTGGCCGCACAGAATTATGTTTCGGCCTATGGTGGGTTTCCGATGACATCGCAATTGATGTACGATCCATTGATGTCGCCGTTCGCTGGGGTCAATTACTTCCCCTCACAGAGCATTTTTGTCTCGATGCTGGGACAGCTCGAACAGCAGCCGCTCTTTGACGCGATGAACTTCAGTCGCAGTATCTACGTCGCCGAGAACCAGACGATTTACATCACGGGCTTGACCACGCTCTGGTGCCCCAGCGATAGCAACATCTCGCGGCTGGTCAATTCCGGCGCGTTCCTTAACTCGCCGAACTTCTCGTTTCGTTTCACGAGTTATGCCGGCAATGGCGGTCCATACTACCCTGACCCCACGTACTTGGGTTGCGGAGACAGCCCGACCGGCTTGGCGTGTGCCATGATCCTTGGTGCCGACAACGGAATGTTCAGTCTCAACAGGTCGGTTAACTCCGCGAACATCATGGACGGCACGAGCAATACGATCATGTTTGGCGAACGAGCGAACGGCGAGTTCCCGGCGTTCGACCAAAACTGCTTCGGCTGGTGGGCCGACGGATACGCCAGCGACACGATGTTTGAGGCATTGTACCCCATCAACCCGTTCAATAAGCTGCAGGACGTCAACAACAATCTCGGCGATTCCGACACTAGCTCGGCCTCAAGCTTCCACCCCGGCGGGGCAAACTTCTCCTTCGCCGACGGCTCGGTAAGGTTCCTCAAAGATTCGATCGACGCTTGGACGATCGATCCCACGACCGGCTATCCCCCAGGTGTAACCGCTGTCAACGGCGTTCTCACGATCGCCCAAGGCGCGAAGGTTGGCGTTTACCAGATGCTCGCGACCCGCAACGGCGGCGAAGTGATTAGTAGCGACGCCTATTAAAGTGGCCCGGTCGCTCAATCAAATGTCGATGTCTTTGGCGGTATACGCCTCCTCCATGATGAACTTGAAGCGGGCTTCGGGCTCTTTGCCCATCAGGTCGCTGACGGTCCGGTCGGTGTAGGGGCGGTCATCGTCTGGGATGACGACGCGGAGTAAGCGCCGGCGGTATGGGTCGAGGGTCGTCTCGAACAGCAAGGGCGCCGGCATCTCACCCAGGCCCTTAAAGCGCGTGATGTTGGGCTTGGCATTCTTAGGCAGCCCGGCCAAAATTCGATCGCGTGCCGCATCGTCTGATGCCCAGAAGGTTTCCTTCCCCCACGCGATTTTATAAAGCGGCGGACACGCCAGGTAAATGCGCCCGTCGGCGAAAAGGCTGGGGACGTGCCGATAAAAGAACGTGAGGAGCAAGGTGGCGATGTGGTGTCCGTCACTGTCGGCGTCGGTGAGGAGGATTACCTTTCCATAGCGCAGCCGGGCGGGATCGTAGTGGTCGTCCATGCCGCAACCGAGTGCGCTGATGATGTCGGTCAGCTCTTTATTGTCCAGCACCTTGGCCTTGCCCGCCTGTTCGGCGTTCAAGACCTTGCCTTTCAAGGGGAGTATCGCCTGGATGTCGCGGTCGCGCCCTGTTTGGCCGATCCGCCCGCGCTGTCACCTTCGACGATAAAGACTCCGACTCGTCGGGGTTTGTACTGTCGCAGTCGTGCAGCTTGCCGGGAAGATTGAGCCGGCCGCTGATCGCGGTCTTGCGGCGCACCTGACTGGCGGCGGCGCGGCTGGCTTCGCGGGCCTTGGCCGCGGAAATCACGCGGGCCGCGATCGCGTCTCCGACGCTCTTGTTCTTCAAGAGGAAGTTCTCGAGCGCCGGGCGCGTCATCGACTCGATCTGCGCTTGACCTCTGGGTTATTGAGCCGCCCTTTGGTCTGGCCTTGAAATTGCGGCTCGCGCACGCACACCGAGAGTACGGCGGTCAACCCTTCGCGGATGTCCTCACGCTTGATCTCCATGCCCTTCTTGACCAGATCGTGCGTCTCCATGAACCGCTGCACCGCCGTGCCCACCGCCGCCAGCATCCCCAGCTCGTGGGTGCCCCCGTCGCGGGTGGGAATCGTGTTGACGAATGAGCGGATGTCTTCATCAGTCGCCTCGGTCCAGGCCAGTGCCAGGTGGCAGCGCAGTCCCTCGTCCTCGTCTTCGCGTTCGAGCACAAAGGGCAACTGCGCGACTCGCTGGTCGGTGCGCTGAAGATTGATGGCGTCGAGGAAATCGACCACGCCTCCATCGTGCCGGAACTCAACGTTCGTCTTGTTCTTTTGATCAACGAACTGGATCACCAGGCCCTTGTTGAGGAAGGTCTTGACCTCGAGTCGTTCGGCGATCAGCGCCGTATCGTAATTGAGGTCCTGAAAAATCTCCGGATCGGGCGTGTAGGTGATCGTTGTTCCGGTCCCTCGCGATGGCTCTCCCTTTTCCACAGGCCCCTGAGGCTTGCCGCGGCGGTAGTGCTGAATGTAAGTTTTTCCGTCACGCCGCACTTCAGCGGTCAGGCTCTTACTCAGGGCGTTGACGACGCTGGCGCCGACGCCATGCAGCCCGCCGGCCACCTTGTAGGCATCGTTATCAAACTTGCCGCCAGCGTGGAGCGTTGTGAAGATGACCTCGAGGGCGCTCTTGCCGGACTTGGGATGGCTGTCAACCGGAATGCCGCGGCCGTTGTCGGCCACGGACATCGTCTTGCCATCCGAGTGGAGCGTCACGATGATCCGAGTCGCGTGCCCGTTCATGACTTCGTCAACGGCGTTGTCGACGATTTCCCAGAGCAGGTGATGAAAACCTGTTTTGTCGACGCCGCCGATATACATGCCCGGCCTGCGCCGCACGGCCTCGAGCCCCTCGAGTACCGTGATCGATTTTGCTGTGTAGGTTCCAGTAGACATAGTCGTTTCCGTGACAGATTCATCCTGTCAAGCAACAGTTTTCACGATGAGACAGATGCCGATTGGGTCGTTTGAGGTTCGCACCCGGAGGTTTCGCTATTTTGCTCGCCGTGGACGGCCCCAACCACGATGAACTGAAGTTCCTTTGGAATCATGAGCTGGTCTCGAATGACATCATTCGCTTCCTTCCTCCACCTCTCCGTTTCTTTCCCGATGCTCCCCCGCGGTATTACGCGTCGGCGGTATCTCGCCGACTTCTTCGAGCGACGGGATCGGCTCGGCCTCGGCCGGGAGCACGGCTTCGAGCGAGCCTCGTTGAAGGATCGAATATCCCTTGCCGCCGCGCGAGGTGACCGGATACTTGGTGGCCCGCACGATCTGGGTAGCTCCGCGACTTGTCCGCACGGTCAAGCCTTCGCGTTTTTTGTTGGCGAGCACGAAGCCGATGACGCGGTCCTTGGCCGCAAGCCGAATCGCGTTGACGCCGCGGGCCGCCCCCGCAACGACGTTAGCGTCGGTGGCCGGGAAAATCAGCACCCGCGCGGCACGGGTGGCCAAGCAGACGTTTTCTGAGCCGTCGGTTGCCTCGACTCCGACGACCACATCTTCCTTGAACGCGGGGTCGAGCCTGATGACAAGCCGGCCCTTCCGCGTCGAAACCGCGGCAAGGGGCGCCAGCGCGAACCGAAGCACCTTGCCCCCCGCGGTCAAGGCAATTGCGTATGGCGGGGCGGGCAAACCCGGGACGGCGCCATTGCCGTTGGCTTCGCCGACCTCGTGAGCATGCGCGGATCGGGCTTCGGCCTCGTCGGTGGGGTCGGCGTCGCCTCCCAGAAGCCGCTGGACCATACGGGGCGGTGTCTGGGGATGTTTGGTCCAGTCAGGCAGGCAACGGGGATCGTGGCAAATGACGCTGACAATGTGCTCCTGGTCTTCGAAGGCAAACTGCTTCTGGATCGGATCGCCGTGCCCCGTCGTCATGGGGAGGTCGTTAACCCGCATCGTATAGGCGATGCCGCGATCGGTAAAAAACGTGAGGGTCTGTCGTGCTCGGGCCCGATAGACCCAGCCGACCCGGTCGTCGTCACGCACGCGGATGCTGGCGACGTCGGTGAACGATTTCTGGCGCTTGGTCCAACCGTCGCGAGTGACGATCACCCAGGCATCCTCGTCGACAATATAATCTTCCTCGCGGAACTCGATCGGGGCCGCCGGGACTTCGATCCTGGTGCGGCGCGGCTCGCCAAAGGTCTGGGCAATCGCTTTGAGCTCGCCCCGAATGATTTGCCAGAGGGCAGGCTCATCGGCGAGCAGTTGCTGGATTTCCTTCGCACGCTTCCGCTTGTCGGCGAGCTCTTCGAGGATGTCGCGAATTTCGAGCTTGCCCAAGCGGTAGAGCTTGGTTTCCAGCACCGCGTCGGCCTGAAGCTCGGACAGCTCAAACCGCGCGATCAACTTGGGGGCCGCGTCAGCCTTGCCGTCGCTGTTGCGAATGATCTTGATCGCCTCGTCAAGGTTCTTGAATACGATCGCGAAGCCTTCAAGGATGTGAATCCGCGCGAGCAGGTTCTTTAACTCAAACTGAAGCCGGCGGGTGACGATCTCCAGACGAAAGTCGAGGAATTGTTGAAGGATCGTCTTTAAATCCAGCCTGGCCGGAACCGCGACCTCGGCCCCCGCGGCCGGCAGCAGGCAGGTGAGATTGATGCTGTAATTGATCTGAAGGGGCGTATTCTTGTAGAGATAGGCCAGTGCCGCGTCAGCGTTGGCTCCCGGCCTCAGCTCGAGCAAAATCCGGATGTCGTCCGTGCTCAAGTCCTTGACGTTCGTCAATTGCGGAACTTGGCCCTTGGCGATCAGCTCGCCGATTCGTTCGACCAGGGGGTCTTTCTCGATGCCGTAGGGAATCGAAGTGATCAAGACAGCGTTCGGTCGGTCTGGATGAGGCTCGTAGGTACCCCGCAGCTTGATCGTCCCCTGACCGGTCGCATAGATCTGCCGGATCTCCTCGGTCGAGTTGAGGATCACGCCGCCCGTCGGAAAATCGGGCCCGTGCACCGACTTGAGCAGCCGCTCGAGCGTGAGCTCGCGGTTATCCAGGAGCAGCACGAGCGCGCTCACCACCTCTTTCAAGTTATGTGGAGGGATGTTGGTCGCCATGCCGACGGCGATCCCCGAAACCCCGTTGACCAACAAGTTCGGGAACTGAGCGGGCAGGACAACCGGCTCGTCCGCCGTCGAGGCATAATTGGGCCGGTAATCGACCGTCTGCTCGCGCAGCTCGCTCAACAGAGTTTGGGCGATCGGCGTCAGCCGGCACTCGGTATAGCGCATGGCTGCAGGCGGATCGCCGTCGATCGAACCAAAATTGCCGTAACCGTCGACCAGCGTCTGCCTGAGACGGAACGGCTGCGCCATTCGCACCAAGGCGTCGTAAATCGACTGGTCACCGTGCGGGTGATAGGTCTTCATGACCTCGCCGACCACGGCCGCGCACTTGATGTAACGTCCGTCAGCCGTGACGTGCAGGTCATGCCACATCGCATACAAGATGCGCCGTTGAACCGGCTTGAGCCCATCCCGCAAATCAGGCAATGCGCGCGACGTGATGACCGAGAGGGCGTAATTGAGATAACGCGACCTCGTCGCTTCCGCCAGCGGCACGTCCTCGACGTACTCGCCCGAACGCCGGCCCTTATTCCCTGCTTCACCATCCAAACGACGGTTCCGCTTTGCCATTACTCCCTCTCAGCCTATCATCTGCGCCTTGATCCGAGCCTCGACCTTGGGAACGACACAAGCATGGCTGCTAGCGCGCCAGCATCCGCCCCATCATCTCGATTGTCACTGAGTGATCGAACAAACGTTAACACCGCCTAGCGCGTCGGCGTCGGCCCGGGTCTCTCGATAATTCCCCCAAAAGACACAGAAATTCGCGAACAAACAATCCCAGTTTGCTTCCGAACCACCATATACTATAACTTTGTATATAGTAACTCGCTCATGCTCTTGGTGCAAGCGTGCTTCGGCGGTTCCGAAGCGGAGACACTGGTTTTTTGCTTGGGGAGACGGCCGACACGCTTTGCCTTAGAATAACATCTCGCGTCCGCTGGATCGAACTTTAACCCAACGGGACGCCGTGGCGGCGTTCTGGTTCTTCGACCATGTTCTGGCCCTTTCTCCGTCGCGAAGCTCCTCGACGTCCGCCGTCGCTTGATGCCACGGCCCTTATCCAACGTGCGCGACGTCTCAGGTTTCGCGTACGCCCACGAGTGGTTTCGCAACTTGCCGGCGCTATCACGGCGCCCGCCCGGGGATCGGCTTAACGTTCGCCGAGCTTCGCGCCTACGAACCCGGCGATGACGTGCGGCACCTCGACTGGAATGTGACCGCGCGGCAAGGCCGGCCATTCGTGCGGCGATTCGTCGAGGAGCGAGCACTCTCGCTCTGGCTGGTCGTCGACGTCTCGGCGAGCATGCGCTTTGGGGCCGAACGGACGACCAAGGCCGATCGGGCTGCTCAGGCGGCCGCATTGCTAGCAACGGCCGCCATTCAGAACGGCGACCGTGCCGGTTTGATACTGGTTAGCGATCGGATCGAGCTCGAACTTAATCCGGCCGGCGGAGCCCGCCACCTTGCACAGATCGTGCGTGCCTTGGTGGCTACGCCGACAAGCTCGCCCAAGACCAACCTGGGCGTTGGATTAACACGTGTGCTGCGCACCGCCAGGCGCGGCATGCTGGTCGTGATCAGCGATTTCGTGACCGAAGAGCCGGCGGGATCCTGGCGGCGGGTAGCCCGACGGCACGATGCGATTGCGCTCCGCGTCGTCGATCCTCGTGAAGAGAAGCTGCCCGACGCCGGATTGATTGTCCTCGAAGACGCGGAGGGGGGCCAAACTCGCATGGTCGACTCAAGCTCGGTACGGGTAAAGAAACGCTATAAGCACGCCGCTCGCGAACGGTCGCAAGCGTTTCAGCGTTGGTGCGCTCATTCTGGAATCGAGGCCTTCACCATGCCTACGAACATTGATCCGATCGTGCCGCTGATCGAGCTCTTTTCCAAACGGGCGACCCGTCGAGGCCCGCGGTGAACCCATCGAGCGCTCAAGGGTTCGTTCCACCTCGACCCAACCTCGGCCCTGAACCGTGGAGCGAGACACAACCGATCGGGCTTTACCTCGCCGTCGGCGCAGCCGTGGCATTGCTGTTCGTCGGCTGGTTCGTGTGGAGAAAGCGAGCCGCGGCGCGGGTTGGGCTGGCTGCGTTTGATCGTTCTCAGCAGGGCCCGCGCGACATTTCGCCCCGCGGCCAATTGGTCGCGCTGTCCCACTCCATACGGGAACTATTGGCCGATAAAAATGGGCCTGCCTGGCGAGCCAAGACCATCGAGGAACTATCGGCCGAGCCCCGACTCGTCGAGTTGCTCGGACGCGATCAGGCTTATGAACTGATCCGGTTTCTTGACCATGTGGATCACCTAAAGTTCGCGCCGAGCGTTCCAACCACCACGACGACCTTCTGCGGCAGGAGTTGACGTCATGGGAACCTCGGCTCTCCGAAATTAACAAAAAATTAAACGGATCACTCTTGAATTTCGCTTTTGTCAAATCGCACGCCCATAACGTCGGTTCTGTACGGGCTGATCCGTAAGCGCACGTGCCACGTCATGTCATCGGTAAGCCTGTCCGCGACCCCGGGCTCGCTAGCAATGAGGGTTTCCACGGTTTCGCCCGGTTTCAGCGTCGTAAAAACCTGGCCCTCGATCAACCATTCGCTATCGACCGCTAAGGGAAATAGATCGATGGCCCGCCCCTGCGATGCCACGATCGTGGAACGATCCACCGCCGCGGTTTGCTCGCGAATAAACCGACGTTCCAGAGGAGCGAACTCATGGGCGGAGGAAATGTTTGTAAGCTTGAGTCGCAGGACCAACGACGCCGACTCTTCACGCTTGCCGTCGCTCGGATCAATCGAACGCACCAGGCTCAGCGGGGTGAGCGCGATGCCCAGTGGGGTGACTTCCAGTTCGCCGATCTGAATTTTATTTCCCACGCCCGCGACATTCTCTTCGGGCAGCGGCGGCAAGACGCCCACCGGCGACGCGCTCGCGATCTTCGGCACCGACTCCACTTCCGTCTGATTGATATCGGCAGGACGAGACTCGGTAGACCTCGCTGTTCGACCCGTCCACACGAACCAGGTGAGGGCCAAGGTGACGGCGCTTGAGTAAGTCATCAGTATCAACAGGGCCCAGGGGGTGCGAGGCTCGAGCCGATCGTCGTCCCAAGCCCATCCCACCGCGCGAGTCGTTCGCGGGCGTTGCCCCAGCGACTCGCTCGTTTCGACGAGGCCCCCCTCGAACACGGTCTCCATGTCTGACCATCTCTCGCGCGGCGAGGGTGCCTCTGCGGCGTCAACAATCGAAGTCGCCTGTTGCGAATCATCAGATCTAGATCCGACGGCATCGAATATCTCCGAAGTTCGCGGCTGCTTTTTGCCTTCTTTAACAGTGATGGGGACCGCGTCGTTCTCTGGCGAGGTGAGTCGGACCATGTCTGAGGAAGAATGTGCGATCAATATGGGGTCCGGGTCGGCTATCGGCGGATACAAGCTCTCGCTCAGATCGTCGAACCGAGCATCGTACAGAGGAACCTCGGTGGCAGACGCGTCCTCTGGCCCTAGAGGGAAGTAAGCCGCCTCGTCTGATCCCTGGTGTGAGCCGAACGCGTGCCAACCGTCGGGGTTCGGTGTCGGGTGCGGCTTGTTGGGAATCTCTCGAGCCATGATGGGGTCTATTCGTTTATAAAGGGTCGAGACGGGAAATGTGCGTCGGACCAATGATCCTCGCGGTGAAACGGTCTGACTTACTGAGACTTCCGAAAATCGCCCCGGACGACATTGATCGAACGATATACGTAATTGACTTATTTAACGGGGCAGCACATACTCATTAACCCCGCCGCACCCAGACCGTGTTCCCCGATCCCGCGGTAAGTTGACGAGCGGCGTCGCCGTTAACCACGGAGACTTCAAGCCAACCCGAACTGCCGATCAAGGCAACCAGTGTTCCGGCAGGACAATCACCGTAAGTACGGACGATTCCCTGAATTTGCTCGCCGGCGATCTCGATGATCCAGGAGTCTCGAGGCCTATTCGCCAAATGATCGGCGTTAATATTTGTAATCAGGTTGCCGAACGCGTCCCGAAAAATCACCTCCCCGACGAATCCATGCTCATCGGCGTTCGGCTCGAAGTTCCTCAGAGAAACGAACTTTTCCAAACGGGGGCCGAGTTCGGCCGGGTCGCCCCCTTTTACCAGATGAGCGGCCGCTGGGGCGAGGATGTCGCGCCCGTGAAACGTGGCCGACACGACTGAGCGACGCAAAGCCGGGTTGGTGAGTTCCCAGATCCCCGAAGCCTTCGTCCCCCGCAGTACTCCCGTGATCAACCCATTGTCGGGCAACACAAACCATTGATCCGCGACCGAGACCGCGATCAGTCTGCGATCTGTGCCCACCCCCGGATCGATCACCACGAGGTGAACCGTCTCCTTGGGAAAGACATCGACGATGCCAGCCAGTACGAACCCCCCTTCCAGGACGTTCTGCGGCGAAATTGTATGACAGACATCGACAAATTGCGTTCCGGGGGCCAAATCGATCAACACCCCCTTGAGCGCGGCCACGTACGGACCACCCAGGCCGAAATCCGTCGTGAGCGTGACAAGCCCCGGTTTCACCATTTCTCCGATCACATCAAAAAGCCTTGCAACTAGTTCTATACCCTCTATTAGCTATTCGCGTTTCGCGCCTTTTCTCTCACGGTGAGCGAGGTCGTCACAGCGTTTCCTCGTAAGTCGCCGTGACACGAGACGTGATCCCTCCCCGTGGGTTGAACTGACCGATCACCTTGAGCTTCCTTGGCTGACAGCTCGCGGCCAAATCGTCGAGGATCGTGTTGACCACGTGCTCATAAAAGATCCCCCGGTCGCGGTAGCCGGCCAAATAAAGCTTGAGACTCTTAAGCTCGAGGCACGTGGCCGCAGGGACATAATGGATGACGATCGTTCCAAAATCGGGCTGGCCCGTCTTGGGACAGACCGCCGTGAATTCCGGGCAAGTGATCTCGATCTCGTACTCCCGATCAGGGAACTGGTTCGGGAAGGTTTCCACCACGGAAGACATCTCGTTTCCCCGCTGTTCATTTTGTTAGCATGCGCGTTCTGGACAGATTTAGCAAGATTTTGAGGACGGGTGTTGCAAGTGGGCGTGTTCCCAATTTGAGTTCAGGCTGCCAAAAAAACCGATATCGAGCCGGCCCTACTTACGCCAAAAGCCCCTTGACGACCTCTCCGCTGACGTCGGTCAGCCGAAAATCGCGGCCCTGAAAGCGATAGGTCAGCCTTTTATGATCGAAGCCGAGCAAATGCAAGAGCGTCGCGTGCAGGTCGTGGACGTGGACCGCGTCTTTGACGACCTGGAAGCCCAGCTCGTCGGTCTCACCGTGGGTGAGGCCGGGCTTCACGCCGCCGCCGGCCATCCACATCGAGAAGGCGTTGGGGTGATGGTCGCGGCCGTCGGTGCCACCCCCCTGCACCATCGGCGTGCGGCCAAATTCGCCTCCCCAGACGACCAGTGTGTCCTCGAGCAGCCCGCGCTGCTTGAGGTCGGTGATCAGGGCGGCACATGCCTGGTCGGTCACCTTGCAGTTCGCCTTGATGTCGTGCGCCAAGTTACTGTGCTGATCCCATGACTCATGGAAGATCTCAACGAACCGCACCCCACGCTCCAGCAATCGCCGGGCCAGCAGGCACGTATTGGCAAACGACGGCTTTCCCGGCTGGGCGCCGTACATGTCGAGGATGTGCCGCGGCTCGTGTCCGATATCCATCACATCGGGAGCCGTGAGCTGCATGCGAAACGCCATCTCGTAAGAGTTGATCCGGGTGGCGATCTCGGGATCGCCCACCTCGCTTTGCCGCAGTGCGTTCAGCTTGTTGACCGTCTCGAGTGAGTTGCGCTGGAGGTCGAAGTCAACGCCGCGCGGATTGGATAAATATAAGACGGGGTCGCCGCTGTTTCGGAACTGCACCCCCTGGTAAACGGTCGGCAGGAACCCATTGCCCCAGTTGGAATTGCCGCCGCTGGGCCCTTTGTTGCCCGTGCTGAAAACGACGAAGCCGGGGAGATCTTGCGACTCGCTGCCCAACCCGTAGCCGACCCACGCCCCCATGCTCGGCCGGCCGAAGATCTGCGAGCCCGTGCTCATCATGATTTGCCCGGGCGCGTGGTTGAAGGCATCGGTGACCATTCCTTTGACGACGGCGATGTCGTCGACCACCTTCGCCAGGTGCGGTAGCAGCTCCGAAAGCTCGGTGCCGCTCTGGCCGTGGCGGGCAAACCTGAACTTGGGGCCGAGCAGCTTCGAGCTGGGGTTGATGAATGCCGCCCGGTACCCTTTCAACAACTCCGGCGGCGGTAGCGTCCCGTCGAACTTCGCCAAGTGTGGCTTGTAATCGAACATTTCGAGATGGCTGGGCGCGCCCGCCATAAACAGAAAGATCACTCGCTTGGCCTTGGCCGCATGATGAGGCGCCTTAGGAGCTAACGGGTTGATGCCGGTCGACTTGCCGGGAGCCGTGGCGTACCCCTCTTCTTGCAGCAACTGCCCCAGCGCGATCGACCCGAGGCCAACCCCACACTGTTCGAGAAACCAGCGCCGGCTCAGATGTTGGGGATCGGCGTGGCGATAGAGATGATCCTGGCAGGTCATGGCGTATTTCCCTTTTCATGTTCAGCAGGTGCTTCCGATGCTTGATCGGATGCCTGGGCAATGATTGCCGCGGCCCACGGTTCGTCTTCGGGGCGTAGGGGAGGCTCGGGCGGCACGCTATAATCGATCGATAGATCATATCTTGCCCGGTTTGCGAGGGCGTGCAAAACCTCGTTTAGATTGAGGATCGGCTCAACATCCCCTGGTAAGAGAGGGATGGGAATCGGCGGAATCGCCATGGTGTACGAGAAACCATAAAGTTCAGCACTCTTGCCCAATCGCGGACGACAGACCAAAACGCGATAATCGCCACGGGGCGGTTGATGTCGGACCGGCATCGGCTCACCCGCCCGCAGCAGATCGATCTCGACAAAGTTAACACCGGATTGGATCAAGTTGCGTCGCTTTCCCAAGTAATCCGCTCGTGCGTCTTTCGTTTTCTTGTTCGTGGGAGACAAGACCTCAATTGCCGTCACGAGCTTGCGATTCGACAGCTCCTGAATCGTCAGAAACGTTTCCTCGATTTCGTCATCCTCGATGGACACAATAACGTGGAACGCTTTTGCCAGCGGCCGGTCTGCGATTGCGACGCCGCTGCCACTGCTCGGTCCGGTCATGCTCGCGGTATGGACGCCCAAATCCGGGCGGTACAGGAGGTCGACGTCGAGCCCGGTCAAGACCGTCGTGCGCGACTCGACACGCACCACATAGCGCGGCAGGACACTCGGCATCAACTCGTCGCGGATCGCCGTGATCAGGCTATTGTGCACGTCGGGCCAGAGATCCGGATGTTCTAGCCAAGGATCCATGCCCGGGAATGGCGGTCTCATCGGATCAACTCACTCTTTGGTAATGGTCTCGTCAAGATTCAAGAGCACCCGCGCGACGGCCGTCCAGGCCGCGAGCTGCGGCGGCGTCGCGCCGGGCGGCAAAAGCGGCGGCTTGGCGGGGTCGTTGGCCGCCAGCGCCACGGGGCCGCGTCGGGACGCCCGAATCGCTCGGTCTGGCGTCGCAGCAGATCCAGTAGGGTCGCCGTCTCGGGCTCGCTCGGTCCCCGCGCCAGACAGCGGCGGAACGCGTAGACCAGGCGATCGCTATCGGTGCTCCCGCCGTCGCAGAGCGTCCGCAAGGCCAGTGCTCGCGCGCACTCGAGGTAAATCGGTTCGTTGAGCGTCGTGAGTGCCTGGAGCGGCGTGTTCGACCTCGTCCGGCGCACGCACGCGAAATCGCCGTTGGGGGCATCGAAGGCCTGAAGCATCGGATAAGGCACGGAGCGGTAACGGAACGTATAAACGGCCCGCCGATAACGCTCGGGACCGACCGCCTCGGCCCACACTTTCGGCCCGTAGCTGGTCGGCGGCTGGAACAAAAACGCCGGCGCCGGCGGGCACACGCTGGGGCCACCAATTTTGGGATCGAGCACTCCACTGGCCGCCAGGGCGATGTCGCGGACTAGCTCGGCGTCGACCCGAGACCGCGGGCCACGCGCGAGCAAGCGGTTATACGGGTCTCGAGCCAGGAGTTCCGGCGTCGACCGCGACGACTGCCGGTACACCGCCGACGTCACGATCAGGCGGTGCAAATGCTTGAGGCTCCAGCCATTTTCCATGAACTCGACCGCCAGCCAGTCGAGAAGCTCTGGATGCGACGGAGGCTCGCATTGCAAGCCCAGGTCTTCCGTGGTCGCGGCCAACCCCGTCGCGAAATAAGCCTGCCAGACGCGATTCGCCAGCGATCGCGCCGTCGTCGGCGAATTGCGGTCGACCAGCCACCGGGCGAACGTCAACCTGGTCGCAGGCGCACCCGCCGGCATTGCGTGCAAGAATGACGGCACCCCGGGCTCGACCGTCTTGCCCGGCTTGAGAAAATCACCCCGGACCAGCAGGTGCGTCGGCCGCCGGCTCGCACGTTCCGAGAGCGCGAGCTGAGTTGATCCCTCGGGATGCTGCTTCCAGAGCGACTCGATCCAGGCGTCCGCTCCATTCCATTCCGGGACCGTCGTCCGCCAATAACGAAACACGGCGTTCGTTTGTGTACTGGTCCGTTGCTGCCGCGGTATGGCCAAGATCTCGCGGACATGCTGAGGGACCGGGTCGACGCTCGCACTGGGCGCGGTCGTGATCGCCAGCCGGAACCGACCGAGATTGCAGTTCTGGTTGTCGTCGCTGTTCCAGCCCCCATGGTTTTGCCTCAGGAAAAACTTCAGAGTCGTGCCGCCGGGAAAGCCGACTGGCTTTTCCGCCGTGAAGACCGCCTTGCGGGGCTGATTGCGTCGTCCCGGGCCAGTGTCGGTCCCCCAGGCGGTCTCGTTCTTGCCGTCGATCGCGAAGCCGATCGGGCCGGTCAACCGCTTCTTGCCGCTGCGGTCGTCAAAAATCGGGTCGAGTGGTGCCTCGGGCGGGTTGATATCGGCGGTGGCCCGCGCGAATTCCACCTCGATGGGCTTCCCCTTCCCGTCAGCCGGCGCGGCCTGGACGCGAAACTCGGTCAGCGCCCCCGTCCCTTTGACCGAGCGGCCCGGCCCCCCCATCGGCAAATTCGGATCAGTGAGCAACTCCAGCCGAAACGCCGTGATCGACGTGAGGTCCGTCTTCACCGACATCACCACCGTGTGCTTGGTCGGCGCATATCCCTGGACCAAGAACGAGCCATCCTCGAGAGCCTCGTACTTGGCTCCCCCCGTCGATTCTTCCTCGACCCGCGGGCCGCACCACCACCCATGCGGACTGATCGACCGCGGCCCGCTCTTCCCATGCCGCCATTCGCGCGGCCCAGTCGGGATTGTGACGCCGGATCAGGTCTTCGACTTCGCGGATCTCACGGCTGATCTTTTCCTTCTTGGCCTGCTCTTCGTGCGTGTAGACCGCGACATTGGCCTCGTCGGCGTTATTGAGGAAGGCGAACATCCCGTAATACTCATCCTGCGTGAGCGGATCGTACTTGTGGCTATGGCACTGAGCACACTGGATCGTCAGGCCGAGAATGCCCTTTCCGACGCAGTCCATCCGGTCGAACATCGCCGCCATCCGGAACTGCTCGGGATCGACGCCCCCTTCTTCATTGATCATCGAATTGCGCAAGTAGCCCGTGGCGACTATTTGGTCTTGGGTGGCTCCCGGCAGCAGATCGCCGGCGATCTGCTCGATGATGAACTGGTTATAAGGAAGGTCGCGGTTCAAGGCGGCGATCACCCAGTCGCGGTAGAAAAAAACCTGGCGTGACTTATCTTTTTCGTACCCGTCGGAGTCGGCATAACGCGCGGCATCGAGCCAAATACGCCCCCAGCGCTCGCCGTAATGGGGCGATTCGAGCAGGCGCTCGACCAGCTTCTCGTAAGCAACAGACGGACATCGGCCGCGAAGCGGCCGACCTCTTGAATCGCGGGCGGCAGCCCGATCAAGTCGAGGCTGAGCCGCCGGATCAGAGTCACCTTGTCGGCCTCGGCCGCCGGAGTGAGTCCCTCGGCTTCCAGTCGCGCGAGGATGAACCGGTCGATCGGCGTCCGGCACCAGCGGGCATTTCTCACCGTCGGCAAAGGCGGGCGCCGTGGTGGAACAAACGCCCAGTGTTCTTGATACGCGGCCCCCTGCTCTATCCATGCCTTGATCTTGCCGATTTCCGCGGCCGACAGCGATTTGCCGCTTTTGGGCGGCGGCATTCGCTCGTCAGCATCGGTGGCGTTGATACGCTGATAGAGCTCGCTCTCATCGAGCTTTCCGGGCACGATGGCAGCGCTGCCCGACGCGGCCGGCCTTGCGCGTGCCCGTGGCATTGTCGAGCCTCAGCTTGCCTTTGCGTTCGCCGGCGTCGGGCCCGTGGCACTTGAAACACTTGTCGGCCAGGATCGGCCGGATGTCGCGCTGGTAGCTGACGCTTTGCGATCCCGCCGGAATCCCCCCCTCGGCTCGCGCGAGCGCCGGCATCGCAAACGCCAACGCCGTCGCCACAGCGCCGACCGTCATCGCCTGCACGCTCGCCCCGCGAGGTCTGAAGCGCGGAATGCGGTGTCGAAGCCGGATCATAGGTCGCTACCCTCCTTAAGGACGGAGGACAGAGGAAGAGGACAGGAAGAGACGGAGGAAAGAGGACGGAGGAAAGAGGAACTCGAATCCAAGTCGACATTGGATCGCCAAGGCGGGCTCCAGCCGCGGCATGCCGCCCACTTTACTTTACTCGACGGCCGCGCCAATCTCCACCGGCCGGGATCGAACTCTTCCATCAACGCCATTCTCTCCAATCCCCGCTCCCCACTCGCCCCGGTGGGTTCGCTTGTCGCATCTTCAAGGCTCGCGGTGGGTTCGTCCGGCGTTTCTTTCCATCCTCCGTCCTCATTCCTCCGTCTTTCCCTCGTGGGTTCGTTCGGCGCGTTGGGCTCGTCGACCGCTTCAAGGCCCCAAGTGACACCCGGCAAAGGAGAAGGGACCAGTGACAACGAATCACCGGCAGGATCGTTCGCCACGTTTTCCCCAACCTCGTTGGGTTCGTTCGTCACGTTTTCGCAGACCGCAGTGGGTTCGTTCGGCGACATTCTTCCGTCCTCCGTCCTCATTCCTCCGTCTTTCCTTCGTGGGTTCGTTCGTCGCAATTTCATGCGCCGCCGTGGGTTCGTTCGTACTCACGCACTCGTCGAGCACTTCGGTCGGGGCATCGGCGACTGGCAACGGACAACGGACCACTGACAACGGACTTTTCGTGGTCTGGCGAATCTTGCGCAGCGAGTCCAACGAGCGCCAGATACCACGACCGCAGGCGAGCTCGAAACGGCGCAGGCGTTCGCCTTCGGGGCTCTCATCAAAGAGAAGGCGGTCCGCGGCCAGGGCGTCGATGACCTCGGCACGGCGGCGATGCGCGGCGGCCTTTAATTTGATCTGCGCCGACTCACGCTCGATGATGTCCAGCAGGACCTGGCGCGCGGCCGCTGCACCTACGGGCGCGAGCCGATCGATGCCCCGCCCTGCCAGGCGTCGGGCATAGGGCTTCCGCTCGTGATCGCGCAGCTCCTTCCAGATCTCGGGAATGACGGTGATCGGCTGGCCCTCCATCGTCTGGCAGGCGAGAAATATCATGAGCACGTTCCGGTCGTCGGCCGCCTCGATGGGGTGCCGGCCCAGCAGCCGGACGGCCTTGAGCTTGTCGGCCGACTGCCAGCTCAGCCCTTGCGCGAGAATCGATCGCAGCTCGGACCACTGGTCGAGCATCCACTGGCAGCCGGCGGCCGTTGCTTGGAGGTGCAAGACCAGGCGCTGGGGGTCTTCGGGATCGTCCACGAGATCGGAGTAGGAAACTCGCTTGTCGCTGAAGTCCTTTTCGATATCAACGTGCGGGTACGCGGCCAGAGGGCCGCGATTGTCCGAGAAGAGTTTGTGGCCCAGGCGAAGTGCTTCGTCCGCCTCGCGTTTCGCCTGGTCGACCCCCGCGTTGGCGATGTGAGTGGCCAACCGGGCAGCCTGGGCTCGCCTGGCCCGGTCTCGCAGCCATCCGTACTCGACGGCGTCATCGACGGCGCTCCGCTCGACGTCGTCTCGTGGCAAGAGACTGGCACGCCATGCCTCTTTTCGGTCCGCGAGCGCCAGCGGATCCTCGTCGAGCAATATGAGCGTCTCGGCCCTCAAGCCGAGCGTGACGGCATTGAGGCTCGAGCGTTTCTTGCCTTCTTCCGTGCGGGGCCCGGTACTTTTCTGAGCATTCCGGCGATTCGCTTCCAGCTTGGCCGCGGAGACAACCATGGCTTGACTCCTCGTAGGTTAGGCTTTCCAGCCTGACGTCTTCTTCCCGTAAATGAGTTTTTCACCCGGACGATATCTTCCCGTATATCACGCTTCCAGCCCGACGTCCGCAAAAACCAGCTCACGCAGCCGCATGCCGTCCCCGAACGAACTGCCCGAAACGGGAATCGCAGACAACACACTCTTGCGATCAGGGCGAATGTTCCGACTGCGGACGTCAGCTTATACAGGTAAGATGACACAAAGACCGTGACTTTGCGTGACCAATGCAAGAAAAATGAACGTGCACGATAGGAATATCCCTGTTATGTGCACCATCCGTCGTAAGCGGTAGGGAATCTTGTTTGGTTCGCGGGAGAGATCAACCACGGATAACGCGGATCGCCACGGATGAGAGAATGGAAGAGAAGCCCCAGCAAGCGGCTTCTGAGCCGTTGCCAAACGTGGCTTTCTCGGCTAGAACAGGTTCTTAGCGGTTCTGTAACTTCTATTATGAATTCGCTTTATGGCTACCGAAACCAGCGTTTTCCACACAGGCGACACGGCGATGACGGGCCGAAGGACATCCGCTAAGATTGAAGGTGTGAGTATCCCGCGTCGATCGACCGGTCCACAAAGGAGACCCGAGCATGCTGTACGCCGTTACCATCGAGCCGCTCAACGCCACCTTCTTTGTGTCCCAACAGCCGGACGACAACGAGTGGGCAGTCCAGGAAGGAGTCGAGCTCGAAATCCCCTTCAACTACAATACTTGGCCGGATGGCGCCGAGTCACCCGACCAGATTCTATGCGTCTCCGTATCAGATCCAAAGCACTATAAAATGTTCAAATACAAGCGGAATGTCGATCCCGCCGAATTCAAGCCGACAGGCAGGCATTTTGGCGGTGTTTATTCAAAATCCACGTGGTCGCGGTTTATGAATAACTTGCCAGGTGCACTCGCGGTTCATAAGGTGCCCGATTTTGGCAGCGCAGGCGCTGGGGCTTTACCGGCCTCAACGACACCTTGATCGTCGCGACTTATAACGCAAGGCATCTTTCTCGATATGTCGACGCCCACCACTGGGAGGATATCGAGGCGTGACCGTCGGTCGCCCTAGAAAAATCCGTGTGTGTCTGCTCTGGCTCGGCGGCGCATAGCAGCGCTCCCGTTTTTCGTGCGCTGCCGTCCGTTCCGTGGACAAAATCTCCCCGAGATTCGGTCATTCCGGATTCTTGCATTAACGCCTTCCCGCCGATAGGCTAAGTTCCGTACACGTACTTCGTTCTGAAATGAGCTCCATCGGTCAACCCCACAGCTTGCAATGACGCCTCTACGCCGATAGGCTAAGTTCCGTACAGGTACTTCATCGACGGAACAAACTGTCATGGCTGATTCGGCTGAAACCCCCGCGCCGCTGGATGAGTTCTTTCGGCGCTGGGAAGCCTCGGGTGCCGCGGAACAAGCCAACGACTCGATGTTCTTGAACGAGCTGTGCGACCTTCTCGAAGTCCCCCGTCCCGACCCGGCCGGGCCCGACGACGAGAAGAACGCGTATGTGTTCGAACGCGCGGTCCCATTCCCTAACCCGGACGGAACGACCACCGTCAAGCGGGTCGACCTCTACAAACGCGACTGCTTTGTCTTGGAAGCCAAACAATCAAGCGACATGAATGATGTCTCGCTCGACTTCGTCCCTCATCTCGGGGCGTAAGGTGTCGGGAGTGCCGAGATCGACCGACCGACCGAACGTATCCTCCAGATAGAGCTTCAGATCCATGGACCGGTCGAAGGTGGCCTTTCCCTCGAAGGTAACCAGGATATCGAGATCGCTCCTCTCGTGATCGTCGCCTCTCGCCACCGATCCGAAAACGCCCAGACTCTTGAGACCGTACCTGCGGCACAACGCGGGCGCTCGGCCTTAAGGTGATCGAGAATGACTTGACCGGTCATGAATTACGGCCCTCAAGAGGTACGGGCATGCGCACGCGCTGAGCTTTGTCGCCCGCGACGTCGGACTCGCTGAACTGCGGTTGTGCCCCCGATAATGGAATTTTACACGCTGGAGCGACCGAACGAAACCGGATAATTCGGAGCGTCCACTGAGCCAAAGCTGCTTGTTTATTCGAGTAAGCCGCTTCGTGGCAAAACTTCGCCGACGTCGCAAATGTGGAGCAGGAACCGACGTGTGTGGGGGGGTAGCATGGGATTAGCCAACGCAGACTCCTGCCGTTTGGCGACCAGAGTCAGGGGACCGACCAGACTGAGAATGAGCCTTTATGTTATCAGAAGCCACATCGACCTTCGTTACCCTTTACAACGTGATTGGCAAGCTCCGGCCGAGGGAGCCGCTCACGAAGAAGGATCAGACTGCTCACGAGCACAGCCTGGTTCGGGTCCTAAAAACCGGGAACAACCCGCACCCCCGGCCATCAAGGCGGATAATCGCCCTTGGCCCAGGACCTTGCCCGAGCAAGCCCAGGCCGTTCGCGCGGTTCTCGCCGAGCACCCGGCCGGCCTGACCTCGGAGAAATTGCCCCCTCTTCCTGCGGGCCAATACGAAGCTCGTAGCTGAACTCCTGGAGACGTTGGTATGGCTCCGTCAGGCACGCACTCTTGAAGGCGGGCGGTATGTAGGAACCTAACCTTACTTTGCGTAAGGCGGCCGACGGGCAGCATCTCGCTCTTACCACCCCAAACAAGGGCCAATTGAACGTCTGGGCGGTCATTCAGATCGTTAGCGGACGGCGCGCTGCCGAAGCCCATACTAACCCGACGCGCCAGCGAGGATTGCCGCGAGTTACTCGCGGCGCCGGCATGCGTCCCCCTCGCTCGCGCGTCGGGTTAGTATTGCCGCTGACACAGCCGGCAGAGTGGGCCCCTTGCCATCGGTTTCCCTCGGGTGGTGTTCGGCCAGGAGTGTCGTGTCTGCTCTGGCTCGGCGGCGCATAGCAGCGCCTCCCGTTTTCCGTGCGATTCCGTCCCTTCCGTGGACAAAATCTCCCCCGCGAATCGGTCATCCCGAATGCTTGCATTAACGCCTCCTCGCCGATAGGCTAAGTTCCGTACACGTACTTCACTGGCGGAACTAACTGTCATGGCTGATTCGGCTGAAACTCCCGCGACGCTGGATGAGTTCTTTCGGCGCTGGGAAGCCTCGGGTGCTGCGGAACGAGCCAACTACTCGATGTTCATGAACGAGCTGTGGGGCCTTCTCGAAGTCCCCCGTCCCGACCCGGCCGGGCCCGACGACGAGAAGAACGCGTATGTGTTCGAACGCGCGGTCCCATTCCCCAACCCGGACGGAAAGACCACCGTCAAGCGGATCGACCTCTACAAACGCGACTGCTTCGTCTTAGAAGCCAAGCAAGGGAGCAACAAGGTTGCCGAGCCCGAGGCGTTCACGCTTTCCGCCCCGAAAAAGATGAAGCGGGGCACCGCGGTGCGTGGAACGGCGGGCTGGGACGCCGCGATGTACGAGGCCAAGGGCCAAGCCGAGCTTTACGTCCGCAATTTGCCATCCTCGGAGCACAACCCGCCCTTCATCGCCGTGGTGGACGTCGGCCACACGATCGAGCTTTTCGCCGACTTTTCGCGCCAGGGCCGCACCTACATCCCCTTTCCCGACCCGGGCACGCACCGCATCGAGCTTCGCGGCCTGGCCGACGAGAAGATCCGCGAGCGATTGAGGCTGGTCTGGACCGAGCCGTTGGCCCTTGACCCCAGCAGGCGGACGGCGAAGGTCACGCGCGAGGTCGCAGCCAAGCTCGCCGAGCTGGCCCGATCGCTCGAACAATCGGGGTACACTCCCGACCTGGCCGCGCACTTCCTGATGCGCCGCCTGTTCGCGTTCTTCGTGGGTGGGGGACCACCCAGGTCTACCCCGCCCATTAACGCGAGCCGGAATTCCCCGGTTCGCGTTCCTCGAAGAAGTAAGGCGCGTCCAGCCCCCGCGTGGCTATTGGTGACGGGCGACAACGCGAAAAACCCAATCAAGAACACCGATAGGCTTCGATCTCGAGTGTTGTGGATCGCGGATCAGATTCGGGCAACGCGTTTCAATTTGCACAAGCCAATTCCGGTCAGTCTGCCTCCGGCCACGCCCCGGGGCTGCTCGATTAGGGAGGCATCCGGGCAGCGAAGAGGTCAGGTCTCGACCTGGAATAGCCATTTGCGTTCGACTGCAAACGCCAGGCAGCGCTTTGCTCTTATCCCTAAGCTGTTTCTTGTCGCAGCCTTTGAAGTCGATGTGGGCATGCTCTTTGAAATCGGGGAGCGGACTCGGCATGGCTGGAAGGCTCTCCGAATTGCATTCCGCAACGGTCACTGCCAGAACCCCGGCAGATCTGAGCTTTTGCACTTCGGTGTAATGGACGTGCGAGCGTTCCGGCGTGATTTGATCGCCGTCGTATACGGATAGGTGGCCGTTGTCGTTTTGACTCGGTCGGAAGGCGAGTACGCCGACTTCGCCATTCTGTACGAAATTCGGATGCACCTGCCTCAACAGTGCGTCTTTTCAGTCACTCGGCCCGCCCTCACGGATGGCCGCCACATGCTCCGCCAGCCGGTTCCAGCCTGCGGCATCACCTAGATCCAAATCATCGTCCGTCGAATCGCTCCGCCTCATTAGATCGAAGACATGCCAGTAGCCCGCTCTGTCGCCTAGGTCGATCTCTAGCGAGGCTGATTTGGAGCCTGCGTTCCACTCGAACACGATCAGCCCATCCGGCGATGGGTAGACGCGGGGAAGGGGCAAGCCGCTCACATAGTGTTTGCGCACGGAGTTTTCGAGCCATTCCATGCCCTCCGGGTCGAAGGGGTTACCTTCGCCATCGAACCAACCTTGCTTGAGATGCCGTAGCTCTTCAAGCCGTGCGTGGATGTCCAGGGGTTCCAGAACACTCGAACTTTCGATGGATTCGATCCTTAAGAGCTTGCCATGCCGGTTTCGGATTCCCAGGCCTTGCAGGTGAATCTTCGCGCCTTTCCGATAATCCTTAGCGGATTCCATGACGTTATCGTAATGATCCCCAGCGAGAGATCCAGAGACATCTGTCCCGTCGGCCAGTTTGATGTAAAATACCTTCTCCTTCTGATCAGTACACCACACGACGCCGCGAAGATCGACCTCTTCGGAAATCTCTTCCACGCCAGGTGCCGATAGCAGAAGCTTACGACGCACTTCCTTTGTGAATCGCACCGGGGTGCCATGGTCGTCGAATTCGATGGCCTCGCCATCGCGTAGGCGTTCGCCGAAATTCTTGAACTGCATCAGCGCCTTCGGCGTCAGAAAGTCAGCGGGCTGCCCGTCTTCTGCGGCTGCCTGAATCCCTCGCATTAAATTATCGCGCGACCGGTGGAGATATTCGACGGACGCCGACGCTCCAGGCGCCGAGCAGCCCGAAGAACAGAGTGATCTTCGGGATGACGCTACCCTGCTCTACGCCCGAGAGCGACAGGGTGAAATCGTCGGCGAAGCCCTTGGGCAACCGGCTGCGATCCGTGTTCGCCTTGAGGTAAGCCGCCCTGGCACCTTCCAGGATGATGTCGTTGAGGGCGGCCAAATCGCGCAGGAAGTCGAGCGGGATGGCATGTCCCTCGAACCGCCCGCCGACGAGCATAGGCTTCAGAAACTCTTCGGATTCCATGGTAATGCGCCCGCCGCCGGATCACACCGCCGGGCCTTTCAGTATACGGATACTCCCTAGCTGTCAATGGACTGCGCCAAGTTCATTGTATCGGCATAGTCATGGCGATGTATCCAACCTATCCCCCCCCCCCACTCATCCGGTCGCATTTAACGATCGCGCTGCGTGTCCTTGCGACCCTGTCCTTGCGACCCATCGCGCTCCGTGTCCTTGCGGCCCGTAATCGTGCAGTCGTGTTGGTCAAGGCGCCGACCAGTTCAGACGGCCTGATGGCTTCGATCGTTGAGGCGTGGCGTCGACACGAAACTGGCGAGCCCCTGTTGGCGAGTAAATTGATCGTTTCGGTTTTGATCGTCAGGAAGCTAAAGGCCCGTCACTACTGGGGCGGCAAGGCTAAAGAATATCTCTGGGCTTCCGATCTGGCCAAAGGCCGTGGCGTGGATGAGCGGTTCGCAGATATCGCCCCAGAGGTGGCAAACGATTTGTTCCTGAGCGGCATCCTTATCAAGAAGACGAGCCAGGGACAGCCGAAGTACGCTTTGGACCCTGAACGAAAGAGCGAGGTCCACGATATCGCTGATCAAGCGACGTTTCGTAACAAGCAACTCGAGAGAGTGCTAATGCGGGATCAGCAGCAAGAAGGTGCTTCATATCTGCATAAGCATCAAGAGACACAGGGCTTCACGCTGATCCAAGATGGAGTTCAACCGCTCAGGTGTGGTACCGCCGCCGAGGCAATGAGGCACGTCGCGGCCTACCAGGACGAGATCCGTTGCGAAGAGATCGTACATTTCGAGAACGACCGAATACTCCGCGATGTATTCGAGTATAAACGTATTTTAGTGCAATTCCTAGAGGCGTTTGTCTGATCGATCAGTAGGCTTATCCAACATGCGGACGAAGTGCTTGTGGTCCCGTTTGAGGCTTCTTCACCTTGGATTTAGCCCTCGGTCCATGGGTGTCGAGCGTCTCACGTCGCGGAAGATCACCTAAGCCGCAATCGGCCGCTCGCCGCAGTGTCCCCCGAACCGAGCCGAACGACCATTAATTCAGAATGGTATCCCCCTAACCACGATGGTGTCCGACAAACGAGCCTTAATGCCTGTCGATTCTCGACCTCTTGCCCAATAGCTCATCGAGGTGTCCCGTGATCGGCTTGTTCAGAGGTAAAAACCAGACCGCGGGTTTGCCCTGTGCGGTATTGGCGATCGAGCGATTCTAACACCTCACTTGACGGGCTTGGCCGGCCTGAGGAGTTGATCGCGGTGCGGAGCGATCGGTTCCTTGAGCGGCAGGAACCAGACCGCCGGCTTCCCCTGACTGCGATAGTCGCGGTCGAGCGCGTCGAGGACTTCCTTCGTGGTCCGGGCTGGGCCGAGGACTCGCTCCAGCTCCTCTTTTAGCTCTCGGAGGTCGGGTGGAAAGTTGTCTTGTTCGACGGCGTGATAGTCGTTGTCTTCGAGCCCCTTCTTGACAAGCTTTCGCACCGAGCCAAGCTCGCGCGTGACCGCGCCACGAAGACCCGAATGTCGCGGCGGATGGTCCGCGGTGAACTGCCCATGCCCGGCGTTGTCCTTCAAGTTGATGGCTGGGGAGGATTCATCATAACATGAAGGGGATAGCCGATGCACCGGATCGGGCTGGGAATCGCGAAGGGCGGAAGACGTTGAGTTTGTGAGAGCTTGTCTATACACCCATGGACCCCGAGACAGGCGCGGGCGATGTCAGTGCCTGTGCGAGGTGATCAAGGCAACTGTACGTTCATGTGGCCGTTTCGGTCCTCATAGGCGGGCGCGATCACCGCGCGGTAGACCACAGGCAACGATACGAGTTGATCGAGCGAGATCGTCGGCGGGCGCATTCCTTCTTCTCCCCCTTAAGCGGACCTAAACGACTAAACCTTGACGGGGAGCATCACCACCAACGGGACGATTGGCGACCTGACAAAGTCGGCTTTTGGGTGGTGATGTGGCCAGTTGACATCGATGGGGCATCCGTACTAAGATCCATACTGGAAACTAGCTTAGGTCGATACGTCGCACGTTTGGGAGGAAGAGGCTGCATTGTACCCTACGGGTAAATTTCTCCCCCGCGATCCCTCCGGTGATGTCGCCGTGCAGTCGGATTCTGCTCATCCAAGCTCGGCCGAAGGCATCCGGGAGTTGGCGAGCGAGTCGTATCAGACAACGGAATTCACACCGGGCTCGTCGGACGCGTCCTCAAACCAGAGGGACGTCCCGGGCCTTCCCGCCGCCTTCGGCCGCTACCAGGTGCGGAGCGCTTTGGGAGCTGGAGGTTTTGGGGCGGTTTATCTTTGCCAAGACACGCAACTCGATCGGCCCGTGGCCGTCAAGGTCCTTCGCGGCGGCCCCGAGGTGTCGCAAATTGAGGCCGAGCGATTTCTCCAGGAAGCTCGCAGACTCGCGCAGTTGAGCCATCCAGGCATCGTGACGGTCCACGACGTCGGCCTGGACGGCGGGCACGTTTACATCGTCTCGGACTTCCTCGAAGGCCCCGACCTGGGCCGATGGCTGGCGAGCAACCGCCCGCCTGGCAGGAAGCGGCCCGGATCGCGCGCCGCCGTGGCCGACGCCCTGGCCCACGCCCACTCCCGGCTCATCGTCCACCGCGACGTCAAGCCGGCGAACATCATCATGACGCGCGGATCGCGGCCCCGTCCTCGTGGATTTCGGGCTCGGCCTCGACGAGGCGGGGGCGGGCGGCTGCCGAACTCGGCGTCATCTCCGGTACCCCGGCGTACATGGCACCAGAACAGGTCGCGGGCAGCGGCGCACAGGATCGACGGTCGGACCGATATCCACAGCCTGGGCGTGGTGCTCTATGAGATGATCTGCGGCCGCTTGCCCTTCCGGGCGACTGACACCCGCGAACTGCTCCGGCAGGTCCGTGACGACGAGCCGCAGCCTCCCCGTCAGCTTCGCCCCGAAATACCGCCCGAGCTGGAGAAGGCGTGCCTCAAGTCGCTCGCGAAGCGGCTCCAAGACCGCTACACCACCGCGTCAGACTTCGCCAATGATCTGAGGATCGCTGGTTCGGCGGCCGAGGATCGGGCTCTTTCATCGTGGCGTGGGCCAGGCTCAGCAGTGATCCCAACGGGAAAGACGATCTCGTCCGCGTTCGATTCGTCCGCCCGGTCGTCGTCGACCCCGAGATCCTCCGGTTTCCGCGCCCGCGATGCCGAGCGACGGCAGGTGACCGTCCTGGTCTGCGGATGCGGCCTGTTTGAGTCCGACGAGTATTTGGAGCGTCTTGACGCGGAGGACCAGGCCGGGGTAATGCGGGCGTTCCAGCAGGCCTGCGAGCAGGCGGTCCGCCAGGGCGAAGGCACGGTCGTACAGTGCAGCGAGGAAGGGCTGCTGGCCTGCTTCGGCTACCCGGTGGCCTACGAGGACGCGGCGCACCGCGCCATGCTAACCGGGCTCGCCGTGCTGGAGAGCTTGAACGCCCTGGGCGAACGGCTACGCCGCGAGCAAAAGTTGGACCTAAATCCGTGGGTCGGCATTCACACGGGGCCGGCCGTCGTGGAGGCGGGAGACGAGTCGGTTTCTCTGGTAGGAGAGGCCCGGAACGTGGCGATAAGGCTGGCGGATTTCGCCGAGCCCGGCCAGATCGTGTGCAGCGCGGCCACGCGGAGTTTGATCCGGGCCCAGTTCGACTGCACCAGCCTAGGTTCTCGCAAGATCAAAGGCGTCGCGCAGACCATCGAACTCTTCCTGGTCAAGGGAGTCGGCGCAGCCCGCAGCGCCGTCGAGGAATCGGGCCCCGCCGGGCTTTCACCGCTCACCGGCCGCGATCACGAAATAAACTTGCTCAAAGATCGATGGGATCAGGCCCAGGAGGGCATGGGCCAGGTCGTCTTGCTCGTGGGCGAGCCTGGCGTCGGCAAGTCCCGCGTCGTGTACACTTTGAAGGAACACGTCTTGGGGCAGACGGTCGAAGGGGACGTGGATGCGCCGGTCATCGAGTGGCGTTGCTCTCCCCACCATCAGAACAGCGGGCTATATCCCTCTATCGACTTCTACGAGCGAGCACTCGCCTTCAGCCGTGAGGAACCGCCATCGGCCCGGTTCGACCGCTTGGTACGCTGGTTGGAGCAGTATGAGCTGGACCAACCAGATACCGTACCGCTGTGGGCGGCATTACTGTCGCTCCCTACCACGGATCGCTTCGCACCGGCGGCCTTGACGCCGGCCAGGCAGAGAGAGGAGACGTTCGCTGCCTTGTCGGAGTGGCTGCACATGCGCGCTGCCCGGAGGCCGGTCCTGCTCGTTGTCGAGGACCTGCATTGGGCGGACGCATCCACCCTCGAGTTTCTGGGACAGTTCCTCGCCGAGGGCCAGAACGATGCGATCCTCGCTCTGCTTACGTTCCGCCCCGAGTTCAAGACTCCCTGGACCGCCGTCGCACACCAGACGAGCCTGGCTTTAAACCGCCTTACCCGCCGCCAGGTTGGCGAGTTGATGCGGGCGAAGGCAGGGGCCTCACTGCCGGAATCGGTCGTGGAGCAAGTCTACGACCGGGCCGGCGGCGTGCCGTTGTTCGTTGAAGAGTTTACGAAGATGTTGCAGGAGTCGGTCCGACTGGACCAGTCCGGGCAAGACGACACGGATTTCAAGGCCTGGCTCAGGCGCGAGATTCCGGCCACGCTTCAAGACCTGGTCATGGCCCGCGTAGACCGTATGGATGGCGGGCGCGACGTGGCCCAGATCGCCGCGACGATTGGTCGTGAATTCAGCTATGAGCTACTCGCGGCCGTGTCGGACCTCGACGAGCAAACGCTCCAAATTGAGCTCGCCAAGTTGGTGCGGGCCGAAATCCTTTATGCGAAGGGCCGTGTTCCTCGTTGCCAATACACCTTCAAGCACGCGCTGGTGGAAGACGCGTTATACAACTCGCTCTTGAAAGTAAAGCGGCAACAGTTTCACGGACGGATCGCCGAGGCGCTGGAATCGCGGTTCCCAGAGACGACCGCAACACGGCCTGAGCTCGTTGCTCACCACTTCACCGAGGCGGGCGTGGCCGAAACCGCGGTCGGCTATTGGCTCAAGGCAGGACTGCGCTCACGGCAACGATCGGACGAGAACGAGGCGATCGGTCACCTGACGCGAGGGCTAGCGCTGCTCGGCGCCCTGGATGAGTCGCCCGATCGGGACGCTCGAGAATTAGAACTATTGAGTGCGCTGGGTGCCGCCTACATCGCATCCCGCGGTTATGCAGCGCCGGAGATCGGCCCGGTTTTTGGCAGGGCACGCGTGCTATGTCGAGCGCGACCGGACATTCACCGCAACTCCTCGCGATTCTCGTGGGCATCTGGGAGTGGCGTTTCGTGCGTGGCGAGATCCGGGTGTGTACGGAATTGGTAGCCGAAGTGATGCAATTCGCCAGGGCATTGAACGACCCCGGGGCCATGATGGAGGCCTCTTACATCTGCGGCCAGACGATGCTCTATCGGGGAGATTTTGCCAGTGCACGCGACTGCTTTGCAGAGGCGCTTGCCGAGTTCGACGACCAAGAGCGAATCACGTTTTGGGCCGCACTGACGAGCCACAACGCCGCCTTCCATATCCGCTGCAATCTGGCGATGGCCCTATGGCATCTCGGCTATCCTGACCAGGCGCTCTCGGTCAATCAGGAAGTGTGTCAACTGGCCCGCGATCTGGGTCACCCGTTCAGCCTGGCTTACTGTCTGCATCACACCGCCTGGCTGTACCAGTCTTGCCGGCTGGGAGTCGAAACTCAGAAGGTTGCGGATGAAGAAATTGCGATCGCCACTGACCAGGGTTTTGCGTTGTGGCAAGCCACGGGAACGTTTTTCAGAGGTGCGGGGATGCTCCTGCAAGGTCGGCAAGAAGAATCGCTGCCATTGATCAAGAAGGGCATGGGAGCCTTCAAGGAGACCGGCGCCGAGATTCTCCGCCCGTTCCACCTCAGCGTCTTGGCCGACGCCTACATTAAGGCCGCCCGGTTTGAGGAGGCGCACGCGGCGCTGGACGAGGGCCTCGCTCTGGTTGAGAAAAACAACGATCACGTACAGGAGGCCGAACTGCACCGGCTAAAGGGCGAGTTGCTGCTAGCCGAGTCGCCCGACGCGGCGGCCGCGGAGGACCGTTTCACCCGATCCATCGAGGCAGCCCGGCGCCAGCAGAGCAAGGCATGGGAACTGCGGGCCTCGATGAGTCTCGCACGCCTGTGGCAGCGGCGGGGCCGCCGCGGCGAAGCTTACGAGATGTTGGCCAGCATTCACGCCACTTATAAAGAAGGACAGACAACGCCGGATCTGGTGGAAGCCGGCGCGCTGCTGGAAGCGTTGGCTTGACGTCGATCGCATGCGGTCACCCCCAGCCAATTTCGAGTATGACGACATGGGTAAACAGCGGGACTACTAACGCGACGCTTCCGAGCGCGTGGGCGAAGCCGGGAAGTTCGGGGTACCAAAGCGTGACGACCACGGCATGGACTGACGATCTGTCCTTACACGACTTTCGGCGTTGGTGAGTCCCCACGACGCGACCAACCGGCCGTTCCGACTGGCCGTAGGCGAACCGATCCGCGAGCTCTTTTGAGCCGGATGCATCCCGAGTTTTTTCCGTTTTTTTGTTCTCATCTCGCTGCGCAATGTCCTATGTTCTAAGACACAGTCGCCGATGAGCCTCTCCATTTTGGCCTGTCTCATTCGTGACGTCCGCTCTCCGAAGCCGGGGAGCGCACAAACGTTCGGTAGAGTTCGATCAGTTTCAAGGAGGATTGACGATGAGGACGGAATATCCGAAACGGCTCAAGGGGTTGCTGGGTAAGAGGTTGAGCCAGGTTCGCCTCGAGCGGTACGGACAAACCGGCGCACCGTTCCTGGCCATGAAACTGGGCCTCCCGTTGCAGACGTGGCTCAACTATGAGGCCGGCGTCACCATTCCGGGTGAGATTCTTCTCCGCTTCATCGAGACATTTCGGGTCGACACACACTGGCTCTTGACCGGCGAAGGTCCCATGTATCGTTCGGACGAGCAGTTGTGCGGATGGAACGACGAGCGGATTGTCCGTTGAGTGATCAGACGCTACAAGGAATGGAGCGGAATACCCGCCGGTACGCGCCGAGCTTTGGATCCGCGCCCGTGATCGGGACGAATCGAACGCGACTGAAATCTAAAGCGCCTTTGGAGTGGTAAGGTATAAGATGGAGATTTCAACCGCGGGTTTGATTGCCCATTCTTGATCGCGTCGTACCTCGGAGACGTAAGCGTCAAGAAGTTGCGTTCGCGCGACTGTTGGCTCCGCCGCGGTCAGCAGAGCGATTCTCTTCAAAAGGCGATCGCGCTGAGTCAATTGCCGGCAACAGCGTTCGCTCGGTGTGGGGAAGAGACTCGCAGGTCCGTTCAATTTCCCGGCGGATCCGATCCATCGAAACTTGGTTGCTGGCTCGAAACGCGAGTTCGAACAAAAGTAGCCGGAGGCGCAGATTGCCCGGCTCGAGGTCGGCGATCTGACTCCAAAGTCGCTCCGCTTGAGCCGGCAGTCCGATCCGGTAAGTGAGGACGGCCAGTCCGTCCAACAGGCGCCGACGATCCTCCCCAGAGAATTTCTCGATGTCCCGCGCCTGGTTCATCACGGCATCCTGGGCAGCCGCGCCGGGGTGTGCCGCCCAGTATCGCGCTCGCCCCAGTCGAATATCTACGGAATCACCCAGCCGACGTTGCGCCTCATCAAAAATGGAAGGCGCCTCGGCGGAACGCTTGACAAGCGGCGCCATCTCGGCCAGGGCGATCCAGCATTCGACCCTGTCGGGCCACTTGGCCTTGGCGTCCTCCAACACCCGATATGCCCGGTCGACTTGCCGCCGAGCCGCGAATAGGTTCGCTCGTACGATCGGAAGCTGGGATGAATTTGGGAACAGCCGGTCTTCGTGATCGAGCAAACGCTCAATCGGCAGCCAGTGACGATGGCTTTCTGGCAAACGAAGCTCGCGCAGAATCAGCAACCGGGCCAACGCAAGCCACGCGTTCGCCAAGTCAGGCCGGAGATTGGTTACCTCTCGAAAATGAATGATGGCTTCGTCGACGCTACCGAGTGCCAGGAGGTCAAACCCCAACTCGGACTGGTAGCGCGAATTCCGAGGCTTGAGTTCGACGAGCGCCTGGATCGTTCCAAGCTGGCGCTCAAGGTCGCCCAATTGCTTGTAGCAACGAGACAACCAATAATTCGCGTTCTCCCTCAACTGGGCCGCGGAGCCCAAACTCTCGAAGCCGACAGCCGCGTTCATCCAATCGCCTTCTCGCATGAGCAGGCCTGACTCGAGGTAGCCGAGGCGCTGAGAGTTGACAGCTCCCGTGTCGCGAAGCTCGTTGACGATCTGGCGAGCTTTCTCCAATTCTCCTGCCTGGATTAACACGTCGGCAAGCGTCCATGCAAGATCCTTGTTCTCTGGCAAGCGCTCGACGGCTTCATGCAAGCGACGGATCGCGGCTTCGATTCGATTCTCATGCAGCTCGACGTCAGCCAATTTGCAGATCAGGGTACCGTCCTGGGGATAGAGGCTGACTGCCTTCTCCAGATACGTTCGTGCTTTATCGAGATGGTGAGTGTCGACAGCCATCTCGGCGCACGCCACGAGGACATCAATGTCCTCAGGTGCCAACTTGTAAGCCCGGGCCAAATCGTCCTCGACGAACCCGAACGAGATTCCCAGTCTCCTCTGGCGCGGTGATCGCTCCTGACGATAGCGTGCTCGCTCCAGATAAGCATGGGCTGAATGCGGGTTGGCCGCCACCATTTCATTCATGATCTCGGTGGGTCGTCGGCCAAGTTTTCGCGCTAGTAAATCTTGTTCGTTCGTCCCGCTTAGGTCGTTGAACAGGTGGGCCAGCCGGACGTAGTTTTCGATCCGATCGGGAGCGTGCTTGCAGGCCCGATCGAACCAAATCGCGGCATCGCGGTATTTCTCCAGGGCGACTTGACACTTGCCAAGAAGAACCTCCGCTTCCGCATGATCAGGAGACGTCTTGAGGAGCGTCTGGGCGTGCGCGTTGGCCCGGGGAATCTGCCCGAGTCGTAGAGCGACTTCCGCGGCGATTCGGCGAATATCATGGCGATTAGGCTCCGCCACGAGCGCTCGCTCGAGACTGCCTAATGCTCGGTAACTGAAGTCCGGAATGGATTCGCCCCGTCTGGCACAGAGGAGGCCGTAGCGGGCCAGGGTCTCCATGTCACCAGGCACGAGATGCACATACGACTGCAGGCATTCGGCGACCACCTTGAGGTTCCCCTTGCTCTCTGCCTGTGCCGCTTGTTGGAGCAGGGATTTCGCGGTCCAGTTCACGTAGGTACGGTAAAGAACAACCGCACCGAGAGGGAATACGACCACAAAGAGCACGCAAGCACCCCAGCGAATCCAGAGCTTCCCAGATCTCGTCAATACCCGACGACTCGCCCCAGATTTATTGCGCACCGGGATATGATCCGCCGCAACGGTTTTGTGTGACGAACGAGCCACGGTGACGCCTTGGTGACTGTTGGTTTCGGGCAGGCCAGTTAGGTGAGGACGCGCCAAAAAGCTATGCTAGCCTACCGCCGACGCTGTTGGCAACAGCCCTTGCCTCGTCTCTCTTGCCTGGAAGTGGTCATCGAGGGAGGTTTTGTCCACGGAAAGGAACGGAATCGCACGGAATTTGTGGTGTGGAATCGCATCCAAACTGCTTTCTCGCCAGATCTCGTTCCCATATAATGTCGACGGCGGTCAACAGACCACCATCGGGGACGTTTGCAATCGGCAACGCGCCTTTCCGGATTAGACCGAGACTGGCTCACAGCATGACCTAAAACGGGACTCATACCGGTCGCGCCGAGGGGCTCAACATAACTATGCAACAATCGCGCGACGGTGCTCCTGTTCCGTTTGCGTTCCCCCTAGGACGAACGGGGAAAGCGAGAAACGGCTCGGCCGCGGTGCGACCGCGAGGGCGATCCCGGCGACTGTTCGCCACCGTCGTGGGCCTCGCGTTCCTGGCGGGCCTCGCCTCGGCCCCGATGGCCCGAGCGCAACAAGGGCTCGGCGACGACGCTGAAGGGGTCGAATTCTTCGAGAAACTCATCCGGCCTGTCCTGGTGGAGCGCTGCCTCGCGTGCCATGGGGCCCGGGTCAAGAAACCCAAGGGGGGGCTGGTCCTTGAGGACCGCGCCGCGATGCTTAAGGGGGGCGACTCTGGACCGGTCATTGTGCCGGGCGACCCCGAGTCGAGTCTGCTCATCGAGGCGATCCGTTACACTGGCGAGTCGCTCCGTATGCCCCCGAAGGGCCGGCTCGCCCCGCCGGAGGTGGCGGCGTTCGAGAGCTGGGTGAAACGGGCGCGCCCGGCGCCGGCGTCGCGTGCTCACGACATCGTCAAATCAACGGCGACCAGGCCCGCCGGTCCCGCGACGCCCAGCGATCACTGGGCGTTTCAGCCCCCGCGAGAACCCCTCGTCCCCTCGTCGAGCGGTTCCGCTCTTGGCCCGATCGATGCGTTCCTCCTGGCTGAGCTCGAAAAACGCGGCTTACCGCCGGCGCCCGCCGCCGATCGACGGGCCTTGATCCGCCGCGCGACTTTTGACCTCACTGGCTTGCCCCCCAGACCGGAAGAGGTCGAGTCGTTCGTGGCGGATCGCTCCCCGGACGCCTTTGCCCGGGTCGTCGACCGCCTCCTCGCCTCACCGCGATATGGCGAACGATGGGCGCGGACACTGGCTCGATTTGGTTCGCTATACCGATGAGCTCGATGACGTTTGGCGCTATCGCGACTGGGTGATCAAAGCCTTCAATGACGATCTCCCGTACGACCAGTTTATTGTTCACCAGATCGCCGGCGACCGCCTGCCCGCGCCCGGGCCCGGCGGCGTGAACGCCGCGGGGATCGTCGCCACGACGATGCTGGCGATCGGGCCGTGGGGGGGCCTGGACCGGCAGAAGCGGTTGGCCGACATCGTGGACGACCAGATCGATGTGATCGGCCGCAGCTTCCTGGGCCTGACGCTCGCCTGCGCCCGATGCCACGATCACAAGTTCGACCCGATCGCGACGGCCGACTACTACGGGCTGGCCGGGTTCTTCTTCAGCAGCCGCATTCTGCCGGAGCCGGCGTACTTGTCACACACGCCGACCCGGCTCAAGGTTCCGCTGGCCCCCGCGGCGACGGTCGAGGAGCACCGGCGGCGGCTGGCGCGAGTCGAGGAATGCGAAGACCGGCTCCAAGCGGCCGTCGATCGGCACAATGGGGCATTTGCCGGCGGATTGCTGCCGACTGTCGCTGACTACCTGTTGACGGCCTGGGATTTCGGTCATCAGACCGCCGGCAAGTCCAACACCTCGGTGGAGCAGTTCGCCGGGCAGCGCGGGCTGCATGGGTTCGCCGTGCGCCAGTGGATTGATTACCTGGCCGGTCCCCGGTGTGGCGAGTTTCGCCCACTGGATCAGCCGGTTCGCGACTTCGACGACGAGCCGGGCATCGAGGTGTGGCGGGTCGGCGCCGAGCGGCCGTGGTGGGCCTATAACAGCACGGATCACGACGTGCCCATTGAGACGTTCGTGTTGCCTCCCCATTCAGTCTCGGTAAACCCTGGCACCGAGGGGGGCGCAGTTGGCTGGAAAAGCCCGATCGCTGGGACGGTCCGGATCACGGGCCGGCTCGCCGATGGAGATCCGTACGATGGCGTTGGGGTCGCGTGGCGAATCGATCGCGTGACGCGCCAGGGCCGGTGCCAACTTTCCGCGGGCGTGCTCCCCAACGGCGGCATGAAGCGGCTCGATCAGGGACGGTTGACCGCTCGACTGGAATTGGTCCGCGTCGAACCCGGCGATATCATTCAGCTCCAAGTTGCTTTGGCGCGGGGGGATGCCCATTACGATATCACGGCTGTCGAGCTGACGATCTCTAGCCGGGATGGTTCGGCCCAGTGGGACCTGGCGTGCGACGTCGGGGCGAGTTTTCTCGCGGGTAATCCGCACGCGGATTCGCGGGGGAACCCGGGCGTCTGGCGATTTGATGACCTCGCCGGCAGCCACCGCGCCGGGCGGATGCCGGCCGTCGACCGCCTGCTGGCGGGTTGGGATGCGGCCGTTGCGGGCGGCCCCGGCAACCGGCCCGCGGTCGAGGCGGCCGCCCGTGCGTTCGCGCGGCAAGTTGCCGCGGCCGGCCCCGAGCATCCACTTGTGCTCGACTTGACCGGAGCTCAGAGCCCCTTCTGGGTAATCCAGGGGGACGCTGGCCGTTACCTGGCCGCCGAGGCCCGGGCCGAGGTCGAAAAGCTGACCACCGAGCTTCAGGCCGTCCGAGCCCAGGTTCGACCCATGTCGTACGCCCTGGGGATTCAGGACGGGGGATTACGGTACGGCCCGTATCCTGGGATTCAGGACGCGCGGATTTACATTCGGGGGAGCTATTCGCAGCCCGGCCGCCGCGTGCCGCGTCGTTTTCCCGTGGTGCTTTCCGGCCCGGAGCTGCCCCGAATTAACGAGGGGAGCGGCCGCCTGGAGCTGGCCCACTGGATCGCCCGGTCCGATAACCCGCTGACGGCGCGGGTGATGGTCAACCGGATCTGGCAGCATCACTTCGGCGCGGGCATCGTCCGCACGCCCAGCAATTTCGGCCGCCGTGGCGAGCCCCCCAGTCATCCCGAGCTGCTCGACTGGTTGGCCCGGCGATTCATGGAATCGGGCTGGTCGATCAAATCGATTCACAGGCGAATTCTGCTCTCGGCCGCCTACCAAGCGTCCAGCCAGGCACCGGCGAGGCTTCGCGAGGCTGACCCCGACAACCGGCTTTGGGGCCGGGCAAGCCGGCGCCGGCTCGACGCGGAAGAGATCCACGACAGCTTGCTCGCGCTCGCTGGCCGGCTCGAGGGCCGCCCCGGCGGGCCCTGCCGGCTCTGACCCCGCCAGTCCGCGCCGGTTGATCTACCTGGGTACATCGCGCACCAACCGTTCGGATTTCGGTTCGATCTTCGATCGGGCCGATTCCGCCCTGCATGTCGAGCGGCGGACGATCTCCACCGTCGCTCCCCAGGCGCTTTACCTGATGAATCACCCCTGGGTCATGGACCAGGCGCGGGCCCTGGCCCGCCGGTGTGAAATCGCTGGCGCGACGGATGCCAATGAGCGGATCGCGATCCTCCACCGGCTGGTCTACGGCCGGCCGGCAACGGAGGAAGAGATGGCCTTGGGACGCAGATTCGCCGCCGCCGCGCCCAATGGCGCCGGTGCGGATACGCCGTGGGACCTGTACGCGCAGGCCCTGCTTCTCACCAACGAATTCCTCTTTGTGGATTGATGGTCTCACAATGCGGATGGCTCGCCCGCGTTCTCCCTGCTATGATCGACCCCACCGCCGAGGACAAGACAAGCCATGACACCTTCTATCTCTGGCCAGGGTTCTTCAGGCTTCAGCCGTCGCCAGATGCTCGGCACGGTGGCCAACGGCTTTGGGCTCATGGGGCTGGCGGGCCTACTATCGGAGGCCCAAGCACGCGAGCCGGTGCGAGGCCAAGCCCTCGCCACCAACCCGCTCGCCGCCAGGCCCCCGCGGCACGCGGCCCGGGCAAAGCGGGTGATCTTCATCTTTTTGAACGGCGGGCCATCGCACGTTGACCTGTTCGATCCCAAGCCGCGGTTGACCGCCCAGCACGGCAAGCCGCTCCCCTTCGACAAACCCAAGGCGGCGCGGACCACGACCGAAAACCTGATGGCATCCCCCTTCCGGTTCGCACGGCACGGCCAGTCCGGCATCGCGGTCAGCGAGCTCTTGCCCCACCTGGCCTCGTGCGCCGACGACCTCTGCGTGATTCGTTCGATGGTGGCGGACAACATCAACCACCCGAATGCTTGCCTCCAAATGTTCACGGGAGAGCAGATCTTTTCTCGCCCGAGCTTGGGCTCGTGGCTCTTGTACGGACTGGGCAGCGAGAGCCAAGACCTTCCGGGGTTCGTGGCGATCTGCCCGTCCGGCGGAGAGGCCGCCCTCTGGGGCTCGAGCTTTTTGCCGGCGTCGTATCAAGGGACCCGGGTCGCCGACCTGGCGCACCCCATCGCTAATCTGGGTAATGGCCGATGGACGCGGCCTCAGCAACGGCGCCAGCTCGATCTCGTCAATCAGCTCAACGAACGCCACAGTCGCGATCGAGACGACGACAGCCGCTTGAGGCCGCGGATCGAGTCGTTTGAGCTAGCGTTCCGGATGCAGATGCAAGCGCCCGAGGCCTTCGATATCGGCCGCGAGCCCGAGTCGAGTCGCCGGCTCTACGGCCTGGACCAGCCGCATACGGAGCGGTTCGGCCGGCAATGCTTGATCGCCCGCCGGCTGGTTGAGCGGGGCGTGCGGTTCGTCCAGCTTCACACCGAGTCCAACTGGGACCATCACACGCGGCTCACGACCGAGCTGCCGGTGTGTTGCGCCGGCATGGACCAGCCGGTGGCGGGCCTGCTTAAAGACCTGAAGTCGCGGGGGCTCTTGGACGACACGCTGGTGATCTGGGGTGGCGAGTTCGGCCGCAGCCCCGTCGCCCAAAAGGGCGACGGCCGCGACCACCATCCCTACGGCTTCACCATGTGGCTGGCGGGAGGCGGCGCCAGGGGGGGCATGGTCCACGGCGCCACCGACGAGTTCGGCTGGTACGCTGTCGAAAACAAGGTTCATCTTCACGACCTTCACGCCACGATCCTCCACCTGATGGGCCTCGATCACGAGCGCCTGACCTACCGATATGGCGGCCGCGATTACCGGCTCACGGATGTGCATGGGACGGTCGTCGAGCAGATCTATAACGGCGACCCTGAGCCAAGTCTCTCGGCAAAAGACGCGGCCTGGGCACGGCAGTTTATCCCCGCGGGGGCGTGAGGTTCTGAAGTTCCATGGCGTACTGGTTATTCAAAACAGAGCCGAGCAGCTATTCGTTCGCGTCTTTAATGGCCGAGCCCAATCAGACGACCGGTTGGGACGGCGTGCGGAATTACCAGGCGCGGAACTTTCTGCGTGACCAGATTCAGGTCGGGTGACGGGGTGTTTTTCTATCATTCCAACGCCGCGCCCCCTTGCATTGCCGGGATCGCCGAAGTCGTGCGGGCGGGGCATCCCGATCCCACCGCGTTTGACCGTAAGGCCAAACACTACGACCCCAAGAGCGATCCTTCCCAGCCGACATGGTACCAGGTTTCGATCAAGGGAATTCAGCCGATCGAGCCGCCGCTGGGCCTCCCGTTCTTGTCCACGATCGCCGAACTCAGCGGCATGGAGCTGTTGCGGAAAGGGAGCCGGCTATCCGTGCAACCGGTTACAGCGAGCGAATGGAAGACGATCCTCTCACTCGCCAAGTCGAAGACGAAACGTTAGTAATGATTCGAAGTCTCCGTTTGCGGACTTCTGGAATCTGGAATCTCGAATCTGGCATTTGAAATTGAGAAAGGCCCCCATGTCTCAAATCGAACACTTCGCGATCTATGCCGATGATCCGACGGCTCTCAAGGATTTCTATGTCGGATCGTTCGGTCTCCACGTGATCGTCGCGAGTGGTGGCGACCCGCCGGCTTATTTTCTTGGCGACGACCACGGGATGGCGATCGAGGTGCTGGGACGACCGCCCGGCAACTCCGGCGTCAATCAGCGCTGGGTGTGTCATCTGGCAATTTGGGTCGATGATTTCGCCGGCAAACGCGCGGAACTTGAACGTCTTGGGATGGTTTTTGAAAGCGATACCTTGGTTGACAACGACGAGCTCAAGACCGCGTTTTTCAAAGATCCGGGCGGTAACCGCAGCCAGATTGTTTGGCGGAAGAAACGGCTGGGCATGGGGGCTTGAGAGTTGTACATTTCAGATGGCCTCGCGGGATCGGTGCCGTTATCATCAATCATGACGAGGCCGCCAATCTCTTCGATCGAAAGGAGACGGTACACATGGCCACTGCCGTTGCTGCCCGTTTGCGCATCGGACCCGCGGACCAGGGCCGTACGATGACGCTCGAAGAGTTTAGAGAAGCCGAGGAAGAGGAAGGATACCGGTATGAGCTGGCGCGAGGAGTGCTCGAAGTGAGCGAAGTCCCGAATGATCCGCATGGTATCGTTGTGTGCAATCTTTATCGGGGTGTCACTCGCTTTGGGGACCACCATCCGGGCATCATTCTCCGCTACGGCGGCGGCAACGAGTTTCGTTTCTGGCTCCCGCACATGGTTTCGGGCCGTAATCCTGATCTCGCAGTCGTATTGCGGGGCGCGCCCAAGGACTTGCGCGGCCGGCGCATGCCGGCACTGGCCGCCGAGGTCGTCTCTCGTGGTAGTATCAAGAGGGATTACGAGGTCAAGCGTGAGGAATACCTCGCTTACGGGCTGCTCGAATACTGGATTGTCGACCGGTTCAAACACACCGTCACCGTCCTGACCCGGCGCGGCGATCGTTGGGACGAAGCGGTTTTCCGCGACAATCAGGTCATCGGCAGCTTGGTCTTGCCCGGCTTTGCGACGACCGTTGCCGAGTTGTGGATCGACGTCGAGGAAGACGCCGATGACGCGACCGAAGGCGAAGCGAACGGCATGTGAGCAGGGATGGCGGCGGCAACGCCAGGGCCAAGTCGCGACCCCGCTCTCCAGCGGCACACTCAGGCACTCACCGCCGTCGGTGTATCGGCCGGCGTCTTGCCACGCCATTCGATCACATACCGGTTCTCGGCGGCGAAGGCTTCGATCTGCGCTTTCGATTGGGGTATTTCGATGCGAGAAACCTCACGGTAGCTCCCGCTTCCGGATCGCTTCCACGACACCTCTTCGCCGATCCAGTGACCATTCATGTAGTAGACGATCAGACACTTCATGCCCTTGTCTCCAGGTATGCAACAGAATGAGCAGGTTCGTATCATAAACCAGATTTCGCGGTTCGCCAAGCGAACGACCGCCAGCACTGCAATTCAGGCGGAAGCCGGCGGGGCATCCCGGGCCGGGGGTTGCGTGGGGCCGGGGTCGCCATCGCGGTGCGAGCGCCCTGCATTGGCCTCCGTGTTTTGGCCATTCCGCCGGCCGATTTCACGGCCCTTGATGAAGCTGCGGTCCACCAGCAGGTTCCACAAGCATCAGGGAAAAAATGGCGGAGAATGGCGCTTTTTCGAAGGTCAAAAGCGCCATTTTTCGGTCACTGGAGCCAAGGCCCCTAAACACAAGCCATTGATCCAGCCGCTCTTACGTCAGCCGACGTTTTTGGCGCTCGAGGGCGAGAAAAATGGCGGGCGCCAATTGTGTTCGGCACGCCATTTGTTGAGCACGGTGATCTCGAGAACCGAGCTGGGTTTGCAGCTCTGTTTGGGGCGGGACTGGCTTTCAAACTCATACAGCGGCGAGCGATTGCCGCTCAGGGCCACTTTTTGTAGCTCTGTCCAGGGTGGCTGTCTTTCCAACGGTCAAAGGCAGGGGCGTCTCGCGCGATCTTTGCGCAGCAGCGAACGCCGCGGGCACTCTAGCTCGAGCCGCGGGCTCATTCCATCGCGGGTTTCCGTTTCGCGATATGCTTGCCAAGCTCCTCAAGCGTCGCCAAGCCGATGAAATACAGGCAAACCATCTCGTAACTTCGCAGGGTTGGCTTCCGCCCCGTCCACAGGCTAATCAACAGACAAGCGATGATCGCACAGTAAACCTGAATCTCGATCCCCTTTTGATGCGTGCTGAGCAAATGCCGACAACCCAGCACGTGCTTGAAAAACCGGAAGAAAAGCTCAATTGTCCACCTATGTTTGTATATATTAGCTATGATCTCAGCGGGCACGTCGAGAAGGTTTGTAGCGATCCGGAGCATGCCGTCGCTGGAGGGACCGGCCGAACTCCCTTTGCGGCCACCGCGCTTGGTGTGCGGCTCGCATTTCACTAGGATCACGCGCACTCGATGATTGGGCCGAGCGTTGCGCTTGCTGGTCGCACCGAGGTCCACAATCATGTCACGGACAACTCCCGCCGCCGCGGCCGTCGCTGAAACAGGTCGCTCTTCGATGATCCGATCGAGGTTGCTGTTATCGCGGATCCGGCAGACGTAGCTGCTATTGGCGTCCACGATCTTGTTCCAAAGGACGAACTGAGCGTACCAGCGGTCCATGACGTAGCAGTGGTCGGGTAGCAGCGACTTGCGGAGGCGGTTTTTCTCGTCGTTGTGGCCACTATTTAAGGCCGGGCTCACCTCAATTCGGCTCGGAACGTAGCGATCGATGTCGAAATGGGTATGGAACCGCCATCCACTATGAGTGTTGCCATTGCTGTCGTTCATAAAGGCGGCTTCCGCAATCGACTTCAGTGTCTTGACCACACTGCCGTCCACCGCCATGAGCTTTTGCGTGAGGTGAGATTGACGGACGTCCGAGACCGGCTTGATCTCGGCGGAAAGTGTTTCGATGATCCCGCAGAGACGTTGCGGATCAAATACCTCGACTGCCTCGGACAGCGACCCCAAGGAGACGCGGCTACATCCGAGCTTTCGTTGCACATTCTCCAGCTCGCTGGCCTGTTGCAATGCTCGCAACGAGCGGAGCAGCGGGTTGAAGAGGAAGAGCAAAACGAGGACGCAGTACTGATCAAAATGCAGTTGCCGATTGCCGGCCCTGTCACGTTGGCAGCCGACGTCGTGCAGTTGATCCAGTAATGGCAGTATTCGGTCCAGGTACTTTAACCCCTGGATATCGCGAGATTTCGGTCGTTTTGCCGGGCGCCGAGCCATCCGTGCCGTTCCAAATCATACCACCGTTAAAGTTCACCCATAATAGTGTACATGCGCAAATATCGTGCCGAACACAATTGGGGAGGCCCTTCATTTCGCGTTCGAGATGCCCCTCTGAATAAGCGACCCCCGCTCTTAGCCAGGCGGTCACGATCTTCAGCAGTAGAAAGCGCCGGGGATTCTCCCCGGCTCGTTAAATGGTGTCACGCGTTAAATGGTGTTTTAACCTCCAGTCGCCCGCCCTCGGCGGCACCGCTGGCGGGTGCCGCCTGACGGGGTCGGTGCCGCCTGACAAGGTCAAACATTTGTTTTTTGTTTTTGGGTCTCCCTAAAGCGGGTCACGCAGCGCGCGTGGACCTGCCAGCCAGCGGATCGGACGCCGGAAGGTCCCGCTCGCCGCCGCCCAGGGGGCAAGGAGAAGTCTAGCGCATGTCAGCCCGGGCCCCGTTTGCTTGGGAGCGGGGTTCGACCGGCCTAGCGCCAGGGATTGATCAAGCCTGACAGCCGCGTCCACCTTTTTGCCGAATTGATCGTCTCCCGACTTGTGGTCCGACGGAGACTTTCCCCCTGGCCGGGAAAAGGAAAACGGGAATAGTGCCACCTGGCCCGGGAAGGGCCGACTAGGCTCGCCTCACCACAGCCGCACAACGCCATACATATCAAAGGCATTGTCAACACCCACGATGGGAAACGCCTCCACCATGGATTGGGCGACCAGCAGGCGGTCAAAGGGATCGCGGTGGTGTTGCGGGAGGGTCTCGACAAAAGTTGCATGCCGCAGTTCGATCCCGAGTAAATCGAAGTGGTTGGCGGCAATTTCCCGAGGTAGGAACGTCGTGGCCGGTTCGCCAAGGTCCAACTTTTTCAGCCCAACCTTAATGGCGATCTCCCAGCAGGTGGCGGTGCTGACAAACTTGCGATTGGCCGCGTCTTCGATCAAACCCTTGGCTGTGCCGCTGAGCATCGGGTCGTTCGCAAGGAACCAGAGGAAAGCATGCGTGTCCAGCAGAAGGTTCACTCCATGTACTCCTTGAAGTCTTCCAGCGGCTCGTCGAAATCCAGGGCCAGATGAATCCTACCGGCGGCGCTACCCGCTTTGCACGGCCAGGAGAAACGTTCGGCTTTCTTGACCTGGGCCAAGGGTCGCCCTCGGTCCATGATGAGGAATTCCTCGCCCGGCGCCAGATGCTCGATGAGTTCGTCCAGGTGTGCCTTGGCCTCTTCCAAACTGACGGTCGACATAGCGGTAACGCTCCTTTCCTCCAATAGCCACTGCCGGTCGCTCGTTGGCCCGATCGCATCACGTCATTGTACCGGCCCGGACGTCGCGAGTCGCCGGACGGAAACGGGGAATGAAACGAGGACGCAGGTAGTATTGACGTCGATTGAACCAAACCGCGTCGCAGTGGCCATAATTCCCGTTGAGCTGAGCGCTACGGCTTCCCTTTGACAGACAGAATCGACCAATTCGTTTGTTGCGTTTGCTGCGATTTCGTGGTAGCACCTTCTCGAGATAAAGGGGGACGCCATGCCTGCCCAGACCCATGAAATCACCACACCGACCGAAGCCGATACTGTGCTGGCGAGCGAATCCCTGCAACGGTTATCCCATATTCTCGGTGCGGATAAATCCGACCTCAGAATCCACATCCAAGGCGACGAGCAGCCAGGCGAGGATATCGCCTTGCCCATGCCTGCCTTTCGCCTTCTGAAGGAGTTCCTGGTGGAGATGGCCAAGGGCCACGGCGTGACTCTCCTCCCCGTCCGGGCCGAGTTGACATCCCAACAGGCCGCGGACTTGCTCAACGTCTCCTCAAGCCGGACAGCTGCGTCCACCTTTTTTTCCGAACTGATCGTCTCCCGAATTGTGGTCCGACGGAGACTTCTCCCCGGGCCGGATTCCGGTTGCAAGCCACCAACGAAAGTTTCGGTGCTGGGCCGAAAAAGCTGAAAAAAGTCAGCCCGGGTGAAACCGCGATCGTGTCGGGGGGGCTGATCACCGCGAATGCCCCAGAACGAGCGGAGTGAGAAAACGGGGCGACATACGTGGAACCAGCCCGCGTTGCCATTGGCGGCGACCCGCCCCTCCCGCCGGACCCGCGGCTTACGTCTGAATTGCAGCTCGCAGCATCGGTAAAGCGCGGGCTCAGCCCGCCGAGCGATCGCGTAATGATAGCTGTACGCTCGCATTTCAGGTACAGTCTTGCTCAACGGCCGGTCTTTGGCCATGATCTTCCCGAGTGGTCGCGATCGACCGCCAAGGAATGATGATGGTTCCGCTGGCCCAACATCATACGAAATGGACGCGATGATGGATTTTGCATTCTCGGACTCTCAAAAACACTGGTACGAAACGGCGCTGCGGTTCGCTCGAGAAGAGCTGGTTGACCCGGATGCCGGCGGCCGGGAAAAACGTAGCGAGTTCTCGCGCGAGGGCTATCAGCGATGCGCTCGTTTCGGCCTCTTGGGTTTGCCGGTTCCGGTCGAATATGGCGGCCAAGGCCAGGACCTGGCGACGACCGTGGCGGCCGTCGAGGGTCTGGGCCATGGTTGTGCCGACACCGGTCTGATTTTTGCGATCGGCGCCTCGATCTGGACAGTCACCATGCCGCTGCTCGCCTTCGGCACCGACGCTCAGAAAAAGCGCTATCTGCCCGGCTTGTGCGACGGACGGCTGCTTGGCGCTAACGCCGCCAGCGAGGCCGATGCAGGTTCGGATATCTTCAGCATGCGGACCCGGGCGGTTCGCCGCGATGACGGATGGGTTTTGAACGGACGCAAGACGTGGATTACGAGCGGGGCGATCGCCGACCTCATCGTCTGCTTCGCCAGCACCGACCCCGCCCTGGGAGCACTCGGCATCACGGCGTTCCTGGTGGAGCGCGACACACCGGGATTTCAGGTGGTTCGCCCCATCGAAAACTTGGGCCTGCGCACCGCGCCCATGGCCGAGATTGTTTTCGAGAACTGTGTGCTTCCCGCCGAAAGCATTCTGGGCCGTGAGGGACGAGGCTCGACGGTCTTTAATGCCGCCCTCGAATGGGAGCGGGGAGCGATCTTGGCCGGAATCGTGGGCACAATGCGGCGACAGCTCGATCGATGCGTGCGGCACTCGCGATCGCGCAAGCAGTTCGGTCAATCGATCGGCAAGTTTCAGTCGGTCGCGAATCGGATCGTTGACATGACCATCCGACTGGAAACGAGCCGGTACATGGTCTATCGTTATGCGTGGGCCAAATTGCAAGGTAACGACGCCCCGCTATGGGCATCGATCGCCAAGCTTCATGTGTCCGAGAGCTTCGTCCAGAACAGCCTCGACGCCGTTCGCCTCTTTGGGGCCTCGGGGCTTGCTGCCGAAGAGCCCCAGGAGCGTGATCTACGAGACAGTGTCGGCGGCGTGATCTTCTCGGGCACGAATGACATTCAGCGCAACCTGATCGCGCAATACCTTCGCCTGGGTTGAACAGGAGAGCGCATCGCCCCCCGTCAGTCCAGAAGTGTAACAGCTTTCGCCATTGTCCATGATGATGACCGACAACGATTCCCAATCACCCGGTTTCTCCAAAGCAGTCTTGCGTATTTTCAAGGCCCCGGAGTGGGGATTGGTCGCGGGCATCATCTTCGTCTTGGCGGCAATCTACTTACTGGACCGCGACCGAGCGTTTTTCCGGGAAGTGAACATTCGACCGTTGCTGCACCGAGTCGCGCTCTTTGGCGTGCTTGCCGTCGGCGCGGCCGTGGTGATCATCTCGGGAGGAATCGATCTGTCGACGGGGGCCGTTGTCGCGATCTCGTCGGTTGTCAGTGCAAAGCTACTGACCGAGTGGCTCCAGACAGGTGGAAGTCATGGTGCGGCCCCATCGGTTCCGATCGTGGCGCTGGCGATCAGTCTGACGCTGCTCATGGGTCTCGCGATCGGGCTGCTCCACGCCCTCATGATCAACGGACTGCGGATTCCGCCGTTCATCGCAACGCTGGCGACCATGGCCGGCCTGCGCAGTGCGGCCACGATTCTTTCTCAGAATCGAACGATCAATGTTTCGTTCGATGCGTATCGCGTGTGGGGTAAGCAAGCCTGGGTGACGTTGCTCATCTTCTCGTTCGTCGCGGTGTTTATGAGCATTCTCATGGGTGCCACGGTGCTTGGCCGCCACCTCTTCGCCCTGGGGGGCAACGAGACGGCAGCGCGGTTGAGTGGGCTGCGGACGAACCGCTTGAAGGCGGTCGCCTACGGCCTGTCCGGGACGCTGTCGGCGCTCGGCGGGATCTTATTCACGGGCTACAGCGGCCAGGCCGATAGCCGCCTGGGCATGACCTATGAACTGACGGCCATCACGGCGGCGGTGGTGGGTGGCTGCAGTCTCTTCGGGCGGGCTGGGCTCGATCCGGGGAACGGTACTGGGGCTGCTGCTCACCCAGATCGTGCTCAAGGGGACGGGCATCGTCGTCAAGGGCATAGACAGCACCCAGATCGAGGGCCTTGTCCTGGGTAGCGTCGTACTTCTGGCGGTGGCGTTTAATCAACACTTTCGCGGTTCGCGAGGTTAGACCCAATACCGTTGAATTAGTCATAAGCTGAAGGCAGCGAAGTGGTTGATCTCGTTCCCACGCTCCGCGTGGGAATGCCATCCCCGACGCTCCGCGTCGTCGGCCCGGAACCGGCGCTTTGCCCATCGAGCGGACGCGGAGCGTCCCTGACGGCATTCCCACGCGGAGCGTGGGAACGAGACGGGGCAAGCTCTTGTCTCCGCTTTAGTTGATGCTAACTCAACGGTATTGCGGTTAGGCCTGGGCCGCGAACGAAGTGCCGGCACTAGGTGGAACCGGAAGGCGACCGGCTAGTCTGGTCAGCGCTTGGAGAACTGGAAGCTCTTGCGAGCTTTCTTGTGGCCGTATTTCTTGCGTTCCACCATACGAGCGTCGCGGGTGAGCAAGCCGTTTTCGCGCAGTTTTGGCTCGAGGTCCGGTCGAAATTCCTTGAGGGCACGTGCCAGGCCCAGCATGACCGCGCTGACTGGCTGAGCTTGCCGCTTCCTTTGACGTTGACGAAGACATCAATCCGCCCGGCCATTTCGGTCACGCTGAGCGGTTCGCGGATGTCTTTCTGCTGAACGATCAGGGGAAAATAGTCGGTGGAATCTTGGTCATTGACGATAAACTGGCCAGTGCCCTCGCGGATTCGCACCCGCGCGACCGCGGTTTTCCGTCGGCCGGTTCCCCAGGTATAAGTTTGATGCACCGTCGCCGTCATGTGTAGTACGTTTCCTTGCTAATTCCTGTCCCGCCGACATCCCAGCAATGACATTCGGCGGCTTCGATCAACGATGCCCAGATTCGACAGTTCTCACGCTTATTCGGTCGCGGCAACAGCCGTCACGCCTCGGTCGGTTCGGGCGGGCTAGTGTCAACGTCGGACCGCGCGGCCGGCGCGGCTCCGAGGCCACAGTTTCTACGCCCGCGGCCGCGTGAGCGACTTCCTCAGACGCGGTTGCTTGGGCTGGGGACTCCTTTTTCTTGGGCGGGGTCACAAAAACGGCACCCGCCGGAGCGGGGCGCCCGAAAGCGGCTCGAGCGGAATCGGGCATTGCGCCTGGTGCGGATGGTTCGGCCCGACGAAAAGCTTGAGCTTGGCCATCATGTGACGGCCGATCTTGTTCTTGGGCATCATCCGCTGGATCGCCAGCTCGAGGATGCGTTCGGGACGGCGCTCAAATAACTTCCAAGCGGCCTCGTCCGTTTGGCCGCCGGGATAGCCCGAGTATCTCTGATAAGACTTCTGGCGCCACTTGTTACCTGTGAACACCACTTTGTCGACATTCGTCACGATCACGTAGTCGCCGGTATCGATATGGGCCGTGTAGGTAGGTCGGTGTTTACCCATCAAGATCGGGGCAATCTGAGCGGCCAGCCGACCAACAACCATGTTTTCGGCGTCAATGTGATACCACTGCTTGGCGAGCTCGCCAGCTTTGGCCTGATAACAATTCATGGAGCAGTTTGCCTGAATTCCAAAACAGAAAACGCGAACAACTCGCCACAAAGGCGAAACCATGATGATACCATGGCCGTTCTGAACGTCAAGAGAATCTAATTCCCCGCCGGTGCATTGGTTTGCGCGGCCGGCTTCTTGCGCTCGCCGCTGCCCAGGTTGCGCCGGCCGCTAGACGATCTTGCACGCCTCGTCAAACTCGAGTCGCGGGTTGCGTGGGTACAGCTTCGAGGGATCACCATAGCCAATGTTGATCAAGAAGTTGGACTGATAGCGGCCGTCCGGAAAGAATTCAGCATCGACTTTGGCGTTGTCAAAACCCGACATCGGCCCGGTGTCCAAGCCCAGGGCACGCGCGGCGATGATGAGATAGGCCCCTTGCAGCGTGGCATTGCGGAACGCGTGAGTGCGCGTGAATTCTTCATTGCCGGGCGCGGTGAAGAGATCCCCGAACTTGGGATTCTGCGGGAACAGACGAGGAATGTGCTCATAAAACCGTAGGTCATTGGCCACGATGGCGCAGACCGGCGCCGCCATGGTCTTCTCGACGTTGCCTGGCATCAGTGCCGGCTTGAGGCGTTCTTTCGCCTCCGTCGTCTTGACGAAAACGACTCGCATGGGCAAGGTATTGGCCGAAGTCGGCCCCATCTTGGCCAGGTCGTAGACTTGGCGCAAGACGCCGTCGTCGACGGGCCTGGGCAACCAAGTGACGTGGGTGCGGGCATTGCGAAAGATTGCATCGAGCAGTTCATCACTCAAGGGTTGTCCCATTCGCGATTCTCCTCTGAAAATGTAGAGCAATGCGTCAGGATCAGGCTGCGAACCAGCAGCCCGGCCCTTTACACTTGGCCATCTTCTCAGGCATCCGCGACCTTCAAAATGAGCTTACCAAGATTCTCGCCCTTGAAGAGTCTGAGCAGGGTTTCGGGGAACGTTTCGAGCCCTTCCACGATGTCTTCGCGTGACTTGAGCTTGCCCGCGGCCATCCATCCCGCCATTTCGCAGGCCGCCTCGCCGTAGCGAGAAAGATAGTCAAAGCAAACGAACCCCGTCATGCTGGCCCGATTGACCAGGAGCGAAAGATAATTCGACGGGCCTTTAACCGGCGTCGTGTTGTTGTATTGCGAAATCGCGCCACAAATGACAATCCGAGCTCCGCACCTGATCTGCGTCAGTACGGCGTCGAGGATCTCGCCGCCGACGTTGTCGAAGTAAACGTCGACTCCCTTGGGACAATGCTTCTTCAGCACCGCCTTCACATCCTCTGACTTGTAATCGATCGCGGCGTCGAAACCCAGTTCATTGACAATGTACCGGCATTTTTCCCGCCCCCCTGCGATGCCGACCGTGTGGCAGCCCTTGATCTTGGCGATCTGACCGACGACCATGCCGACCGCTCCCGCCGCTCCGGAGATCACCACCACGTCACCGGGGGTCGGTTTACCGACATCGAGGAAGCCAAAGTAAGCCGTCATTCCCGGTGCGCCAAAGACACTGAGCCATACCGGCAAGGGCGCAACCTGAGTGTCAATCTTGGTAAGACCGTCGCCTTTCGACAATCCATATTCCTGAACGCCCAGGCTACCCGAGACAAAATCGCCGACGACGAACTTGGGATTCCGAGAGGCAATTACGCGACCGACCGTCATGGCCCGCATGACCGCACCAATCTCGACCGGGGCAATGTACGATTTCCCCTCGTTCATCCAGCCGCGCATGGCGGGGTCAAGCGAAATGTAGAGGATTTTGACCAGCACCTCCCCTTCCGCGGGCTCGCGCACGGGCTCTTCGGTGTACGACCAGTCGCTCCTTTTGGGCATGCCAAAGGGACGCCCGGCAAGACGAAATTGATGATTGACGAGATTCATCGGGGATTCCTCCAATTCTGGTCACGGACAGCGGCACCTTTTCGCACACGCGCGAGTCCTCTATATTACGGTGAACAGGCAAGCAAGACCAATCACCGGCGGAAAACGGGCTTGAACGTCCGAACAGGCGGCGAGTTCGGGCTCGATGACCGTTGAACCGCCCCATCTCTTGGAGCCAGTTCCATGACCACAGTCCTCGAAAAAGAGACCAGCAGGCGCGAACCCATACCGGCCGCGGTCGAGTCGCTCCGTCGCACTTTTGACAGCGGCCGAACGCGACCCTTGGAATTTCGCCAAGAGCAACTCGCCGGCATCGCCAGGTTTGTCAAGGAACGCGAAAGCGAGATCGAAAATGCAATCCAACAAGACCTGGGCCGGCCCGCGCTCGAGATCTATGCGTCGGAAACCGCGCTCGTCGCCAGTGAGGTGGCCCTCACGCGTAAGCACCTTCGTTCGTGGGCCAAGCCCCAGCGCGTACCGACATCAATGGTCGCCCAACCCGGCAAAAGCCGGATTTACCACGACCCGCTCGGAGTCGTCTTGATCATCGGACCTTGGAACTACCCGCTTCAGCTTGTGCTGGCCCCGCTGGTGGGAGCCATCGCCGCCGGCAATTGCGCGATCGTGAAGCCTAGTGAAGTCGCGCCAACCATCAGCGAACTCTTGGCCGCGCAACTTCCGGAATACGTCGACCCCGAATGCGTCAAGGTCGTTCAGGGAGGAGTCGAAGAGACGACCGAGCTGTTGGCGCAACAGTTTGACTACATTTTCTACACCGGCAACGGCTCGGTCGGGCGCATCGTCATGGAGGCCGCGGCCAAACACCTGACGCCCGTGACGCTCGAGCTCGGCGGCAAGAGCCCGTGCTTGGTCGACCAGCAGGCCGATCTTGACGTTGCCGCCAAGCGCATCGTGTGGGGGAAGTTCTATAACGCCGGCCAGACCTGCGTCGCGCCTGACTATGTTCTCGTTCACAAGGCCGTGGAGGAAGGCTTGCTTTCTCGCTTGAAGGAAACCGTTGAAGCATTTTACGGCGGTGATCCTCGCAAGAGCCCTGACTACGGCCGCATCGTCAACGCCCGGCACCATCGGCGTTTGATGAAGCTCTTGCCGGGTAGCGGCACGATCGTGACAGGTGGCGCGGCCGATGAAGAGGCCCGTTACATCGCCCCCACGATTCTCCGCGACGTGCCCGAGAGCGCCCCCATTATGGCCGATGAAATCTTCGGGCCCATTTTGCCGGTAATCGCGGTCAACGACATGGAACAGGCGATCGCGTTTGTGAACCACCGCCCCAAGCCGTTGGCCTTGTATCTGTTCTCGAGCGATCCGCTCGTTCAGCAGTCGGTTCTCGAACGCACGACCGCGGGAGGCGTCACCGTCAATCATGCCTTGCTTCATCTGGCGGTCCCCGCGCTCCCCTTTGGCGGCGTGGGGCCCAGCGGGATGGGAGCTTATCACGGCCGGGCTTCATTCGAGACGTTCAGCCACAAGAAGTCGGTGCTCGTGAAACCCACGTGGTTTGACCCGTCTTTCTTTTACCCCCCCTACACCCCGTTCAAGAAGAAAATCGTGCGCAACGTGTTGTAATGTTTTTTCGAGCCGTCCCATTCACCAAGTGCGAAGGGCCCGTTTCTATGGTTCCGTTTCTACGCGATCTCATGGCACACGCCGAGTGGGCCAATGCGGTCTTTTTCCACGCGTGGGGTCGATCTCCCGCTCGCGACCACGAAGACCTGCGCCGGCGGCTTGACCACCTGGTTGGCATTCAGCAAGGTTTCTTGCGGATCTTGCGCGGAGAGGCCCCCGAAGGCCCGAAGGAGGGCCCTCCGCTCATCGTTTGACGACCTGAACGCACTCGCCCAAACGTGCCACGCGGGCTTGAACGAATTCGCGGCGGGCCTAACTCCGGAAACGCTGGACCGGAACGTTCGCGTTCCCTGGTTTCCAGACCCACCGTGCATCATTACGGCCGGTGAGGCCATGGTGCAGGTGGCGATGCACTCGCAGCACCACCGCGGCCAGTGCATGACCCGGCTCAAGGACCTGGGCGGCGAGCCCAAAAATGTCGACTGGATTATCTGGTTGTGGAAACAAAAGCCGGCGCCTCGGTGGAGCTGAGCTGATGCACATTAATTATCGCTAACAAAGGAATAGCCGATGGCCGACGAATGCTACCTGGAAGATTTCTCCGTGGGACAGAAGTTTCAGAGTGGTTCAATTACCATCACCGCGGCCGAAATCAAGGCGTTTGCATCACAGTTCGACCCGCAGCCGTTCCACCTCGACGAGAAGGCGGCGGCGAAAACGTTCTTCGGCGGTCTGGTCGCCAGCGGCTGGCACACCGCCGCCCTGACGATGCGGTTGACCGTCGATCGCGAGCCCAAGATCGCCGGGGGCTCCATCGGGGCCGGCGCCGAGGAACTGAGATGGCCCACGCCCGTGCGCCCGGGCGATACGCTGCACATCGAATCCGAAATCCTCGACGTCAGACCATCGAAGTCTCGCCCTGACCAGGGCATCGTCAAAATGAGAACCCAGACCTTAAACCAAAACGGCCAAACGGTAATGAACTTTGTCGCCAACATACTCGTCCCGCGACGTCCGAGTTAGCCAAGACTACCGACAACATTAGAAGATCATCTACATGCAGGAACCGTGACCTGGAGCTGCGAGATGCCAGGCAATTACCAGCCGATCGAGAATTACGGCGTCATCGGCAACATGCGTACCGCGGCGCTGGTGGGCATGGACGGCTCAATCGACTGGCTTTGTCTGCCTCATTTCGATTCACCGAGCGTCTTCGCCGCGATCCTCGACGACCGAAAAGGAGGCCGGTTCCGGATCGCGCCGGCGCGACGAACAACTCCGTCGCAAGCAATATTACTGGCCCGGCACGAATGTTCTGATCACGCGATTTCTCCACGCTGACGGCGTGGGCGAAGTCGAAGATTACATGCCCGTGGGCAGCGCACCGGCGCCGGATGAGCTGATCCGCAGGGTGCGGATGGTGCGCGGGCAGTTCACATTCCGGCTCGTGTGCCGGCCCGCCTTTGACTATGCTCGAGCCCCCCATGAGACGCGGGCGACCGAGCACGGCATGCGGTTCGACGCGACCGGGGACCGGTCTCGGGCTGTCGAGCTCTGTTCCACTTAATCCCGACGGCGCGAGCGCGACCGCCGAGTTCACTCTCAAGGAGGGAGAACATGCGACGTTCGTGCTCCGATGGATCGGCTCGGCCGACGAGCACGGGCCGGCCCTCGGGTTTGAGGAGGCGGAAGCACTATTTCGCGACACCGTCGGCTACTGGCGGCGCTGGCTGTCGCAGTGCACTTACACCGGCCGCTGGCGGGAAATGGTCGAAAGGTCAGCGCTCGCGCCTCAAGCTCTTGTCATTCGAACCGACGGGGGCCATTGTCGCCGCCCCGACTTGCAGCCTGCCCGAGTCGATCGGCGGCCCACGAAACTGGGACTATCGCTACACCTGGATCCGCGACGCGTCATTCACGCTCTACAGTCTTCACCGGATCGGCTTCGCCGAAGAGGCGGTACGATTCAAGGACTGGCTGCAAGACCGTTGGCACAACGCCGACGACACTGGCACCGGCCCCCTGCAGCCTATCTATGGCATCGACGGCCGGTCTGACCTCTCAGAACAAACACTGGACCACCTCGAGGGCTATCGCGGGTCCAGTCCAGTCCGTGTCGGTAATGGTGCTCATCAGCAGTTGCAATTAGATATCTACGGCGAGCTGATGGATGCCGTCTATCTCCACAACAAATACATCGAACCCGTCGGCTACGATGGCTGGACGCGGCTCCGCGGACTGGTGAATTGGCTGTGCGACAACTGGCGCCGTGATGACGAAAGCATCTGGGAGGTCCGTGGAGGACCGCGGCCCTTTGTTTACTCGAAATTCATGAGCTGGGTCGCACTCGATCGCGGACTGCGGCTGGCCGATAAACGGTCGTTCCCGGCCGATCGTTCCCGCTGGTTAGCCGTCCGCGATGAGATCTACGAAGAGATCATGCGGAAAGGCTGGAGCTCGACCCGCCAGGCGTTCACGCAATCGTTCGGTTCCGACGCCCTCGACGCGTCAAGTTTACTCATGCCGCTCACCTTCTTCGTCGCCCCCAACGACAGGCGGATGCTCAGCACGATCGATGCGATTCGGCGGCCATTGGATGAAGGGGGGCTCGCCGCCAATGGCCTTGTGTATCGCTACGACCCTGCCGCCGCCCCCGACGGCCTGCCCGGCCGAGACGGAACGTTCAACATGTGCTCGTTTTGGCTCATCGAAGCCCTCACCCGCGCCGGCCGCACCGACCCCGCTCGACTGGAAGACGCCCGGCTCCTCTTCGAGCAGATGCTGGGATACTCCAACCACCTCGGCCTCTACGCCGAACAAACCAGCTTGACCGGCGAAGCACTGGGCAACTTTCCCCAGGCATTTACGCACCTGGCCTTAATCAGCGCGGCATTTAACCTCGACCGGGCACTGGGAGCACTTTAAAATCGATGGCTGGCGTGATCCTGTTTCCCAATCGCTGAGGCACATGGAGGTACTGGCAAGCGCCATGACAACGAAACTATCCGACGAGCTCCGCCGGGCCCTTGAAAGAGAGGGGTGTAGCCCAGTGCATTTGGTGGATGAGGGGACAAACGACCACTATGTGATCATGCGCGGACCAGTACGACAGGATGAGGACTCTCTTCGACGAAGGGGAATGTAGCCCGAGTGCCCTCTATCCTCTCGTCACGGAGAGCTTCCTCAGGGCGGGCTGGGATGACCCGGAGATGGATGTCTATAACGACTACGACGCCCACCGGACGAAAACATGACGGTGCAGCGCGGCGAAATCGTGCTTGTGCCAGTCGCGTTTACATATTGTTACAATCGAGCAATCTTTGATTATTCGTGTCATTGGCAGTCTTAACGCCGGGCAGATGACTCAGATTGATGCCTGTCTCAAGGTGGCACTTGGGCTCCCGTGAGCGGACGCGCAAAAATAAAAAGGGGCCACTCAACTTTTTGAAAAAGTAGAATGGCCCCTTTTGGTCAGCCTGCCCACCGGTCATGGGACCGCGCCTCTCACCGTGAGAGAAAGCAGCCTCTCCCATACCATCGTGGCGATCTCGGTACCGAGCTGGTCGAAGTCTTCGGGCCCGCCGGGCACATCGGCGAACATCGGCGCATCGTTCGCGGGGCGAGAGCGCACGCACTGGTCGACGAGGTCAAACACACTGTAAACGACACGTGTCTCGGGTGCGGCGCGGACTCGCAATCCCACGACGCACGTCATAGGCCGTCACGGCAGCGTTCAGATAAACGGCGGTCTCGATCAAGGCGTCACGATAGAGGTCGGTGCGCTCAACTGAAGCGCCCGCGACGCGATCGAGTGCGCTGGCCGCCCCGCGCACGGCCGTGTGAATGCGGTCCACCAACGAGCGCAGGGCGTGGGAAAAGGCAATCTCGGCATAGTTCTTCGGCATGAGATACGAGTCAACCGCCGCGGTGACGGCGCCGCAGGCGGTGTGGCCCAAAACCGCGATCAGCTTCAGGCTCTTGCCGAGATTGGCGACCGCGTAGTCGATGCTGCCCAGGCATTCCACCCCCAGCACGTTGCCGGCGACCCGGATGACGAAGAGATCGTTGGGCGATTGGTCAAAAATGAGCTCAATCGGCACGCGGGCATCGGAACAGCCCAGCACCAGCGCGAACGGCGTCTGCGCGGGGGCAGCGCCTGACGCGATGGCCAAACCCATCGAAAGTGGATTGGACGGGATGACAATCTGCTCCGCGGCGGGCCCGCCCATCACCGCGCGGTGCACTTGCCTGACGATACTCGAGTACCGATTGTGCCCTCTCGCCAGGTACGCGACTGCTTCGTCAGCATCGCTGAGCTTTTGACGCACGATCGCCTCAAACTCATCGTAGCGGTAGATGACGTCCATCAGGCACCCTCAATCTGGTCAGTCTTGATGAAACCCGCACGCCCCATGCGAGCGGCCTGAGCATCCGTGCTTCCCCATCATGCCCTCTGAGCCCGGAAAAGTCGAAGACGTCGGAGATCAAGACAACTCGCGGGGAGCGACACTCCTCGCCGAACACCACCCGACGGAAAGCGAGGACAACTGGACCGATCCTGCTAGCTTCGGTAGCGACGACACCAACCCGATGCGCCAGCGACGGGACGCATGCCGCTGCCGCGAGTGACTCGCGGCAACCCTCGCTGCCGCTTCGGGTTTATATGGCTTCGGTGGCGGCCGTAGGTGGCGTTCGACGAGGAGTGTCGTTTGTTGCCGAAAACTGTCAATCCCTTTTCGAAGGTGGCTTACAGGGACGGCCGATCAAGCGGTCAAAGTGGTTCACCGAGTAGCGCCAGAAATAGAAACCCGCGACGCTGGGAACGATCACGCCGAGCAAACATGTCATCCCGACGCGGAGCGGGCCCTCTCCGGTCGCGATCTGGATCCAGTTTAAGAAGGGATAGGCCGGGTAGTGCCAGGCGTTGCGGATGTCGCGGTAAGACACCAGTGACATGAACGCCACGAACTGCGGCGAGCCGGCGCCGAGGAACACCGAGCTCGATCGTGACGGCAGCAAGAATGGCAGCGAGCCCGAACCGGTCAATAGCAACACGAGCCCCATCGTTGGCCCGATCGCCGCCGACATGTCCTTGGCGCTGACCGAGATGGTGATCCCGAACGCCAGCATGAGCCACGTCCACGCGGTCAACAAGAGCACCGCGACGAGAAAGCCTAGTGGATGAATCGCGCCGGCGATCAGTCCGATCGTCCAAAGGCCGAGCAGTGTCGCCAAGATCAAACGCACGCGCCAAAGGGCTGCCAGCAACTTGCTCCGTAAGATCTCGCGTGCCGAAAGAGGGGTCGCGATGAGGCTGTCCCATGTCGTGCGGGCGCGCTCGGTTACGATTCCCTCGCCGGCCGCTCCGGCGGCAAAAAGGGTGATCATAAAGATGAGCGGCAGCGTCATATTCCGCAAGTACAAGTTCAAATCCGTTCGCGCGATATCGGCCGGCGGATTGACGCCATAATCCGCCATGAGAAACCGGATAACCAGGTTCCATTCGGGGCGTTCGTCGCTCGTAATCCCCGATGAGTAGCCGTGCCGCCACACTTCGACCAGCGCCGGCCGGGTGAAGAAATAGGTGAAGTAAACGACCACTGACAAGAGTAAGAGGTAGATCAAGAAAATGAGAATCGCGTCGAGCAGGCCGCCGGGTGCAAGGTTCATCTCTCTCCACAAGATCGGATCGTCGCCAATGGGAGGCTTGGGCCTCCAGCGCCAATTCGGGCGAGTGATCCGCCCGGTGATGCCGTGGGAGTCGCCGCTGGCGTTTTGGCGAAACGCGGAGCGCAAGCGTGCGATTGCCCAGATCACGAGCAAAGCGCCGGCGGCGACTTGCAGGCCACTCATCCACGCGATTGCCTCAATGAGCTGGCTCGATGGACCAACTCCCGCGAAGATCTTGAGAGCGATGCTGACCGGACTGCTGGCCAAGACCCACGCGTTGGCGGACACGAGCGGCCCCGGAAGCCGAAATCCAGGAAAACCCCTCGCCGCGACCAAGGGGACGATCAACCAGCCGACCCACCAAGAAATCGCGGCATTCGCGGCAAATCGAGCGCTCGTTGCACCCGATGAAACCCACACGGCCAGCGCGATCATGAAGAAACCCGTCGTCAGCAGTCCGCCGTAAGCCAGCAGAATCAATGGGAGATCGATACCTCCCAACGAGTGGAGCAGGAGCATGATCGGCAGGCCGACGGCAAAATCCGCGGCGAGGAAAGAGAGGCAGGCGACAAGTTTTCCCAGCACGATCTGGGCGTTGTTCAAGCTCGTGGCAAGCAGAAAGTCAAGCGTCCTGCGGTCTTTTTCATCGGCGATCGCAAGCGCGGCCCGCGCGGCGAAGACGGCGAAAATCAAGCCTAGATGCGCCGGCAACATCCAGAGGAACGCCTGGTGCGCGGCCCGCGCCATCATGTCGTCGCGCGGGATTTTCCCCACGTCCCAGTAATACCTTGCTCCGAACGTCGCCAGACCGAACGCCAGAAGCATTCCGCCGGCCGAAACTCGGCTGGTCCAGGTTTGCCGCTTGCGCAAGGCGACAAGCAACTCGCGGTTCAGGATGGGCGTAATGTCCAAGCGAGTTCCTCGTCAGGGGACGACCGAGATTCTTCCGGCCGCTCCTTTCTACCACATTTGTAAGAGACAGTTCAATGGAGCGCATCGTGGCCTGCCAGGGCCGTCTGGCGAAGTGCGAGGGGAGTAAGAACGGCTCAGCGCGAGGAGGACCGGTCCCAATCACTTTCTCACCGCGAAGACGCCAAGAGCGCGATGGGGAGAGGATACAATGCCCCATAACCACCGCACGGCGGAAAAACCTCATCGCTTGTCACGCCCGGAATCGGCGGTCTGCAACTGCAGGGCCGAATCAGGCGCGCCAGCTCGCCACAGAAGCACTTTGAACTTGTCTCCGCAATGAACCAGGGCCGCCAACGCGGTGTCGTCCGCTGAGAACGCCGCCGCCAGGCAGTTTTCTTGGCCATGATCGGCCAGCGCGAACATGGGCTGGCCCGTCGCCGTGTTCCAAAGGCGCAGCTCCCAGGGCGTGACAGAGGTCAGAAACGTCCTGCCATCGTGGGTGATAGCGAGGACGCGTTCTGTCATCCTGGGCAACTGCAGGTCGCGTTGGCTCGCGCGGAGTTGGTTCACTCGCACGAATCGAAACTTCTCGTTCCGACCGCCGACTTCCTGGAGGAAAAACCGACTGTCCGGACTAAACACCGGAGGCCGCGAGTCGCTGTACACAGCCATTTGTGCGCCGGTAGCGGCATCAAACAGGTCAACGGCGCCAAAGTAAGCGACTGCGACCAGTCGGCCGTCCGGCGAAAAGCGGGAATGAAGAACCGGCATCGCGTATCGCTTTGAAAGCCGGCGAGTTTCCCGTCCCGTGGCAACGTTCCAGATCATGATTTCGCCGCCAGGATCGGGAGCCACGACCTGCTGCCCGTCGTCCGAAAGATCAGCAAGATAGGCGCAAAGCCCCCCATAATTGCCGCGAAGCCGGGGAAGGTGCTCGGCGTCGGTCGGTATGCTAAAGATGACGCGCTGCGTTGTCATGTCCCGTACCTGTCGCACGCCGCTTTCCAAGCAAACCAGAATCCGCTCCCGACCGGGCCCTAGCGCATAGGCCGCGCCGTATAATCCACGGCTCGCCAGGTCGGGTGCGAATCGCCGCGTTAGCTGCCGACTTGCCAGCTCGAGACTCCAGACGCCCTCGGACGTGTGTAACCAAAGTTGCCGGCCGTCGGCGCTGAATCTCAAGGCATCGGGCGCATCGGCTCGGGCGAGAGTCCCCAATGGCCACTTCACACGCAACTTCGCCGGCTTGGGACGCCCGTGGGCTCCAAACCTTGACGGTGCCGTCGTCGCTTGCCGAGACAAGGGCCTCCCCCTTGGGCAACCAGGTGATGCTGCCGATCCGACCGCGATGGCCGACGTGCGGCTGTCTTTTCTCTTGGGTGTTCATGCCGACAACGCGGATGACTCCTTCGGCACCAGCGGCGGCAACGGTCTGGCCGTCGGGCGTTACGGCGATTGCATCTAAGTGTTTGGACGATAGACGTCGCCCGAGCGATCCTGAACGACACGGGACAATTCGCGGTAGGAACTCCAGCATCCCGTATCCTCTGCCTATGACCAAGGCCTGGCCATCGGGCGAGTATTGCACGACGTCCCGAGGGAGCAATTCGCCCAAGGCCGCCGGCGACGTCTTTGTCAAATCCCAGCGCTCGGTCGGCGCCAAATCAAAAGTGATCGCCATTTCTTTGCCGTCGGGCGAGACCGCAAGCGATTTGACCATGCCCGGCCGATCCAACGCCCAGCGCATGGCGCCGCTTTGTGTCTCGACGAGCGCGATCCGACCGCGCCGCGTGGCGACCACCACAGTTTGGCCGTCGGGCAAGTAGACGACGGCGGCGGCCTCATCGTCGTAGTGGGCGAGCCTGCGTTCCTCGAGCGATCTTACATTCCAAAGTCGGACCGTGCCGTCTTCGCTGGCACTGGCCAATCGGCTGCTGTCGGGCACGAACATGACCCAATTCACCGCTTTTTTGTGACCGCGCAGCGTCGCGCGGATTTTCCAGGTCGCGGTATCCCAAAGCCGGATGCCGCGGTCCGCGCCGGCCGTGGCCACAAGCTGGCCGTCGGGCGAGGCCGCCACATGATAAACCGCGCCCAAGTGGCCGATGAGCGTGCGGCCCTGGTCTTTGGCACACCGCCACAGGTAATACCACTCGAAGCCGCGCAGGTCCTCCTCGTCCGAATTCGGTCGATATTTCTCCAGCAAGGCCAGGGCCCGCGGGGCGTCTCCCTGTTCCCAAATTTGCAGCGCTCGTCCCATGTCCTTGACGTACACCTCGCGACGCAGGTCGCGCACCAGCGCCCGCGCTTCGGGCGCGGCGGCTTTCGGCTTCGCGACGTTGCGCGTCGGCTTCGGCACGTTGCGCGTCGGCTTCCCGGCGTCGTGATTCCGCATCCTGGCGGTGTTGTTCGGCCAATCGGTAGGCGGCCGTGACGCGGGCCGAGTAGGCCAGAGAACTTGCCAAGAGTGCCACGGCCGCCAGCAGCGTCACGGAGATGAGGGCCGCCGTGGCCGGCCGGCGCCGGCACCAACGCCACGCCCGTTCCCGTCGCGTCGCCGGCCGTGCGCGAATCGGCTCATTCCGCAGCCAACGGCTCAAGTCGTCACCGAGGTCGCGGGCCGTCTGATCGCGCTGTCCGGGCTCCTTGGCCATCGCTTTCAGGCAGATCGTTTCGAGATCAAGGGGGATTTCCGGGTCGAGCCGCCGGGGCGGGATCGGGTCTTCCTCGTCGATCCGGCGGAGGATCGCGTGCTCGGCACCCGCGAACGGGGGCTGGCCGGTCAAGCCTTCATAGAGCGTCGCGCCCAGGCCGTAGACATCGATGCGCGGGTCAACGTGAGATTCGCCCCGGGCCTGTTCGGGGCTCATGTAGGCCGGAGTGCCCGCCACGACCCCTTCGCGGGTGACACCACTCGGCGCGGCCAGGGCGCGAGCCACGCCGAAATCCGTGATCTTGGCACGACCGGTCGCCGCGTCGATCAGAATGTTGCTCGGCTTGACGTCGCGATGCACCAACCCCGCGGCGTGGGCCGCATCCACGGCGAGCGCCGCCTGAACGATCAACCCGGCAACCTCGCGTCGCGGAAGAGCGCCCCCCGAATCGATCAGCTTGGCAAGCGTGGGGCCCTGGACATACTCCATCACCAGGTAGGGTGGACCATCCGGCGGGTCGACCACCGCGTGGACCGTGACCGCATAATCGCTCTGAAATTTCGACGCAAGCTGCGCCTCGCGGACCAGTCGCAAACGGTCGTCCGCACCCGCGTACTCCGGCCTTAAGACCTTGAGCGCGACCACTCGCCGCAACAACACATCCCAGGCGCGATAGACGATCCCCATGCCGCCGCGGCCCAGCTCATCGAGAAGCCGAAACACGCCGATGCGGCCGATGTCGGCCTCGGGCTCGGGTTCGGTGACGCCGGCGACCGCGGCCGTCTGCCTCGACAAGCGCGCTCCCCCTGGCAACGGCCGTGCGAAAGGGAGACGCGACTCGCTCAGCAGCTTGTCGCTGATCGCAAGGTCGGCGTCGTCGAGCTGGCAGTTCGGGTCGACGTCAAGCCAATGGCGCAGGGTGGCGTTTTGCGTTTCGGTATCGAGCCGCGCCTGACAGGCGGAACAGCCGGCGACGTGGCTGCCCACCGCCCTTCGTTGGGAGGTGGCCAGCTCATCGGCCAGCCAGCTCCGTAGTGTTTCGATCGACATGCAATCGGGCATGGTCATCAACCGCACGCATGAGGTGGATCCAAAGCATCCAGCCAGGAAAAACCCTCCGCGATTTCTTCAACTTCCGCCGACAGCCGTTTCAAAACCCGCGACTTGGCGGTATAGACCGCGTCGATACCCAATGACATCTCATCGGCCGTCTCAGCCGCCGAACGGTTCTCCAGCCAAACGCGCTCAAAAGCTCGCCAGGTATGCGGGTGAAACGACGGCTGAATACGCTCGAGTGCCACACGCAACACCCGTGCGTGGAACGCGTCATTCCACTCGGCTTCCAGTCGATCGTCCTCAATCCCGGCGAGCCCGCCTTCGCCAGCGAGCTTTTCTGGATTCCGTGCGCGACGTTTCTGGAATCGGACAAACCGCCGGCGCGTGATCACGAGCAGCCAGTCGCGAAATCGTCCCCGCTCGGGCCGATACTCAAATCTCCGCATCACCCGACAGACTTCGCCCAAGACATCCTGCGTCAGGTCGGCCGCATCGGCCTCCTGCAGACCATGGCGACGACCAAATCGGTGTACCAGAGGAGCGTAGATCGTCACGAAAGTTCGCCAGGCATCCGCGTCGCCGCCGTCGCGGAGCCGAATCAGCAAGCTTGGTCGGGTCATCATCGCGGCAGGGTCGACGCCCATCGTGCATCACCTCTAAAAGGTTCTCTCCCAAAGCCAATTCTTTCACACCTCATTCCGCCATTCAAGCGGCAAGATACCATTTGCCTCCTTCCCCGATCGAAAACGCAAATAAAGGCCGGCCTCTTCTTTAGCAGTTCCTTAGTTTCGCTCAAGCGTGCGGTTTTTCGTGTCCCAAACCTCTTTTAGAGTACCTTAACAGCGAACACCGTGCCGGCCCGGGTTGCAAATAATCAACGTTGAATTGGCCACTTTCACTGACTTTTTCTTCTGCGCGCAGATCGGTCGATCCCAAGCCAATTCATTGTATAGAGCAACTTGGTCCGCAACGGAGGTGCTTGCATGACTGGACTGACAGGCTGGCCCAATCAGTCCAGGTCATGTTGACAGTCAGTTCCACGAATCGTTAAAACTTCCATCGCGAGGCCTTTGACGACGTTCCCGAATAGCGGCGTGAGTTGGCTCGAGAATCCTCTCCGCGGCGTCCAATGACGGCGCAATCCCCGGAGCGGTGGCGAGCAATTCGTGTTGGGTCGATTCGCAGCCAAACATGGAGAGCACCCTTTGAACGTCCTCCCGCGCGGGTCCCAAGACGCGGTCTCGGTTCAACAGCCTGTTCTGCCGTCGGCAACCGGCCGATGTAAGTCTCTGGCCCGTGGCGTGATGATGGCGCTCGCGGTCCTGCACGTGCTCTCGTCGGCCTCAGCCGGACCGACGACGCTCGCCTTACCCAGCGAGACCGGGCCGACCCAAGCCGTGGAGCTCGACCAAGCCTCCCGCGGCCTCGCCGACGTACAGTCCGCGATCAAGAGTTTCGAGAAGCGCGACTTTGAGCTGTGCGTCCAGCAGCTCGCCCAGGCCTGGGCAGCGCACCCCGATCTGCTGCCGCCGCACGCCCTCTTTGCAAAACTGGCGTTTCTGGGTAACCAGGGGGCTTTGATCCGGCCGGCGCTCGAGCGGGCGGTCGTCGAGGATGGCGGGCACCCGGAGGTGTTCATCCTCTTCGGCAACCTCGCCTTGGCCGAGGGCCGGCTCACGGATGCCGCCGTGCACTTTGAAAAAGCGACGGCGCTGGCGGCCGCGCCCCGGTGGTCGGCCGAGCAGCGGGATCGCTTCGCTCGGCTTTGCCACCAGGGCAACGCGCTGGTGGCCGAAAACCGGCGCGACTGGAAGGCCGCGCGGGGGCGCTCGAGGCGTGGCTCACGCAAGAACCGTCGCACGCGCAAGCACGTCAACGCCTGGGCTAGGCCCTCTTTGGCCTGGGCGAATTTAACGCGGCCTACGAAGCGCTTCAAGAGGCGGCCAAGGCCGACCCCAAGCTCGAGCCGGCGGCCGTTTCCATGGGCTGGCTCTTCGCCCGTTCGGGCAACTTACAAAAAGCCGGAGAATGGATGGACTACGCGGCCAAGACCGCCCCCGAAAGTTTGTTAGTCCAGTTGGGCGTGGCCGCCTGGCTCTTGGAGCAAGGCCGCGGCGATGAAGCCCAGAGCCATGTCGACGTGGCCGCCAAGCTCGATCCCAAATCGATCGAGGTCAAGCGCACGGTCGGGCTGGCGGCCCTGGAGCGCAAAGACCTGGCGACGCCCGAGCGGGTCTTCCAGGCACTGGCCGACGAGGCGCCCGCCGACGCCTGGACACGCAACCAATGGGCGCTGGTCTTGGCGGAACAAAACGACCAGGCCAAGCGGAAGCGGGCGCTCGAGCTGGCCGAGTTGAGTGTCAAGCAAAACTCCAACGACGCCGCCGCGCTCGCGACGCTGGGCACGGTCTACTACCGGCTCAATCGACTCGATGACGCCGAAAAGCTCTTGCAAGCCGTCGTCGCCAGCGGCAAGGGAAACTCCGACGCGGCCTACGTCTTGGCCCGCGTCAAAGCCGACCGCGGCCAGGCCGACGCCGCCAAGCCCCTGCTCAAGAAGGCACTCGACGCACCAGGGCTCTTTATTTGTCGGAAGGACGCACAGGAATGGCTCGATCGCCTCACTCGGAAAGTAGGCAGTAGGCAGTAGGCAGTCTTTATTCGTCGTGGCGGCGGGCACGTCCGGCTCGACCGCCGGACGGCGAAAGCAGAATAGCCACAAAGGACAAAGGACAGGGGATTGATTCTTTCTTCTTCAACCAAGCTCAGCAACCGGAGGAATAGGGATGCGACGATCGATGTTGGACCAACGTAAACCGAGTCTCGGAAGAATCACGGGGATCATCCCGATCATGCTGGTCTCCGCAATGACCGTGGCCTGTCCACGGCTTGGCCACGCCCAGACGTTGGAGAACGCCCAGTGGAACAGTGGCACGGGCAACTGGAGCAGCACGAGCGACTGGACCACGACCCCGTCGGGGACCTATCCCAACAACAACGGCACCTACGTCTACAACGTCGACATCGGCGGCGCGACAGTGGCGCCGCCTCGGATGTTTCGCTGGATACCACCGTCGCGATCAACAACCTGACTCTGGATAATAGCAGCCAGACCCTGGGTATCAATAACGGCCAGTCGCTCTACATTGTGGGGACCAGCGGGTCGGGTACGATCAGCAATGACGGTGCGATCAACGTCGGCAACATCAGCGGCGGGGCCAACCTCTACGTGGACGCGACGTCGATTACGCTTTCGGGTACGGGTACCGTCACCCTCAACAACGCCAACTCCTACATCAGGGCCGACGGTGTCGGCGGCACGGCCAACACGCTGGTGAACCAGAGCACCATCGCGGGCCAGGGGTATATCTACGACGTCACGCTGAACAACCAGGGGACCATTCTCGCCAACGTCTCGGGCCAGACGCTCACCATCCTGATCGCCCCCACGACGAACAGCGGGACGTTCCAGGCCAACAGCGGCAGCACGCTGTACATGGACGGCACGCTGGCGAATTACAGCCCCGGGACATCAACGCTCACGGGCGGGAACTACAACGCGTACTCCGGCACGATCGAACTGTCCCAGGCCAGCAAGAGCGGAGGGGACGTCATCGCGAGCAATGCGGCGACCATCCTCTTGGACGGGGTCACGGCGAAGATCGCCGATGGCAGCGGCAACGACATCCTGCGCGGGTTTGTCTCCTCTAACTCCGGCAGCCTGACCATCCAGAACGGCGCAACCTGACAACCGCATCCACTGGTTTCACCAATTCTGGGACGGTCGGCATCGGTGCCAACAGCACCTTCACCGTCGGCGGCTCGAATGATTACGTTCAATCCGGCGGCCTGACCAGCCTAGCGAGCGCGAGCGCTTTCCTGGCGGTGGCGGCCGGCCATGCCGTCGACATCAACGGCGGCACGCTCCAGGGCCTGGGCACCATCGATGGCAATCTGGTCAATAACGGCGGAACGATCGCACCGGGTCTTGCAGGCACAGCGGGGACTCTGACCGTCACGGGCAATTTCACGGACCCCATGTCAACTCTCGATATTCAACTCTTCAGTCCGACGAGCTACGACGTGTTGGGCATCGGCGGCACCGCCTCGCTCAACGGCGCCACGCTCGACCTCAGCCTCGCCGCCGGGTTCACGGGCGTGACCGGCGACACGTACACGATCTTGACGTCGACCGGCCTGAGCGGGACGTTCGTCGACAACACGATCGTGATCGGCAACGACACGTTCACCATCAATTATATGCCTCCTCAGCAGAATCTGTGGGTGCGTTCTGGCTCGGGAAGTTGACCAAGATTGTGCAAAAGAGCCAGTTTTGCGACCTTCGCGGTCCGAAAACCGTATGACCTTCTCGTTACCAGTTTCACCTTGTTATTGAGACCTTCAACGGCTCCCGCCGAGACCTGTCCTCGGGCGCGAAACCAATTCAGGATTAGCGGCCGATGATTCCGGATACTGCGGGCGATCTTCTTCATCGGCTCCAGCCGCGAACGCATCACTCGGCTCGTCCACTCGTCCAGGAACTTCCCTGCCCACCACGCGCTGTTGTATTCCCAGAGCCGCTGGAATTCCTCGCGAAGGAAGTAAGCACGCACCGTCCGAAGGTTGTACTTCACGATCTCGGACAACTTCACCGTCTCCTTATCCGTCAGGTTCTGCGGGCGCTTTCAGAAAGCACCATCGCGACTTCTTCAAGACGGGCTCATACCCGTCCCGCACCAACCTCTTGGCCTCCTCCGCTCGGATCTCGTCCAGCGCCTTACTGAACATTTGCATGACGTGGAATCGGTCCAGGACGTGAATCGCTTGGCCGAGAGAGACGGCGATCACGTTCAAGTACGGCCTCCACATGTCACTGCACACGTATTTCACTCCCAGGAGGGCCGGGTTGCCGAGACTATCCAGGCAGCACTGAAGGCTCGCTTCCGTCCGACCCTCGGCCACGGCCAACAGTCGCTTCATCTTACTGCCGATGTCGTACACCAATGTCAAATATGTGTGGCCTCGTGCCCAAGCAATCTCGTCCACGCCCAAAGCCGTTACCTCGCTCAGATCCCGATGCGCCAGACCCCACTCGACCGCGTGCTCCACCGCACGGCACACGCTGTCCCAAGACGTGCGGAAGATCGAGCCGACTTCGCTCCAGCTCAACCTCTTGGCCCATGTCGCCAAATACCAGCGGTACGTGGTCGTCAGTTGGTTCTTGCCATCGCACCATGGCACCATCTCCACCGTCACCCCACATCGTTTGCAGTCCACTCGTCGCATCCTGTAGGCCAGGAAGACCATGACCCCCCAGATCGGCACAAACTCGAACCGTCGTTCTTCGAGGCGATCATACGCTCGTCCGGGACGCCCGCAACCGGAGCAGAACACCCGACTATTCTTGCGGGGTCTCATTTGAACGAACAGCGCAGGGCCATCTTCGGACTCCTCCATCCTGCACTCGCCGTAGACAAACGACTTGAACTTCTCCACCCGATTGAGGATCGTCTGGATACGCATCCTGAGGTACTCCCGGTTTTGATGAAGTGTGGCAACTCCATCTTGACCGACGGGTGTCTCAGGATGCGATCTTCTTTGATCTGTTCCGAGCTAATCTTCGTCTTCCCTCCCGCCTTCACCATCGCCTCGCCCTCAACCGACCCGGGCGAGGCGATGGTGAAGGCGGGAGGGAGAACCCTCCTGTCGAGCCGGAGCTGAGTTCATTCTCTGATTTAACGCACCCACATTTTCTGCGGGAGAGCCAATTATATTAACAATGACGTGATCCTCGACCTCACGGTCGCGTCCACCATCCCTGAACCGGCGTCGCTGGTGATGCTCGTCATGGGCATGGCCGGCGCCGGGGCATACGTGGCGGTCAAACGCTGGAAGGGGGAAGTCCAATAATCGCCCTCGCCCTGGGGCGAGCGTCCGCTGGCCGTTGGGTGGCCTGATGAAAAGCTGGCCTTGATAAACCTGAGTGTTCCCGTGAGTTTTGTGGCGCGAATTGTCCCCTAGGACAGGAGCCTTCCCCCCATTGCAACCGCGGACGGATGGAAGGGTTTGATAAGGAAATCAGGAATGCAGGAGAGAGAAAAATGGCTCTGGAACACCAAGCGTTGACCGAGCCGATCATTGGCGCGGCAATCGAGGTGCACCGGTGCCTCGGGCCGGGTTTTCTGCTGAACTTCGCCAAAACAACGCTGGAACCGAAGCGAGTGATCGCTGCCTGAGTGAGTCTGTTCCTGGTTTCCTGCCCTCCTCATTTACCGTTGTGCAAGGGCCCGAGAGCGCAACAGATTCAGCGTGTCCTCCAAAGCCTATTTAGCCGACGCCGCCGAGCGCGATCGCCGTCAGGATTCCAAAGATCTTGCGCGGAGACTGGATTGGGTACTCGACGACATCCACCGAGGCCCTCGTGCCGTCCAGCTTCAGGAACCGCCACTGGATGCCAGTGGTGACGACCCCATGAATCGCGCCGTTGGGTGCCTTTTGTTGCAGATTAAACCGGTGTTGACGTTCACCGCCAGCGGAAGGTAGCGAGCGAGTGTGTTCGTTAACACGCTGGGTAACTCCGCTTCAGGAATATCAGCGAAAAGATTGGTATCCTCTTCGATAGTTAACTGGAACTTGGACTTGAGCTCCGCGAGAGTGAAATCACTGTAAGCCATGTCGCCCTCGAATCTCGCCTCGGCTTGTGGTGCGCATCCGCTGGCCGTTCGGCCGCGGTTTTCAGCGCTTGCCCATTGATGCCAGGACACCGCGGATATAGCCGAAGCTTTCGGCCACACCAGGGATCGGGTCGTTCATGTCTTTCTCGTACTCGAGGCCGACATGGTGGCTGTAGCCGATCTCAAGGAGCGCTTGCAGCATTCCACGAACGTCCAGGACGCCCCGCCCGAGCTCGACCGGCCGCGATTTCCCGGTCTTGCTGGCGATATCCTTGAGATGCAAGTCATACAGCCGCCCGGCGCAGGTTCGAATCGCCTGGACGGGGTCGACGCCGCATCGGGCTGTGTGGCCCACGTCGATACAGACGCCAATCCGCTCGTCATACTTCCCAATGGCCGGCCAAACGTCCAGCGGCGACGGCCAAACCTTGTCTTCGGGCCCGTGATTGTGAATGGCCAGCCTGATATTGAATTCTTTGACGAGCGCATCGAGCACGGGAAGACTCTCGCGGGTCGGTTTGCAGACGATGGTCGGAATGCCCGCGTCGCGGGCATATTCGAATGCATTCCTGATCTGTCTTTCGTCGTCGGTCAGGCCGATCACGCCGCAGCTTAAGGGCGTGATGCCGGCGTCGCGAAATCGCTTGACGACCGCCTGGCGCTGGGCGGCGGTACTCTTAAGCGGAAGGTGAGAGTCTTTGATCGAGACATAATTGACGCCCACCTGGCGGATTCCCTTAACGGCGGCGTCAAGCGGCAGCCTGCGGAAACTGTAGGAGGCCAGCCCCACCCTTAACCCGAGCCAGGGTAAGTCGGCGGAGCCGGTCGGCAGGGCATAGGCCGGCGTGGCCTGACCCGCGAGTGGGAAAAACGCCGTGGCCGAAGCAGCCAGGCGAACGAAGCTCCGACGCGAACACGCCGGCGATCGATCGATGACATAATGATTCATGACAGGCTCCTTGGCCGCGCTGCGCTACACGCGCCGCCGACGGCATATCAACCCGACGCGCCAGCGAGGGGACGCCTGTCGCCGCCGCGTTCGGCATACCAACCCGACGCGCCAGCGAGGGGACGCATACCGCCGCCGCGTTCGGCATAGGGTCCATTCCCAAAAAGCGGCGTTTGCCGCTGGCCCGTGACAGCCAAGACAAGGTAGAGTTCCGGTTCTAGATTCCTTCGAACGAAAATGGCCACGGTGGCGTCGCTCTCTCGCTCGTGGCGGGTTCTTATCCAGTTCGATTGAACCCTCTCGCTCGGATGCGCGATCAATCGATAAATCGTTCTTCGAAAAACAAGTTACAATTTTACCTTGATCGCCGCTTTTTGGCATTACGCCCTTCGGCATATCAACCCGGCGCGCCAGCGAGGGGACGCATGCCGCCGCCGCGAGTGCCTCGCGGCAACCCTCGCTGGCGCTTCGGGTTAGTATGGCTCTCCAAGGGGTGGGGCGTGGCGGTTTCACCCCTCGATCTCCTCCAGGGCGACCACTCGCTGTTCATCGACGGCCTGGCGAACGAGCAGACCGATGGCCGTGGCGGCACGGGCGTCGGCCAGCGAGATCGGCGGAGCGATCGCCGATTCCGATCGGACCGAAGCGAGGAACGCTTCGAGCGCCCGCCGCGTGTCGGGCTGCGGTCCGGGCTGGACCGCTCGCCGCGACCGGCCGCGGTCGCGGAAGGTAAGTGAACCACTGACAAAATCGAAGCCCCCCTCCTCGCCCATGACACGGAGCGTCGACCCGGTGAAGCCGTCGTCCGCCGGGGCGATCCAGCTCTGCACGAACGAGGTCCGAAACCCGTCGGCCCATTCCAGCTCGACGGCGTAGTGGTCGGTCACGTCGCGCAATGGGTCCGTCGCGGCGAACAGCCCGCGCGGCCCCATCCGTTGGCCCGAACCGGCAACTCGCCCTTGAACCAATGGAGCACGTCCCAGATATGAACGGCCTGTTCGAGCATCCAGTCGCCCGACCGATCACGGCGGCCCAGCCAGCCGTCGTGCCCGTTGATGGGCCCGTTGCTGCTGGTCCAGCTCGAACGCGCCTCGATAAGCGGTCCCAGTTCCCCCCGGCGGATCAGCTCGACCCCCTCCTGGAATCTCGGATTCGACCGCCTCTGAAACCCGAGGTGGACTGTCAGCTTCGGGGCTCGGGCTCGCCTCGGCGATCAAGCGATCGCAGCCGGCGAGTGTCAGAGCCAGAGGCTTTTCGGCGTAGAGATGCTTGCCCGCCGCGATCGCCTCGGCATCGATCGCTTCATGAAGGTCGCACGGCAGGGCCACGATCACCGCGTCGACGTCGGCGCGATCGAGCACCCGGCGTGGATCATCGAACGCTTCCGGTTTGTGACCGCGGGCCTTCTCGACGATCCCCTGCCCTCGCTGGCGGTGCTTTCGCTCGCCGTCGCACACGGCGACGATTGGCGTTCCCGGCAGCTCGAGCAAGCCACGCAACAGGGCCGTCCCCCGATTGCCGACGCCGATCACGCCGATTCGCACTGGCACGGCCTCGGCATCGATCGCCGCCGCCTCCGCCAGGTTTCCCTGAGAGAGCGCCAGGCTCGCCGCTGCTGAGCAGCCAAGAAACCGGCGGCGATTGAGGGTAAGGGGGGGAGGCATTGAGGCGGCTCCATGAACGATGGGCGTACCGGTCCGACCGATTCTAAAAGCGAACCATGATTCCTATTCTATCTCGGTCCGATCCCAAGTGCGAGTGCGGCGGTCGGGATTGGTAACGATCGTCCCGTCCAGGACGACCGGGACGCTCTGGCCTGGCCGATAGTCGGTGCGCGTCGCATAGCCATCGGGCTGCGGTCCCGAATAGACCTCGACCTGGCGGTCGATCAGGTTGACGATCCAATATAGGGGGATTCCGGCCCGGCCGTAATTAACCCGTTTATCGCCTCGGTCCTTCGCGAGCGTCGTGTCTTTCAAAGACACGGCCGTCGATCAACTCGATTCGCACGTCACCCAGCGACTCCTCGAGCTGCTCGAACTCGTCGACAGGCATGCCTCTCGGAGGCGACGAGTGGATGGGCTATTTCCTAGAAAATCGCAAATTTAGCGGCGAGATTCTTGACAAATTCTGGCTGTCTGGTCAATCTGAAACCGCGGAGGATCCCGTTCCCCCGCTTCGTGCGCTTGAGCCCCCGTGGCTGAACTCTTTATCCACCGCGAACCCCGCGAGTCAATGCTGTCAAGCTGGGCAGTTGCCCAGCGACCAACGTAGGCCATTTTTAGGTGAGAGCCATGCCCCATCGCGACAATTCAACGCCTCAAGGCAATCAACGTCTCACGTCGGTCAGCGCTCGAGGTCTACACGACGAATCTCAAAGCGCAGCTCAGTTCCATCAATGCCACGCCGCTGGCGGCGAGCGTGCTGAACCCACGGCCGGAACAGAGAACTACCGACACGAGATTGATTATTCAATACATGGACTATGATATCGACATGTGACAGCATAGGTTGCGCGACGCGTTTCGCCCCTGCCCCGCATGCATGTCACATCCAGTATTTACGAGCGAAACCGCCAAAAACGTCTGCCTACCGCGACAGCGAGTCCGCTGGAATGGTTCGCCTTTGCCAGAATCCATTGACGCACCTTCACGTCCCTGCCGGTGTCCCGTGCCGCGGCTTTGTTGAATAAATCTCCAATTCGCGGTATATTCCCGTGATGTCTCGATCTTGGATCGGGCTCCACGTTTCAGGAGTGAGTGGATGCTGCGGGTGTTGGGCGGACCAAAACGGTTCTGTGACGGACTGACGCGGCGCGAGCTGCTTCACGTTGGGGCGTTCGGGTTTTTCGGGGCGGCGTTGCCGGCCGCGGCCGCCTCAACGCCGGCCGATTCCGCCATCTCGGAGTCGGGCCTTCCGGGCTTTGGTCGTGCGAAATCGTGCATTCTCCTTTTCATGTACGGCTCACCGAGCCAGCTCGAGACATTCGATCCCAAGCCCGACGCGCCCGTTGAAATCAGGGGCGAGCTCGGCTGCATACCGACGTCCGTGCCCGGCCTGAATATCTGCGACCGACTGCCCCGGCTGGCACAGGTGATGGACAAAGTCTCTCTGATTCGGTCGGTATCGCATCCCTACCCGATTCACGGCGTCGCGTTCGCGACGACGAGCAACCCGCGAATCGAGTTGTCGATGGAGCTCAACCCTCGCGACACCAACCACTGGCCGTTTATCGGGTCGGTCGTCGACCACGTCGATGGACGACGCCAAAGGGCGCAGGGCTCGCCAGCATCGCCGGTGCCGCGCAATCTGGTTCTCCCCTGGGCTTTCAGCAGTCAGCGTGTGGGTGAAGTGGCCCGTGCCGGCCCATACGGCGGTTTCCTGGGGCAATCTTACGACCCGATTTGCACCGAATTTGTCGGCAAAGGAACGAAGACGGCCCGGAAGACTCTCACGGGACGTGTTTGGGAAGACATGGAGCCGTATCGAGGAATCACCACCGAAAGCCGGTTCCAACTGGGAGCGGACAGTCGCCTGGCCCCCGAATTGACTCTCGACCGCCTCGACGGCCGCCGCTCGCTGCTCGAGCAAATCGAGCAGTTTCGCCGCGCGGCGGACGCCCCGGCATTACGGTCAGGAATTGATCGGCATCGAGCGATGGCCTACGACCTGCTTGGGTCCGAAAAACTTCGTCAAGCTTTCGACCTGGGGCTCGAGGCCGACGAAACGCGCAACTTCTATGGCATGACCCTCTTCGGCCAGGCTTCCCTGACCGCGCGGCGGCTGGTGGAGGCCGGCGGTCGGTTCATCACGGTCTTCTGGGACGAGTTCGGCCTGGCGGGCACCGGCTGGGACACCCATTACGACCACTTCCCGCGGATGAAAGACGAACTCTTGCCTGGACTCGACGTCACGCTTTCGGGCTTGCTCATCGACCTTGATCGGCGCGGGCAATTGGATGAAACATTGGTCGTCCTTTTGAGCGAGCACGGCCGGACGCCCAAGTTGGCGTCGGTGCAAGGGGGCGGCCGTGATCACTGGTCGCGTTGCTACTCGGTCGTCATGGCCGGTGGTGGCGTGAAGCGAGGCTGCGTCCTCGGCAAGTCCGACAAGATCGCCAGCGACCCGCTCGAGCGCCGGGTCTCGCCCAAGGACATCCTCGCCACGATCTATCATGTACTTGGTATTGACCCGGGCACGACCCTCACTGATCAACAAGGCCGGCCGATGCCGCTGGCGCCGGAAGCCGAGGTTATCAGCGAAATCCTTGCGTAATGATGGAACCCTACATCGACGCTCACTCGCACATCTGGACGCCCGACTTGGATCATTACCCGCTCGCGGCGGGCTTCAAAGTGGCCGACATGAACCCCCGCTCGTTTACCGCCCAAGAGCTGCTAGCACTGTGCCGGCCCGCGGGCGTCGGGCGAGTCAACCTGATCCAGATGAGCTACTACGAGTTCGATAATCATTACATGCTCGACATGATCAAGCTGTATCCCGATCGTTTTGTCGGGACCGCGATCGTTGACCCTTTGAGCGACGACCCGGGGCGATCGATGCGCCAGCTCGCTGGCGCGGCGTGCACGCGTTTCGCATCCAACCCCAGTATGGCAAGCGGCCGGCGATTCGCTGGCTCGAGCCGCCTGGGTATGCCGCCATGTTCGCCACCGCGGCACGGACCGGCCAGGCCCTTTCCTGCCTGATCGATCCCGTCGGCTTTCCCGAGGTCGACCGGATGTGTGCCCGATTCCCCGAGACGACCGTCATCATTGACCACCTGGGACGCATCGGGGCCGGCCCCGACGGAACGATCAAGGATGCCGACGTCGCGGCGCTCTGCGGGTTGGCCAGGCACCCCAAGCTCTTGGTGAAAGTCGGCGCCTTCTATGCGCTCGGAAAGAAAAAGCCCCCCTACGCCGACCTGGCGCCTTTGATCCGCGCGGTCGTCCACGCATTTGGAGCGAGCCGATGCATGTGGGAGAGCGATTGCCCGTTCCAAGTCGTCAAAGACCGGTACGTCGATAGCTTAGCCTTGATCCGCGATCATCTCGATTTCCTCTCGAACGACGACCGCGACTGGCTTCTTTTTCGTACCGCCCAGGAGACGTTATTCAGGCCGATCACGACCAACTGACAGCGCACGGACAAACTGACATTCAGACGTAAGTCACACGGCCGGCGGGAGGGCGCGGGCGCCGCCGCTGGCAGCGCGGGCCGGTCCCTCGTACTTCGCCCCGTTTTCTCACTCCGGATCTTCCGGGGCATTCGCGGCGACCAATCCCCCCGACACGATCGCGATTTCACCCGGGCTGACTTTTTTCAGCTTTTTCGGGCCGGCACCGAAACTTTCGCCGGTGGCTTGCAACCGGAATCCGGCCAGGGATTTACATCCGCGGACATACGAATAGAGCGTGAGCCTCGCACCCGGGTCCAATCTCTCGATCGCCGCGGGCGTCTTCCGAGATTCGTCAGCGGGCACCCTCCGATCATCCTCGCCGTAAAATGCCCGGATCGGCAGTGCTTTCACGCGATCGGCCGTCGCGAAGGCGCCGCCTCCACAGATCGGCGTGACCGCCGCGAACCGCTTGGGACGGGCTGCCGGGAACCCCCCGGTAGTTCAGTATGGTGTCCCCCGAACCCCGGGAGCGGGGCTTTCGCGACGTGAACATACCAGCGCCAGGGTGTTGGAGATAGGTTCGCGTCTCCTCACGCAGAACCGAGGAATGCAAAACGTCTCTGCTTCCAGTCCGCTCGTAAGAGCCGGGGTGAGGGGGCCTAGAAATTGAGTCCCGTCAGAATCGAGCCCCACTACCTCTAACCTAGAGATCCCAACCGCCCGCTCACGAACCCGAGCTTCGGCTCTTACCACGACGCGCGGCGATTCCGATCGAATAGACGATCAGCATCTGCCCCGGCCCGTAGGTGAGCCAAACGGCGTGGCCCGCCAGCGGAAAATCGCCGCGAAACATGCGGAACGCCAGGATCAAGTCGCTGGCGAGAAACAGCACCGCTCCCGTGGCCAAGGGCAAAAATCGAACGTCCGTGAGCGCCAAATAACTCGCCACGCCGGCTGTCCCCGCCAATAATAGCGAATAAGGCATCGCCGGCCAAACCAGCAAGCGCGCTCCGATGTTCGTTCCACAATAGACCACAAAGAACCAGGCCACAGTCCCTACCGCCTGCCAGAATCCGATCGCCGCCAGCCATCGCCCTCGCGAACGAAAATCCCCCTCGCGACTCACCCGCACGCAGCCGGCAATGTACGCGACATGCCCGAGCGCAAACGCGGCCATCCCTCCCAAAACCGGATCAGGCAGTTTGATCAAATCCTGCAGCACGCCTGCGTTGAAAAAGTCGCCAATTGCCCCCAGCGTCATTCCCGCCGCAAACAGAGCAACCGTTCCCGCCGCAGCCGACCGGCCGAACCCCAAAAACCAAACCCAACCCGCCGCGACCAAAAGCACCGACGACCCCAAATGCGAGACCAGCGTGATGGCATCTTTCGAGGCACCGTTCAAGGCCCGCTTTCGAAGCCCCATCCGCCCCCAACTCGCTCAGTAACGTCCCGCCGAACAAGAGGACGGCCCAAAGCATCCAGATGCCGAAAACAAAGCGACGCACGGTCGCCAAATTCAAGAGCCCCATTCGTCCCACCACTGTCCCCGCCCCGACCCCTGAACCGGCGGTCCCAGCCTCGTTGTAATCATCGCTCGCGAACATCATGGACACAGAGTACCAATCGCCTGGTCGCGTCGATAGACAGGCCCACTAGTCAACATCGTAACCGGCCTCGCCAATTCTGGCTCTCGAAGATCTCGAAAAACAAACCGCGGCGAGCGCCCCCGGCCCGCGGCAGGCAACGCCCATTCAAATCCGGTCGCCACGACTATTTGTAGAAATGAGCCCTTCGGCGGAAATGTCGAAGGGCTTTCTCATTTCCCCGTACTGCCTTGTGGTGGATCTTGGGTCGGCTGCCACCGAATTGGGGAGAGCGATCAATTGTGGCCACAATCTGACACAAGGCATTACCAATCTTCGAGTTTCCAAGTTCAACTCCAGTTGCCACTCGGGTGACGGTAAGCGAGTATCAAGAACAGCGATCTCACATCCAATCAGGCTGTAGACGCGTTCGCCGATTTTTCGGACCGATGAAGGTGGGAATTGAGCCTTTCACCCGTGGGCGCGGATGCCGTCGCTGCAGCGAGATTCGTCATCGGCGTCAACTGGCGGTAGACCGGCTGCCAAAATGACACATGTGGCGACACAAAGATTTGATAAAGGTATCTTACCCATTTTATCCTTCAAAGATTTGATAAATGTGCCTGACCCCTTTCATCTCCTAATGCTCTGACAGGGAACACGGGGGAACACGGGGGAACACGGGTGTCTGAAAGCCCCCTTAAATGATTCCTGACCCCTTTTCCCCTTTTCCGTGCTGGGAGGGGACACCTGCGCTGCCTATCGCGCGCACGGCCTCCGGGCTCTGTAGCTATCAAGACATTTTCCTGTGCAGGGACTTGCCGAATGAGGTGGTGCTTCATGAGGAGCAGTGGGGAGCGTTCCTCTCTGAGAATCTGGCCGAGAATGCAATCGCCGTGGGCTCCGGGAGAATGAGAACGCTTTACGACGTACAGCCTGAGAGTGACCCACAAAAGCGAGCAGATCACCCACGCTGGTCACAGTACTGGATGAGCCTCTGGGGTGCCGTGATCGAAGCCATCGCCAAAGCTTGGGGCGTCCCACTACAGGAAGTTCTGGAATCCTCCGAGATCTCGTCGAAGAGCTCTGATGGCGCAAACGGAGCAGAGTTTCCCAAGGTTTGGACGACGAAGGTCGATCGGATAAGGAATCCCCGAGGTAGTCGCCAATCAGGAAAGACGTGACGTCCTCGAAGAAGACCGTCCCGGGGGTCTCCCGGAGGTCAGCCCTATTTTCTAGCTTTTTCTACGGGGTTAGGAGCCCCGAACCCCTGCATGGCTTCCTCCGAACCCCGGACCCAGTCGTCGAATCGTCGAGTCAGTTCTCGACGGACTTATTGACAGCCTCATGCACAATTTGCGTGTCCTGGGTAAAAGGAAGGACATGGGTTATGACGACGCCGATAATATCGCGCCTGGGATCGACCCAGAAGTTCGTCGGGACGGAAACAGGGTCGCGATTAGTTTTGCCTCGATCAACTTCACCTAATTGCTACGTCGCCCAGAGAATGGTTTGCGCACTTCGTACTCCGCGTCTTTTGAGACGGAAACGGGGTCGCGATTAGTTTTGCCTCGATCAACTTCACCTAATTGCTACGCCGCCTAGCTCGAAGCGCCAGCGACTGAGTGCATTCGCTGCGGTCATCTGGTGTCAAGCCATGGGATCGATGGTCACCGCGGGAACGCACTCGCTGGCGCGTCGTGCTGGTATCTGAGCGTTCGCCAGAATCTGTTGGCGCACCCGAGCCGACCGCCTTGAAAAGCAGCCTTAAAGGCGCTTCCCCCGTCGCCGCGACACCTAGATCGCTATAATGAGCGTTTCGACTCAAGTATCGCGCCTACACAAGCCGACTAGTCGCTATAACGAGTCCCTTGAGCCGTTCGGCGAAACGCGGGAGGCGACATGTTTGGTGCGCGATGAGGTCGCGAATATCGTTATCAGGCTCCGCGAGTGCGGGTTCGATCCGCGGAGGGTCGGTGACGACGCCTGGGAATCTCGCTGTCCCGGACACGGGGGTACCGAAAACGCTCTCTGCATTACGCGCAGTGAGCAGAACCAGGCCCTGCTCGAATGTCGCGCCACCCAGAATTGTCATCGAAGCAAAATCATCGGTTCGCTCGGCTTCAACAATGACGACGTCTGTGCTCAAACCCCCGAATGGCTGATCACCAGTTTGAGGCGCACCGAAGTCGAAGAACCGTGGTTCACGACCGTGGCGGCCAGTTCTGCGCCAAAGGATGCGGTTGGCGCAACGGCCGGCGAATTCACGTCATGGGAGGCACAAGCTGGACCAATCGACAACGTAACGGTTGCCGCTCCGCTGCCGACGGCGACACCTCACCATCCGCACGTCGCAATCGGCGAAATCGCGCGTGCGGAACCGCCGACCGAGGGCAGTACAGATCCGGGTCCGGACCGATCGGACAATTCAGCAAGTTTGAACGCCGAGACTTCCTCCTCTGGCTCGGGCGGCGGGTTACCGGCCCTCGGCGCTGACGCGAGCGACCTGCCCGTCGAGGCCGTGGGGGAAACGCCCACGGACGCCATGATGCGCATCGCGGGCATCGAGCGCGTGATTATTGGGACTGACGGCCGGTCTTACGCGGTGGTCCGCGCGAACGGGCACGCGCAGTGTCGCGAACTCAAGAGCAAGGCGCTTAGGCAATTGATGACCCGCGCGGCTTTGAAGGCGACGGGGAAGTTGCCGGGGCCTGAGGCCATTTCCGCGGTCGTCAGCGCCCTCGAAGCCATCGCGGAGTTTGAGGGGGAGCAGGAGGACGTGTGCTTCAGGGTCGCGTGCGGCCGGGGAAGGTTGTCGTATTTCCTCGATCTCGCCGATCGCGATGGATGGGTGATCGAAATCACGGCCGATGGCTGGCGGCCCGTGCTCGATTCACCCGTGCTGATGCACCGCGCCCGCGGTCAGCTCGCTCTGCCGATGCCGCAGCGAGGCGGCTCGATCGAGCTATTGAAGACGTATGTCAATATTGAAGAAAGCGACTGGCCTCTCTTCATTGGCTGGCTGACGGCGGCGGTTCGGCCGGTGGGGCCGCACCCGATTTTGGTGGTTACCGGCGAGCAGGGCTCGGCCAAGACCACGCTGCTTAAGGTTTGCCGGCGGCTGATCGACCCCAATTCGTCGCCCGTGCGCTCTCCGCCCAAGGAGACCCGCGACCTAATGATCGCGGCCCGCAAGAGCTGGTTGATGGTGTACCACAACCTGACCACGCTGCCGACGTGGTTTTCCAATGGATTGTGCGGGTTGGCGACGGGGACGGGCTTTACGATCCGTTCGCTCGGCACCGACGATGAAGAAAGCATTCTCGTCGCGGAGCGGCCGATCATGCTGGATGGAATCGGCGATTTCGTGGTCGAACCCGATCTGGCGGATCGCTCCTTCTTTCTGATGGTCGATCTCTTGGGCGTACTCGCGAACAATAGGCCGCGGCAGGCGTCGTCGTCCGATTGGCCGACGACGCCGCGGGCACTTTCATGCAAGTTGCGCCGTCTGGCGCCGCAACTCCGGGCAATTGGTATCGACGTTAAATTCGACCGCATCGGCAACAAACGCATCGTCACCATCGAGGCGCAATCAGCCTAATTCGAGCGGCCATCCGGCGGTCTCCGCACGCCCAAAACGGCTTCGTGTGCCGCAAACAGCGAGTTACGCGACTATCGCGGCGAACTTCGTGGTTTTGCGCACAAAACATAAGTCGTACTGACTTAGTGGATTATGAAAAGGGCTGTGCGCGATGCAAAAACGCAAAATCCCGGAGTTTGCCGGCCCCGCCGGCTGGCTGGGCACCGAGGGTCGTTCGCCCGAGAGCCTTTGCTCGATGGCCGCGCGACGGTTGTGCATTACCTCGGTCCCCGTCAGTGGCGCGCTTGTCCTCGATCGCAGCGGCGTACGGCTGGGTAAGCGGGCCGGCCGGATTGCGAATGGCGAAAGGTGATGTCCGCCGGAAGTGATCAGATCCGTAGCGCTGGCATGCGCGGCCTCCGCGTCACGTTGACAAGGTCCTCGCCGAAAAATGGCGCCCGCCATTTCTCGTTCTCTCGGGCGCCAAAAACGCTGCCCGACATAAGAGCGGCTAGATCAATGGTTTGTGTTTAGGGGCCTTGGCTCCAGTGACCGAAAAATGGCGCTTTTGGCCTTCGAAAAGCGCCATTCTCCGCCATTTTTTCCTAGCGCTCGCCAGTTGGTGCGCAACGAGAGGGAAAATACACAAGGTGGGAAGAGTGTTTTCTTGGGTGATTCCGCTCTGGGGTAGCGACGTTGCGCCCAATTGATAAAAAAGCACGCAGGATGGACCCCATAGTTCCAGTATGGAGACACACCATGCGTGCCACGAACGGCCTTCAGACTACCATCACTCTCGGGCCCGTCAATGGTGACGGTCAGACAATCTCGCTCGGACTGCTGCTGGACATGTCCTTGCTCATGCCCAACCAGGACGAGCATCTCCCCGACCAGATCGAAGCGTCCGTTCATCGGGTCGGTCTCGACATTCAACGCCAGCTCTACAAGGCCCTCATGGAGAAGGCCGACCAAGAACTGGTCCTACAACGCCGCCACGGCAAAGGCGGCGCAGGCATCCAGCGCCGAGGAACACGCCCCTTCACCTTCAAGACGGTCTTCGGTAATGTCACCGTTCAGCGGTCACGAATCTGCCACAAGTACGACGAGACGATGGAGGTACCGTCGGCGATCGCCTGGAACACATCTCACCAACTCCACATCACCCAGAACCTCCGCGACGACGTCTGTGACCAGATGAGGGATCAATCCGCGGGGAAGACGCGCACCGACATCTGTCTGTACGCAGGAGACGAGAACCTGCTGGGGCGGAGCACGATCATCGAAATCGTGCATCATGAGGGGGAGCAACTGATCGGCGCGCAGCGCGAGCGAGCCCGCTCGACTTTGATCGGAGCAACGGAGTCCCAACTGGCCTTGCTCGGCCCCGCCGCGGCCGACCCTGACATCGTGACAGGGCTGTTCGATGACGACCCCCCGTTCGGCGACAGCGAGGAAGCCCAGGCCGAGTGGGAACAGACCGAGGCCGAGTGGATCGCCACGGGCTTTCCCGGATGCGAACCGGCTTGCCCAGTGGCCCAGGACAAGCCCCGCATGGTGGACGAGGGGTTCGTGGTCGTCGAGCCCGACGAGGTGAAGACCAAGGCGCAACCATCCACGGGCCGCAAGGAAGTATGGACGTTCACGGCGGTGGTGCTGGTGGCTGGGCTGCGGTATGCATTCGCGGAAGAAACAGTCGAGGGCCTATGGTTGCAAGTCTCGGCGATGCTGCTGGAGTTGGGGGTCCTCACCGGCGAGCGTCGGTTGCTGGTTCTGGGCGACGGCGCTGACGTGGATCCGAACTTGGTTCGAGGGCCTGGGGATTTGCCCAAAAGCGATGATCTTGTGCTGGTGGCACCTTCGGAAACGATGTTATGAACAGATGAGTTCCGCGGGCGGCTCGAAGGATCGTCGCCGCGCGTTCGAGAAGGAACTGCTGGGGCAGTTGTGGGAAGGAAAGGTGGATGCGGCGATCGAACTTCTCAAGGGGGCCTTGGAGTGGGTGAGGAACCCGGCGACAGTGGAGGAACTGATCGCGTACCTGGAGAAGCGGCGAGGATATATCCCCGATTACCAGCAACGGAAACGAGCGGGGTTATGGATCGCGAGCACACGGGTGGAGAAGTACAACGACTGGGCCGTGTCGGGACGATGCAAGCACCAGGGGATGAGTTGGTCGCGACAAGGGGTGCTAGCCCTGGCCGCGTTGGAAGCCGCGCGACGCAATGGTGAACTTGTGGTCTGGCGTGAAGAACGGGCACTTCCGGAGCAAGCGTTGCCAGACGCGCTTGAGCAGGCCGCCTGATTGCGGAGCCGGCACACCAACTGGCGAGCGCCAGGGGATTATCGCTGTCCCAATGGCTTCCGATACCTGGCATTCTCCCAAGCCGCTGAGCGGTCTTCTGTACAGCGGCTGCAAAGCGGTCGGCCAAGGAAAGACTGCCGTGGTCGGCGAGGTAATCTGCGATTCCGATGATGTCCACGATGGCGGCGGGTCGCCTAATGACGATTGGCGTCTTTTGGCCCACCCGTCTTTCCTTGGCGTTCGGCGTGTCGCCTGTGGACCTCGCCTCGAAATTGTCTTGAGCAGCCTGGCCGCCCATTTGCGGACAATATGGTTGGCTTGATACTGGCCGATTACCTCTGAGGGGGCCAAGAAGGTCGCCTCTGACTCGAACAAAGACGATTCTGAGCCTGCCGAGTCGGGAACCTCAAAGTCCGGCACCAGGAAGTCCAACCTGAAGAACGGCGAAAACGATATTAAGGACAGTGAGACCACTTCGCCGGTGATCCTTCTTTGCCTTGCGTCGCTCCTCATAAGCTGTGAGCCAGGCTTGGGCTCTTGGAAGATCGTCCTGTCGCAGACGGACCTTGGCACCAGATCCGCACATGCCGACGAGCGTGTCGATGTCGAGCTTGTCCGGAATCGCTGGAATGCCGTGTTCCGTCAACTCGTCGGCGATGAACTTCGCCTCGGCGGCATCTCCTGCTGTGATACCTGAGATTCCACTTTAGTGAACACCGTAGAGCGGCACTCCGACAGCCTCTGCGGCGGTCTTCAGCTTTTTATCGAGCGTTGCCAGCGGCAGGCCACGCCGCATCGCCAGCTCCAGATAAGCAGCGTCGTAAACCGACAATCCGTGCTCGCGGGCAAGGCTCAGGGTATCCCCGAAAGCATGGGCTTTCGTCTCCTCGTCAACGGCGATCGGCAATGCATTGAAAAAGCCAAGCCACGTCACGGTGTTGGCCTGGGTCGACCGTTTACGGCGCTCACCAACAATCAGCGTGTTCGCGACTTCAAGATGCCAAAGGTCAGGTACAATCGCCTGTCCCGAGGCAAGGGCACCGAGGACGGATTGGGAATAGGTGTCCCGCTCGTCGGGAAAGCACCAAGCGACGGCGACTGAGCTATCAATGACCAGACTTTCCTTTGCCGGTTTGGCGATTCCTTTCTTTTTGCTCAAGGCCGTCCCTCCTCGGTCATCTCCTTGATTTCAAGGGGAGATAACGCCCCATGCTTGCGCGCGTGATCTTGGCTATAGGCACGGAATTCCGCGATAACGGCCTTCACGTCACGTTGCGGCACCTGCTGGGCAGATGAGAGCACCGCGACCGGCTTGCCGCGTTTGGTAATGGTAATGGTTTCGCCGTTCTCGACCTGGCTGAGCAGTCGGGGCAAATGGGTCTTGGCTTCGTAACTACCGACAAATTTCATGGGTTTCCTCCCGTTTTGGTACTGGTCTATTAGACCTAGTCTAAACGAGATTCGCCAGTTTGCCAAGCAGAACGGGGTGACAGCAGAATGGGGCGACAGCAGAATGCGTGACAGTGTTAAACCGCAATAGAAACTTCCGGTAGTTCGTCGCAATAGAAACGTCCGGTATCATGCATTGGTGGCGTGTAGGAATTAGCGTCGCCAGGGATGATCGGCCGGTGGCCTGTTGAGATGCCTTGGGAGTAGTAGCGCCACCAGTCACGGATGTCACCTCTAGCCTGAGTCATGGCACGAATTCTGGCCTAAATTTCGGAGTTATGAGGTGAACCTGCCGATGATTACGACATGCGGAAGGATCTGGGTACGACGCTGCTCTCGGCGGCCCGGTCGTGTGCAGAGGTCTGATGTGACGCAGGCGATCGATCCGTGGATACCGTCAATTCGGTCGATCAGCCGTATACGCGTGTTGGCGCTCGGCCTTGCGCTCGTCTTCGGAAGATCGGCGACTGGTCAGCAGCCGGTCAGCGCACCGCCGTCGGCGGCCCCGTCAGCGCCGGTCGAGTCTCTGCCGCCGTTGCCCGGCGACCCCGCCGAACCTGAGCCGCCGACTTTGCCTTCGTCCGCGGACGCGGAATCATCGCTGATCGACATCGCGAATGAGTCAGATCGCGCTGAGGCCCCCGAGTTTCTCGAGACGGACGGAAGCTCGTTTACGTTCGCTGTGCAGACGGCCGAAAAGTACCGCACGATTTTTGAATCGGGATTCACGAGTATCAAGATCGGCAAGGAGACGGCCAAACAAAGCTTTCCGGAGTCGTTGTTCCGATATGGACTTACCGATCGGCTCGAGTTGCGATTTGGTTATAATTATGAGACATCGCCCAAGAACCGAGACGCCATTGAAGGTGATATCGCGGGTAATTTTGGAATCAATGCGCAACAGCAGATTTATTACGGCTTTAAGTACCAGGTGAGCCGGCAACGGGAAGAGAACCCGTGGCGGCCGACGAGTGCGTTTCTTTTCCAGTTACATACGCCGATCGCGTCGGAGCAGACGCGTACTCAGATTCGACTCGGATACGCGTTTGGGTGGACATTACCAAACGGCTGGAACTTCGATGCCGGTTTTCGTTACGGAACGGATCGGGAGCTGGGCTATAACTATACGCTCTGGGCCCCCTCGACCGCGCTCAAAATCCCGATGGGTCGGCGCAAGCGTTGGTATACCCAACTCGAGTACTTTGGCATCGTCTCCGAGTTTCGTCCCAAGAATTTCTCGAAACAATTCGTCGATACGGGCTTGCATTATTTCATCACTCCTCACTGGGAAATCGGCGCGAGCGTCTCGTTCGGTATCAACGAGCAAACCCAGGGCACGATGGTCAACGTGGGGATGGGTTTTCAGTTTTGAGAACCAACCCCTTTCTTGCCTTCAGTTTATCGATATTTCAACGGTGTTGCTGTTAAACCCTTGCAGCCGGACGAGATAGGGAGGATCATCGTGGTGAGGCACAACGAACACGATGCGCGGAACGCTGCCAGGGGCGGGTCAGCGCGAGGACGCTTCATACGGTTTGGCGCCTGACCATGATCAATCCGTCGAAAATCGCGCCTGCGGGCCAGTGGATGGTGGGGATACTGTTGATCTCGATCGTAGGGGCGCCCACGCTTTCGGCTGCCGATGTTCCCCGGACGGCCATCGATTTTCAGCGCGAGGTCCGGCCGATTCTCTCGGACGCTTGCTTCGACTGCCACGGCCCCGACGCCAAGACACGCAAAGCGCACCTGCGTCTCGACGTCGCCGATGGGGGCATCTTCGAGGAACGCGACGGTGACACGGTTGTGAGTCCCGGCAAGCCGGGTGAAAGCGATCTGGTCCGGAGAATCACCGCAACCGACCCGGACGAGAAAATGCCCCCTCCCAAGCATCACCGACAACTCAACGCTAAGGAAATCAACGTGCTCTCTCGCTGGGTCGCCGAGGGAGCGAGATGGCAAGATCACTGGTCGTTGATCGCGCCCCGGCGACCGTCGTTGCCGTCGGTCACACGGGCATCATGGCCCGGCAATGGCATCGACACCTTTGTCTTGGCTCGCCTGGAGAAAGAAGGCTTGGCCCCCGCTCCAGAGGCAGACCGAACCACACTCATCCGCCGGGTAACCCTCGACCTGACGGGCTTGCCGCCGACTCCAACGGAGGTTGACGGGTTCCTGGCTGATAGGTCGCCGGACGCATACCTGAAGCTGGTCGACCGGCTCTTGCAATCACCGCGGTATGGCGAACGCATGGCGGTGGACTGGCTAGACGCCGCCCGGTATGCCGATACGAATGGCTTTCAAGTAGACCGCGATCGCGAGATGTGGCCCTGGCGCGACTGGGTCGTCGCCGCCTTCAATCGCAATCAGCCTTTCGACCGATTCACGATCGAGCAATTTGCGGGCGACCTGTTGCCAAACCCGACGCTCGCCCAACGCATCGCCACCGGCATGCACCGCAACAGCATGATGAACGAGGAAGGGGGAATCATTGCCGAGGAATTCCTGGCGGAATCCGTGGCCGATCGGGTCGAGACAACGTCGACCGTCTGGCTCGGGCTCACCGTCGGTTGCGCCCGCTGCCACGACCACAAGTATGACCCATTGTCCCAGAAAGACTATTACCGCCTGTGCGCCTTTTTCAATAACACCGCCGAGACCGGCATGGGCAACTTCGGGGCAGATTTTAAACACAGCGCACCCCCGCTGCTCGTGCTTCCGACCCCGGCGCAACAACAAGAACTTAACCACCTCGCCGCCGCGATCGCAAACGTCGACAAGCAAAAACCGCTTAACGACCAGCTCGCCCCGCTGAAGAAGGAGCGATCGGAGCTGGAAAAGCGTCTACCGACAATGATGGTCATGGCTGAGCGTCCCACACCGCGCGAGACCTTCGTCTTGATCCGCGGACAATACGACAAGAAGGGAGAGAAGGTTGGCCCCGCCACGCCGGTGAGCCTGCCCCCCTTGCCTGCCGCGGCCCCGCGCAACCGCTTGGGGCTGGCCGAATGGCTCGTCGATCCTCGCAATCCGCTGACCGCCCGCGTGACGGTCAACCGCTACTGGCAATCCTATTTCGGGGTCGGCCTGGTGCGTACCACCGAGGACTTCGGCTCTCAGGGCGAGGCGCCGAGCCATCCGGAGCTGCTAGACTGGTTAGCCACTGAATTCATGCGGTCGGGCTGGAACATCAAGTGGATGCAGAGGCTCATCGTCACCTCCGCGACGTATCGGCAGTCTTCCAGAACGACCCTTCGTTTGCGAGAACGCGACCCGGAGAACCGGTTGCTGGGCCGCGGCCCGCGCGTACAACTGCCGGTCGAGATGATTCGCGACCAGGCCCTCGCCGTGAGCGGGCTCTTGGCCGAGAGGCTCGGCGGTCCGCCCGTCAAACCCTATCACCCCGCGGGCCTCTACGAGCAAATTGTCGCCACACGGGCCAATTCTTACCAGCAGGGCCGCGGGCCGGATCTCTATCGCCGCAGCCTTTACACGTACCGCAAACGCTCGGTGCCACATCCGGCCATGCTCATCTTTGACGCCCCATTCCGCGAGACCTGTATCGTGCGGCGAGCCCGCACGTCGACGCCCTTGCAAGCCCTCAACTTGATGAACGACCCGACCTATGTCGAGGCGGCCCGGTTCCTTGCTCAGCGGATGATGCTCGAGGGGGGAACCAGCGCCGAGGGAAGGATCGCCTGCGGCTTCCGCCTGGCCGTCGCTCGATCGCCACAACCGAAGGAGCTTGAGGTCCTCGCCGCCGGCTTCCGGCGCATGCTGGCCGATTTTCGGCACGACCGCGCCGCGGCGGAAGAACTCCTCCGAATCGGCGAATCGCCGTCAAACTCCGCCATTGACCGCGTCGAGCTGGCGGCTTATGCCACGGTGGCCAGCACGCTTCTGAACCTCGACGAGACGATCACCAAGGACTAAGCGCATGGACCCGATTCGTGAACATGGTTTGGCGCTCACCAGGCGGCATTTCTTCGGTCGATCGGCGGTCGGCATTGGGACGGCCGCCCTTGCGTCGCTCTTGGGCCAGGATGCCTTCGGCGCCCCCGAGGAGACGCGCAACGCCGTCGGCGGCTTGTCGGCACTGCCCCATTTCCCGCCGAAGGCGAAACGGGTGATCTACCTGTTTCAGGCCGGGGCCCCCTCGCAGGCTGACTTGTTTGATCACAAGCCGCGACTCGAAAAAGAGCGAGGTCGAACCTTGCCCGACTCCGTGCGCCAAGGCCAGCGCTTGACCGGCATGACATCGGGCCAAAAGGCCTTACTCGTCACGCCGACGATCTTCAAGTTCGCTCCGCGAGGCGAAAGCGGCATCTGGCTGAGCGAGCTGCTGCCGCGCACGGCGAATGTAATCGACGAGCTTTGCCTGGTCCGCTCGCTGCACACGGAGGCGATCAACCACGACCCGGCGGCGACCTTCATGCAGACGGGCAGCCAGATCGCGGGCCGGCCCTCACTCGGCGCATGGGTCTCGTACGGGCTCGGCAGCGAGAGCCAGAACCTGCCTTCGTTCGTCGTCATGGTCTCGCGCCCGAGCGGTCCGACCAACGCCCAGCCCTTGCACGAGCGGATGTGGGGAGCGGGCTTTCTGCCCTCGCGCTACCAGGGCGTGCGGTTCGCCGACGGCCGCGACCCCGTGCTCTTCCTAACCAACCCGGGAGGGATCAGCGACGTCCGCAGGCGCGGAATGCTCGACGACCTGGCCCGGCTCAACGAGATTCGTCATGGCGAGGTTCAGGACCCGGAGATCACGAACCGCATTGCCCAGTATGAGATGGCGTACCGCATGCAGAGTACCGTTCCAGAGCTCACTGACCTCTCGACCGAGCCGGAATCGACCTTTCAGTTCTACGGACCGGAGTCGCGCAAGCCCGGCACGTTTGCCGCGAACTGTATCCTGGCCCGTCGTTTGGCCGAGCGAGGCGTCCGTTTCATCCAGCTTTATCATCGCGGCTGGGACCAGCACAGCGACCTCCCGGCGGGGATACGCAGCCAGTGTTTCGACACCGACGTACCGTCGGCCGCGCTCGTCCAGGACCTGAAACGGCGGGGCCTCTTGGACGACACCCTCGTGATTTGGGGAGGCGAGTTTGGGCGGACCATCTACAGCCAGGGTGCCGCGACCGCGACCAATTACGGGCGTGATCACCACCCGCGCTGTTTCTCCCTATGGATGGCCGGCGGCGGCATCAAGAAGGGCATGGCCTTCGGCCGAACCGACGACTTTTGTTACAACATCGTCGAGAACCCCGTGCACGTCCACGACCTGAACGCCACGATCCTCAACCGCCTTGGGGTCGACCATACTCGGTTGACGTTCAAGCATCAGGGGCGTCTTTATCGCCTCACGGATGTGCATGGGCGGGTCGTGGACAAGATCCTTGCTTGAAGTCCGATCTTTGAAAGTGCGGGGCCCCCGGCCTCGTGACGCCGAACCAGAGAAATGCTGACGACCACGCGACCGAGCGAAGTCGTGATCGGTGACCACCGCACGTGAGTGCGTGGTTCGTACGGGGAACCTCCAACCTCGCACGTGAGTGCGATGAGCCTGTTCGCTGAATCGGCCTGACACTCGAGCTCGTTGGGGACGCCGGAGGTTCGGGAGACCAGTTTATGATGCTTGGCTACTCGTCCCTGTCGTCAGCATTATCATCGTCGACGTCGATCCGACCCAAGAACGCGTCGACAGCGGCGAGAGATGACTCCAGCGCCCGGAGGTCGTGCTTCTCATCCTGCCTGCCGATGTACGCCAGGATGGCGAAGACGTTCTTATCTCCCAAGCTCTCGACGTGATAGCCCCGCCCCCAGAGATGGCGAAGCCCGTATTGTGTCTCCAACTCGGGATAACACTCAAATGCCCTCTTGCTGGTCGTCGACTTGATCCAGCGCATGACCTGCGCAGGCGATTGGCTCGGTCGAAGACGCGCACACAAATGGACGTGGTTGACAGCCAATGCTAATCCCAGTCGCTTGACCTTCTTGGCCACACAAATGGACTCAATCTCACTGACCAAGAATGGCGTGAGGACTGGACCAAGGATGCGACGATTGAACTTCGTCCTCCAGACAAAGTGGCAATCGAGCTTGTAATGTGTGTGTCCTCCGAGATCATAGCGCACAACCTCACGGGAGTCTTCGATGAGACACGTCGTGGTGAAAGAGGGGCGCATACTCAGTACCTTTCTGCGAAAAACGTTCGCGATGGAATCGCAAGGACGCCAGGTACGATAGTTGGCAACCAAAATTGACAACGTACCCGGGGTAGGACTATCGCCGCAATCTCGGGGACGGGCATGCAGCGCCTCGGGGCAACGGGCATGCAGCGCCTCGGGGCAATGCAGGGTCTACCGGATCGGGCTGACGCCCGAGGTTGGAGGACGTTCGTCCCGTCTGAACCACGGTCTTACGACCGTGGTCACACGCTGGTGTTCGATCCTATACCCGAGACGTCTTGGGCTTTCAGCGAGAAGATCTCTCAGCCGGGACGTGCGCGGAACGAGGCCAGTCACCACTTATCAATCGCCCCTGAAGGCACCGGCACGTGAAATTCGTAGTGGCCTGGCAAGGCCGATTCCGGCCCGGCGGCTTCGACTTCCGCCATAACCTTGTCGAAGACGGCCGGACTCGACAGGTTGATGAGCCGAAGATAATAAGCCTTCGACATCCCGGTGAAATGGTAATACCATTTGATGATCTTGCGGAACTGCAAACACCCGTAATGGTCACCGCGCCGCGCGACCAGCCCATGGAAGTGCCGGCGCATCAGCTCGAGCCGTTCTTCGAACGCCGGTTCAGGCCCGGGGTCGCCGGTCCGCGCCCAGCGGTCGAGCTGGCGGAAGATGAAGGGATTCGCGAGCGCCCCCGCCCGATCGAGATGGCCGCGCAGCCGGTCTCTTCAAACGTCAACGCGGCGTCGGCGATCGTGCGAATGTCGCCGTTGGCGACAACCGGAATCCGCTCAACGGCCTCGACCACGGCCCGGATTCCAGAGCGATTGATCTTGCCCGAGAATCCCTGCTGGCGCGTGCGGCCGTGCACGATCACGGCCGCGGCGCCGACTTCCTCAAACGCTCGGGCCAACGCGGGCGCGGTCAGCGACTCGTCGTCCCAGCCCAGGCGCATTTTGACCGTCACGGGGACGTCGACGGCCCTGACGACCGCGGCGACGAGATCGGCCGCCCGATCGGCCTGACACATGAGTGCCGAGCCCCCGCCGTTTTTCACCACTTTTCGCACCGGGCAGCCCATGTTGATGTCGACGGCCGAGGCCCCCTGCCCGACCACGACACGAGCGGCCTCTTCCATTTCGGCGATCGCGATCCCGTAGATTTGGATGGAGAGTGGACGGTCTTGTTCGCAGGTCTCGGCCAGCTCAAACGCCCGGCGCCTCCCTTCAATCAGCGATCGGGCGTTGACCAGGTCGGTGGTCGCCAGGCCGAGTCCGCCGCATTGCCGTACCGTCAAACGAAATGCCAGGCTCGTATATCCGGCCAGCGGGGCCAGAAAGAAATGCGAGGGAATCGTCACCTGGCCCAGCCGCAACGGTTCGCGCACAATGGGGGGAACCGCGGGCATCGCGTGCGAACGATCTTCAATCAAAAGGCTGACTCCTCGGCTGAATCGTGTTCGATGGGTTTGGGCGGGCCTAGCCCGCTCGACGACGCCATGAATCACACATCGTCATCGAGTCGTCTTTGATGAAGCAATACCGCCATTGTAGTCCCTATCCGATCGAGACTGGAGACCAGTCTGAGCCTGAACCGACATTTGGGCCAGACTGAACCGCGGGCTCGAGGGTCAGAGTTGAGCAGACGGTCGTAGAGATAGTCTGCTCTGTTCTGGTCTGTTTCGACTTCTTAAATTCGCGGCCGGCGTCTCTCGATGGGCGAGCCGCGAGTTGGCACGGCGAGCGACTGGCTAAGGGGGCAGGCCAGGCGGGGCTTTCATAACCGGTTCGTCTTTGGTAAAGTACGATTTTCGGCCACCACCACCCGGAGGTTGAACCGAAGCGCCGCATCTGGTTATGGGCTGCGGCGCCGCGGCGATTTGCTATCCGACAAAGGTGGGAGTGTTGGCCTGGGTCGAAGCCGTGCCGTGCGAGGCCGTTGAGAGGCCGCGGGCACGGTCAAATGTAATGCGTCAGGAGAAATGAAGGCATGGCCGAGATGATGACCACTGACGTTCGAGCGATCATGGACCGGTCTCCGTTCGACGTCGCGGCGGTGGCTGATTTACGCGAGCTATTGAACCGCGATCCGTCCCGCTACCGAACGCTGCGCGAGGCTGTCGCGAATATCAGGGAGCGCGAAAGAAAAGAGAAAGAATTCAAGCCGGAGGCCCACCTCCGTCTGGGAGTCGGCGAGGTGTTGCTGGGGCGATACAATTCGGGCCTAGAGCACCTCAAGAAGGCCGGCGATCAGGGGATGGCGTGCTTTTTCCGTGGTCTGGCCTTAGCGAACCAGCAGCGATACGACCTGGCCGCGGATGCGTTCGCGCAGGCGGTCAAGCAGGGTTACGACGCCAAGACCGCTGAGCTGCAGCGTGCCGGTGCGTTACGCCGCGCGGGTCAGACCGATGAGGCAAAGGCCATCCTCGCCGGCTTGGAAAAATTGGGCGGATCGTCGGCCGAGTATCATTTCCAGCGGGGTTGCCTGCTCGCCGCCGCCGGAGGGCTCGTCGCCGCGTCCGCCGAATTTGAAAAAGCGCTCAGCCTCGAAAGAGACCACAACGGCGCCCTCTTTGAGCTGGCCTACATCAACGATCTATATGGCAACGACGATCTGGCACTCGAATACTACAAGCGGTGCACCCATCGCCCGCCGGTTCCACTGGCCGCATGGATCAACCTCGGCATCCTTTACGAAGACGAAATGCGATTTCGAGAGGCCGAGCAGTGCTACCGTCATGTTTTGTTGCACGAGCCCAACCACCCTCGCGCCCGGCTGTTCTCCAAAGATTGCCTGGCCAGCAAGGGGATGTATTACGACGAGGAGGCCGAGCGTGGTTACACGGTCCTCAAACAACTGCACGAGATCCCGGTGACCGATTTCGAGCTTTCGGTCAGAAGCCGCAACTGCCTGCGCAAGATGAATATTCGCAACCTCGGAGACCTGACCCGCACCACCGAGCTGGCGCTCCTTTCCAGCAAAAACTTCGGCGAGACCTCACTCTCCGAAATCAAGGAAATCATGCAGGGAAAGGGTTTGCGACTGGGAATGTCGCTGGAAGGCAATGAACGGGCCAGCCACGACCACCGCGTCGAGCAGCCGCCAGAAGTCGCCCCCGAGCTGCTAGCGATGCTCAACAAACCGATCGGTGACCTCAACCTTTCGGTGCGGGCCCGCAAGTGCGTGACTAAGCTCAACATCCAGACGGTGGGCGACTTGCTCAAACACACGGGCGACGAGCTGTTGGAATGCAAGAATTTCGGCGTGACATCGCTCAACGAGGTTCGCGAGAAGCTCACCTCGCTCAGCTTGAAACTTAAGAACGATTGATGATCGGGCGGCCGTCACCGGCCGGAAGCGGGCGAGGCTGGCGAGAGAACCCAACCCGCGCGGGCGTTCGCGGGATTGGCATTGCTCGGCGGCCGAATGGGAGGATTGGGAATCAACGGCTTGACCATAGGCACCCCGGCCACTGCCGAGATCGCCCGTTGCCCGCCTGTTCGGTTTACAACCCAAGTCGTGGACCCGGGGTCCGAGGCGCGGCTTGGCTGTCTGGAGACGCGTCGTGGCACGGTCGAGACGCCCGCGTTCATGCCGGTGGGCACGCAGGCGACGGTCAAAGGCCTCACTCCCGACCAGCTTCGGGCCACCGGAACGCAAATCGTGTTGGCGAATACCTATCATCTTGCCTTGCGGCCGGGCGAACAGGTGGTCCAGTCCATCGGAGGGTTGCACACCTTCATGGGTTGGGACGGTCCGATCTTGACCGATTCAGGCGGGTTTCAAGTGTTCAGTCTTGCCAAGCGGAATCGGATTACGGAAGAAGGCGTGACGTTCCGCTCACACCTCGATGGGAGGTTGCTGGAGTTGACACCCGAACGGGCGATCGCGATTCAGGAAGCGCTCGGGGCTGATGTGGCGATGTGCCTGGACCATTGCCCGCCACTGCCGGCCTCGGCCGGCGAGATCGCCGAGGCGGTGCGCCGGACGATCGCCTGGGCGAGGCGGTGCAAGATGGCCCATGGCCGCGCCGATCAGGCGCTTTTTGGGATCGTGCAGGGAGGTCCACATGCCGATTTGCGCGGCTGGTGCGCCGACGCCCTGCGATCGCTCGAATTCGACGGATACGCCGTGGGGGGCGTCAGCGTGGGAGAGGAGCGCGAGCTCGTGCGCCAGGCCCTCGCTGTCACCACCCATCTTCTGCCGCGCGACCGGCCGCGCTATTTGATGGGAGTCGGCCGCCCACAAGACATCTTGGATGCGGTGGCCACCGGGATCGATCTCTTCGACTGCGTTATGCCAACCCGCAACGGTCGAAACGCTACCTGTTTTTCGGAAAGCGGATACGTCAAACTGAGAAATGCCGCCCACCGTCTCGACCCCAGGCCGATCGAGGAGAGTTGCCCGTGCATCGCCTGCCGCCGATTTAGCCGCTCTTATCTCCGTCATTTATTTATGGCGAAGGAGATGCTCGGCCCGATCTTGGCGTCAATTCATAACCTCACCTACCTCCATCGTCTGACTTCCAAGATTCGCGCGGCGATCGCGGTGGGTCGGTTTGTCCAGTTCCGATTAGAAGTTCTTGAAGCATTGGGGCCCTAGGCGTTAGAGTGCCAGTTGTGGGTCATGACGGGACGAGGCGCTCGATCGTCAAGAAGGACGGCGGCTCGCATCTCCTCGTCTTGTTCCGGCCTCACCGCCCCGCGGTTCTCAGTGAGAAAGAGTCTCCGACCATGAATGTTCTGTTGGCCGATCTTCCCCTTTTGTTTGCGCAGGAAGGCTCGAACAGCGGTCTTTGGCAGATGCTTCTGACATTTCTGCCTGTGCTCCCGCTGATTTACTTCCTGATGATTATGCCGCAGCAGCAGCAGGAGAAGAAACGGCGAGCCATGATTGGGGGACTCAAGAAGAATGATAAGGTGCTCACGACGGGGGGAATCTACGGCACGGTGATGTCGGTTGACGCCAAGAATGACAAGGTCGTGTTGCGCGTTGACGATGAGCGCGGAGTCAAATTAGCGTTCACGACGGCGAGCGTGGGGCGAGTCATCGAGTCATCCGCCGAGAAGTCCTCGGAAGCCACCTGATGGACCACAACAGCAAACTATCTTCAAACGCAACATTCCTTGATATAATGGAAGTCATTGCCTAAGAGGCCCCTCATTCGAGCTTGTCGGCGACGGCCGCGGAAATCGGCCGGCACCGGCAGGATGGGGCTGGAGAAACGACCATGATGAAGCGGTTCGGATGGAAACTGGGATTGATCATCGCGGCCACTCTTCTCGGGATGGCCTTCCTGTGGCCTCCACAAAAGAAGCTGAAGCTGGGGATCGATCTTTCCGGCGGGACGATCTTGGTGTACGAGGCGGAGAATGTGCCCGACGGTGTCAGTATGGACGAACTGATCGCGGCGCTCAAGAAGCGCGCGGACCCGGAGGGAGTCAAGGAAATTCCGATCCGCAAGATCGGCGGCAACCGCATCGAGATCATTTTGCCGCAGGCGAGCAACGAGGAGGTTGAGGAAGTCAAGAAGATGCTGACGGATGTCGGCTCGCTCGAGTTTCGTATTTTGGCCAATGGCAAGCACGACAATACCGAGGCCGTGAAGCGAGCGGTGGTCACGCCGGGGGGGCTGGCCAAGCCGCCGAAGGGTTACAAGTGGGCTCGCCTGGGGGAGATCTCGACGGGAACCAATCCGTCGTTTACCAGCGACACAGTCACCGACCGAGAGCAAACCTGGAAGAAAGACCTGTATGCCGGAACGGAAGTCTCGTTGACCGGTAAAGACTCGGCGGGAGGGGCGCGGACCGAGGTCGTGAAGGTGCAGCGCAACACCGCCAATACGCTGATGCTCGCCAAATCACACGGCCTGAAGTCGATCGCGTCTTACCGAATTGAATACAACCCCAGCCGGATCAGGGGGGGCGATCCCAATAATCTGGGGCCTAACGACTCGATCGTGCGCGAGGAAAAGGTCGCCCCGGGCCGCATCGAGACCTGGATCCTCTGCAACCTGGACAAGCCGGGGCAAGAAGTGACCGGCAAGTATCTCAAGCAAGTGCGGCCGGACGTAGACGACCGGCTGCAACCGGCCGTCCGGTTCGAGTTCGACTCGCGCGGAGCGGGCCGGTTCGGCAGGCTGACTCGCGATCACAAGCCGCAAGAGGGGGCGCGTTTCGCTATCAGTTGGCGATCTTGCTGGACAACCTGGTGATGTCGGCCCCGGCGATCAATTCCGAGATCCGCGACTCGGGGATCATTGAAGGGGGACCACAGGGCTTCAAGGCCAAGGAAGTGGAGCACCTGATTCAGGTCTTGCGAGCCGGCAGCCTGCCGGCGAGCCTGAATCCAACGCCGCTCTTGGAAGAGAAAGTGGGCCCGACCCTGGGCGAAGATACGATTGCCAAGGGGGTGTTCGCGATTTGGGTTTCGCTGTTGGTCGTGCCGGTTTTCATGATCATGTACTATCGGTTCGCCGGCGCTGTCGCGGTCGTCGCCTTGCTGGTGAACATGATCCTATTGATCGGGTCGATGGCTTTTATCCAGGCCACGTTCTCTCTGCCCGGCCTGGCCGGGTTGGCACTCACGATCGGCATGGCTGTCGATGCCAACGTGCTTGTCTTCGAGCGGATGCGTGAAGAAAAGGAACGCGGGGCGAGTCTGGCCCAGCAGATTCGCAACGGATTCAACCGGGCGTGGGTGACGATCTTTGATTCGCACGTCACCAACTTTCTCGCCGCCGTCGTGCTCTATGTGGTGGGGACCGAAGAAGTGAAGGGCTTCGCGCTGACCATGATCATCGGCATGGCCTGGAACCTGTTCACCGCCGTGTTCATGTCACGCGTGATTTTCGAGGTCTTTTACACCAAGGGTTGGCTCAAGAAGGTCACGATGTTCAAGTTAATGGACAAGACCGACTTCGATTTCATTGGGCCTCGCTATTATTGTATGGCGGGGTCGGTCGTCGTCATCGTGCTCGGCCTGGTCGCGACGTACGCCCGAGGCATGGGAATGTTCAATATCGACTTTACCGGGGGAACCCTGGTCACGATCCGGCTCAATGATAACGACCCCCAAGTCAAGCCTCTCTCGGAATCTCAGCGGGCGCAACTGGTTCGTCAGAAGGCGGGCATCTTACCCGATGTGACAGTTGAAAGCCTCAGGTTGACCGATGACAAGAGTTTGGCCCGATTCAACATTCGTACCACGGAAGTGAACCCGGATAAGGTCAAGACCGCGATTCTGCAGTCGTTTGGCACGGCCTTGGCGCGTGTCGAGCTGAATTATAGCGAGGGCAAGCCGATCCCCTCCGCCCCCGCCTCTTCGCCGGGTGAACCCCCGAAGACCGCCTCGGTGTCGGCCCCGACCAGTTTTGCCGGTGGCCGCGAGTACGACTTGAACATCAATACGACGGCTTTCAACAGCACCCAGACACCCGCGCAGGTCGTCTCGGGCGTATTCGCCAAGGTGTTGGAAAAGGCCGGCATCCCCAATCCGGCATCCCAGTTCCAGATCACGGGTGCCCCCGATCCTCTGGCGGCGCCGGGAGCCGGCACCAGGCTCGTGCTTCGGACGGGACTCGAACCCGAGGCCGCCAAAAACATGCTCGACCAGCTCCAGAAGACGCTTGCCGGCGATCCCGACCTCTTGTTCGAGCGACTTACCAACTTCGGTGGCACCGTCGCCAGTGAGACGCGCACGCTCGCTTTGATCGCCACATTTGCGAGTTGGGTGATTATCATTGTGTATTTGTGGTGGCGCTTTCGCTCGTTCACATATGGTCTGGCGGCCGTGCTGGCTGTCGTGCATGACGTGCTGATCACCCTCGGGGCGATCGCCGTGAGCTACTGGCTGGCCAAGGTCCCTGTCCTGAGCTCGCTCTTCCAGATCGATCAGTTCAAGATCGATCTGCCGATCGTCGCGGCATTCCTCACCCTGATCGGTTTCTCGGTCAACGATACCATCGTCATCTTCGACCGAATCCGAGAAATCAAGGGAAAGACTCCGCACCTGACCAACAAGATGGTCAACGACGCGCTCAATCAGACTCTGAGTCGGACCATCCTGACGTCGTTTACCGCCTGGTTGGTCGTCGTCATCCTCTACCTCTTTGGCGGTGAGGGATTGCACGGCTTTGCCTTCGCGCTGGTCGTCGGTTTCTTGAGCGGAACTTACAGTACAATTTATATCGCGACGCCGATCTTGATCGACTGGGTTGCCACCAAGCCGGACCCCCCCGCCAAGATCGGCAAACAACTTGCCGCAGCGCGTTGACAAAAGCGTCTTCAGCCGGCGGATCGTGGTGAGGGATCCCGGAGCACCTGGCCTCCAAACAGGCGGTATGGGCTAATTCGCTGTTTTCAGAAGTGTTGTAACCAGTTTCCCACAAGGAGTTACGTCGATCCGCTTCTGGGTTACAAATGGCGGGTTACAATCCTGGTTACAATTTGGGGGCGTGTAGATCACCAGCCCCTCTTTTCGTTGTTGCCGGAGCATGATGGCACGGGTGGCTACGTGGTGTTGCTCACATTATGCTGACGTTGCGGACAACTACATCCCAGGCCAGCATGAGCGTGTGACGACGGGCAGGCTTCATTATGGCCATGCGTCGGCTGGCGCTGCGGTTGCCTTTCATCGTGTTGGCTGCGATTTTGGGACTGCTCATGACAACTTCGCCCCAGTTGCCAGATCCCAAAGCGATCGATACGATGTTGTGGATCAAGGCGATGCGAACTTAGGTAGGACTCAACGGAGGTTCACACGATGCGGCGATTCATTTTTCTGTTTGTCTTGGCGGTGTTGCCACTAGGTTGTTGCTGTGGCGAGCAAGAAAACACCTCCCTCGGCAATAAGAGCCAAGGTCAAGATGCGGCCGTCACCCAGCCGTCACAGGCCGGGCATGATGCTCGCCCCGAACCTGTCAGGAAGACGGACTAAGGGAACTCGTTCTGAAAGACGACCGGTGGGAGCGTTCAGGAACAGACCCCTGCGATCATTGTCGCAGGGGTTTTTGTTTTACAATGTGGTCAAATGACGCCTGAATCTCAGAGGCCCCATCGATGTCGCTGTCATGCACTCGGAAGGCACCTTAAGTGATTGATGGACCGAATGAGTGCTTGGCTCAAAACCTCGATCGCCTTCTAGCTCTCAAGGGACTCGGCCGCAAAGAAGCAGTTGAGAAGTGGCAGATGACGGGGCTGAGTTCCTGAGATGCTTGAAAACCTTTCGGAACGCACTAAATCTCTCTCAACGCTGATGCTCCGGCGGCAGCAATTCACTAGAGAGATCAAATAGTGTATCAATATATCTCGAGAAATCTGCCCGCATTTCATCAGGCAATCTCTCGCCCTGCAAAAGCGGGATCACTGCTTTCGCCACGTCCGTACCTTTCGTGAGCGGCCTGGTTACCGATACATATTCCCAGAAATTAAACCCAGGCATTCGTACTGCTCTCTTGGCGACGCAGGCGGCTCGATGTCGTCATCTGGACGAGTATGTGCTCGGGAACCTCTCCTCTCCAGTTAAGGACGCTAGCCAGGCGATCGGCTGTTTCGAGTGTTATGCTCCGCTTGCCAAGAAGCAGTCTCGAAATCTGCCCTTGGTCGACGCCAGACTGCTTCGCTATCTCGGCTTGAGAAAGGCCGCTTTCTCGAATTGCTCGGCACAGGGAATCGGTGATGAACCCCATCGTCATGGTCTCCTGGGAAGGATCGACGAACTCATTATGTCAAATGACATAATTCATTGCAAGGCGAAACTCCTTAAGTCCCTGTAATTCAGCGAGTTAGCGTTTTGAATCCGGCTGCGATAAGAAAAATTTTTTATTAGGTGCTGATGTGTTGAGTTTCGTGATGCTGCTTGTGATAATTCCTTCGTTCTCGATCAGCCAGAAGTCAGGGCAGTCGAGCTTCAGCTCCTTTAAGGGTGCCGCATTTCAACGATGACGAGAGGAGGACGACTGACATGGGCGGAACAACGGACAACGGCCAAGCACGATACAAGGCTTCTTTCATGGACCAAGAAGGCGACCCTCCGACGATCCCGCTCACCGTAGGGGGTCGTAACGGGTTACAGCCCCATACAGAAGGCAAGCTCGTCTGGAAGATCGAACTCGGGGCGAAAAAGAACTACGCCCACTTAGGTGAACGGCTAGCCAAGAACGAAGATCTTTATCGGAATCGGTCTGACGGTCTCGGGCTGATCCAAATCTTGCCCAGCGGGAAGACCCGCCTGATTACCAAAGGGTCGGAACTGGCCCCTATCCTTGCTGACCGAGTCAGCATGGTCGTCACCAAGGACGGCAAGGTCACCAGCGAGACCCCGCAGACGACCCATCTCAACGCCATGCTCCGTTCGGAAGTATTCCTCTCCTGCTTCCGAGCGGTTGACGAAGTGGTCAGAACCCCGTATTACCTCGACGACTTCACTCTCGTGCAACCTGGCTACCACGACGGGGGACCAGGCAAGCGGATCTTATATGTAGGCTCGGTGCCCGACATCGGCGACGGCATGGCGACCATCACGGCTTTCCTGGACGTAATGGAGTTTGACTCGAACGCCGACCGCACCAATACAGTGGCAGCGGCTCTCACGACTCTCCTGCGGCACCACTGGCTCGGGGAGAAGCCGCTCTACCAGATCACGGCGACGAAGAGCCATGCTGGAAAAGGAACGATCACCGAGTTTGTCAGAGGATCGGTTGAGAAAGCCGACATCCTTTATGAATCGATTGACTGGCCCATGCACAGCCAGTTTCACAGACAAGTCAAACTCGAACCCGATCTGGGCGTGATCAACTTCGACAACGTGCGGCTCGATAGCGCCGGTGGGAGAGGCAAGTTTATCCGTTCAGCTTTCGTAGAAAGTTTCGTGACGAACGCTGAGGTGACGCTAGCGTCGCCAGGTGCAGGTGAGGCAATCACCCTGCCCAACAAGTACGTCGTCGTGATCAACACGAACGACGGAGCACTGTCGGCGGACATCCTGAATAGGGCGCTCCCAATCCACCTAGCCCCAAAGGGCAGCATCCACGATCGCCAATCCCCTATCGGAAATCCCAAACTCGAGTTTTTGCCCAAGAACCGCCAAAGCATCGATGCAGAACTCCGAGGAATGATCGAACGCTGGCGGCAAGCAGGCTGTCCCCAGGACGAAACCGTCAAGCACTCCATGTCACCTTGGGCAAAGACGGTTGGTGGCATACTCCAGCATAGTGGCTTCGTCGACTTCCTCGCCAACCAACAAACACGCAAGGCGGTGGACGAACCACTTCGACGGGCGATCGGCATCCTCGGAGCGAGCAAGCCGGGGAAGGCGCTGCGACCCGCAGAATGGGCTCGGATCACCATGCAGCAAGGTATGGTTAAGACCCTGATCCCTCCCAATGAGCGGGATACCGACAGACGTCGGGAGCGGGCGATCGGGGTCCTGCTCAGGCCGCTAGTCGGAGATACGTTCGAGGTCGCCATCGACACAAGGCGTTACACCTTCAAGCTCGAAGGCGGATTGCGCCGTTGGGTCCAAGGGGAGAACCCCCACGTGCGCTACCAATTCGTGGTGCTGACAGAAGAAGAACTATCGATGGAGGACGACCGATGAGCAATACGACTACCTTGCCCGACGATCCAACCCGACACCGAGGGGGTGAAAAACAATTTTTTTGCGTTTCGGCAATTTTTCTCGAAATTCGACCCCCTCTAAA
>CAWHKI010000158.1:0-33839 GCA_963829765.1 uncultured Isosphaeraceae bacterium | reverse complement strand
ACACGGTCGATTCGACGGCCGGGTCCGTGGAAATCGAAGTCCTACGGACCGGTGACATGAGCGTGCCCGTGACGGTGAACTACGCCTCGTCAAACGGGACCGCCATTGCCGGGCAGGATTACACAGCCGTTGCGGGCATGCTGATCTTTCCACCGAACGCGTCCGAGGAACCCTTCTTCGTTCCGATTCTTGTCGACCCCGCACGTTTGACTCTTTCTTCGTTTTTCAACGTGACGCTCAGTCAGCCCACCGGTGGCGCATCCCTGGGCTCGATCAGCTCGGCCACGGTGACCATCAACAACGAAAACGTTGACGTAAGAACGCCGCCAGCCGTCACGGGAATACGGCTCCTCACCAATCGCCACCACATTGTCACGGGCCTCGTCGTCAGTTTCAGCAAGCCGCTCAACCCGACGACGGCCGTCAACTTGCTCAACTACAACTACAGCGTAACGACAGCCGGCCGTAATCATGTCTTCGGAACCCGCGACAACCTACTCATACCGTTCGTGTCGGCGGTGTACAACCCGACTGCGCTGACCGTGACGCTGACGCTCGGGCGAGGGATCCATCCGCCGACGCCATTCCGGTTTGCGATCAACCAGTTAACCGACGTCCCTGGCGTGGGGTTGGGGTGGCGGACTTCGTTGGCAACCTCCTGTCTGGGGCTGACAATGGCGTGCCCGGCGGCGCGTATGTGGTCGTTCTCAGGGGGAATGCGGGAGGCATAGTCCGCTTCACGCCCGAGGCCGCGGTTACGCGACAAGTGCCAAGGTCGGTTGCGGCCGTCGATGCCGCTCTTGAGACGGGCGATGTCGGACGCGCATGGGTTGCTCGCACGGCTCGCGGCCGCCGTGTGCGCGCCATCGACCGTCGGCGTTGATTCGAGGTTGGACGGCCGGGCGCCTTTTCGACGCCCGCCGTTCAACTTCCCTGAGGGGGAAACTCGGGGAGAAGTGCATAGATGTTTCCAAGCGGGATAACCTGCGTGTACTCGATCCCGGTGCCGTACTCCAGACCGGCGCCGTAGCCGATCGAAGCGCCGAAGGTCGAAACGCCATTCTGCAATCGGGAAGACTCGACGCCCCCGGACAAGGATTCGCCCTGGTTAAGCCCTTCCACCGTGCTGAGGCCGTTTAAGTCGGAAATGTTGTGGGCGTTCGAGACCTCGACCCGAATATCGCCCGCGATCTCATTGGCCGACGTCACACCCGGCGGGCGCCGGTCAGCGGGCCACGAGCGGTCAGGGCGATGCCGAAGTTGCCAGCGGATCGAGAACGAATCCAAGATCGATCCGACCCTCGAAATTGCCGACGCCAGGCAACTGGAGGCCTGATTGCGACGAGTTGACGCTTGCGAGCTCTCGCACCGCCCCGAGCGAGACGTACAGCGTGCCGTAAAGCCGGCCCTTGGGTAGCGGCACCCCTGGGGGCGGGACCGCCGGATTGAACGTGCCGGACTGGTCGAGCGAGCTTACCTCGCTCAGGAACTCGGTGAGCCCTTGGGAGACGAGATTCGACTGCGCGGCGCCTAAGCGAGAAGACGTTGCGATCGACCGCGACATGCAACGCATAAAGCCACGCGCTGGTGTGCGCATTGGGGAAATTGTGGTTGTGAGCCAGCACGTCACGAGCCCGAGACCGGGAATCCTCGACGGCGGCGCTGCGACCGGCGTGGGGACGACCCGGTCAGGAGGCGATTGGTCAAGATCGGGCCGGTTGCCGAGTAGACACTGGACAGTTCGCCGTCGGTTGCCGAGACCGCCGAGCCGAGCAGGGTATAAGTGTTCTGCACACTGAGGACCGAATGGATGAACGCTCGTGACACGACCTGGTTGGCTACGAGGTTGTTTTCCGACGCTCCCTGAAGATCTGCCTCCTGCTGCACGCTATTGACCGCAGAGCCGAGTTGAGTGCTCAGAAAGTCGTTGACCGCGAAATGCGGATCGACGATCGATTGCAGGCTCGTCACCTGCGGCAGCGACGTCGCCGCGGCCACGTACGGCCCAAGGGGGCCCGACCGCCCCGGGCACGAGCTTGATATCAAGGCCCTCGACACCCGAGCCACGCACCGCCTCGCCGCGCGCCCGTGCGGGAGTTGTATCCCCACATAATTCTACTCCATTATCAGTTTCGGCCCATCCTGGTCAGGAATCGCCACTCAACGCCGCGACGACCGGGCCGAACCTCACGTCTGATGTATCCATCGAACCGGCGGGCGCGTTCAACCCGATTGAACCAAGTCCGCGGCGAAGATCTGGCTTGTAACGCTTGTAACGATTCCGTCGATCATTACGCCCTCAAGCCGCGAAGAGACAGTCAGGCGGTGGCCGCCTGCGAGCCCGTAAAATCTCACCGATGCTTGGGCCACCGACCACTTTGACGCAGAACGGTTCGCACCCAGTTCACGTTCCGCATGAATTCCTCGCTGGCCAGCGGAAAGCCAAATGAGCTTCTTTCGCAACCAGTGGCGGCCGACCCCGATACACAAACCCGCAATCGCCATCGTCGCCAAGCCCACGCTCAGAAGAGCGGCGCCGCGGTTCATTTCCAGTTCCGATACCAAGACCTCGGCAACGCCTGCGATAAGTACCGGCATGCTGGAAACGGCCAGCAGGACCCCGGCCATCAAGATCGCACCGCCGCCTTTTGCAAAGTCGAGATTCTGGCGAAGCTCGATTGCGGTTAAGCGTGCTTGGAGCTCTGCCAATGTAAGAAGGTCTTCGCCGAAGCCCGTCACGTTATGGACAACGCCGGATGGGCCGGAATCAACGGGGTTGCCGCGCGGCGACCGAGTGGGCCCGCAGTCCGCGCCATTCGAGCCAGGCCCAGAGGCACCGGCGGCGTTCGCCGAGAAACCGCTTGAACCTTTTAGCGTCGTTTGATCAGCCATCCTCATAACACTCCCACCGCAAAGGCAGTCACGCAAGCTGCTGCCGGTCGGTTTGTGACGAAATCAGCCATATTCTCGAAGCCGGTTAAAGGGCGAGGGGAGCCGGATTGGCCGCTCTCACGGTCTGGCGCGGGCAGGCCCCCTTGTCGGGGGGGCCGACGGGAATGGTCGTTGCGACAGCCATTGCTCAAGATAATTGAGGCGCATAGTTTTGAGCGGCTCGCCCCGCCACCGGTGCCAACAAATTGAAAACGGTGCCCAGGACCTTCGACGGGGTGCGCGGAGGTCGTGGAGCATCGGCTTGCGCGAGGTCCGCCGCCACGACCTCCGCGCGTTGTGCCGCGAGCGGGGCTAAGCTCGGAGTGGTCCTCCGAGGGCCTCGGAACGATGACATAACCTACGACCAGGGCGACGCCAAGCAACGTCCAGGGATGCGTTTTGACCCAGCTCTGCCAGTCCATCAAGAGCTGCGCACCTTAACGGCACCTGCAACCTCCTGATGCATGTCACAGCGGATAGCGCCATTCGGCGCCTGAATATCGGAGATTTCAGACAACGTCGAAGGCTTTGGCCCTGGCATCCGCGGTTCTCGCGATCGTTTACGCCCGGCAGCGATTGAAATATCAAGTGCATTCATCTCAGAGCCTGATGCGCAGGCACAACGCTCCATCATAACATGGGCAGTGCAAATCTGATGCCCCTTCGAGGAGGAGGATCTTAGTTCTACAGCGCTAGGTCGTGTCCCATGTGCATCGTTTGAGTTCGGAGAGCGTGATGCCGAGCTGCCTGAGCTTTTCCAGGGCCTTTTTCCAGTGGCTTTTTCGAGCCTGCGCATTGCGGCGTTGGTTGTATTTTATTTTTCTCGCGGCCTTCTGTAACAGCTCAGCCTTCGCCTTCGGCGACGACAATCCCCATGAGCGGACCAAGGCAGCCATCGCGGTATGCAATTGGCATACGGTGATCTCCGGATTTTTTTTTCCCCCAGTGCTGACGCACGCGAGCCAGGAACAGGTAGCTTACCGCCGAGATGATCAGGTGGCGTTTCAACCCCAAATAGCGACGCCCCTCATATTGATCCAAACCGATCTCGCTCTTGTCGTCTTGGAAACAGCGTTCCACACGCCAGCGCGAGAAAGCCACCAGCAGCAGGGTCTCCAAGCGGGTCTCCAAGCGGGTCTCCATGGGGCCGTTGCCGACGAAGAACTTCAATTCCTCCGGCTCCAAGACATTGCGCCACCACCAGGTGAAGTCTCAGGCCCGGCAGGCCCTGGGCATCTTTAATGGTGATCATGGTGTGCTTACATTCCCATACCATTGGTCCCTTCTCACCATCCTTGACGTGGAACCGCTTCCAAGGCTGATCGCTGAGCCGCTTGTCGCTAAGCAGTTCGTCAACCCGCCGGGTTGGAGGGCTGCCGCAGGCCAAGCGCGGTACCTTACGACCACGCCCCTTGCCATGGCGGCGGTAGCGACGGTTCACCACCCGTGGTGGGTCGAGCCAGGCAGCGAAGCTCCGAGGGACTTCGCCGACATACTTCTGGCCGCGGCTGGACAACTCCCGCAGGAACTCTGGCTTCGAGCCGTAACCTGCATCGAAGGTTATCCATTTGAACACGAGACCATTGTCCACCGCTCGCTGGTGCAGGTCCAAGCCGATCTGCCACTTGGGCCGGTAGACCACGGAATCGGGGATACCTGCCTCACGGCAACGGTCGCGATCGGCGTCCCAGCTCTCCGGCAAATACAGCTCACCGTCGAGAAGGCAGTGAAAATCGCCGCGAGCGAAGCCCAGGTGGACGGTGACGACGCAGTTCTCGGTCTTGCCCAGACGGCCACACCACTGTTTCTGAACCCCGGGAGTTTTGTCCCCTTTCTTGACGTCGCTGGTCTCGTCGATCACCCCAATCGTATGGGGGCCGGCGTGTTCGGCAGCCACGTCGCACTGGAGCCGATCGCGCATCCGGTCTTCGTCCCACTTGAGCTGGCTGAGGAACTCTTGCAACGTCCGCGGTGCAACACCCGCTTCCAGAGCTATTGGCTCGACGCTCTTCTCAGGCAGGTCCGAGAGCTGCCCGCGCACGTAGACCCCAAGATGGGCTCGCGTATCTTTCCGACTGAAGCAATCGCCGAAACGATCGAGGAACGCACTAAACTCTACTTCCAACTGACGAAACTGGTCGGCGTCCATGCCATGCCCTCCTTAAGTCCATGGGAGGGTTGGATTTTAGCGTTCGGAGCCAGTCGAGGCAATGTCGAGTTAGCGCTGTAGAATTAGATCGGCGCGAATTTATCTGGGAGAAATGTCCGCCAATCTCGTCCGCCCCACGAGTGGCGTGCTCGAACCGGGCGAGCCGGATCGCATCCGCCTGTTCGGCCAGCCTTCTCCCCTCGTTGGTGTCTTGCCAGGCATCGAGGGCAAGACATCATCCGTTTCGCTGACACTTCGCGAACAGCGCTGGGATGGGATCGCCATGCGTTCCCGATCGGTCGTCACGATCGCGCTCCTCGCGGCTCTCGTGCTCACCACCTTATCGCTCGGTCATCGGACATGGCCGAGCTCGCTTGCGCGCCTCGTGACGGCCCTCGGGCTTGCCGGCCAGAGCGGAGGACCATTGATCCTCCTGGCCAGGATCGGGCTCGCGGCGGCCGGCTGGAGAATGGGTCGCGGTACGCTGCATCAGTTCTGAAACCTATTGTTGTGCGACAGGCTCGTCTTCAATCTCTTCTTGAATCTGCTTCACGATGCGCGCGGCCTTAGTCGCCTCCTGGAGAATCCGACGTCGCCCTGTTGCTCAATACGTACCCCGGTATGCTCGCACAGGAGTTGTAGCAGTCTGAGGATCTCCGTCGTTTCCTGCTCTGCAAGCATATTGATCTGGAGGTCCAAATGATTTCGCCGTTCACTCAGCCGATTCTGCCGGTTCTGGCTCATCATGATGATCGGAGCCGCGTAGGCCGATTGAAACGATAGGGCGAGGTTCAATAGGATAAACGGATAAGGATCCCAGCGGCTAAACCATGCCGTGAGATTAAGGATTATCCAGAAAGACAGAAACAGGGACTGGCCCAGAAGGAATACCCAGCTTCCGACAAGCACGGCGAGCCAATCCGCGACCTGGTCCACTCGGGTCCTTCTTTGGGATGCCTGTTTTTCCATTTCGGCGATCATCGCCACATTTCGCCGCGTTAGTTCATCGATCGACCGATTTCGCTCCATACCTCGCGCCTCGTCAGACACAGGTGCCCGTGGCAGGCACAACGCGCGGTCAATGCCGTTGTCAGGCGGAAACCCGTTCGTTGGATGCTTCGATCAAACCTCTCGGCTTTGGGGGAGAGACGGCGAGAAGCCGCAGACGCGATTCTCACGAGTACAAGGGCACTGATGCGCGGCTCACAGTTTGACCATTCCTTGCCGCAAGCCGCGCGACATGCGCCCTCCGATCACGCACGTGCATGTGGCCGCCCGGTGCCAAGCCGACCACTGTCAGTCGTTCACTTCCTCTTCATTCGCTTCCGCAACGTCTCGCGCACGACGGATCTGCGCGGTTCGCTCGTAAGAGTCTTTAACAGCCTCGCGGGCGTGCTTCCATGGCATGACGAACTCTTCGCCGCGAGACTGCCAGTCTCGTTCGAGGTCGTCTTCGATTTGGTCGAAGCAATCCCCACGATACCGATACTCAACTTCTCCCCCGTATCGGTACGCGGGCTGATACGTCGCGAAGGTTTCGCCAGGCTTGACGTAGGGCCGCGACTCGAAATTGTCTCTCAGCCACATATCTTCTATCGTGGGATCAATCATCTCGCCGACGCTCTTGCCGGCGTATCCCCCGGCGACGGCGCCTACCGCGGCACCGATTGCAGCGCCCACTGGCCCACCGACCGCACCGCCACCAAAGCCGGTCGCCGCGCCCAGTACTGCGGCACCGACGCCAGCCTCGATCGGGTGAGATCCAGGCTCGGCAGTGATTGGGTCGGCATTGCGCCGCCCCTTGGGCGGGAGGTCGAGCTTTTTCTTGGGACGGAATGTATTGGACATGAAAAGTCTCCTGTTGTCATGAAGGTGTCATTCGGTTGGCAGCAAATTCCTCTACCTCTCCAGCGGCCGGGAGGACCTCTTCTTCCGATATGGAAGTCAGCTTCTCATCGGCGGCGGCTTCCTCATCAAGCGTTTCCTGAAGTTGATCGGCGACGTCGGCGTGTCCCAACCGCTGCGCCAAGGTGCGTGCCGATCCGTACGCGGCAATCTCATAGAGCTCGACGCGCTGCGCTGCGCAGATGATGGCGGCGTCGATGACCGGGCCTGGCCCCTCAGCTTCAAGGATCTCGGCCCCCTCCTCGACCAAGCCCTCCATCGCCTTGCATCTCTTGCCGTTGAGCTTTATTCCGAGACTCTCGCCGATCGTCACCAGACGCTCGACGTGGCCTTTGGTTTCTTCAAGATGGCCGTTGATCGCCTGCTTCAAGCTGTCAGACGAAGCCTTTCTGGCCATATTGGGAAGAGCCTTCACAAGCTGGTTTTCAGCGCTGTAGAGATCCCTCAGTTGATCTGCCAATAGCTTTGCCAGATTCACCAGTTTCACGTTGACCTCCGAGAGTTTGGGTTACAGAGCAATCCGAGCCAATTGATCGACTCAGAAATGCTTTGGCGTTGATGTGGGGCCTCACACGACCGCAGTCAAATCTCTGCAAACTGTGTGCCGCCGATCCGCGGTGGCATGGCCCGTCAAGAACCCGGTCGCCACCGCCGAACGATCGACGGGAAGAGGAGGAGGGGTGGGTGCTCGACTTGGCCGCCTGGATTCGGGCTGCCCGGAAGGCGCTAATGGAGCCGATTCCTGTCGATGCACGACCAGCGCAATGCCGTGCTTGTGGCATGCGGAGCCATTGCGGCCAGGCCATCCGACACGCGAGTGTCGACATCTATTGCATCAATCTGGGCCTCGCTCGCAAGGCGACAGTTGATTAAAATGGTTTACAGGCCGTCAGGGCTTGCTCAGCAAGGTGGGTTAGTGCTAATCAGCGGCGACTCTGTCGCGCCCCTCGGCAGAAGGGCGCGCTGCCGACCAGAAAGGTTGACTCCATGGCCGCCGACTCACGTCCGTCCCGAGCCGTTTCCCAAGTCCGCGTCAGCACCGGTATCAACGGTCTCGACGACATTCTGCGCGGAGGTTTCACTTCGAGCCGGCTCTATCTGCTCGAAGGCGTACCGGGCTCAGGGAAGACCACGCTGGCAATGCAATTCTTACTGGAGGGCGCTCGCCGCGGCGAGCCCGTCTTGTACATCACCCTGTCGGAATCAGAGGCAGAGCTCCGCGAAGTGGCAGCTTCACACGGTTGGTCGCTGGACGGCATCACGATCCACGAACTCGGCCCTTCAGAAGAGAGTCTGCGGCCCGACGAGCAGTACACGATGTTCCATCCGTCGGAAGTGGAGCTGAGCGAGACGACGAAGACGATGCTGGCGGACGTGGAGCGAATTAAACCGGCTCGCGTGGTGTTTGATTCGCTTTCGGAGCTGCGGCTCTTGGCGGCCAATCCGCTGCGTTACCGCCGGCAGATTCTGGCGCTCAAGCAGTTCTTTAGCGGGAGGCACTGCACCGTCTTGCTCTTGGACGATCTGACCAGCACGGATCGCGACCTCCAGGTTCAGAGCATTGCACACGGTGTGGTGCGGCTCGAGCAACTGAATCCAGAGTACGGGGCAGAGCGGCGGCGGCTACTCGTCATCAAGTATCGCGGTGTGTCCTTCCGTGGCGGATATCACGACTACGTCATTCATCATGGAGGGCTCCAAGTCTTTCCGCGACTCGTCGCGAACGAACACCGTGCGCCGCTGGTCGTGGAAAAGCTGGGCAGTGGCATCGCTGAGCTAGACACCTTGCTCGGCGGAGGCATCGAGCGTGGGACCAGCACACTCATTGTCGGCTCGCCCGGGAGCGGAAAGTCGTCACTGGCCACACAGTTTGCAGTATCGGCCGCCGAACTTGGACAGAATGCCGCGCTGTTTGTCTTCGACGAAAACATCAGCACTCTGTTGACCCGCAGCGCTGGTCTGGGAATCGACCTGCAAAAGCATCTGGACACGAAGAGGGTTACGATTCAACAGGTAGACCCGGCCGAGTTGTCGCCGGGCGAATTCGCCCACGCCATCCGTCACGCCGTAGAGCGAGAGCGTGCTGCTGTATTGGTGATCGACAGTTTGAATGGCGATCCGAACGCCATGCCCGAGGAGCGATTTTTGACCATCCAGCTCCACGAGCTCTTGACTTATCTCGGTCATGCCGGCGTTGCCACGCTCTTGATTGGCGGTCATCAGGGCCTGATCGGCGGCCCAATGATCGCGCCGGTGGACGCGAGCTACCTCGCAGACGCCATAATTCTACTCAACGGCTACTTCGAGATGAAGGGCGAGGTTCGGCAGGCCATATCGGTGGTGAAGAGCGTGGAGGCTCGCACGAGCGTTCGATCCGGGAATTTCGGATGGACCGAGGTCGGATTAATGTCGGCAGCCCCTGCGCGACTTCCGCGGGGTGCTTACCGGGGTGCCGATTTTCGATCCGGGCTCCGCTCCGCCGAAAGAAGGGGGGGCCTCGTGACCGAAGCCAACGGCAAGGGACTGGAGCAGCGAGTGCTCCTACTGGCCCCGACGAGCAAGGATGCAGAGCTCACTCGTTCCGTATTGGACAGGCAGGCGTCGCATGTTTCGGCTGTCGCGATCTGAACGAGATCTGTGACCAGTTGGCAGCGGGCACGGCCGCCATTTTGCTGCCGGAAGAGGCCATTATCCAGGACTACTACCACCGTTTAGCCGACTGCCTGGGCAGCCAGCCGCCGTGGTCTGACTTGCCCGTTTTGATCCTCGCGCGGCCGGGCGCCGCTCTGCCGCGGTTGCTCGGCGATGAATCTTCTGGGGAATGTGGTGGTGCTGGAGCGACCGATCCGGGTGGCGGCGCTCGTCAGTGCCGTCCGCACGGCTTTGCGGGCGGCTAGTCAGCGGCAGTACCAGATTCGCAATCATCTTGCCGAACGGGACCGCGACATGCAGGCCCTCGCGCTTCTGGCCGCCATCGTCGCCTCCTCCGACGACGCCATCGTCAGCACAACCTTGGAGGGGAGGGATTCCTTTACCTGGAATGCGGGTTCCGCGCCTGTACGGATACTCGGCGGCCGAGGCGATCGGCCAGCCGATCACGCAGTTGATCCCGCCGGAACGGCATGACGAGGAGTCCTCGCTGTTGGGCCGCCTCGCCAGGGTGAGCGCATTGAGCATTTCGAGACCGTCCGGGTCGCCAAGGACGGCCGGCGAATCGCTGTCTCCTTAACAGTGTCTGCGGTTCACAATGCTAACGGCGAGATCATTGGAGTCTCGAAAGTAGCGGGACATCACGCAGCGAAGGAAGCCGAAGCCGCGCTGCGCGAAGCTGACCGCCGCAAGAACGAGTTTCTGGCGATCCTCGCGAGCAACTCGCAACCCCCTCGCCCCCATTCGCAATTCGTTGCACATTCTGCATGTCGGCAGGCAGTGACCCGAGCCCGACTGCGTCACTGACATCATGGAGCGACAGGTTAACCACATCGTGCGCCTGGTGGATGACCTATTGGAAATCTCGCGCATCACCGCGCAGGCGTGATCGAGTTGGCCAAGGAACCGGTGGAGCTGGCCGCCATTGTGCGCGGAGCGGTGGAAACGAGCCGGCCGCTCATTGACTGCGCCTGCCACCAACTGGCCATGGCGATCCCGCCCGAACCTCTGACCTTGGAAGCAGACGCCGTCCGTTTGACTCAGGTCATCGCCAACCTCCTGAATAATGCGGCGAAGTACACCGACGCGGGAGGCCAAATCTGGCTGACGGTCCGCCGCGAGAGCGAAAGCGTGGCGATCTCCGTGCGGGACAACGGCACGGGAATTCCGGCGGACATGCTTCCGTCTGTATTCGACTTATTCACGCAGGTAAACCGTTCTGCCGACCGGGCCCAAGGCGGCCTGGGGATCGGGCTGCGCTGGTGAAGAGCCTCGTCGAAATGCATGGGGAAGCGTCCGAGTGCACAGCGAAGGGCCCGGCAAAGGAAGCGAGTTCGTGGTTCGGCTGCCGCTGGCGGCCAGCCCCCGCCCGGCCGGCGGTGCAAAACCCGAGCCCAGGGCGTCCACGGTGCTCGCCGCACGCCGCGTCCTCGTCGTCGATGACAACCGCGATGCGGCCGAGAGCTTGGGCATGTTGCTCAAACTGCTCGGCGCCGACGTTCATGTCGTCTACAACGGTCTAGATGCCCTGGAAGCACTCACAGCGTATCGGCCGGCTGTGGTGCTTCTGGACATCGGCATGCCGAACATGGACGGCCACGAAGTGGCACGGAAGATCCGGCGACGTCCAGAATTCCAGGACGTGACACTGATCGCGTTGACCGGATGGGGGCAAGAGGAAGATCGCCGCCTAGTGCAAGCGTGGATTCGATTACCACTTGATCAAACCCGCTGACGCCGGCGCCTTGCAAACGTTGTTGATGTCTCCTGAAGTTCGCGAGGAACGCGAGCGAAGCACTACATAATGTCAGTCTAACGAGGAATCGGAATGAGCTTATGCCGGCGAATTGAACGGAGCGATTTGATGAGCCGTTGCCTCGGGAATCGGGCAAAGTAACCGTCTGCGTGGTGGGGAATGCGCGTCGGGCCGATCGACCGATTAAGGTGCAAATATTTTGCCGGATCGGTAGGTGGCCCTCGCGCCAGTCCTGAGCAGCGATACCATATGAAATATGCTTGATGAGGCGTGCTTTGGCCGTCGATCCGATCATGCAAGTGCTTGGGATCATTGGATAGGTCGACATTGCCACGGTCCTATCCGACCGCATGATGGGCCAAGTCGTCAAACACGTCGTCAGCTCATCCTAAAACCGATGCTTGGGCCAGCGACCACCTTGACGCAGAACGGTCCGCACCCGTTCACGTTCCGCGTAATTCCTCGCCGGCCAGTGGAAAGCCAAAGGGCTTTTTCGCAACCAGTTGCGGGCGACCGCGATACACAAACCCGCAATCGCCATCGTCGCCGAGCCCACGCTCAGAAGAGCGGCGCCGCGGTTCATTCCCAGTTCCGATACCAACACCTCGGCAACGCCTGCGATAAGTACTGGCACGCTGGAAACTGCCAGCAGGGCCCCAGCCATCAAGATCGCACCGCCGCTTTTTGCAAGGTCGAGATTCTGGCGAAGCTCGATCGCGGTTAAGCGTGCTTGGAGCTCTGTCAATGTAAGAAGATCTTCGCCGAAGCCCGTCACGTTATGGACAACGCCGGATGGGCCAGATTCAACGGGGTTGCCGGGCTGGCATCGAGCGGGGCCGCGGCTGACGCTCATCAGAGCCAGGCCCAGAGGCACCGGCGGCGTTAGCCGACAAACCGCTTGAACCTTTTAGCGTCGCTTGATCAGCCATCCTAAAAACACTCCCACCGCAAAGGCAGTCCCGAGAGCTGCTGCCGGTCGGTTTGCGACGAAATCAGCCATACTCTCGAACCCAATTAAAGAGCGCCGCGGAGGGCCGGATTGGCCGCTCTCACGGTCTGGCGCGGCAGGCTCCCCTGTCGGGGGGCTGGCGGGAATGGTCGTTGCGAAAGCCACTGCTGGATACCGCTGAGATAATAATTCTGAGCGGCTCGTGCCGCCACCGGTGCCATCAAGTTGAAAACGGGGCCCCAGAACTTTCGAGCAGATGGCGGAGGTCGTGAAGCATCGGCTTGCGCGAGGTTCGCCGCCACGACCTCCGGCGTTGTGCCGCGAGCGGGGCTAAGCTCGGAGTGGTTCGTCGAGGCCTCGGAACGATGACATAACCTACGACCAGGGCGACGCCGAGCAACGTCCAGGGATGCGTTTTGATCCAGCTCTGCCAGTCCATCAATAGCTGCGTGCCTTTAAAGGCGCCCTGATTCTCTCCTGATGCATGTCACGGCGGATCATTCGCCATTGACGCTGAATATCGGAGATATCGGACAACCTCTTGTAGGCTTTGGCGCTGGCATGTACGGTTCTCGCGATCGCTTACGCCCGGCAGCGATTGAAATAGCAAGTGCATTCATCTCAGAGCCTGATGCTCGGCACCACGGCTCCATCATACACCTGCGCATCGCAAATCTATGCCCTTTTCTTACTCGCCGCGGATTCCGTCACCAACTTTACAGGCGGCCGCCACACTAGCGACCGATACTCCTCCCCGGCTCCGACCTGATCGCACGATGGCCCGACAAGCTGGACGGGCCTCCTCTGCCCATCCAGCCAGGACCCCCTGTGCGCTTTCGCGACGGGGGCTGTTGTTTTTTTGGGTCAGACCACCGGTGTTCGCGTTCGACCGAGATCAGCGAGACGACAAACAAGACCAGGAAGATCATGAACAAGATCTTGGCGAAACTCGCGGCCGTGCCGGGACACCTCCAAAGCCAAGGGCGGCAGCAATCAGCGCGACCACCAAGAAAACGATTGCCCAGTGAAGCATTGGTTTGGTCCTTTGTGCAAAGACTCTCACGAGCATCGAAGCGCTTTGCCTCGATGAAACAGTTGACTCGCTCTTAGTAACAAGCAAACGAAATGCCACATCATTCTTCCCGTCTCGGGTCTGGGGCAGCGGGCCTCTTTTGCCCGAGCGGCCGCATCCGCTCACCAGGGCTTGAGCTTCCACCCCAAGACAAGACCAATGCCGAAAGCCCAGAGAGCCAACGACAGCGGCTTTGCCCGCGCATAGCTCTCAAGGGAATCGAGCACCGAGGTAATCGTCGACTCGGCCCAGTTTTCACGGTCGACACCGGCGGCGCTCATCATGTTTTCCGGATACTTCACATCGTACGCAGTGCTCATTCGGTTACTCTCCTTGCGATTTCTCACGGGGGTTTGAATACGTGCCTCGAATAGACCCACCTGCCGAAGCCGCAAATGTTGTGCCGGATCGGTCAGTGGCCTTCGGGCCAAGTCGTGAGCAGCGATACGGTACGAAATATGCTCGTTGTTTTATCGCTTTGATATTGCGGCAAGCTTGGTTACGACGCCCGTCGCCGGTCGGGGAAATACTAAAAGGAGGGTTCCGGAGATGAACGAAAATGAGGTTGAGGAACGCAAGGCAATAGCGGGAATGACGGCCGCCGATGTCATGACGGCACCGCCGCGCACCTGCTCAATATTCAGTACCGTCCTCGAGGCCGTGATGATCTTTCGCGACAATGATTGCGGCGCGGTCCCTATTTTGGAGAAAGGCAAGGCCGTCGCGGTTCTGACGGATCGGGATGTCGCCCTGGCGATCGGCACATTCCCCGATTGGCAAACCGCCCCGTGAGCGACGTCATGGTTCCGGGGATCGTTGCGGTCGCGCGCGAAGATGCTCTCGAGGACGTCTGCGAAGTGCTTCGATCTCAGAATGTGAGGCGTGCTTTGGTCGTCGATCCGAGCAGGCAAGTGCTTGGGATCATTGGATGGGCCGACATTGCCACGGTCCTGTCCGACCGCATGATGGGTCAAGTCGTCAAAGACGCCGTCACTGCATCCTGAATCGTTGTTGGGCAACTTCCAGCCGATGAATGCGCGGCCGAGGTACCAGTGATTTGGCCTGTTGAGCTTTCGTCGAAACCGGCGGGCCATTCGATGCTCGCCGTTGAGGGTCCCTTTCTTCAGTGGGACGTTCGCGACACCACCAACGGCTCTCACGCAGGAGGTCGTCCCCTTGGCACACGGCTTGCAATAGTCATGTCTCCGGCTGGCGGCGATTAGGAAAGCTTCACGTGAGGCAGCAGCCGCCTAGTGTTGCAATTTACCGAGGCACTAGCGATGCGCAAGCTTTTGACCATGGTGATGGCGGGGGTGGCGTCGGCCGGTCTCATGTTTGGCTTGGTCGGGTGCAGCGACGAGACAGGCACGAAGGAGGAGATCAAAATTAAGGGCCCCGAAGGAACCACGACCGAGAGACACGAAGTCAAGGTTGAGAAGAGCGGAAAGAATCCTCCGGCGGCGCCTTCGGAAAAGTCCACTCCGTGATAGAGACAATTCCCGCCGGAATCTGGTACTCCAGGAGCCAACTTAGATATCCCTATTCGTTCACGCAAAGGAGAGATCGACGTCATGGTGAATACACAAGTCCTTCAAGGCCGTTGGAATCAGGTACGCGGTCAACTCAAAAAGAAATGGGGCCAGTTGACCGAAGACGACCTGAAGTTTAGCAGCGGCAACATAGACCAACTGGTGGGCCGTATCCAGCACAGGACCGGCGAAGCTCGTGAAGCCATCGAGAGCTTCCTCGACGAGCTGACTGCCGAAGGCTCCTCGGCCATATCGCAGGCCGCGGAGTCGGTCAGGAATTATGCCGGCCAAGCCACGGACCAGGTGCGCGACGGGTACAACCGAATTTCGGAGCAGTTTGGCCGGCGTTATGAGACGTCGCAAGAAATGATCCGCGAAAACCCCGGCGGCACCGTTGCCACAGCATTTTCGCGCGGGCGTCTTACTTGGGGTCGTCGTCGGCTTGGCATTGCGCCTCCCGCTGAGTCGTCGTTCACCTCCGACCCTGAGGGGTTCCGGAGCGGACCGCCTCGAGACCCGGGGCGGTCCGTGCCGGCTTCTGTAAGGTATCGTCCATGCCGATCCTCGCGATACCGTGGGGACGAAGAAATTCTGAGGGTATTGCCTGTTATTCTTTCCTAACGAATGTGGAAACCGGTACGCACCAATTGCGGGCGGGCCGGTTTCCGCGTGAGTCTACTGCAGGTCGATCCGCGACACATCAAGCAGATCGTCGAGCATGCTTATCATCTGCTTGATCTGCTTTTCGATTACCTCGGACGACCATCGAAAGTTGGAACCATTGGCGCCTTCCAGTTGCATGATTTGGACAGCGGTGCTAATGAGGGACAAGGGATTACGCAGATCGTGGGCCAGCATGGCCAGGAACTGTTCCCTACGCTTGTCCGCGTCGATCAGGGCCTGCTCGACACTTTTTCGGCGGGCGATCTCGCGCTCGAGCTCGCGCCTGAGCGCATCATGCTCGCTCGCGACGATTCGCGCCTCGGCAAGGTCGCGCTCGTTGCGTACCTGATCGAGCACCCGGGTCACGATGGCCTCGAGAAGGTTGAGGAAACTCGGCGTCTGGGGAACGAAGTCGCGAATGCCCGCGCGTAGGGCCTCGATCAGCAGGTTCTCGTCGTTCAAGCCCGTCACCAGTATGGCCGGGAGGTTGTAGCCAGACTCCCTCACCTGCCGCAAAAACTCGAGGCCGCTCGTGCGCGAGTTCAAGCGCTGGTTGAGGATGATCAGCTCAATCTCATCCTTCGCAACCCGATCCAGGCCCTCCTCGGCTGTCGCGGCCTTTACCACCGCGAACCCGGCCTGTTCGAGCCGACGCTGCTCCAACTGGGCAACGCCGGGGTCATCCTCCACCAGCAGGATCCTTTCCCGAGCTTGCGTTTCCATGTCTATTCTCGTCCTCAAGGCTTTCTACGAACGGAACTTCCCAGCTCAACTATACTCCGCCCTCGGCGCAACAAGGCATAGGACGGCATTACCGCTAAGGTTGGCGATAATCTGCTACCCGGCGGTCGGGCCCCCCTGAGCCAACGGTAGGTGCCGAACAATCACTGTTCAGAGAGTCGGTCCTCACCCGGCCCGCACGCCACTCTTGAGGAACGAGGTCATGGTCGGCGCTGGATCTGGGCTAGGAGGGGAAGCTGGCTGGCGAGCTGCCGGCGTGTTTCCAGAATTGTCGTCGCCACCCAGTCGGCGCCGGCGTCTCGAACTTGGCGCAGATTTCTCTGTGCTTGCCCTTCCGGTTGCCAGCGACAGACGAGAATCTTGACGTCCGGGAATCGACCGCGGAGCCGCTTGCATAGGTAACGGGTATGAGCCAGCCCGCCCGGTGGGATCGCCATGAGGCAGACCAATGCGGGTTGGTGCTCAGCCAAGTGGTCGAGCAGCTCGCCAGTGAGCGTTTTGGAAGCGAGCACCTCCAGGCCCCAGCGGACGGGGTCGAGCAGATTTCTGAGCATCTCGAGAGCGGCCTGGTCCGCCTCATCATGGGCCGGACAACCGACGACCCGAATCGTGGGCGTTTTTTCCGCGCCACTCACCGGCCCTGTTCCTTCGGTGCCTTGGTCGGCATCGCTGGCGCGTTCTGGTCGCTGCCCCAGATCTTCCACAATCGATCGGATCGCCCGCAAGACATACTCTTCGTCCTCCTCGGTGATCTCTCCTCGCCCTCGGCTGAACTTGGTGGCCCGCAGTGTGGGAATCAGCATTTCGTCATAGGTACCTTCCACTGAACCCGAACGCTCGAGGATAAGCTCGAGGGCTTCATCATGGTCTCTGGCCAGGAGGCGCTGATAAAAACTGACACAGGGGGCCAGGGCCGGCAGATCGCCCAGAAGGACCGCGATAAACTCGAGCTGCGGAACGTATCGTCCCAGCATGACCAAGCAAACCGTGAGCGGGCTCGAGAGCACAAGCCCGATCGGCCCCCAGAGGACCGCCCAAAACGTGGCCGACACCAGCAGGGCGATCTCGGAGACGCCCATGCTCGGGCCATAAAGCCAGGGCTCGATCAGGTTGGCGATGGTCAACTCAAGGATCACGAATAAGCCAGCCACCAGCAGCGTTGTTTCCCAGCCCTCGAACATCGCCAGGCTGAGCAAGATCGGAAACACAGCGGCCAGATAAGCCCCGATATAGGGCAAGTATCGCAGCATCGCCGCCAAGAAGCCCCAAAGTAACGCGTACTTCACCCCCAATAACAGCAGGCCCAGGCCCACGGCCATGCCGAAACTACTGTTGACGATCGCCTGCATCAGCAGAAATCGACTGATCCGTTGGGCGGCTTCGTCGACAAACTTGGTGGCGGCCGCGATCTGGCCTGGTCCCATCAGCCGGATGACGCGATTGCGCAGCTCCTCGCGTTTCTGAAGCATGAAAATGACCAGGACAATCGCCAGGGCCAGTTCGCCCAGGTATTCCATGAGTGGCGCCAGCAAAGTCGTGACCCGTGAAAACCAAGCCGGGCTTTCGGGTGCAACGACGATTTTCTCCGCTTGTTCCGCTGCCGATGCGGCCCCGTCCGCACTTATTTCGGCTTTCTTCATGCCATCCCCGGATGTGCCCGCCCTCAACTCCTGGTTGAGCTCCACGAGCATCTTCGTGAACCGGTTCGAGCCGGCGGTGATCTGCTTGAGCGACTTCACCTTGGCCCTGATGTTCTCGCTATACTTGGGCACTCCCTCAGCAAGCCCGAGACTTGAGCCGTGACGACCCAGCCCACCATCCCCAAAGCCAGCGCCGCGAGACAGACGGTCATGAATACGGCGGGCGTTCGTGCCACCCCACGCTGGCGAAGGTGCCTGCCACCACGGGACTGAGCAAGAAAGTGAGAAAAGCGCCCAAAGCTACCGGAATAAAGATCGTCTGACCCCAATACATGACGGCAATGGCCACCACGCTGACGACAGTAAAAGTCAGGATCGTGAGTGAACGCTGCCCATTCGGTCCGATCGATGGCTTCGTCACGATTTTCGCTACCTCAGCTCGAATCCCGCAGACTTCTTGCGCATTGTTAACTACAAATACGGTACGAGAAGACGGCCCTTTGAGCCTGTGTGCAAGCGGCGGGCCAAATGCGGTTGATTCTTGTTTGCAGCCGCTCAGTTGTGGGTGCGTGGCCACTCATGTATAGTGAGTTGAGTTCCCATCGGCACTTATAGAGGATCGCGCGAGCGATGGACACGACACACCCCTTGAACTTGAACGGCAACCAGCACGCCTCTCGGGGCCTCCTGGCGACCGCTAACGAGGCGACCGTAAACGGGCCGCTTTCCGAGTCGAAGCGACGCATCCTGATCGTCGAGGACAATGAAATCGGCCGCAAGCAAATGCAAGTCTTCCTCGAGAGCGACTCTAGCCTCGCCGTGGAGACGGCGGCTAACGGCAGCGACGCGCTCAAGGCGCTGACCGAACGTTCCTACAGCGTCGTCATCACCGACCTTAAAATGCCGCGGGTCGACGGTCTGCAATTGCTGGAAGAGGTACAAAAGCGTCAACTACCCGCGGACGTGATTATCACAACGGGATTCGGCACCATTGATCACGCCGTGCAGGCGATGCGATTAGGGGCCGCCGACTTCCTTACGAAGCCGATCAAGCTCGAGCACCTGCGGCTCGTCGTGCAGCGGTCACTACGCGAGCGTACCCTGAAGGATGAGGTCGTCGCTTTGCGCGAACAGTTGCACGCGCAATTCAAGTTTCACGACATCCTCAGCAAGAGCCCGCGGATGAATGACGTCTTTGAATTGATCGGCCACGTCGCGGAGACCAATAGTACGGTCTTGATTGTTGGCGAAACCGGTACAGGCAAAGAACTTGTGGCACGAGCTGTCCATGAGGCATCGCCCCGCCGCTCGGCACCGTTCGTGGCTGTCAATTGTGCGGCCCTGCCCGAGTCGTTACTGGAAAGCGAGCTGTTCGGACACGAGAAAGGGGCCTTCACAAGCGCGGCCGGTCAGCGCAAGGGCCGGTTTGAGTTGGCGCACGGCGGCACGCTCTTCCTTGATGAGGTCGGCGAGATTCCCCTGGCCATGCAGGCCAAGCTGTTGCGCGTGCTCCAGGATCGCCGTTTCGAGCGCGTCGGCGGATCGCAGACGGTCGAGGTGGATGTCCGGGTTGTCGCGGCGACCCACCGCGACCTTTTAGCGATATCCAAGGAAGGAAAGTTTCGGGAAGACCTGTACTACCGCCTCAATGTCATCAAGATCGAATTGCCTCCCCTCCACGAACGTCCCGAGGACATTCCCCTTTTGGCGCAGCATTTCGTCCAAAAGTTCAGCCGGACGGGAGCCCCACCCAAGCAGATCGCTCCTGAGACGATGAAAGCACTCTTGCAACATCGATGGCCGGGGAACATTCGAGAGCTCGAAAATGCCATCGAACGAGCGTGCGTCACTTCACGCGACGACGTCGTCAGAGCCGAGGACCTCCCGGCCGAGATCCTCAAGCCCAACCGGCACGCTTCTCAGCAGCTCCTGGTGGATCTCTCTGACCGGTCACCGAGCAGCTTACCGAGCTGACCGCGGCCTTCGAGGAACGCTACCTCCGCCGGGCCCTGCAGCAAACGCACGGACATATCGGCCGAACCGCCGAGTTGTCCGGTCTGTCACGACGCACCATCACCGAGAAACTGGCTCTCTACAAAATTGAAAAAGCCGAATTCAAGACAGATTGACGGCCTTCCTGGCCTGTGCCCTTGAGCCGCCGCCGCGGTTGCTCGACAGCGTTCCATCCGCAACGCGCGTTGTCTCCACGGCGTTACGTCGGACGCGAACGGGCCGCTTTCAGCACAGCTTCAGTCCCACAGATCAGGCTCGCGGGCTCGGTTACAATTTTAGGACCGAGTGTGATTGAGCCACTCGTGACGATGCCGTTGGCGCTGTCGCCATCGATCGACAGGGTCCCACCACCGATCAGGGAGATGTTCATGGTGCCCGAAAGGAAAGCCTCATCTACAAACTCGAACGTGGTCGAGCCAGTTGGGCCACTGGTGAAAGCGGAAGTTGCATCATCGAATATCCCGCCAACAAACGCCAGACCGTCGGGGGTGACAAACCCAAGGGCGTAGGCGTTGAAGCTTTGACCCAGGCTGACGATGGTGGGGTTAGTTGGACCAGCCGTTGCCACATCAATCGCGCCAGGCAGGCTGGTGTACATCCCATTTAAGGTCGCCGCGGCGCCCGTGACGCCCGATAGCGCGAGGGTCGCAGTCGTCGCGAAGGCTTCCGAACCGGTCGCGTACGATACCCCAGCCGAGGGATCGAAGGCGGCGGTGGCCTATCCCGGTGAATTCTCGATAAAGTAGTGCTCTCGGCGACTTCAAGGGTCTTGCCTGATGTTGTCAAAACGCTACAAGCAATGTCCCGTATCCGATCAGAAATCTCCGGAAAGATTCCCGGGTGCCCCCTCGCGTGCCGCTATCTCAGTCGCCATAATGCGTCGGGACCTATCGACCGAGTTAAGCCTATGGGGGCAGACGACGGCGTGGAACGGATATGGATGGATCGAGCAAGCCGCCCAATGACATGACGAACGACCACGAGGGACAGATCCCGACGGCTTCCGGGACGGGCGAGGGCAGGATCAAGCGAGCGATCGCCCTGGCTGTGTTCCTCGCGGCAGCGATCTTGCTATTCGCCCGGCTGGGGCACTACGCGCTCTGGACTGATGAGGCCCTGACCGCGCTGTCCGCGATGGGCGTCTGGCGAACGGGCGACACGACCGCCGTGGTCGGCGACAATATCGCGGGCTATTTGAATGGCTCCCTCCTGGTGGGGCTGCGCGAGCGGCACACTCCGCCCCTGGGATTCTACCTGGCCGCACCATCGCTGGGCCTGCTGGGCCGGACTGCGTGGGCGGCCCGATTGCCGTTCGCCCTGTGCGGGCTCGCCACCGTTGCCGTGCTCTTGCTCGGGCTGAAAAAGTCTCGCGCCGACCTCGCGACCTGGATCTTGATGGCCGAGGCGATCCTGTGCAATGTGTCGTTTTTCCTCTACTGCCGCCAGTGCCGCTACTACGCTCCCGCCATCCTGGCGACGTCGGCCCTGCTGTTTCTCTACGTCTTCTGGGACGGCCGCAGGCGCTCGGTGACGGCCTTCGCCCTGCTGTCGGTCGTGCTACTGGCCGCGAACTACCTGAGTTATGTAGCGCTCTACGCCTGCCTGGCGACAGACTATCTGATCTGGGGCCGGAAGCGACGTCCTCTCACGGCCGGCGACTGGTTCTGGCTCATTTTTCCCCAGGTGCTCATGGGGACGCCGATCGTCCTGGTTTGGAATCCCCTCGGCAAGGTCGCGGCCTATTATCAAACAACCCACTGGCTCGCCGACAAGGTGACCCTCTTCTGTTGGAATTGGCGTGACCTGAACCAGTGCGAATTCGGCGTGGTGCACTTGATCGTGCTGGCCCCCCTGATCTACGCGTTTAAGCGGTGGGACGGGCTCCTTCGCCTCCCCTTGGCCGCGCTCATTTACATTGTCGTCATCACGATCGCTTCGCCACAGCCGGTCGGCCGGGCCGGGTCGGTTGCCGATGTCCGATACCTGGCGGCGATGATCCCCCTCTGCATGTTGATCGGTGTCTTCTGCCTCCGCGGGATCGCCCCCATGCCCATCCCGGCCGCTTTGCTGGGAATGGTCGTATTTGGGACGAACCTGGTCCACGGGGGGCTGTTGTTCGATTGGGGATTGAGGTCGACTACCGTATCGTACGTGCTAGAACTGCTCCGGCCTCCTGGTGACCCCTACACCACGACCGCTCAGTGGATCAACGCCAACGTTCCGTCCGGCTGCTCGGTCTTCGTCGTGCCCGAATTCATGGTCTATCCCCTGATGTTTCACGCCCCGCGGGTCGTTTACGCCTGGCAGTTCACGACACCTCCCGCGCCTCAGTTCGAGGGACTCCCCCTCATCCACTTCCGTGCGATCGAATTGCCTGACTTCGTCGTCCTTTTCGGTCCCGCGACCCGAGTATTCGCAACCGAGCTCGAGTCTCCTCGCGATCCGACGTACCGCTACGAGCGCACCGCCGTGCTCGATATGTATTGGAAGGATTTGTTTCGTCCCGAGCTGTTCTGGCGCACGTTCCGACCGATCCCTGTCCGAGACCCGGCGACCGAGGCGATCCACGTCTACCGTCGTGTCACGCCGCCGATCAACCCCCGGCGCCCACTCGCCGGCGAGCGGCACCGCCAGGGTTCCCGCATTGCCCCGATCGCCGGTCAGCCTGCCGTGGAAAGACTGAATCCTCCCATCGCGTCTTCCCCGGATGCGGGTGTCGGACCGCCGGTCGATCTCGTCGCGGCCTATGCCCACAAGAACTTTGGCGTCGTCCTCTATACCCGGGGGAAATACGAGGCGGCGGCGGCTCATTTCACCGAGGCGCTGCGGCTTTATCCAGGCTACGCGGATGCCCACAACAACCTGGGGACGATCCTCTCCCGCCAGGGAAGGTACGCAGAAGCGGCGGCTTACTTCGCCCAGGCTGTACGGCTCGATCCTGGAAACGTCCAAGCACACTACAACCTAGGCACCATCTTATCCCAACGCGGGAACTACGAGGCGGCGAGGGCTCAGTTCGCTCTTGCCATACGGCCCCAGCCCAGCGACCCCAATGTGTACAACGCCAGCGCGATGCTCATGGCCGCCTGTCCCGAAGCGAAGTTGCGCGACGGCAAGGGGGCGGTCAAATTCGCAACTCGCGCTTGCGAGCTGACCGCGTGGAAAGATCCACTGAGTCTGAATACGCTTGCCGCCGCGCAAGCCGAGGCCGGCGACTTCAACGCGGCGGTAAGGTGGCAAAAGACGGCGATTGAACTTCTGGGGGATGAGCGGCAGAAAGACGACTTTCGCTCTCGGCTGGCCCTCTACCAGGCCAAAAGGCCCTACCGCCAGGCATCCCCACAGCGCGCCCCGACGGAAATTCGCCCATGATGTTGGACCGGAGAAGGGCGGGGGCTCCGTCTCGAATGGGGCCGAGATTTGTTTTGACTTCTCGATGGAGTCATGGATAGGCTGAAGCACGCTCCTAGTCGTGCCGTACCCGCCGGTGGAGGCTCTAAGACCTTCGTGTCGATCCGCGACGAGATCGCCCCGTATCCCGTTTGATTCCGAACGTCGCCCCGCCCGGCCACGGCTGGTGGGAGGGGAGTGGGTTGGTGTATAGCCGCCGGGCCTCGCTGTACTGCTTCGCCGTTCCAGAAACAGGAATTCAGCTCCATGTGGCGACCTCCGTCAAAGTCCTCGCGCGGCCGCATCGCTCGATCGAAACAAACACGCCGGCACAGAATGCCCATCAGGCCCATCGAGCAGCTCGAAGCTCGTCGCCTGCTGGCCGCCGAAGCGGCCACTGCGCCCGATTCACCGCTTGACCTGGCCGAGCCGACAGCGATTCTCGACTATCCCCGCGGCAGTAACGAGCCCGCCGACAGCGCGGGCCCGGTCGGCCATACGCCCGCGCAAATCCTGCAGGCGTACGGCATCAATCAGATCGAATTCAATGGCGGGATCGTCGGCAATGGCGCCGGACAAACGATTGCCATTGTCGATGCTTACGACACGCCGAATATCCTCAGCGAGCTGCAAGCCTTCGACGCGCAGTTCAGCATTCCCAACCCGCCGACCTTCACTCGTGTCGCTCAGGATGGATCGACGAACTATCCGCCGGTCGACCCGCGCGGACCGGGCACGAACAATTGGGAACTGGAAACGGCTCTCGATGTCGAATGGAGCCACGCCTTGGCGCCCGGCGCTAACATCTTGCTTGTCGAGGCCGATAACAACGGCGGGGACCTGGAAAACGTCGCCGTGCCGTACGCCGCCAGCCAGCCGGGCGTGTCGGTCGTGTCGATGAGCTTTGGCGCCGACGAGTTTCCCTTCGAACAAGGTTTGGACAGCAACTTTACAACGCCCGCGGGGCACACGGGCGTGACGTTCGTCGCCTCGACGGGTGACAACGGCAGCCCCGGCGAATATCCGGCCTATTCGCCGAACGTGCTGGCGGTTGGGGGGACCACTCTGACGCTCAACAGCCAGAATAATATCTCGAGTGAAACCGCTTGGAGCGGCAGCGGCGGCGGCATCAGCTCAGAAGAGCCGCAGCCCAGTTATCAATTCGGCGTGGTCACGCAAAGCACCACCGGGCGCTGCGATTCCAGATGTCGCCTTCGACGCCAACCCCAGCACTGGCGTGGCCGTCTATGACTCATACAATGGCGGCACGTCGACCCCTTGGGAAGAAGTCGGCGGCACGAGCGTCGGTGCCCCGTCTTGGTCCGCGATCATCGCGATTGCCAACCAGGGCGCAGTCTAGCCGGGCTACCAAACCTGGACGGGCGCAGCGGCACGCTGCCGGACCTTTACAACTTGCCCAGCTCGGATTTTCACGACATCACCAGCGGCAGCAACGGCGCCTTCTCGGCCGGGCCTGGTTACGACCTGGTCACGGGACGCGGCAGTCCCGATGTGCCGCTGATCGTCAGCGGGCTCGCCGACACCTCGATTGTGTCGGGCACCGTGTTTTCCGATGTCAACGGCAACGGAGTGCTGAGCTCCGGTGACGTTGGTCTGGCGGGATATACCGTCTACGACGATCTGAACGATGCCGGCGTCTTCCAGCCGCCTGCTCAGAGAACCGTCAATTCACCAAATGCCCCGAAAACGATTTCCGCCCGATCGACGATCACCTCAACCACGACGGTGAGCGGACTGGTCGGAGGAATTATCGATCTCAGCGTCAATTTATCGATCACGATTTCCAAGGATTCGAACCTGATCCTGATGCTCACCGACCCGGCCGGCACGAGTGTCACCTTGGCCAGTCGCAACGGCACGGGGGCCAATTTTACCAACACCACCTTCGACGACCAGGCGGCCACGGCCATTGCCAGTGGCACGGCCCCATTCACCGGCAGTTATCTGCCCACGAGCACTTTGGCGACCTTCAACGGCACGAGCCCCAACGGTGTGTGGACGCTCACCGTCAATGGCACGAACAGCACGAGCGCCGGCACACTCAAGAACTGGTCGCTGCTCATCCTCAATCCCACCGACCCGAGCGTGACGACGGGGCCCGATGGCACCTTCTATCTGCCGGTAAGCGCCGGCACGCAGCACATTGGCGTGATCAGCCAAACGGGCTTTTCCCCGGCCGCTCCAGCCGGAGGGGAGGAGAACCTGACCATCACCACCGGCCAGAATTCCGCCGGCAACAACTTCGGCTTTCTTCCTTCATCGATCTCGGGAGTGGTCTTCGACGATACGAACGACAACGGGGTGCTCGATCCCGGAGAAAGCCCGACTGAGGGAGTGGTCTGGGACGACCTGGACAACAGCGGCGTTTACAACCCCAGCGTTTCGCAGTACACGGTCAACTCGCTGAACGTCCCGCAGGCCGTCTCTGGCATGTCGACGATCTTGTCGAGCGCGATCGCCGACGATCTATCCGGTACGATCACCGACGTGGGCGTCAACCTGACAATCGATGACGGTAGCGACGCGAACCTGTCGGTGACGCTCATCGGCCCGAACGGTACACGGGTCAATCTGCTCAATCATAACGGCGGCACCGGCACCAACTTCGTCAACACGACCCTCGATGACGAGGCGAGCACAGCTATTACCAGTGGCAAGGCGCCGTTTACGGGCAGTTTTAAACCCGCCAGCTCGCTATCAACGTTCAATGGAGAGAATCCCAACGGCACTTGGGAGTTGCTCGTTGTCGACACCGCCGCGTCCGACTCGGGCACGCTCGTGAACTGGTCGCTACAGTTCACCACCAACGCCGCCGAGCCTTTCGTGGAGACGAGCGATGGCTACTATCAGTTAACGAATCTCCCCGCTGGCATGAACACCATCCGAGAATACCTTTTTACCGACGTGGCCGAGACTTCGCCTCCGGGGGGAGCCTACGACGTCGACATCACTTCGCAGACGACGATCACGGCGCGAACTTCGGCAATCATGCGGCCTCCGTCAGCGGCACGGTTTTTCTGGACGCCAACCAGGATGGCAACCTCGACCCAGGAGACCCCGGGCTGGGCGGATGGTTGGTCTATGACGACGAAAACGACGACGGCGCGTTCGATCAGCCGGTCGAATCGAACATCGCGGCGCTCGATGATCCCCAGCCGATCACCCCCCAATCCACCACCACATCCGACATTAGCGTCAGTGGGCAAAATGGCCCCATCGATGACGCCGTCGTCACCCTTTCTCTGGATTATCCCAGCGATGCCGATCTCGTGATCACGCTCACCGATCCATCGGGCACGACGATCACGCTCGACAACGGCGTGATGACCGGCCAGAACATGATCAATACGACTTTCGAGGATGGGGGCACGGCCTTGACTGCTGGAGCGGCCCCTTACACCGGTACGTTTCAGCCGAGCGATTTGCTTGCTTCGCTTGACGGTGATGACCCCGACGGCGTGTGGCAGTTGCAGGTCACCGATAATGGCCAAACCGACTCGGGTACTCTGGAGGGCTGGAATCTTCAACTGGCGGCTGGGAACACCGACGAACCGACGCGGTGACGGCCGCCGACGGCAGCTATCAGCTCAACAATTTGCCAGAGGGCGTCAATATCATTCGCGAGGTGCCCCCCGCCGGTTACGCCGAGACATCGCCGGCCGGCGGTTTTGCCGCTGTCACTCTAACGACGGGCTCATACGTCACCGGCATCAACTTTGGCATCGATACGGCGCCGCCGGTCGTGGAGCTCGGCGGCCCACAGGGGGGCGTGAACTTCGCCGCCACCTGGTCGAATGCGGGACCGGTCAACATCTCCGATCCCGCCAACGCCACGATCACCGACGCGTTTAGCGCGACTTTAGTATCGCTATCGGTCTCGCTCGCCAGTCCGCAGCCAGGCGATGTCCTTTCAGCGAATACGGCCGGCACGAACATCTCGGCCAGCTTCGTCGGCGGCGTGCTGAGCTTGACAGGCAGCGACACAGTGGCCGATTATCAGCAAGTTTTGCGCACGATCCAATACGACAATACCAGCGGCGGTCCGGGGGTAAGCACGGAAACGATCAGCGTTGTGGCCAGCGACGGTGTGCTGACGAGCGCCCCAGCCGATAGCGAGATCGCCGTTCACGTCGCCTCCCTTTTATTGCTGCCCGACACCCAAAATCCCGCCCACGTGGATCTGGTATGGGATGGCACCAGCGGCGACGACTGGGTGAAGTTCGCGCAGGTCAATGCGACTACGGTTTCCGTCACGATATTGGAACAAGACGGTGTCGCGATGAACAACGTCCAAACCTTTACCGGCGTGACGGGCCGGGTCGTCGCGAACGAGTATGACGTGCCGGGCGACGGGGACGTGGTCGACGGCAGCGGCCTGACGACGATTTCAAGCTGGATCACCGTCGGCGACGGCAACGACACGCTCATCGGCGGCAGGGGCGCCAACACGATCATCGCGGGCGACGGCAACAACACGATTTACGGCAATGGCACCGGTAACAGCCCCAACCCATCCAAAGTCCAAGATCCAAGTAACAGGATCACCGTCGGCAACGGCGACAACATCATTTACGGAAACTATGCTGGTTCTGGATACCAAGGGGGCAATAACATCATCACCGCCGGCGACGGCAACAACACGATCTACGGCAACTATGGTAATGGCGATGGTGCCGAGGGGAGCAACAACACCATTACCGTCGGCATCGGCAACAACGTCATCTATGGCAACGATGGCAACCTCGATGGCGATGGGGCCGAGGGGGGGAGTAACACCATCATCGCCGGCGATGGCAACGACACCATCTACGGCAACATGGGTGGCAACGACCAGAAGCACAAAGGTGGCAACAACTTCATCCAGGTGGGCAACGGCAACGACACCATTTATGGAAACTTCGGCGGTGACGGCGGCGAAGGGGGCAATAACACCATCTTGACCGGCAGCGGCCAAGACACGATCTACGGCAATTTTGGCGGCGACGGCGGCGAAGGAGGCAATAACCTGATCGTGGCCGGCGGCGGCAACGACACGATCTATGCCCACTGCGCCCTGCCGGTCAGCAGCACGACCAGCGGCAAGACGGCCGAGGGACGGGATCTCATCATCGGCGGCACGGGCGCCGACACAGTCTACGGCTGGCCCGCTGGGTATACCTTAGGCAGCAATACAGGCGACCTATTCGTTGGCGGTACGAGCAACCTCAGCTTAAGCGGCTCGATGCCGTGCTGGCGGAATGGGACTCGTCCGACAGTTACGCCACCCGTGTGGCCGATTTGAGCGGCATTAACGGTCCTGTGGCGCCAATGGCTGCAACTACCTGATCTCGGGCACGACGGTGCTTGCGAGCACGGCGGTCGATCAGATCTTCGGCACGGTCGGCTCGGATGATGATTGGTACCTGGTCACCAGCGACGATCAGTTGAACAACGTCAACGCCAATGAAGTCACGCTGATCCAGTGATTTCAATCTTCCGTGCTGTCGGTGGCGTGTCCTTCGGCCCCGATTCGCGCTCGCCGGATGCTTTGCGCCGTTGCCAACAATCGAACTGGATAAGAACCCGCCACGAGCGAGAGAGCGGCGCCGCCGTGGCCATTTTCGTGCTTTTGTACTTTCGTGCTTACGTGATCGATTCGATCTCACCCCACCACAGTTCGTTTCACGACAAGCGTCGAGGCGTTGAAGTTGAGGAGCAAGCCGACGCGAAGGCCGGTTGCGCTGAGATAGGACCTCACCGTTGCGACGTGCACGTCCTGCAGGGCTTTGATGGCTTTTAGTTCCACGACAATCTGCCCATCAACGAGCAGGTCGAGTTGACGAAGTCCGACCTCGACGCCCTCGAAGTAAATGCATACCCTCCAGATCGATCACGAAAACACAAAAGTACGAAAACACGAAGAATTCTAGAACCGGAACTCTACATTGTCTTGGCTGTCACAGGCCGTTGGCAAACGCCGCTTTTGGGGAGTGGATCCTTGCGCTCTTGCCAACGGCAGCGCCTCCATGTCGGCCAGCACAAACAAATGCCGACCACGAAAGCCAGAAACGTCGAAATCCCGAAAGAAAATTTGGACGGCGGGGGATTGAAGAATCCGTCGAAAAGCGTGGAGCGAGTCCACGGCGAGAGCGGCCCGCGCCCTCGCACTGGAAGAACGACGCACTAAATGACCTTGCGTGATTGCGGGAGGGCGAGGCTCCGCCCGAGCCGGCATTGGCACTCGGCTCGCCAGGAGGCTCGCCCTCCCACTATCCTGCAACAGCATTTAGCACACAATCGCTGCTAAAAGTCACCCACATTAAACGTCCTTTTCGGGCTTTCGTCGTTTCGGGGTTTCGTGATCGTATGGTTATTCGCGCGTCCCGACGGCGATCTTCGGCTTCCTCCTGTCCATCGGCGCGACGAATATCGCCGAGACGACCCGTAGCAATCCTTCTCCACTGGGAAGGTGCATCGCCGCTCTTAACATCGTCGAAAAAAAACGTCTGGATCGACGACTTCGCGGCGGCGCGGAATGAAGCCTTGGCTCATGCCACCGGCGATTATGCGTTTTGGCTTGATGCTGATGACGTGGTCGAACCGGCCGAAAGAGAGAAGTTGCAGCGCTGCTCGATGGTCTCGCGGTTTCGGTAGCGCGGCCGGCGGCTAGCGCGGCTCGGACGGAGCCTCGCCCTCCCGCGGACCCTTTGAGACAGTCCGGGAGGCCGAGCCGAGCGCCGATGCCCGCTCGGACGGAGCCTTGCCCTCCCGGGGGAGATTCGGTCACGGAGGCCAGCGCGGCTCGGACGGAGCTCGCCCTCCCCGGGGAGATTCGGTCACGGAGGCCAGCGCGGCTCGGACGGAGCCTCGCCCCGGGATGTCTCGAAGGGGCCGGCGCGGGGTATAATACGCTTCACCGGGTAGATCAGCGAAAGAGGCCGCACCTCAGATCGTCGCGGCACGTTTGCGTTAGGGCGGCCAACCGGTCGGGGGAAATGGGTGTCGGGGGAAATGGGTGTCGGTTCGTTTTTCGACATTCCTCGGCCGGGCCCTTGGGCGTGAGCACCTGGGGCGACCATCGATCCACAGGTCACAGGGGCAGACGCGCAATGATCGAAGTGAGTTCCACAGCCACCGGCATTTACTGGCCAGCGATTCCGTCGCCCGCGGCGGCGCAATTGTTAGCAGTCATCTGGCAGCTTGAGCAGAGTCAATGGCTGCCGCCCCACGAGCTACAAAGGCGACAGTTCGCTCAGCTTCGCGGCGTCGCCGAACATGCTTTCGATACGGTCCCTTTTTATCGGGCACGCATAGAAGCGGCCGGGCTGAGCCGTGATGCCCTACGCGATCCGGACGTCCGGTTCAGATTGCCGCTGCTTTCCCGCGGCGATATTCAAGGCGCCGGAGAGTCGCTCCAGAGCTCGCGTGTTCCTCAGGAACATGGTCAATTGAGCCGCGTTTTCACCTCCGGCTCGACAGGCCGGCCGGTGATGGTGGTGGGGACCAGCGTCACCCAACTGTTTTGGAATGCCTTTACGCTGCGCGATCATTTGTGGCAGCGCCGCGATTTTTCCGGCACGCTCGCGGCGATTCGCACCGTGTCCGGCGAACGGGCCAAGCCGCCACAAGGCACGGTGTCTGATAATTGGGGCTCCGCCACGCAAGGCGTACTGCGTACCGGCCCATGCGTGGGCCTCAGCATTCAAGCAACGACCGATGAGCAACTCGACTGGCTGAGTCGCGTGAATGTACAATACCTGCTCAGTTATCCGTCGAATATTTTGGCCCTGGCGAGGCAATCCATCTCCCGGGGCCTGAAGTTTCCGACATTGCGTCAGGTGCGCACCTTCGGCGAATTGTTGGAGCCACAGGTCCGACTGGCCTGTCGCCAGGCGTGGGGAGTCGACGTGAGTGACGTCTACAGTTCGCAAGAGGTGGGTTACATCGCGCTGCAATGTCCGGAAACGGAGAGCTATCACATCCAGGCAGAGTGTGTGTTTGTGGAAGTACTCGACGAGGAAGGCCGGCCGTGCGAGCCCGGACAAATTGGGAAAATCGTCGTGACGACCTTACAAAACTTCGCCATGCCGCTCTTGCGGTACGACATCGGCGATTACGCGGAAGTGGGGGAGGCGTGTCCTTGTGGGCGCGGGCTTCCGGTGTTGCGGCGAATTGTGGGGCGACAGCGGAACATGGCGGTTTTACCCGACGGAAGCCGACGGTGGCCCGCCATCGAATTGCGGGACGATGTCGCCTTAACCGAGTTTCCACCGATCGCCCAGTTCCAGCTTATCCAGCGCACGCTGCATGCCGCGGAACTGCTCTTGGTCACGCCGCGCACGCTCAGCGGCCAGGAAGAACAAACCGTCCGTGGATGGGCCCAGCAGGCGTTGGGGCACCCGTTTGACATTAACATCAGGTACGTGCGCGAGATCCCCCGGGCGCCGAACGGCAAATTTGAAGACTTCCGTTGCGAGGTGCCGGCGGCGGAACTGGCGATCTTTGAACATCGCGAGGAGCGACGATCATGAGCGGCAACGCGAGACCCGTCGTGGAAACTTTGCCGCCCGCGCCGGTGAGCGGCGCGATTCGCACGCCACCCGAGTTAACGCCACCCGAGCGGCAAGAGATGTATGAGCTCATGTCCGCTCATTTCGCCGATGTGAACCCGTTGCAGTTTGCCGCCGACCTCGATGAGAAGCAGTCTTTGGTGGTGCTCTCGGATGCCGAAGGCCACGTGCGGGGCTTCAGCACGCTGATGCGATTGGATGTGGAGGTCGATGGCCAGCCGATCGTCGGCTATTATTCCGGTGATACCGTGATCGATCCGGCCTATTGGGGTAACTACCAGGGGTTCCGAGTCTGGCTCCGCCACGTCGTCGGCATGGCGGAGCGTCTCGATGGCGTGCCCGCCTATTGGGTGCTGTTGACAGCCACTCACCGCTCGTATCGCATGCTGGCTGACTGTTTTCGTGAGCACTATCCCTGTCACCGTTGCGCCACGCCCGCGAAGCTGCAACGCACGCTGGATGCTCTGGTGCGGCAGAAATTTTCCGAAGAATATGACAGCCCGAGTGGCATCGTGCGGCTGCGTCGCCCCATTCCGGTGCGGCCAGAACGAATTGCTCAGGCCACCGCCTCGCCCCTGGACGATCCCGTGGTGCGATTTTTCGTCGATCGCAATCCTGGCTACATAAATAGCGATTATCTGGCTTGTATCGCCCGTGTCGACCGTGCGAATTGCACCCGGCTGGGGCTTCGCATTCTGGGACGCCCCGCGGCCGCCGTCACGCGCGATCCCGCATGCGGAGAGCTGACAGCCGACCCAGCGGCGGCGAGTTATACCGTGGGGGGCGGGCCCTGAGACGTTCCGGGAGCGCGAGCCTCTGTGCGAGCCGAGTGCCGATGCCGGCTCGGACGGAGCCTCGCCCTCCCTTCGCCAATCTCGCCGTTCGTGCCGGGCGCGGTATCGTCTCTTTTTGTCGATCTAAACCAGTAGCCTGTCGAGGCCAATGCCATGTTTTATGATCCGCATGACTATCCTTTTACAGAGCTGCTGGAACGCCATTGGGAGACCATTCGCGGTGAATATTCGCGTCTCCGGCCTGAACAGTTGATGCCTTGGCCGGAAACTTCGCTCTATCAAGGAAGCTGGCAGGTCTTCGGCTTGTGGGCATTTGGATCACGCCTTGATGAGAATTGCCGTGCGTGCCCGGCGACAACCGCCGTCGTGGAAACAATTCCGGGGCTTGCGACCGCTGGTTTTTCGCGACTGGCCCCGCGTACTCGGATCGAGCCGCATGAAGGGTACACGTCGACCGTTTTACGATGTCACTTAGGGCTGATCGTCCCGGCATATTGCGTACTCCAGGTAGGCGAGGAGATTCGCACCTGGACCGAAGGGGGGTGTCTGGTGTTCGATGATACCGTTCGTCATAGTGCTTGGAACGAGGCGGATGAAGAGCGGATCATCTTGCTCGTTGATTTTCTCAAGGGCCAGGAACGCCATGATGCCCGCATCTCACCCGAGGTGGCGATGGTGTTGCGGGAGCTTGGCACTCCGGGAATCGCCTCAACACCAAACGACTAAGCATGTTGCGAAGGTTGCACCCGCCGCGAGGCCGCATGGTTCCGTGCCGGGTAACTGCAATCTTCGAAGGCTCATACCGACTGGTCCGGGCGGGCGTAGTTCCCATAGGCGGCGCGGAAAGCCCAGAAATGGCACGCGCACGGACGCTGCCATCTATGCCATCTCCCCATGAACTGCCGACGCCGGGCAACGGCATCGGGTGTGTATGTGCGGGTTGTTGGCGCATTTAGTCCGAAGTTCCAGGCCAGTTTTGTGGGAATCCCTGTAGCGGAAAATGGCTTACGTCAATTTTGAATTCCCGTTTCTGGCTACATTTTGATCAATTGCAGCGCTTTTGCCTGTAGCGCATCGGCCTCCGTTAC
>CAWHKI010000157.1:0-32341 GCA_963829765.1 uncultured Isosphaeraceae bacterium | reverse complement strand
GGTGCGATCGCGTCAGTGCCGCAGATTTCAGCCGATTCCTGATAGTTTTCGACGCTGACCTGGCTTGAATTGGCCAGCCCGGTTCTCCCGTCGCTTGAAAAACGAAGCGCCCCTCCCGTTAAGTAACAGGGTCTACCAAACTCTGTTTCTCAACGGGAAAGGACGCCCCGATGGACCATGCTACGTGTGCCGCACTCCTCTCGGCAACGCACTTCGCCACTTCCTTGTCGCCCCTGACTGTTCGCTTAATTCCGGTGATCGCCGAAGTTGGTCGCCTGATCGTGCGGTTTCGCAGGGCTAAATCGACCCCCCAATTGTGCCACCAGTTCGAGACCCAGTTGCACGATCGGCTCCGGGAACTGGGCCGGCTCATCGTCGAATGGACATTCAATCACATCGAGCCACACGACCGGGCGGACATGCCCAAGCAGATGTGTTTCCAAGGAGTTTGGTATCGCCGACGCTCCAAGACGCCCAATCGCAAGGTCGCCACCTTGTTTGGAACGATCACGGTGTGGCGGATGTTGTACCAACCTCTGCACGAGGTCGAGCCATCGATCTTTCCCTTGGAGATCCACTTCGGGCTCGAAGCCGGTTTGTGCACGCCGGCCTTGACCGAGCGAGTGGCTCTGGCGGCCACGGCGACCACCCAAAACGTGGTGCTAGCCACGCTCGAACGTGACCATGGCGTTCGTTGGTCGGTCGCGACCTTACGCAAGGTGATCGCTGGGGTAGCCACGGGCATGGAGCCGCACCACCATGACGCCGCAGTCGCTCAGGTCCTCGCGTGGCTGGAACAGGCGGACCAATCGCGGGGTAACCGCAAGCCGGTGCTAGCCGTTGGTCGCGACGGGCTGATGTTACCAATTCGTGGCGAAGCGTGTTATCGAGAAGGGGCGACTGCGACGATTTCGGTACACGACCGGCGGGGTCGGCGGTTGGGGACGGTCTACCTGGGCCGGATGCCCGAGCCGGGACAAGAGACGCTGTCGCAACAGTTGACGACGTTGCTCAAGGAGGTGTTGCGGCAATGGACACGACCGCTGCCGCGGCTGGCCTACATCACCGATGGGGGGTACCAACAGACCCGGTATTACCGCCAGGTGCTCAGGCGGATGAGCAACCCCGGTCGCCCTGGGGAGAGGCTAAAGTGGGCGTGGGTGATCGATTATTATCATGCCTGCGAATACATTTACAAAATGGCCGATGCGTTATTTCCTGGCCCCAAAGGAGCCCACGCCTGGGCGCGGAAGATGTGTCGCTGGCTGAAAACCAAACCAAAGGGAATTCACCGAGTGTTGCGCTCTGCGGCGGCAATCCGAGGGCGGAGCATCGTGGTCCGTGCGAAGCGGAAGCAATACCGCACTGCCTACAATTACCTGCGAAAGCGTATTGGTTTTCTCGATTATTGCCAATACCGTCGGGATCACCTGCCGATCGGTAGCGGCGTGACGGAAGCGGCGTGCAAGACGGTTTTCACGCAACGGCTGAAACAGTCGGGGATGACCTGGAAACTGGAGGGAGGCCAGTGGATTGTCGATCTGCGCGTAATCCATTTGAGTGGCCTCTGGCCCCAGGTCTATCAAGCATACTTGCAAGCGAAGATACTTCCAGAAATGGGGACTCAAGAGGGTTCTGGGGAAGAAAAAGCCCAAGAAGGTCGCGTAATCGTTGGCATGGGCGCGATCACACCCGGTTCAATGGGTTGTGCTCCGTCGAACACCAGGTGGGATTCGACACTGTCGAGTCGATAGAAGACGCCTACCCGCAACGAAGTCATCGACGCGTCGAGCCGCCCTCGAAGGGCGAGATGGTCTGTCACGTCCGCGCGCCAGTGCCTGCGCGGCAGTCGTCCGTTCTCCGATTGAAGGGCCGCGATGTGCGTTCCGAGATAAAACATGTCGCATGGGCCTGAGAGTTCCCCCGGGTGCAGGCCGGGCACGAACAATCCCAGGTGCGGTGAGTACAACGCGTCTCGCAACTCGAACGATCGCAAGAAATCGAAGATCTTCAGGCTGTCTTCGGGTGCCCCGGCGGAAAGCCATTCCTCCCCTTCGCGGTCGAGGTGCAGCCGGATTGGATTCGCCTCGAGGCTGACCCGAGCGAGTTTGAGCACGCAGGCCCAGGCGATCGCCCGGTTCAGCCTTCCTTCGTCGCTCCATTTCATCGCGTTCAACAGCCAGTCAGGCAGCGGATCGAGGGACGTTTGAAAGCGTGCGATCTCCTTGTGGAACAAGGCTTGGTCTTGACGAAGCCGAGGCGGCTGACTTGCGACCTCTAGAAGTACCGCACGGATATCATTCACAACCGGGCTGCCTTCGGGCCCGAGCGCCCTCAGCTTTTTCGCTTCCAGCAGAGGCGGGCGGTCGCGAGGCATGGCGGCGAGAATCTTCTTCTTCCGCACCGCCGGCAGAAAGCCCACCATCAGTTCCCAACTCGACGTCTGAATACCCTCGACAAGAGCCAACCGGGCGACGAGTTCGTTGATCACCATGTGCGCGCGGTCCGGGTCGCTGGCCGCGACTTCCTCAACGAGCCGGGCCGACGAAATCGGCCCATTGGCATCCCCGACGACCTGGAGAATGCGATCGGCCAGAGACTCGTTCAACGACGCGGCGACCCACGCGGGCCATTGGTGGTCGACCACGTAACGATTGAGTAAATCACCAAGCTTAAACGGGCCAACGACGCCAGCCGCCCGGAGTATTCCCGAAAGAACGTCCACGAACTGGTCGACGAAATACACGTGATTGACGTAGCCCGCAAGCTCGCTGGGCTGATTGTCGGCGAGCAGATGATAACGACGCAAGGACTGGGCACGCGCGACGAAGTCAACAACCAGTCCGCTCACCACGAAGCGATCGTGAGGCCCATTCGCCTGCGCTGGCAGAAGGTCGATAAACCCAGCGTCTTTCACTTCGATCAAGGTGCCCAGCGAAAACAAGCTCCGTATATAACCGGGTTCGACCCGATGGATCGTTCCCGCCTTCATGGGCAGCCTTACCTGAGTGAGCACGAAGGAACGGCCCAGGGACGACAGCCCGTGCCATTTGCGATCCCAGTCCGCCAGATTTTGGCGGCGGAAGGCCTTTTCATCGAAATTCCGTGGCGCCGAGTGATCGAGAGCGCCAGCAAGGTTGGTCATGCATGTGGTCCGTCGCGTTCGCGCAGGGCGGCTCGGATCTCAGTGTACCGTCAGGCGACTGCGCAATGAAACGATGGCTTCCACGAAGCCTTCATTGACTTCATTGGGGAGTGCCGTCTTGCTTTCGATTGCAGCGGTTCCGGCGCGGCGTAGAATCAGCGGCCCTTCTTGCCGCAACAGAACTTGTATTTTTCGCCGCTATCACACGGACACGGTGCGTAACGGTCGGTTCCAGGGTACTTTTCGCCGGACGTAGGCGTTCCCGATTGCGCCCGCGGCGAGGGGGAGCTTTGCAAGAGGTCCGTGGCAACCCGCCGGTGCATTAGCGGGAACATCTCTTGGTGTCGCCGGATCATCGGGTCGACGATGGAACGCCGAAAGTCGTCGAATTCGTCGTCATCCATGTTGAGGCTCGCCTGAATTTTGCTGAGCGTCTGATCACGGTCTTCAGGAAATAGCGCGAGGTTATAGCAAAGTTGGCTTAGCGCGAATGCCTTGCTCAACTGTTCTTGAGAACCATCGGTCTCGTCGAGCAGCGGCTGCGCGTAGGCCACGAACGCTTCTGCAATGGCGCCCATGTCCAGTTCCCTCCGTGTGTTTGCACCGAACGATTGTCAATCCGCGGCAAGCCGAAGGCCCGTCCGCAGTGCGGCAGGGCGTCGCCATCCCGCGCCGCTCGACGTGATTTTACCGCGGCGAGGACGCGACGTGAACCCGGAGTTGGGGGTTGGCACTCGTACATTAACGATAGGCCGCCGCTTGAATCGTGTAGAGCTCCGCGTATTGTCCCCCCTTGGTCATCAGGCTCTCGTGCGTGCCGGATTCCACCAGACGCGAGCCGTCGAGAACCACGATGAAATCGGCCATGCGAACGGTGCTGAACCGGTGCGAGACCAGAAGCGTGATGCGGCCGTCGGCAGTGGGCTTGTGATCGCAGCCGTCGCGGGCCGCTGCCGCGAACCGCTCGAACAGGGCGTGTTCGGTTTCGGCATCGAGCGCCGCCGTCGGCTCGTCGAGGACCAATAAGAGCGGGCTCTTGCGCATGAATCCCCGCGCCAGCGCGATCTTTTGCCACTGTCCAAAGCTGAGCTCGACACCTCCTGGCCAGGTTAGCCCAAGCTGTGTCTCGAGCCCCGCGGGCAGGTGCTCGACGACGTCTTGAGCTCCCCGCGGTCGATCGCATCGCTCACCGCGGTGAGGTCCTCCAGCCGCGGTAAATCGCCGACACCTACACTATGCCTCGCCCGGAACTCGAACCGGAAGAAGTCTTGAAAAGCACCCGAAACGCGCGCTCGCCAACGGTCGGGGTCCATCTGTGCCAGCTCGCCGCCGTCGACGAGAATCCGGCCGTTCGTCGGCTGATACATGCGGCACAAGAGCTTCACCAAGGTCGACTTGCCCGCGCCATTCTCTCCCACGATGGCCACCACCGAGCCAGGGCGGAGATTCAGCTCGACGTCATCGAGCACCAGCCGGTCGGTGCCGGGATAAGCGAATGACACGTGGTCGAACCGGATGCCGCTGTCGAGCTTCTCGGGTACGGGCGCATCGCTATCGGCGACCAGTGACGCGGCATAATCCTCAAGCCACGCCAGGCGGATCGAGCCGTCGAGCCAGACCCCGCGCAGGAAGCCGATCTCACCGACCGTCGCGGCAACGTAGGCTGAGAGCCGAGAGCCCGCGGCCAGAACCAAGAGCACATCGCCGGGATTTGCCTTGAGCAAAGACGACACGAAGACCACGGCAGCCACATAACCGGCGCCGAAAATGGCCCAGCCAAACGCGTGCCACATGGCACTCTGCATGCGGGCGGCGGCCACGGGGCGATACCCGCGTTCCCACGCTTCTCGCCGCTGCGCGACGAGCCGAGAGCCGATGCCGGTGACCCGCACCTCCTTGCCGGGCGGCGCGGTCGTTGCCATGTTGAATAGGTGTCGCGCCAGACGATTAGCGGCGCCGGCCCGCTCTTCCGCGACACGCTCGACGCCCGGCCGCCAGGTCGACGTCACTACCGTCGGAAAGGCGCAAATCGCCAGGAGCGCGAGCGCAGGGTGAATCGATACCAGAAGAGCCAGGGTCACTCCCAACCGCAAGACCCAGCCGCAGGTTGTAAAAAGCGACATATACATGTGATCGAGGACGAAAATCTGATTGCGCAGCACGGCCAGGCGATCGAGGTACTCTTGGCGTTCGTGATGCTCGATTGTGGCAACTGACGCCAGCAGATTCGCGCACGTGCGACTCGAGAGCGATGGTCAGCCGATCGCGAAACCGCCGCTGGGTGCGGTCGCTGATTACGCGGAAGAACCACGTCGCAGCCGCCGATGTCCCCAGCCCAAGCGATGCCGCGAGCACAAGCGACGCGCCGGCCTTCCAGAACGCCGTCAGCCAGGAACTTGAGCCAAAGAGCGAGTAGTGCGTCGGGCAATGCGGCCAGTAGCGCCAAAGCAAAGGCGACGACCAAAAGCATCGGCTCGGCCTGATAACCGCGCTTGAGCGCCGCCACATCGCGGATAGCGCAGGCGGCATGGAGTCAGTCGAGGACATCGAGCGTCGCTCCTTCCTCCCCGTCGGCGTCAAACCGAGATGCTTGCAGCTCAAACATTGTGCGGTAGCGCCTTCCGGCCACGATCAGCTCTTCGTGCGTGCCGAGCTCGACGACTTTCCCGTGCTCGAGTACGCAAATGCGATCGGCATGGCGGACTGTCGAGAAGCGGTGCGAGATCAAAATCGTAGTGGTGTGTCGCGTGGCGGCGAGGATGCGGTCGAAGATCTCGGCCTCGCCGCGCACGTCGAGCTGGGCGGTGGGCTCATCGAGCAATACCAAGCCGGCGCCGGCTGTGCACCGCGCACGAGCGCGAGCGAGAGCCACGCGCTGCCACTGCCCGCCGGATAACTCGGTGCCGCCCGGGTAGCCGCGCGCCAGCACCGTGCCGAGATCGGCCAGCCCCTCGGCCCCGGCCTCGGCGAGCGCTTGCTTAGATCACGTCGTCCGGCGCGCCGGCCGGCGCCACATTGTCGCGCAGTGGCATCTCGAACCGGATGAAGTCTTGAAACACGGCGGTCAATCGCGACCGCCAGCCATCCAGATCGAGCTCGCGCAAGTCGATGCCGTCGACCTCGATGGCGCCTGATTGCGGGTCGTAGAGCCGGCACAGCAGCTTGGCGATCGTGGTTTTGCCGGCACCGTTTTGGCCGACGATCGCCAGCGACGAGCCAGCGGGAATCGTGAGGTCGAACCCGGCGAGCACCGGCTCGCTGGTGCCCGGATAGGCAAACGTGACATGGCGAAATCGGATTTCGCGTGCCGGCATCGCCGTCGCTGACCGTGCCCTTGGCAGTGCGCCCGCCGGTTCCATCGCCTCGTGCAGACGCAGCACGGCCGCGGCGCGGCGCGGCCGCGCCATCGAGTGCCCACGAGAAGCCGCCAAAGGCGATCATGCTGGTGCAAACCGCGGCCGTCGCAAACGTGACCAGCCGGCCGAGATCGAGGCGGCCGTCCGCCGCGGCGATCCCCAGTGACCAAAAAACAACGAGGTTGGCCAGGAGCACCAGCAACACGCTCCACAGCAACGGCCGTTCGCGTAGCCGCGTGGCCTGCCAGAGGAGATCGGCAAGCAGGCGCCGGCGGTTCACGGAAGCGCTCGACGACCCAGTCGGAGAGACCAAATAGCCGCAGCTCCTTGGCGGCCGGCGGATCGACCGCCAGCCGGAAGGCATAGTCGGCATGACGTTGGGCGCTCGCGAACGACTTCGGTGTTGCGGTCGCGCCAGACGCCGCTCTCACGCAATAGCCAGTGCGTGGCCAGCCAAGCACCGCCAAGCAAGATCGGAGCCCACCACGCATAACCCGTGAGCACCACCGCCGCGGCGAGCCCGCCCACCATTTCGACAAGTCCGCTGGCGATAAACCCCATCGAAATGAACAAGGGCGGTCCGGTGATCGCAAGATCGAAATCGCGGGCCATCGTGAGGTCGGACGTGAGCTGCGGATTCTCAAGGTGTCCCATGCCGGGCGGCCGGACGCACGCCCGCGTCAGTGGTCATAGAGCCACGCCGCCGTCCGACTGCCAAGGTTGGCCCCTACCGCCTGATGAACCTGCGACAAGACCTGCAAGAGCACGAACACCACGCCGACTAACCCCAGCGGCAAACTCAGCTTGTCCCCGCGTCGCTTGCTCCCACCAGCCAGCCCATCGCAACCGCGAAGACCGCTGGCAGCAGCCCACGCAGCACGATCAGCGTCCACCACGCGACGGCCAGCCCAAGGTCGGCCCGCGGTAATACCCCGGCGAATTCCCACTCTTTGCGTGCCCGCAAGCTCTTGATCACTGGGCTCGTCCCCCACAAACTGTCACGGTAGACTTCTACAATAGCTAAGTCGATGGTAGCGCGGTAGCCAGCGAACCACCCCTAGGTATGAGTACTGGCCCCGATAACATAGCCGCTTACGGATTGAGTCGCCAGGTGCGAGCAGGAGACGAGGCATGAACCCCGAATCGAGCCCGTTTACGCCGGGACAGCCGGTTCCGATCGAATTCTTCGTCGGCAGGGTAAACGAGATCGAATACCTACGTAGCATGGTGCGCACGGCGGTTAAGGGTCGTTTCAAGATCGGGTTCGTTACAGGCGAGCGCGGAATCGGCAAGAGCTCGCTGGTTTCGTTCGTTCGACATCTCTCGGAGAGAGAGGACCAGATCGCCGGTTCCCACGTTTTCCTGGGCGGTGCGAAAGATGTCCCCGACATGATCCGGCGCACGCTCGATCGACTTCTCAAGGAAAACATCGACAAGCCGTGGTATTCCAAGCTTAGGGACTTCTTCGGCAGGCATATCGGCGAAGTTGGGCTTTTCGGAATATCGGTGGAGTTGAGGCTCAGCGATGCCGACTTGAAGACCTTGGCGCACGAGTTTGTGCCCACGTTGAGGCACCTGCTCCAAAAGCTGAAGGGGGAGCGAAAGGCATTTCTATTAATTCTCGACGATATCAACGGACTGGCGAATTCGGAAGAGTTTGCGAACTGGCTCAAGAGTACCGTGGACGAGATCGCTACCGGAGTTGGCAGCCTGTCGCTCTGCTTAATCGTCGTCGGATTGGAAGAGAAGAGGAAGTCGCTTTTGTCCCTCCAGCCGTCGCTGGACCGGGTATTCGATCTGATTCAGATTAGGCCTTGGAGCGACCATGAGACAGCCCAGTTCTTCGTCGACACCTTTTGAAGGCCTCGGCCGCGATTGATCCCAAAGCACTGGAGCTCATGGTACGTTATACAGGCGGGTTACCTGTGATCGGGCACGAAATCGGCGACGCCGTTTGGCGGATCGCAGCGATGCCCAAGATCTCGGTAGAGGACGCTAGATCAGGGATCCGCAAGGCCGCGGAAATCATAGGAGACAAATTTCTTCAACCAAAGGTAATTGATGCCCTAAGAAGCCCCCGTTATCGTTCCATCCTGCGGAAAATCGCGAGTACTCCCTTTGAGTATCGATTCCGCAGATCAGAGCTGCTCGCGAAGTTGGTTGCGGAAGATGAGAAGGTCCTTGATAATTTTCTCAATCGTCTGAAAGACCTCGGCGTGATCATTCCGGATGTCGAGGCAGGCCCTGGCTGCTATGTATTTGCAAATCGTCTTCATCACCTTTATTTTACGATTGAATCAAATAAGGCGCGAACCGAGACAAAAAGCGGACACACCCCGCCCTCAAAGAAAAACGACACAAACTCGCCGAAATCGCGCTAATCAATCCGTTGTACAATCTTTCAACGTCCGTGTGTCCTACTCGATCAAGAACCTCACCAGGCTCAGTGAGTTGTAGAATGGCACGCCGCCGTGTCCGAGTGGTGGAATGATTTGCAGACGCGCATCGCCGCCCAGCCGCCGATATTTCTCGACGAGGATCTGTGAATTGGCACCGCAAGGAACCACCGCATCCATGTCGCCGTGGATATGAAAGATTTTCACACCCGACTTCGCCAGTGGCGCGAGGTTGTCGATCGGATTGAATTCCGCCGCGCGTCGCGTCAACTCCTCGAGCGACAATCCGTACTTGAGAGCGGGCTCGGGATAAGCGAGAACATTTTGCAACCCTGGCCAAGTGCGGAAATCGGTCGCCGGGTAGATGCCGCCGATCCGATCAACCAGATCCGGGTGGCGAAAAGCCCATGCATAACAGATCAGGCCGCCATTGCTCTGGCCGAGCAGCCGCGCTTTCAGGATTGAGTTTTTCGTTCGCCGTGAGGTGCTGATAAAACTTCTGGAAGACCTCTGCACCAGCAGGGCTGCCGCATGTCACACCCACGTCAATCCCAACGACGTGAAATCCCGCGGCGAGGAATCGGTCGACGTACATCCGATGTTCGACAGCGCCTCGCTCATTTGGTAATGCCAGGTATCCCGGCGCGACCCAAATCCAGCGTCGGGCTGGATCGATCACTCCGGTGGGACGGATCAGGTAGGCTTTCCGCCCCTCGATCGTTAGGCGTACCAATTCGCCGTTATCGTAGCGATGCTCACGCGGCTTTGGCTCGTCCTTCGCGGCATCTACCGATACGACCAGAACCAGCGAGGCGACAATCGGGGCAAAAGTATTCATAGCGCGGTGCTCGTCTAAAAGTGTTGATTTAGAGGTTAAATCTGCATTCTGGGTTGTCAAACGTCGGCCAGGCTGTGGCACGCAAATTCCCGGAGGATCAATCGGCAAGCAAGAACTTCAACAGCGGCGCCGACTCGTACAATTCCGGCCCGTCATGACCGCGTGAATTGGCGCGACTGGCGCCCAGGTCCTTGAGCAGGACAATCTCGGCTTCGCCGCCGAGTGCACGGTAGCGGCGGGCTAGCTCCATCGAGTTGGCGGTCGTCGGCACGAGCGTATCCTCATTTCCGTGAAGATGCAGAATCTTCACCCCGGCCTTAGTCGGCTTGATGAGGTAGGCCATACGGTCCCGGACTCGCAGTTCGACCAACTTGCCCCCACTGTACGCGCCAGCGACCTTGGTCGGGAGCTTCATCGCGTTGCGTTCCACCGCAAACTTCTGGACACGGTGGTTAAACGCGTCCACGACGTAGAGATGGCCGTGACTGTCAAAGGCCAGCCCGTGCGGGGCATAAAATTGACCGGGCTCGGTCCCCGCCGATCCGAAGCCGCTCACGTACGCGCCCCTGTCGGTGAACTGCTGGATGCGACCGCCGACGGCGCTCACCCAGACGCTGTCGTACTTATCGACACATATGGCAATGGGCCCCTGGAGGGTCGTCTTACGGTCTTTGAAGCCGCTGAAGGCGCCGCCGAAGCTGCCCGGTTTTACCTCGTTGTCCCCCCAGGCCAGCATGAACTTGCCCTCCGGCGTAAACTTCTGAACTCGGCCCACTGAGCCCTCGGTGGTGTAAAGATTGCCCTGTCGATCGAAGGCCAGGAATTGTGGGCCGCCCACCCGCGACCGGATCGAGACATTCCCACCGAACTGGCCAGGTCCGGTTCCATGCTCACCCCACTTGGACACGAACTTCCCCTCGCCATCAAAAACTTGGACGCGCCGGTTAGTCTGGTCCGCGACGTAAACCCGGCCATCTTGTCCGATGGCGAGCCCACCCGGGCAGTCGAACTCGCCATCGTTGCGGCCCGTCCGACCCCATTGGCGCAGCAAATTGCCGGACGCGTCGTAAACCGACATCCGATCCGTTTTCCTTTCTTCCCTCTTCTGCTCCGCAAAATGAGCGAGGTAGAGGTCCCCCGAGCGACTGACCGCGATCCCGCCCGGATTGGGCAGCACGGGGATGACGGCCAAGAGCTTACCGTCTACCGAGAACTTCTGTACGCGGGCGTTGTAAAAGTCGGTGACGAAGACCTCGTCGTTGGCGTTGATGGCAATGCCGATCGGGAAATGGAACTCGCCGGGTTCTGAGCCCTTCTTGCCCCATTCTATGAGGAAGCGTGGCGCGACGGCTTTAGGCGCGACGACTTGCCCTTGCCCGGCAGAGCGGCGATCGAGATGTCGATCCGTTGGTGGACAAAGCGCGTTCACTTGGGCCGACACGACCGATGCGCCTAAGCCGAGCACGGAGATGAGGACAAAACGACTCATCGTGCGAGCTCTCCGCCTTAGTGCCTTTTCGGCGCGAGTCTTACCAGACCGAGCGTGGCCCAAGAACTGGCGGCGCAAGTGATCGGCGTCAATAGTTTCGCGCTCCCGGGCGAGCCATCGGGGGTCGATCGAGAAATCATCGGCCAACTGCCGTCTGGCTCTTGCGTCGCGACCAAGAAGTCCATCCCTCGCCTGATTTCGGGTCGCTCGGCCGTATATCCGCAAAGTGACAAGACATACAAAGTTTGCCCGGTGGCAAAGGCGTCGCTCTTCAATTCGGGGACGGTCTGGCTCCAACCACCGTCGGTGCGCTGTAGTGTAAGCAGCTCGTTGATCGTGGTTTGCATCGTTTCGCGCGACTTGGCGGAGCGAGCTCCCATCAGCACCTTCAGGACCTTGTCTTGATGGAGGTCGGAGCGCTTTGCAGTGTCGAGCCAGGCGATCGCTTTCGACAGCGCCGCGCAGCGATTCCGGCGCGGCGGGCTCCGTTGCCCCTTGAAGCGCCATAATGATCCAGGCGGCGTCGGTGGTCTGGCTCTCGTTAATCGGCGGTCGCCTGAGAGTGGCAAAAAACTCCCACGAACCGTCTGGTTGCTGCTTCTTGACGATTTCTTCCGCGATCAGCTTGAGGCTTTGTTTTTGCCCCTCTTTCAGCGTGGGCAACGACTGTGCAGCGACAGCCAGGAACGGGAGCCCCATGTTCAGCCCTCGACCCTGTGGCCGCGGGTCGGATGGATCAGCCGGATTGGGAAAGATCTTCGATGCCATCAACTTATCCTTACTACCCAGTAAGGACTCGGTCGTATCCGCCAAGAATTTCTTGTCGATCGCGTACCCATTCCGTTCGGCTTCGCTCAGTGCCCAAAGCGGCATCGGCAGGTGATGGCAGGCGGCGCATTTGCGTGTGTTCCACCAGGCGGCGCTTTCGGATCGCAGATACCTAATGGCGCGATCGACCGTCTGATGAACCTGCTCGGTAGTCGCCGGGGGAATCGTAGCGGGGACTGCGGCCGGCACCTCAGCTCGGGCGGGCCTTGCAAGACAAACACCCAATAACAATACGACCAATGAGGATAGGCGAGCCATGGGTCGACCTCTCGCAATGAGCAGTGGCAAAACGTGGCGTGGGGCGACGAACTTATCCAGATTGTAACCCGTTTGAGGTCCGCGATCGACCGCGAACATTTCGAATTCGATGATTGGAAGCGTCCATGTATGGCAAACGCGGCATTTTTCATCATGTTGCAGCAAGCCAGAGGCTGGCGTACGATGCGTGACAGAAGTCCGTCCGGGAAAGTCTGACTTTGGGACCCTTCTGCCGCCGAGGCAACGGAAACCATTGCCCATCTCTCCCTGGAGTCCAACGCCATGCGTCTTCTTGCGTGCCTCGCCCTCACCCTCATTGTCCTGATCCCTCCGCCGTTTCCGGCCTCGGCCGACGACGAGCCCGGCTTCGACTCCCTGTTTAACGGCAAAGATCTGACCGGCTGGCGGTTCGGGGCCGAGGTGCTTGACGGCAAGACTGAGGCCTCCGGCGGCCGATTCAAGGTCAAGGACGACGCGATCGTGACGACCGGGCCGACAAGGCCCGGCCAGCCCAAGACGGAGGTGATCGACACCGTAACCTCTCTCAACGGAGACTTCGTTCTGCGATTGGAGTTTCGCGCCAGCCGTGACGCCAACAGCGGTCTCCACCTCCGTGACCACGAGTTCAAGCACCAGCTCCAGATCCGCGACTACCCGCGTGTCGGCCCTTACAAGGGGCTCAAGCACTACAAGGAGGGAGACTGGAACGCCATTGAGGTCTCGGTTAAAAACGCTGCCGATAGCAAAGGGGCTCGTGCCCGCTGCACCTGCAACAGCGAGGTCCTGGAGGAGGCCCTGCCGATCCCGGCGCAGGGCCCGATCGGGCTCCAGTCGGAGACGAATATGGTCGAGTACCGTAACCTCCGAGTCCGGCGCTCCGATCGACGCCGCTGAGCTCGGCCGGCGGCTTCGCGGCCCAGGGGCGCTACAGATTCGGGGACACGGGCCCTGCTTCCGGGCGGCGGGATACCATTCATCACTGCCAACCTCTGCTTCAGGGAGAGAACGGAACGAGGCAGCTCCGCCAACGGCAGCAAGTCGCGTGACACGCCCTTGATCGACGACCCCTACAACTCACTAAACGGGAAAGATTCTCGCGGATTGGCTATCGACCTTGCCAAGAGCTCTACGACTCCAAAGAACACTCGCCTTTATGAATTCAGCCACTCGTCCCTATGCTCGGCGACGAATTCGTCGTCGTTCAGCTCGGGATAAAGCTGAACGACGCGGTCGATTGCGTCCGCCTGGCCCGGGCTGAGGGTTTCGGCGGGGTCGAGACACCAGATGCCCTCAAAGAGGCCCTGGCGCCGAAGGACCTGGTGGATGCCGGCGACGCAGCCGACGAAGCCGTTCGCGGCATCGAAAAGCGCGGCGTTGGCGTCGGTCGTCGGCATGGCGAGACGAAGCAAATTCGCGGGTATTCCGCCCGCCGCTCGCGCCTGGTGGCACGCGGCCAGGAGCTCGGCGGCCCGGCGCGTCCAGACGGCCCAATGGCCGAGCAGCCCTCCGACGATCCACCTCTCAACGTCGCGGCCGCCGACCTTGAACCGGTACGGAGTGAGCAAGTCGAGCACGATGTTGTCGTCGTTGCCGGTGTAAAGGGCGATGTCGTCGCGCCCGGCTTCGGCCACGGCTCGGACGACGTTGAGGCTTTCGTAGCGGTCGAAGGGAGCGATCTTGATGGCAATCACCCCCTCGATCTCGGCGAATTGCGCGCCAGAAGGGATAAGACAGCTCGGGCCCACCGACGGCCTTTTGAAGGTAGAAGCCGATGATCGGGATCACCTCGGCGACGGCGCGACAATGGGCCAGCCGCGCATCGTCGTCAGGGCCAACGCCGATCAAGCTGAGCAACCCGGCGTGATAGCCCAGATCGCGCAGGATCGCGGCCTCGGCGGTCGCTTGACCGGTCGGGCCGCAGATTCCGCCGATCCGCGCCAACGGCTCGCGCCCGCCGGCGGTGCAGGCCCGATCGACCTCGTCGGCGACGAGGGCCAATACTGGGCGATACAGGCCGTGTCGCGGGTCGCGGATGGCGAATTGGGTCATGTGCACACCGACGGCGATCCCGCCGGCACCGGCGGCGATGTAATACCGGCACAGGGCCCTCTGCCGGCGCTCGTCCAGCCGTCGTGAGGCCGTCAGGGCCAGAGGCATCGCGGGGATGACGAGACCTCGGCGTATGGAGTCGAGAACTGCGGGAGATACTGAATGAGCCATGAGGACTACCTCTGTTTGGATTAAGTCGTGGGCCGGTTCGCGAAATGATGTTCGTTTTGTAGGTGGCCTCTGTGAGCCCGGGTGTACGACGGCAATCAAGACACCGGGGTTATCGACCGCGGCTACAACCACTATAACCACGCCGCGGTCACAGACCCCGGCTACAATCAGGCCGGCGGGCAAGTGTCGCGCTAATACCGCCCATCACGAGCCTCAAAGTGGGTTGGCTTATCCATGGTGGTGCCGCCCGCCTTGAGCCAGGCCGCCGTCAGGTCGATCAGATGGGAGGCACTGATCCGGGGAAGGCCGAAGAGGCGGCCAGAGAGGGCGGCTTTGCTCAGGAACGCGTCAGGGGCCTCTGTACCGCGGAGATCGACAGACAGCCCGAATCGATCGGCGAACCGCTCGGCCACCGCGCGAACACTGAGCGTCTCGGGGCCCGTCACGTTGAGTACGGTCGGCGGCGTGGCCGCGTGGTCGAACGCTTGGAGCGCGATCGCATTGGCGTCGGCCTGCCAGATGACATTGAAGTGTCCCATGCCCACGTCGATCGGCTGTCCCGTCAGCACTTTTCGCGCCACGTCCACAAGCACGCCATACCGCATCTCGACGGCGTAGTTGAGCCGGATCAGGGCCATGGGGATCTCCAAGGTCCGAGAGAAATGCTCGAGAATACGCTCACGGCCCAAGCAGCTCATCGCGTACTCACCGACCGGAAGGGGCAGGTCCGACTCCGTCGAGCCACCCTGAGATACCGGCACCAGCCCGTAGACGTTACCGGTTGAAAAAGCAACGATCCGGCTCCCGCGGTACTTCAGGGCGACAAGCCCCGGAAGGAAGCTATTCATGGCCCAGGTTCGGTACTCTTGCCCCATCGAACCGAACTTCATCGCGAACATCGAGACGACGTACGGCATCTCGGGAAGCTGGTCGAGCGCATCGGACTCGAGCAGGTCGCAACGGATCGTTTCGACACCGCGATCGCGCAGCCATGACTCGGTTGCCGAGCTGGTGAATCGCGCGACGCCCACGACGCGGCGGTTGGGCCGGCCCGCGGCGTCGAAGGCGCGGCGAGCCATCCACGCCAGCGTCGGGCCCATCTTACCGGCCACTCCGAGGACGATCACATCCCCCTCAAGTCGCGAGAAGGTGTCGACCACCCCTTCGGTCGGTGTGCTAAGCAGAAGCTCAAGGTGCGCGACGTCGCGGATCGCGTTGAGGGTTTGTAAGGAGTCATCGACAGTCATATTGCCTCCCGTTGATGGCGAATAGAAGGACTATACCGGCCGGATCACCGCGGGGAAACACCGTCCGTTTCGGTTGACAGGGCCGGAAGCACGCCTTATGTTTAACATCTGTTAAGCAGCCGTAAGTTAATTAGGCTCGGGGATAGACTCAATGAGACAGGTCATCGTCGCGATTCTGATCGCGGCATCGGGGGCCGCGCAGGCGCGGGCCGCCGATCCGGTCGATTACAACCGTGACATTCGGCCGATTCTCAACAAACGGTGCTTCGGATGCCATGGCCCCGAGAAACAGCGGGCTGGTCTGCGGCTGGATGGGATGTCGTTTCTGCACCAAGGAGGGGATCGGGGGCCAGCGATCATCGCCGGGGCAGCCTCAAAGAGCCTGTTAATCAAGGCGATCTCGGGCCACGATCCAGACGTGCCGGCCATGCCGCCCAAGGGCCAGCGGATGACGCCCGAGGAGGTCGCCCTCATTCGCGCGTGGATCGACCAGGGGACCCACGCATCGACCATGGCGACGATCGCGCATCCAGTGGAAAAGGCGAGCGACCATTGGGCCTTCCGGCCCCTCGTCCGGCCGCCGCTGCCGGAGGTGCGCAACAAGTCGTGGGTCCGCAACCCAATCGACCGTTTCGTCCTCGCTCGATTGGAGCGTCAGGGCATTCGGCCCGCGGCCGAGGCGGACAAGGCGACTCTGCTGCGACGGTTGAGCCTGGACCTGACGGGACTGCCGCCGGTGCTCGCCGACGTCGACGCCTTCCTGGCCGACGAGCAACCGGGCGGTTACGAGCGGTGCGCGGAGCGGCTTTTGGCCTTGCCCGCCCACGGCGAGCGATGGGGGCGGCACTGGCTCGACGCCGCCGCTTATGCAGATAGCGGGGGCTTTGAATCCGATGAAGCACGATCCATGTGGAAGTATCGCGAGTGGATCATTGACGCCCTCAATCGCGACATCTCTTTCGACCGGTTCGTGGTCGAGCAACTCGCCGGCGACCTCCTGAAGCGGCGCCACGCTCGACCGGACGATTGCCACCGGCTTCCTCTGTACGGCGATGGCTGACGGCACGCTCGAGAATGAGCACGTTCGGCTCCAGATGGCCGTCGATCGGGTGAACCTGATCGGCACGGTCTTCCTGGGGCTGACACTCGGGTGTGCGCAATGCCATTCCCATAAGTTCGACCCGATTTCGCAACGGGAGTACTATCAGTTCTTCGCGTTCTTCAACAACATCGACGACGCCCGGCAGGAACGGGAGTTGGCCTCGCCGGAAGAGATCGCCCGGCGTGATGCCGTCCGGCGCAGGTCGCGGCGATTGAGCAAGAGCGGAAAACCTACGAGACGAGCGTCGTGGCGAACGCGGCCGCGTGGGAGGCGAGCCTGGATGCGGCAGCGCGTGCCCGGCTGGCGCCGGCGCCGCGGGCAGCGCTGGCGACGGCGCCCGCGCGGCGCACCGAACCGCAAAAGAACGCGCTTCGCGCCGCTTTCCTGGCCCAGGACCCTGGTTTCCAACGTCGTTGCGAGACGATCAAGTCCCTGCGCGATCAGGAGCGAAAGTTTCCTATCGTGCACGTCTGCGCGGCGTTGGCCCCACCGCGGCAATCCCATTTGTTCCGCAGGGGCGAGTTTTCCCAGCCGGAAGCTGCGGTCTCGCCGGGTGTGCCAGCGGTGCTGCCAGCCCTTTCGGGGCCCGACCAAAAGAGTCGCCTCGACCTGGCCTATTGGCTCGTCACGCCCAATCACCCGCTGACCTCTCGAGTGTTCGTGAACCGAGTCTGGGAGCATTATTTCGGAATGGGCCTGGTCCCCACGGAGAACAACTTCGGCCTCTCGGGCGAGCCATCCAGCCACCCCGAGCTGCTCGACTGGCTCGCCGCCGAATTCATCGCTCGTGGCTGGAGCATGAAAAGCTTGCACCGGCTCATCGTCGGGTCGGCGGCTTATCGGCAGTCATCGCACTCGCGACCCGAGCTGGCCGGGGTCGACCCGTCGAATCGGCTGCTGGCTCGCCAGACACGCATGCGCCTGGAGGCCGAGGCGATTCGTGACTGCGCCCTGTCCGTTAGCGACCTGTTGTCACGCAAGATCGGCGGTCCAAGCGTGTTCCCTTACCAGCCAGACGGGATCATGAACGGGCGGGCTGACCGAAGTGTGTGGAACCAGAGCTCCGGCGCGGATCGCTACCGTCGGGGAATGTACACTCACTTTTGGAGGCTGACTCCACACCCGTTCCCACGCCTTTTCGACGCACCCGACGCCACAGCCGCGTGCACGCGGCGGATCCGGTCGAACACTCCCCTCCAAGCCCTCACATTGTTAAACGATCCGACGTTCACCGAGTGTGCCTTGGCCCTGGCAGATCGCTTGTGTATCGAGATCCCGGACGATGAGAGCGAGCGGGTCCGCTATGGCTTTCGACTTTGTTTGGGACGGGATCCGAAGGAGTACGAGATCCGCAAGGTCGAGCGCTATCTCAACGAGCAACGCCAGGCCCGCGAAGCAGCCGATCATTCCCACGGTTCGGCGGGCGATGCCCAGCCGCCGAACAACGGGGCTGGGCCGTCTCGCACGCCCCCCGAGTGGGTGGGTCTTGCGCGGGCGCTGCTCAACCTCGACGAGTTCATTACGAGGGAGTAACCCGATGGAGATGCCACCAAAATTACTACGGTCGCGCCGCGACTTTCTCGGTCATACTGGCCTCTCGTTGGGTTCAATCGCCCTCCAGGCATTGCTGGGCGACCGCCCCGCGACCGCGATTACACCGGCCGGATCGATGACCCCACGGCCGTCTCACTTCCCGGCGCGGGCCAAGAACGTCATCTACCTGTTCATGGCCGGCGGACCCAGTCAGCTCGACATGTTCGACTACAAACCAGTCCTGCAAAAACTCGAAGGGCAACCGATCCCAGAGTCGTTTATCAAAGGCAAGGAGTTCGCGCAGATCACCGAGAAGCAGCCCAAGCTGTTAGGCACTCCATACCGGTTCAAACGGTACGGCGAGTCGGGCACCGAGGTCTCAGAGCTCTTGCCCCACACCGCGTCGATCGTCGACGACCTGGCGGTCATCAAGACAGTCAAAACCACCGAGTTCGCCCACCACTTGGCCGAATTGATGCTGTACACCGGCACGCCACGCTTCGGCCGGCCCGCCTTGGGGGCCTGGGTCACCTATGGCTTGGGCAGCGAGGCGCAGAACCTGCCGGGGTTCGTGGTGCTGCCGGGTGTGGGAGCACTGGGCGGCATGGCGCGGACCAAGGAGGCCGTGTTTTCCAATGGCTTCTTGCCGTCGGCGTACCAGGGAGTCCCCCTCCGGCCGACCGGCGAGGCAATCCTCAATGTCACGAACCCTCCCGGTGTCACGCGCCCGCAGGAAGAGCGACTCGTTCACCTGGTCAAGGAACTGAACGAAGAGCGCCTGACCGAAACCGGCGACCCCGAGATCGCGGCGCGAATCTCGTCCTACGAAATGGCGTTTCGAATGCAGGCCAGCACTCCCGAGTTGCTGGATCTCGCAGGCGAAAGTCGGGCCACGCTCGCGATGTACGGCGTGGACCCAGGCCGTCCATCGTTCGCCCGCAACTGCCTGATCGCGCGACGGTTGGTCGAGCGCGGCGTCCGATTCGTTCAGGTGATCTTGGGCGACTGGGACCACCACAGCGGGATCTATCAGGCGCTCCCTTCCATGTGTCGCGAGATGGACCAGCCCTGCGCCGCGCTCATCAAGGACCTCAAGGCACGTGGCCTACTCGAGAGCACGCTGGTGATCTGGGGCGGCGAGTTGGGACGGAGCGACGTGGTTCAAGTGCAGGTGCCGGGAGGAGGAGAAGGGGGGCCGATCGGCCGCGACCACCACATTGACGCCTTCACCGTCTGGATGGCCGGGGGCGGAGTCCGCGCTGGTCAAACCGTCGGCGCGACCGACGAGATTGGTTTCAACCCCGTCGAACGCGCCATCCACGTCCACGATCTCCAGGCGACGATTCTCCACCTAATGGGTATGGACCACCGCAAGCTGACCTACCATTACCAGGGCGCGACTTCCGGCTGACCGACGTCGGCGGCGAAATCGTCGGCCCGTTAGTGTCCTGAAATGTCTACGTCGCTTCGGCGATGATCAGGACGCGCAGACGTGTTCCGGTAGCTTGACTGCGTCATCGAGAGGACGTATCAGTCCGTTCTCCACGATGCCAGCAAGGGCCATGGGTGTGCCGGCGATTCCGTCCCAGGTGGGCCTCCATAGGCGCGGGGATGGCATCGGGTTCCGGACAACTCCAGCGGTGCTAACGGCTCCTCCGCGGCGATTTCATCGTCGAGATGGCGGTGTTCGGCGATTCGCCGATCGACTTCAGGTGGGGGCATGGGAATCCTCTCTCAGTACGCGATGATTACGAAAATGGGCACATCGCCGAAATCGCCGAAGACATCAGGTATGTCATCGTCCTCTCGATCAACCGCCAGACCACCCAGATCCGGCGTCCCGATGGTGTCGCGGCAAACATCCGAAAGGAGCCATCCTTGCGTTCTTGCAAGCTGAAGACGCGATCAAAGACGCCTCGACATCCGCCGCGGAGAGCCCGTGTGCATCGATCTTTCGCAAGTTCCACTCAATCCATTTGAATTGCCTCATGCCGCGAACTCCCCGGGCGTTCCACATTAGGATACACCTGTCAAGCCAGCGCAATCAAGGGCCAGCGGCGACTGAGCAACCCGAGAACTTGCGCATGTCCCATCCGCGCGATCGCCGACTTGCTGGAGCACCTCAACGCGGCCGAATTCTCGTATCCAGGCACCTCGCCTCATTCACTCGAATGCCCGTGAGGCCGAAAAGTCGAACTAGCCCCTATCTTAGAATCCCGCGAATCAGGGGGCCTGCGCTGAGTTGCGTCGTACACCGCGTCGGCCACCTGCGTGGCGCTGATGCCATGCGAATCGGGACTGTTGAACGAGACGAAGACTCCGCTGTCCGAGTTAGGGAAGAGAACCAGCTCGGAGGTAAATCCGGGGACCTGCCCGCCCTTGGTCACTTCGGTTGGGCCCGTGCTCGTGTCGATTGCCGTATCCCATCCCAGGCCGCGCATGGCGTAGGAGGGGGGCTTCGTCCCGTATTGCGGCGTCGGCGTCGAGGTCCACATGAGCGAGTAGGTCGCGGGATCGAGAAGACTGCCGCTCAGGAGTGCGGTCATATAGGTGGCCATGTCCTGAGCCGTCGAGACCATTCCGGCGGCGGCGAACATCGCCGATCCGTTCTGCACCTCGGCCTTCGGCCAGTCCCGTGCCTGAGCACGTCGTAGCCGACCGCCTGGTTCGCCACGGTAGCCGACCCGCCCAGCTCTTCAGTCTCCGACATCCCCAGTGGGTCGAGGATCCGGGCCTGGATGAAGCCGCCGTAGGTATCGCCGGTCCACTGTTGGATGAGCTCGCCCAGAAGGTCGTAGTTTGTGTCGCTGTAGTAGCTCTCTGTTCCAGGGCGGAAGAGAAGGGGCTCTCTCGCGATCGACTTGATCTGGGCCTGCCATGGCTCGGCCCCTCCCACATTCCTGATTCCGCTGGTCATGTCCAGCAGTTCCCTGATTGTAATTCGGGCCACTCGGGGGGCAGTTTGAAAGACCCGGCATTGTGCAAATAATCACTGATCGGCGCATTGAGGTTAAGTGGGTGGGATGTGCCCTGGCTCTCCTGATAGAGGAGCAGGACACCAAGGGCGGTAAACGTCTTTGTCACGGAACCGATGTCGAACCGGGTGTTGGCCTGCACGGGCGAGCGGGTCGCCGCGTTGCTGGCCCCGTATCCTTGTTCCAGAGCGACCTGGCCATCGGTGACGATCGCCACTGAGATGCCGGGGAAATCGCCTTGAGCGAAGTAGGGTTGCAGGGCCTGAGCAACCCGGTCGGCCAAGTCGGTCGATGCGGTTGCGCCGGTCATCAGGAGGCGCGAATCGAGCACCTCGGCCCCGGGCCGCGCCCGCCGTTGCGGCGCTGGCCAGGCCCAGCGGCCACCCGGGGCAGGGCGGATCCGCTGCAGGGCTGGGACGAATGGCGTGCATCCTGCCGTCGCGCGAAGAGACGCATCCTGCGCTTCCTCGTGAAGTTCTTGAAGTCGATTGACGCCGAAGGGGCGGCGCACGCCATCAATATGATTGGCGTATCTATTTCTACGAATTTGAACCCTCGGCGGCGACAAGGCCGGGATGTATGATGGCCAATGAGCGATCGGTCGCCGGGCAAATTGGCTGGAACCGTCGAGTGATGCGGTGGTGGCTGCGGAGCTGATGCGGCACGACGAGCCCATGATCCGCCGACGGCAGTCACACCCGGCTCCAAATCCTGGCCACCGACCGGTTTGCTGAAATCTCTCGCCGTCATAGCGCCGTCGAGGTTGAGGTTACGCAATTGATGTTTCCCGACCCTCACGCGTTGTTAATATACGACACTTAAGTTGCATAGCCAAACAAAGACCGCCTTCTCTCTTGTCTTTCTCTCCCGGCGGTTGCGGAATGACGAGTCTGCTCGGCAAAAGGCAAGGTGTAAACTCTCACGGCCGGAAAACCCGATAAACAGGAAAAGGATCCCGAAGTCGGCCAGCCTGCGCAGCGATCGGCCAGGCTCTCACCAAGTTTCCGACGCCGATGCGGTTGATCGAGGTCGATCTGGTCGGAGCGACGGCTCGACCCGGATCGAAAAAACAGGGGACCACCGCGAGAGAGCGGCGGCTCGGTGCGATTTCAGTAATCCAAAGGATGGCCGAAAGACACGATGATGGATTGTCAGAACCAGCCCGTGGAGCAAACGCCTCACCTCGCGCCTGCGCTAACGGCGGTAATTCTGGCCCTCGTTGTCCCGGCGGTGTTCGGGTTCTATGCCCGGTCTTTGGAATATCGGTCGATCCGGGCGCTCGCGGCGGATCAGGCAATCCTCGAACGAGATTGCAAACTGGCCCCGGTCAAGAACCAAGGCACCGCGTTGCAACAGGCGGCCCTGGAAACCGACTGCCTGCTCCCAGTTTACGGCAGTTCGGAGCTGACTCTGCTCAGGGCTTATAATCGACCTTTTCACGCGACCAACGTGTTCCGCGATCAGCCCACGGGATTCACGGTCTTCCCCATGGGCAAGGCACAAACAACGTGTTTGATTATCCTCCAAAAACTGGCCGCGCTCGGCCCCGCATTAGAGGGGCGGAAGGTGGCCATTTCCGTGACGCCCGCTTGGTTTCTCGATCGGCCGATGGCTTGGCCGAGCGGCTACGCAGGCAATTTCTCTGCCTTGCACGCCGGAGAATTGGCGTTCAACACCCACTTGAGTCTCCGGCTCAGGCAGGACGCGGCGCGGCGGATGCTCGAGTACCCGGAGACCTTGGCGAATCGACCGCTCCTCAGGTTCGCCCTGGAGAGCATGGCCGGCGGCTCCCGCTTGAGCCTCGCCTGCTATGAAGCGATTCGCCCCTTAGGAATCGCGCAAAATGCGATCCTCCGCAATGTGGATCACTGGAACGTGGTGTATTACCTCTGGAAACACCCGCTAAGCACCCCGTCTCCAGATTCGCCGCGCGGCGGCCGGCCGCTCGATTGGCCGACATTGCACCAACAGGCGGTCGCACTATACCGTGCTCATTCCAACAACAACGAGTTCGGGATGGATAACGAACAGTGGAACCGCGAGCTTCGCCAGCTTCTGGTACGGCGAAGAAATACCAGGTCGGACGAGGTTTTTCTTCGCTCATTCCCCCAGAACAAGGAATGGATCGATCTCGAGCTTGTTCTGCGCGAGCTGACCGAACTCGGTGCCCAGCCGCTCCTCTTGAGCACTCCGATCCACGGCGGCTGGTACGATCAGGTGGGGATCTCGTACACCGGCCGAAGGGCGTATTACCAAAAACTACGCGAGATCGGTGCCCACTATCACACCCCGGTCGTCGATTTCGCCGATCACGAGGCCGATCAAACCTTCTGCCACGACAACATGGGGCATCTAGCTCCGCCTGGATTGGTGTATTACAGCCAAGTCCTCGAAGGATACTTCCACGACGAGATCCCAGGCCAGCCTGAACTACCCACTGCGGCGTCCGTGCCCAGTAGCAAGACCGGAGCTGGTCTTTCGTCCGCCAGGGCCGCCGGGTCGCGATCGTCCTCCGGTGGCTTCCTTGAACCGTCCTCCGCAACGGCGCAAGAAGCCAGGTCGAACCCCAAACCAATCCTTCGAAGACGAAAAGGATAGCCATGAGTCTTCTTGATCAGCGTAGCCAGTACGGTGTGCTTTTGAGCGATTGGTTCGCGCGACCAAGGGTCCGGTTCGTGGTCCTGACGATTTACTACCTGGGAATCTTGGTGGGTTTGGTCGCGCTCTACGGTGCAGGGGACTTCTCCACCCCCCCCTTCATCTACCAGAATTTCTAGGAGACCTCAGATGGAAATCATCGAGCGCATCGATCACTGGGGCAGGACGACCCCGGATCGCCCTGCCTACATCCGTGGGGATCGTACCCTCACCTACGGGGAATTGGGCCGCAAATCCGACTGTCTCGCCGCCCACTTGGCTGGGTCGCTCCCGGAGCAGGCGCCTGTGGTCGTCTTGGGACATAAGGAGCCGGAGCTACTGATCGCCTACCTGGGCGTCATCAAATCGGGGCGTGCGTATGTGCCGGTAGACACGGCCGTGCCCCCGCAACGGGTCGAGCGCATCGCGGCGGCCAGCGGCGCACCACTCATCCTCACCCCGGAGAAGATCGCCGAGCTCTCCCGCGGACAAGAGCCGGCCCCTCCCTGGCGGCTAGGTCCTACTGATCATTATTATATTATGTTTACCTCAGGCAGCACCGGAGAACCCAAAGGGGTGCCCATTACCTACGGTTGCCTGCAAAGTTTTCTAAGGTGGATCCTGGCGGAGCACGCCTTCGAAGAGGGCCGGGAGGTCTTCCTGAACGTGGTCCCGTACTCGTTCGACGTTTCCATCATGGATACCTATCCCGCCTTGGTCACCGGAGGGACGGTGACCAGCGTCAGCAAGGCCGAGGTCGCCAACCCGAGGCAACTATATCAGCTTCTGGCCGCCTCGGCATTGACGACCTGGGTGTCCACCCCTTCGTTCGCTCAGATGTGCCTGGTCGAACCCACGTTCAGCCAGGGCATGCTGCCGCGGCTCAGGCGGTTCCTGTTCTGCGGCGAGACGCTGGCCCCGGAAGTCGCGTCCCAGCTCCTGGATCGCTTCCCGACCGCGGAGGTCTGGAACACCTATGGCCCCACGGAGGCGACCGTGGCCACCACGTCGCTCCAAATCACACGATCGATCCTCGATGCCTACTCCCCGCTGCCGATTGGATACCCGATGCCGGGCAGCCGGGTGTTCGTGGTGGACGAGCAGCAGCGCGAGCTGCCGGCGGGCGAGCGAGGCGAGATCATCATTTCGGGCCCCAACGTCAGCCCCGGGTACTTGAACCGCCCCGAGTTGAACAAAACCGCGTTCTTTCACTGGAACGGCCAGCAGGCTTACCGAACCGGCGACTGGGGCCGCTGCCGCGACGGCATGCTCTTTTTCGAGGGCCGGATCGATAACCAGATCAAGCTGAACGGCCACCGCATCGAGCCGGCGGATGTGGAAGCGAACTTGCGGGCCTTAGTGGGCGTTCGCGATGCCGTAGTCCTGCCGGTACTCAAGCAGGGGGCCGTCGATTCCCTCGCCGCCTTCGTGATCCTCAATGAGCGGCCCCCACGCTCAGACTTCCAACTGGCCTGCGAGCTGAAAGTTCAACTGACCGAGCATCTGCCCGCGTACATGATCCCGCGGAAATTCTCGTTCCTCGAGACCTTTCCGATCAATACCAACGGCAAGGCGGACCGGCGCAGACTGGCCGAGGCCCTGACATGATCCCGTATGCGGATTTCCTTTATTTCGGCATCCTCCTGTACATCGCCGTGCCGACGCTCTTGATCCGGCGGTTGTTCGGCTTCTCGCGCGCGTGGGTCTTGCTCGCGACCGCGGCAATGTTGATTGTCCAGTACGCGACCGTCACGCACCTCCTGCCGGTAACCGCTGCCGGCGGGGGTTGGTTCACCGGCGGATCGCCAGGCTCGGACAGGCTCGCGAATGTCCGTGATCTTTGGGTGGTGATTGCCTGCGGCCTGTTTCAATGGGGCGTGGCCCGGGCTTTCCTCACGATGCGGGCACGCACGCCCTGGTACTGGCCTTTCCCCGCGGCGATTCTGTTGAGTCTGCTTCCACTGCTGGCGGCCCGATTCCTACCGCTGGCCGTCCCGGGCGCCCAACTCGGGTTCCTGGGGATCTCGTATATGACGTTCCGCAGCCTCGACGTCATCTTCGGCATCCGAGACCGGCTGATCGTCGCGCTTCCTATTGACCGGTTCTTGGCTTTTCTGCTCTTCTTCCCGACTGTTTCGTCGGGCCCCATCGACCGCTATCGGCGGTTCAGCCAGGATTGGAATCGTCCCCATCCCACTGCGGAATTATGGAAAGACCTCGATGGCGCTGTCCATCACGTCTTCACGGGATTCCTCTACAAGTTCATCGTGGCGGCCTCGATCAAGAGCTACTGGATCGACCACCTCGCCGGTGGCGGATTCTGGAACACCCTGTCGTACTTGTACGGATACAGTCTCTACCTGTACTTCGACTTCGCCGGCTATAGCGCCTTCGCGGTCGGGGTCAGCTACCTGCTGGGAATTCACACGCCCGAGAACTTCAACCGCCCATTCCTGGCGAGCAACATCAAGGACTTCTGGAACCGCTGGCACATCAGTCTCTCCACCTGGCTTCGCGATCACGTATACATGAGATTTATGTTAGCCGCCGCCAAGGGCCGCTGGTTTACCGGCAAATATACGGCCTCTTACCTCGGCTACTTCCTCACGTTCGGGCTGATGGGGTTATGGCACGGAATTGAGCCCTACTACCTGCTTTATGGCTTGTACCACGGGACGCTCTTGGTGGGGCATGACCTCTTTACCCGTTGGAACAAACCACGGCAAGTGTGGAGGAACGGGCCCCTGTGGCGGGCGGCCGGGACAGTGATCACGTTCCACCTCGTCTGCCTGGGCTTTCTGCTTTTCTCGGGAAGAATCGGTCCCACGTGGAACGTACTGGAGGGAATCTTCCGATGACAATTTCTGATCGCGTCCTGGACGTGCTTGTCGAAGTGTCCGAGGTGAAGGATCTACGCCAAAACCCTGACGTGCGTCTGTACGACCTGCAGATCCTGGATTCGATGCAGACTGTCAGGCTGATTGTCGCGCTCTCGTCCGAGTTCGGCGTCGAGATCTCGCCCGCCGAATTCGACCGCGAGGATTGGGCGACCCCGCGCAAGATCATTTCGTACATGGAAGGCAAGGTCGCCGCCTGAGTTTTTGCGCGGTGACCGAAGAACAGGGCTGAAGCGGCCGTAGCCGATCGCCGATCAGAACTTCTGCGGGACGACGGGCGGAAGCCCGAATGTGTCGAAGGCAGCGGTGACCATCCGCGCCAGCGCGCAAACGTGATCCGCTCGCCGACCGCGAGAGTAAAGGCCGAACGGGAGGGTTTGCCGTGGAAATCGGGCACATAGCGGGATTGGATGCGGCCGAGGCGGGAATCCCGACCGGTCATTCATCCACATCGACGGAACCCGCGGCGCAGTCAGCCCAACCGATGGCCACGGCGTACTATCCGACGGCCCCGTTTCGCCGGTTCTTAAACCGCAGAGATGCCAGCATCGCCCGAGGGCCGACAGCGAGCCGTCATCGACGGGTGTCTCAGACGGGCTAGGACATGCACCCGCGGTCCTGAGCCTCTTGGGCGCTGGCCTGGCCGTGGGGGCGACGGCCGGATTTCTGGAGTTGTTGGTTCAGACGATACAGCTTCATGGATTGCACCGTATCGAGTGGGCCACCCTGACGGTCAGCCGGCATGCCGGCTGGATGATCGTCGTCACCTCGACGCTACTATCGGCCAGTTTAACCCTCGTCCTCCTGGCTCCCGCACTGGCCTGGGCGGCGTGGCGGCAAAGGCACCATGTACCGGTCCACCGACTGGCGTGGACGTGGGACGTGGCCGGAGTGATCCTGGGCATTTTGCTGTTGCTCGGCCCGTTGCAACTGATCCAAGGGTTGCACCCCGCGGCTCGAATTTCGCTGGCGTTAGGCGCCGCCATTCGCGGTCGGCGCTGGCTGGTCTGGCGCTCGGCCGCCTGGCAGCGCGGTTCTCGCCGCGTAGGGATCTTGGTCGCCGGTGTACTTCCCTTCTATGCACTTTGGCAGTGGCACTCGGTCGCCAGCGCACCCGACCGAGTGTGGGCAGAGCCGGCCGCCGGCGAGCCCAACGTGATTTGGATCGTCGCGGATACGCTGCGTGCCGATCACATGAGTATTCATGGATACCACCGAAGTACCACGCCTGAGCTTGAGAAGTGGGCGAAGCAGGGGGTCACGTTCGATATGGCGCGCTCGGCCGCCCCGTGGACCTTGCCGTCGCACGTGACCATGTTTACCGGTCTTTGGCCTTCCGAGCACGGCTCGCGCGTCGACCGACCTTACCTGGGATCGTCGCCGACAGTCGCTGAAAACCTGCGTTCCCGGGGCTATGCCACCGCCGGCTTTGTCTCCAACGTGCGGATCTGCAACCGCGTTTACGGCGTCGGACGTGGATTCGATACCTATGTTGATTATCCAGGTAACCAAGAGGTTTCGCTCCGGGCTGCCTTGTACAATTGCTCGCTCGGCGCTTCGCTGATCGCGGGCGCCAAACGCGCGAAGCTGCCGGTCCCACGCCCGCTTCCGTCTTTCTTGCAGCCCGGCGCGCGAGAGATCACAGGTCGAGGCTGGCAATGGCTTCTTGATGTGAATCGCCGTAACCAGAGCATGGCCGCCGGCGCAACGCGGCCGTTTTTTCTTTTTCTCAACTTGATGGATGTGCACGGCCCCTATGTCCCCTCTTCCAGCGCGACCGGAAAGTTCTGGACCGGCCCCATCCCACCGATGTCTCAATGCGGTCCCGCGTGTGGTTGGGTCGCCGTGAATGAGATTATTCACGCCACCTCTGAAACGCAACTAAAGCGCCGGCAAGAGCTGCAAGAGGTCTCTCGACGCCTCGTCGATCTTTACGACACGTGTTTGAGCGGTTTGGACGCCGAGCTAGGTCGGTTCCTCGGCGAGTTGCGGTCCGCCGGCATGCTGGAAAACACCTGGGTTGTCATCACAGGCGACCATGGCGAGCACTTCGGCGAGCACAATCAGTTCGGGCATGGATCGAGCCTATACAATGAGCTGACTCATGTGCCATTGATTCTGATTCCTCCGCTGGGCTTGAGAGAATCCGCTCACGACCCCTCCCGAGCCCTGCGCGGCCGGCGGATCGCGGTGCCTGTGTCGCTGCGTGACCTGCCCGCCACGGTGGCCGAGCTGATCGACCCGACCGCGGACCACCCATTTCCCGGCCGGAGCCTGGCTCGGCACTGGAGCCGCAACGGGGGAATGCCGACCGATCCGGTCCTTTCCCAACTCGAGGAACCCGCCCTGCATGGAAAGGATTTTCGAACAGAGAACGTAACCAAGGTCGACTCCTTAATCGACGATAATCACATCCTGATCGATGGTCGAAACCAACCCCCCGAGCTGTATCATTTGCTCAATGACCCACTCCAGCAACATAACCTGGCCGAGCAGCCGGCGGAGGCGCACGCGTGGCCCGATTGAAACAAACGCTCGACGCCCTGCGTCCAGCCTTGGCAGCAGCTTCTAGCCGCTGGCCTGTTGAAAAAGAGGACGTCGCGGGACTGGACGTTCGGTCTCGACCATACCGCTGCTTGTGCGCACTCATGCTTATTCATGGAAGTGGGACTTTTTGGCTCCAAACGGCATGGTTTGAGCGGGGCTCCGGCTCAAAACGCCAACCTGACAAGCGAGTTCGGACTATTCGGCGAGGGAGCAGGTGCACTTTGCCCCGAGCGACTCGGACTGGGGCCAGGGGAGAGTTGATCACAACGGCCGGGCTAAACCGGACCGTGCTCTTGGAGTTGCTGAGGCTCGCCTGTAAAGCCGCGGTTATCCGCCCAAGTACACGTTTCGCATACGGGAATAGGCTTTCTGGAGGGACGCCGAGTACTCGCGGATCTCCTCTTTGTCGTCGTCCTCGATCGCGTGTTTCAAGAACTCGAGACGGTCCCTAAAGATCTTGGTCTTCATCCGCCGATACGGGGGGTTCGTGCCTTCGCGGAGAAAGGCGCCTACCTGAAGTCTGCGCGTCCACTCGTCCCACACCGGAATGAAGTGCAACGCATGCTTTTTGTTGCCGCTGTTGGCGGCGCTCAAAACCTCGACCCGAAGAATCCGCATCTCCTCGAACGATTCTTTGGGTGAGGGGTAGTACATGTAACAGCCGACGATGCTTAGCACGACGAGAGCGCCGAGACCCACCAGCCCAAGCATCGCGGGAGGAACCACGATGTCGAGCCTAGCCGGCCGGCGGTCTGAAGGCTCTGGTTCCCGCTCCAGCCAGTCTTCGATCTTCCAACGCCGGTCGAGGACGCGCAACGTCATGCCAAAGACAAAGAGCGATGTGAGAACGGTTAGGCCCACTCGCTCGACCGGCTGTTGCAGGCTTTCCTTGAGCTTCGCCGCCACCGTTGCGGGCAAGTCGGTTGCGTTCACGTCGAATGGGTGACAATAGATGTCAAAAGCGTGCGTGTGACCGGGCGGCTCGATTTCGTCGGGGAAAAGTGGGTTTTCAATCGCATAAGCGATGCCGATCACTACGGCGAGCAAGAGCGCCATCCAAGTAAAGGCACGTTTGGCTCCATAGTTGTGAAAAACCCACGCGATAAGGCCCAGGTTGATGCCTGCGCCCAGTGTCAACAACACAAATGCCGCCCCGACCGAGTTGGCGTGCTGGAACATCGATCCGATCTGCGACATCGCCAGTAGCGGCGGAGTATATGCTGGTACCGCGACCAGAGTCATCGCCAGCGGTGCGTATGGATTGGTATGTTCCATCGTCGTCATGAGACTGCCATGCGGCAACACGACGCTCAAGGCGACAACACCCAATAGCGCGACGAAGATATAGCCGAGCGAAGGCCCCGCGACTTCACGCGCCGCGGCTACCAGGATTGCGACCATCCGCTTGACTCCATAGGCGACCGGAGCGGGGGCGTGTTCATCGTGTAAGACGCCAGGAAACAACCAGCCCCAGGCTAGGCCGATGGCCGTGACCACGACAAACGTGCCGAAGGCGAACGACAGAATGACGAGCGGCTCTGACAAAGTCAGGCCGTATAAGAGCGACAATGGATTGAACAAAGGGGCGGTCATGGCGAACGCGAGGATCGTTCCGCCAGCGATCCGCGCGCGTCGCATCTCTCGCGCCACGGGAAGCACGCCGAGCGAGCAAATCGGCAGGAGCATGCCAATGAGCCACGCTTGCGGCACTTCTCGCCGCGTTCCACAGCCGAAGAGTCGGCGCGTATTTTCATGGCCCAGCAAGCGCCGAAAGATCGCGGCCACCACAAGTCCCACGAGGATAGTCGGCGTTGACAGGATGAACGCCTGGCAAAATCGAAAGACAGCGCCCAGAAGATCGATGGAAACATGACCCTAACCTCGCACTTCAAACGGATTCGTCGGTGATCAATGGGTGGTATCCGCTAACTTGAACAGACGTGATTTAGGGGGCGTGCCCTGTGGTCGCCCCTCATCGCGGTGCCGCCGCGACCTTTCGAACTCCCTCGAACCAGCGCGGATCGGAAGCGAGAAGCACTTTCTCGAGACTCCCGATCTCCGCATTCGCATGATCGAGCTCGATCCGCGCGTTGCCGGCGCCCGCTAACAGTTCCTGATAGTCGGCGACGAGCCTCGCGGACCGGGCATTCACTTCGTTCCAGGGTGCTTCAGGCATGTCGCTGTCCGCGGCGATCTCAGGAAGCCAGTTGGCGATATCGAGAGCGATTTGCAGGCTCGACGGGCCGGTGGACGGTTCCTTCGTCGGCGCCACGCCGACCTTAAAGAACTGGTCGTTCAGCTCGCGCAGGCGGTGCACAGCGTCGGGAAACGTTTTGGGTTTGTGCGCTGGGATGACATGGGCGGCGTGTTCTTCTTCATCGCCATGACCGTCGCCGCTTGTGCCGCGGCTCTGGCAGCCTGCAAGTGCAAAGAGGCAGGCCGACGCGACGACCGCGCCGGCGGTAGGGGCGAAAATGCGATTCTTTGTCTTCACGTTGGGCTCCCTTTGAATCTTCACGGGATGTGTTCTCTTCGGCCATCTCAGAGTGAGCCGCGACTTGGCATAAACCGGCACCGGCACAGAGTCCGTGATCTCGGCATAGATCCGAGCGGCGAGGTCGGGCTCGATCCCGAGCCGGACGGCCAGTACGGGTTCAGCGATATCTTGAACGTCGTCTGGAATGACATAGCTTCGACCAGCGAGAAACGCGCGAGCCTGGGCCAGCCGCTGCCAAATCAACAGTCCGCGCGGGCTCAGCCCGAGCGTGACCTGCCGGTGCGCACGAGTGGCGTGGGCGAGGGCGACTAAGTATTCGCGCACCGCCGGGCCGACGGCCACCTGGGCGACTTGGTCCTGAAGTGCCTTTAGTCCG
>CAWHKI010000156.1:0-84506 GCA_963829765.1 uncultured Isosphaeraceae bacterium | reverse complement strand
GCCTCCGCGCGTCTAAGACACCAAGCGTTAGAAGAGGTCGGCGTGTTCACGATCGGCGACCCTCCCCCGTCGAGGATCCATCTCCGGCGGGTCCGGATGTGGCGATCCGGGGCCGGTTGCTTTGGTGACTCACGAGGCCGCCGGCCGCTGACGTGGCAGGCGCATGGGGGCCGTGAACGGCCTGAGCTTGGTGCTGCCGTTCCTTGGCGGCCTCAATACAGAGGCGGAGCAGTCGCCTTAGGAGACGGGCTTCGCGGAGCGACGCAGCAAGTCGCTCCCGCACGATCGACGGCCTCGGGATCAAATTGATCCGGCATCCCGGCGAGCAGTTTCCACGTGTCGGCGGGCCCGCCGCGAGGCAGGTGGAAATAGCGCGGGTGCCGTTGAAAGTAGTCCGCGGCCTCGGCCGGGCTCACTCCGTAGTACGGCCCCTCGAAGGCATCTTGGTGAATCCACGTCGGACCCTCCGGAACCCGGCAAAGCGTCGGGCTCCAGATGCCGAGTGGTTCGCCAATGTCGGCCATGTATCGATCGGTCGCTAAAAAGTTGAAGCTTTCCGTAGCGCCTCCGCGAGAGCGGAACGGATAATAGATAGTCATCGTCTCTCTCCCCCGGCCAGGCCGGCGCGACGTCCCACCATGGACCGCTGATATGCCGGCAAGGAATCCTGTGACAAAGGAGCCTAAGTATGCCCGAAGCGGCATAAAAAGGCCAGAGCGATACGCTCGGAAGCCGAGCCGCGCGGAGTCATAGTCGAGAAACGAGCCCCATCAAAGCCCGCAGACAAGTGTGCGTGCGGACAGTAATGGATCGCCGGTCCGGATCGAGCCACAGATCGAGGCCATTCTCTAGCAATGCCGGAAGTCCCAATAATGGCAAGCGTGGGGCGGAGCGGGATCGGGCGCGTAGACGGCGAGGCCCTTGCTCAATGTCAGCGGAAGCGGTGTCCGAGCGAAAGCGACGTCATTACAACCTACGGCATTCGGATACAGCCAGACAAGCGCATCGCGCTGAGTGGCGGGCTGTCCGTTGATCTCGACGCTGCCAACGACATCCAGGTAGCCGGGATCAATTCGGTCCAGTCGCGCAAGTGCCGGTCCTGCATCGCGAAAGCGAAGTTACTGCCAGTATCGAGCAGCGCGGGAACCGTGGTGCCGATGCCTCTGGCTTGAGAGTGCCGGAGAGAGTAACGCTCATCCAGACAATGATCTGGTTGGTGTGTATCGTGACGTTTCGGGTGCCGAATCGTAGCGAGGTACGCTCCCCAGAAATCGGCAGGCGATCAAGGATCTTCATGCGGCGTCGCGTGGGTTGTCGTCCGTGACTTCAACCAGTCCGTGCTCACATTCGATCGTTCCCCACGGCGGAATTCCGTCAAGGGAGGCCTCAATCTTTCCCACGTAGAACTCACCGCGTTTCAGCCAGCGACGAAAGCATTCCTGGTAGGCGTCGATATTTGACGGCATCATCGCAACGCACTCGTCACCATGGTACGCAGCCCATTTTCCGTGATTCCGTCGGGTCAGGAGTAGTGAGGGTAAGTCGCGCCAGAATGCCTGTTGCGACCGCAACATCATGGGGGCGATCCGCGGAGGTGATGCTTCGGCTGATTGCGACGCAGTTTCAGCCAATCGAGCGTAGACGTCGGCTTGCACCACGACATAGGCGTCGTGAGTCACTGGGTCGACGATTCGCACTGGCTCGCCCTGCGCGATCGCCTGCCGCTGTTCAAGATTGAGCTCGATCATGGAATGCCTCCATCGTGATCGTACCGAAATTGCTGCAACGTGGATAGCCGCGGATTACAAAGGATATACTGCGACCTTCGAGATTGATAAAGAGCTGGGGATTCTATTCGGCCGCGCGAGAGGGATCGTCAGAATTACGGCGGCGGCTTGACGCATTGGTATCCGTGGGGGGTCATCGTGATGAATGCCGCGGTTGCGATCCTGGCTGCGTTGGTGGGCTTCGTTCCGCCGCCCGAGGTCGTTGACTATCTGCGCGACGTGAAACCGATTCTGGCGGATCGGTGTTCCAGTTGTCATGGCGCCATCCGGCAAAAAGCGGGGCTCAGGCTGGACACGGCGGCTCTGATTCGCAAAGGGGGCGAAAGCGGCCCGGCGATCGAGCCCGGTCACAGCGGCGAGAGCCTGCTGATCGAACGCGTGACCGCAGGTGCGAATCACCCCGATCGCATGCCGCCGCCGAGCGAGGGTGTCGCGCTGGGTGATCGCGAGATCGGCATCCTTCGCGGGTGGATCGACCAGGGAGCGGCGGCTCCCGCCGAGGCCACGCCCGCGGACCCGAGCCGGCACTGGGCTTATGTTCCGCCAGCACGGTCAGCGGTGCCCGATCTTGCCGGACCGGGTTGGTCCCGAAATCCCATCGACGCGTTCCTGGCGGCGGCTCATCGAGCCAAGGGACTGCACGCCAGCCCGCCCGCGCGAAAAGACCTCTTGCTCCGCCGCCTTTACCTCGATCTGGTGGGCCTGCCGCCGACGCGAGATGAGCTGATCGACTTCCGTTCCGATCGATCGCCGGGCGCTTACGAGAAGGTCGTGGATCGCCTGCTGGCGAGCCCCCGATACGGCGAACGCTGGGGCCGACATTGGATGGACGTCTGGCGGTACAGCGACTGGTACGGCCTGGGCGAGGAAGCGCGCTATAGCCACCCGCATATCTGGCAATGGCGCGATTGGATCGTCGCCGCACTCAACGCTGATAAAGGCTACGACCGCATGCTTGTCGAGATGCTCGCCGCCGACGAGCTGACGCCCTACGATCCGGAGACGGTGCGTGCGACCGGCTTTCTCGGCGCAACTGGGACATCTTCAACCGCAATACCTGGCTCGCCAATACGGTCGAGCACACGGCCCGGGCATTCTTGGGCGTGACAATCCAGTGTGCCCGCTGCCACGACCATAAGTTCGACCCGATCGCGCAGAGCGATTATTACCGCCTGCGGGCCTTCTTCGAGCCCGTCCACATTCGGATCGATCGCGTGCCTGGTCAACCCGACCGCGCCAAGGGGGGCGTGCCACGCGTCTTCGACGACTTCCTGGAAACGCCCACGTTCCTCTTCACTCGAGGCGACGAAACGCGTCCAGAGAAACGCCCGCTTACCCCCGCGACGCCGGCCGTGCTCGGTGGCGAGGTCCGGATCGCGCCGGTGCCTTTGCCGATCGTTGCATCCAGCCCCGATAAGCGCGACTTCATCATTCGCGAAGCCGTCGAGGCGGGCCAACAGGCGATCGGCGCCGCCGGGCCGCGGTGGCTCAGGCCCGGGAGAAACTGGCTCAAAAAACACACATGCTGACGACCGCGCTCGACGGTGAGCGGCAAACCCAAGCGAGCTATCAATCGTCTTCGGACAAGCCCGACCACGCGAAGCGAACCCGCGATCAGGCGATCGCCGCGGTCGGTCGACTCGCTCACGCCCGGCTCGAGGCCGATGACGCCAGAAGCGAGCTGGCCGTTTTGGAATCAGCACTGGCGCTGGCGGAGGCCCGCCAGGGCTCTCTCCAAGCGGTTCTCCGCGCCGAGCGGCTTGAAGACGAAGGAGCGAAGAAAGACTCATCTGCCTCGTGGGTGGAGGGGGCCCGACACGCTTGCGCAGGCCCAGAGAAAACTGGCGGTCGAAGAGGCCCGTCACAGCGGCCTGGTCGTTCAGCACAACCTGGATCGCGCCCGGCGGACCGTCGAGGCACTTACGGTGGCGGGCGACCCCGCGAAAGATCCGAAGTTGCAGGCCGCGATCCTCAAAGCCTCCGCGGAAGTCGTCGACGCGCGCCGACGGCTCGGTGAAATCGACCTGCAACGGCTCAAGGCGGAGTCGGCCGCCAAGCAACTGCCAACGACGTCATATACGCCTCGATCGCTCGTCTATCACCGTGCCAAGACGAGCTTCCGCGACACGCCCAGCAACAAACCCTACTCCACGGTCAGCACCGGCAGGCGCCTCGCTCTGGCGACCTGGATCGTCGACCGCCGGAACCCTCTGACGGCGAGGGTTGCGGTCAATCACATCTGGATGCGCCATTTTGGGGACCCGCTCGTCGCATCGACGTTCGACTTCGGTTTGCGAACGCGGCGGCCGGCGCACCATGGCTTGCTCGACTGGCTGGCCGTCGAGTTCATGGAGTCGGGCTGGAGCATGAAACACCTGCACCGGCTCATGCTCACGAGCCAGGCCTACCGAATGCAGTCGGTCGCCGGGCCGGCCGAGGCCGTCAATGCCCAGGTTGACCCCGACAACCTCTACTTTTGGCGAATGAATGTGAGGCGCATGGAGGCCGAGGTGATTCGCGACAGTTTGCTCCACCTCGTCGGCAAGCTCGACGCGCGGATGGGCGGTGCCGACCTGCCGATTGCTTCAGCGGAGACCGTCAATCGCCGCTCGATCTACTACCGTTACGCACGCGGCGATCGCATTCCGCTCTTGGTCATGTTCGATGCCCCGAGCGTTGAGGAATGTTATCGCCGCGATGAAACGATCGTGCCTCAGCAAGCCCTGGCGTTGATCAATAGCGGAGTTGCCCTGACTCGGGCCGCCGAGATCGCGGCGATCATCGACAAGGAGGTCGGCGTGAGCGATACTCAGGAGGTTCGATCCGCGTTCGTGGTCTCGGCCTTCGAGCGCGTCTTGGGGCGAACGCCGACCGACGGCGAGCGGGCCGAATGCGCCCGGGCACTCGACAGGTTCCAAAGCGCGTTCGCCGCGGAGAACCGCCCTCGATACGCCCCGCATGGCCGCGCCCGGGCCGCGCTCGTGCACGTACTCTTGAACCATAACGACTTCGTATCGATCCGGTGAGCGACTGACATGCCTGCACATGATTCTTGCTGTATCGGAAGAAGCCGTCGGACGTTTCTGTCCGACGTCGGAATGGGCTTCGTCGGTCTGAGCCTTGGCGCCATGCTTCAGAATGAAACCGTCGCGTGGGCTGATGCCCGCATCAACGACGAACGTGCACATCGGCCCCGGGCCAAGCGAGTGATCTGGCTGATGATGCGCGGCGGGGTCAGTCATCTCGAGAGCTTCGACCCCAAGCCCGAGCTGAACAAGTACGCCGGCAAGACGATTGCCGAGTCAGCCCACAAGGCCATTCTCGATTCGCCCTACATCAAAAACGTGCGTGAGCAGGTTGCGAACAACATCATCGACAAGCAGAAGGCCAGGATCTACCCACTCCAAGTCGGCTTCAAGCCGGGCGGGCAGAGTGGCATTCAGGTCAGCGACTGGTGGCCTCATCTGCGTGAATGCGTCGACGACATTGCCGTTGTCCGCTCGATGTACACGACCGACAACAACCACGGCGCCCAAATGGAGTTTCTCACGGGCCGCCATCTCCTGGACGGTTGCCACCCGACCATCGGGGCGTGGATCCATTACGGCTTGGGGTCGCTGAGCGACGACCTGCCGCAATTCATCTCGATGGGGCCGGCGCTCGAATCGCAGTGTTTCGGGGGCGTCGACTCTGGATACCTTGGGCCTGAGCACGCGGGAGTCGTGCTCAATGTCGACCCGGCCAACCCGCTTCCCTACGCACGCCCTGAGCGCGCGGTCTCAACCGCCGAGGCGTCCGTCAAGGCCGACGTCTTGAGCAGGCTGAATCAGCTTGCCGCGGTCGAGTATCCCGACGACCCGAAGCTCCGTGCCAGGATCCAATCTTACGAGTTGGCCTTCCGGATGCAGACGGCTGTACCGGAGGTGCTCACATTTGAAGCCGAGACAGAGCACGTCAGGCGGCTCTACGGCCTTGACCACGAAGTCACGCGCCCGTTCGGCGAGCAACTGCTGGCGGCGCGCCGGTTGGCGGAGCGTGGGGTCCGGTTCATCCAGATCTTTCACGGCGGTGGTGCCGCCGGTGCGTGGGATGCCCACTCCGCGCCTGCGCGCGAACCACACGAGCCTTTGTGCCCAAGTCGACAAACCGATCGCCGGATTACTGACCGACCTTAAACAGCGGGGATTGCTTGACGACACGATCGTTGTCTGGGGCACCGAGTTCGGCCGGACGCCCTGCGCCAAGGCGCCGACGGCCGCGATCACCACAACTACGGCTTCTCGATCTGGATGGCCGGCGGCGGCATCAAGGGAGGCATCGTGCACGGCGCGACCGACGAGTTGGGTTTCCACGCGGTCGAGAACCGGCACTATGTCACCGACGTCCATGCCACGGTGCTCCACTTGCTGGGGCTCGATTCGCACCGGCTGGAGATTCCGGGCCGGAAGAGGCTGGAGATCGAGCATGGGAAGATGATTACGGAGATTCTGGCGTGAAGTCAGCCGTCCCCTTTTTCAAGGACGAAACCGCTCTGGCAAAAGTGGGCCGGCCGTAATGCGGCCCAGGGCCTGCCGCATCCGCTCGAGTGTCGGCAGCGCGGTCGGATCGGCAGCGCGATTGCGCTGTTCTTTCGCGTCTTCGATCACGCGGAACAACTCCTCGCGGACGTCTTTTCCCTCACGGCGGATGTAGGACCATTCCGCTTCGTGGAGAGATCCCAGCGGCCAGGTCGGTTTGGGGGAACCCGCGGAATCGCGATTGTCGGGAAGAAGGACCTGGTTCGGCACAACCTCGGCGAGCGCGGGCTCGGGGGACGCGGGGCGGGACCGCGCGTCGCTTTCGTCCCAGAAATGGGCCAGCGACTGACCAGGGAATGGCGAGTTCGTCCCTTGACCGGCCAGGTCGACGATCGTCGCCGCGAGGTCCCGTAGGCTGACTGCCTCTTTGACAACCTGCCTGGTCCCTTTGCCACCGGGCGGAATGATCAAGAGCGGAACATGCAGCTCGGTCTGATAGAGACTCGCGCCGTGGCAGAAAATGCCTGCGTGCTCGCCAAAGCTCTCGCCATGGTCGGCGGTGATGATCAGCCATGTTCGCTCCAGATAGCCGCGTTGCCGCAGCCGGTCGACCAGCCAGCCGATCCGCTCGTCCAAGTCCGCGATGCAGTCGTCATAGGCGTTGGCGGCAAACGCAACTTCCCGTGGCGATAGCTTTGACTTGTCAACGTCGAACCACTGTTCGAGCATCGTGCGCTGGCGGGCGTCCGTCGGCGCCCCGCCGAAACGGTGGTAGCTGCCGGCGGGCAGTCGATAAGGGTAGTGGGCGTCGAAGTAGTTCAAGAAGGCGAAAAACGGCCGCTCCGGCTGCGAACGCCGCGCCAGCCAGTCGAGCAGCTCGCGGTTGACGACCGCCGCTGTCTTGGGTTTGGTCGGGAACCAGCTCGCCACGCGCAGGAGATAGGGGCGAGCTCGAGCGATATCGAGCCAACCCTCCAGGAATTCGAGCGTCGCCTGAATCCCGTCTAGGGCGCGACTCACCAGAACGGCGTGCTTCAAAGCGGTCAGCCCGGGGAAGATGAAATCCTGGTATTCCGTAAAGCCGCGGTCGAGCCCCGAATCGCGGGCACAATAACTGGTGTTGGCCACGAAGCCGGCCGTCGCGTAGCCACGTGCTCCAAGGACTTCGGCCAGCGTGGGAACCGCATTGTCGAGCGGGGTCATCCAGCCCACAGACAGTTCGTGCATCCATCGCCCCGTGAACATCGCCGCGTGAGATGGCAGCGTCCACGACGAAGCGGCCTGGGCGGCATCGAACCGGATGCCCTGGCCGGCAAATTCGACGAGGGAAGTGCTGGTAGCGCGGTCGTAGCCATGAAGGCTCAAGTGCCCGGCCGCGACCGTATCCATCACGATCAAGAGGACATTGGGCGAGCCCGGCGGCGGCAAGGCCCGCGCGGATTCGCGGGACAGTTTCCGATGATCGGAGATCCAGAACGACGCCCAAAGCATCGCCACCACGCCGAGGGCTACCGGGAAACTGGCCTGCACAATCCAGCGGAAGACGCGTGCGTGCCGCTCAAACAGCGGGACCAAGGTCATGGCCCCTCCCAGTGCGACGACGAACCACGCCAGCCCGTAGACCTGGGGAAAGGCGATCAACATCATCGGCAACAGCGTGGCCGCGCATAAAACATGCAGGAACAGGCTGTGTCCGCGGCGTTTCCAGGGCACAATCGCGACGCACGCGAGCGCACCGAGCACCAGGAAAACGCAGGAATTCGCCACCGGGATCATCCAGACGAAATGCCGGCTCATCCCGTACAGTTGATTCGGATCGAACAGCCGCTTGCGGATCACAATCGCGGCGACCTCGAGCAATCCGGCGACAAGGCCACACCAGGCCGACAACCAGAGCAGCGAGACGAGACGCACGCGGTCCGGCATGAGGTCCACAGCCGACGAGCCAGCCTTGCCGGATTCCTCGAAGACGGTGGTTGGGCTGAGCATCGAGGTCTATCAGTTTGAGTGTGAGAACGTCCTTGACGAACCCACCTGAAGTATAGCAGGGCACCCGTTCGCGAGCCAGCTCGGCAGCCTCGTCGTCGGCGACTGTTTTCTTTTGCACGCGAGAAACGGCATACTTGATTTGGGAAAAGAAAGAAGCGCGAGCGAAACGCGTGGGCTCCCTGTGCATCGACGCATGAGGTTGGCGATGTCGGCAAATGGCGTGGCGAGACCCCCGAGCGAGACCGTCAGCCGACGAGGCTGGCGGTTGATGATGATGGTTTTTTTCGCCGGGGCCCTCGTATGGGCCGGCTGGTCGTGGTCGACGAGCCGGCGCTATCGCAATGCGATGGCGCAGGTTAACGCCGCGAGGGCGGCCAGCCAATTCGAACTCGCTGCTTCGAAGCTGGAGCAGCTCCTCGCCTGGAAGACAGATTCGGACGAGGCCGCCTACATGCTGGGAATTTGCGAGCAGTCACGGGGACGGAACCAGGCGGCCGAGGCCGCCTGGGCGCGGGTCCCACCCGGCTCCGCGTTCACGCAGCGGGCGATCTTGGCGCGAATGCGCCTTTTCCACGACACCGGGCGACTCGCCGCCGCCGAACAGGTCGTCATCGACGCGGCCAACGACCCGCGCAATGACCGAACGACTCTGCTGTTCTTGCTCGTGCCATTTTACGTCCAGCTTGGCCGCACCGACGAGGCCGAGCGGATCATCGAGGGCCGGTGGGAACACTTGAACGAAACGGGCGAAGCGACGCCTGAGCAGTCCATCAAGTTCGTTCGCCTGCACATCGAGCTGCGAGCGAAGGCCCCGTCGGTGGAGAGCCTTCGCATCTATCTCGACCAAGTAGGTCGGCTGGCTCCCGACGACGATCGCGTCTGGCTCGGTCGAGCCAACCTGGCGATCCGGACCGGCTCCTACGACGAGGCCAAGCGGTGGCTCGACGCGTGCCGGATCAAGCGCCGGAGGACGTCCCAGTCTGGCGTGCCTGGTTGAACTTGGGCATCGCGACCAACCGGTCAGACATTGTCGGTGAGGCGATGAGGCACCTTCCGGCCACGGAGTTCAACGCGGCCGAGCGCCATCGGCTGAGTGCCTTGCTCTGCTCAGGCCGGGGCGACGTTGAATGCGAGTACCGTGAGCTGGAAAGCCTGCTCGCCGTAGCCCCCGCCGACCTGACGGCCCTTGATCGGCTCGCTCAAATTGCCGAGAAAGGGGGACAGCGGGCACGAACAGCCGAACTTCACCGTCAGAAAGCCGAAATCGATCGGCTGAACTCTCGCTACATGAAACTGTATGAGCGGAACCAGTCGATACGCGACGCCGAGGAGATGGCAGCGCTGGCAGAGAAGCTCGGCCGGCACTTCGAGGCGAGGGTCTTTCTTACGTTGGCAATCGCCGACGAACCCGACCGCCAAGACCTGCGGCACGAGAGGCCACGGATGATTCAGAATCATGGGATACCGGCTCATCACCCGTTTCATTTACGAGAAGGGCCGAGTTTACGTCCGGCGGGTGCTAACGCACGCGGAGGAGTACGACCGCGGTGACTGGAAGGAGTGAACCGATGACAGTGAAGGCAGAGCCCCAGCGCATTTCCGCCCGTTATCTCGCCCTACTCCGCAGGTTTGCACCGCGGCCGATCCGTAGCGAGGATGAGCACCGACGTGCCATCGCGGTCGTCAATGACCTGCTCGACCGGCCTACACTCAGCCAAGACGAGGAGGATTACCTCGATGTGCTTGGCTTGCTCATCGCCGACTACGAAGACTCGATTTACGAGCACCCCGAGTTCACACCCGTTGACCGGCTTCGGTACATCATGAAGGAACATTCCTTGACACAGGCGGAGTTGGCCCGCCGTGCGGGAGTCGCCGTGACGTCCCTTTCGGACATCCTCAATGGCAAGCGCCGAATCAGCCCAACGGTCCGAGCGAAGTTTGCCAAGTGCTTTGGTGTCTCAAGTTCCTTCTTTGCGTGAATTAGGAACAAGCCACTTTGCCTGGTAGACCCCGTCGATCTTCTCGACCTCGACGACTCCGTGCCGCATCCCAAGGTAAATTGCCCCCGACGGCGCGAGGATCATTGAATTCGGGTACAGACCGCCCCAGAAGGCGCCGTCCAAGAGCACGTCAATTTTTCTGGTGTCGAGATGAACGCGAACCAAACGGTCGTGTGTCGCCACCGCCAGAGTCCCATCGGAACCAATCACTGCCGCTTCCGGGGCACCTTTCAAATCCAGGAAGTGTTCGGATCGCCAACGCCCCTCTGTGCCCTTGGCCAATCGAATGATCCGGCCGACGGACGTCTGGCCATGAGCGATTCCTTCCAGGGCCAGCAGCCCGGCATCGGTCAGAAAAAAGCCGACGACCTGGTCTTCGGAGATTTTTTCACGCTTTTTCCCATCGGGCGAGAACCACCAGAGCCGCGCTCCCCACTCGCCTGCGTTGAAGCCGATGATCCAGCCGTCGGATACCTTCACACTGTACCATCTCCCGCTAGCCCATCCTTGGCCGAGCCCCGCGGGACCTTGAAGGGCATCGGCGGCTACGACCGTCTGCATCTCCGGATCAGGGCGCCGCTCGGCTCCCGCGATACATGGCAACGTAGACTGAAGCGGCACGTTCTTCTACTTGGAGCAGCAAGCACGACCCATTCGGCTGAGTGTCATTGGCGGCGACGAACCAGCGATCGTCGCCCACTTTGGGCGGTCGGCTCGCGACCCACTTCGACAAGTCGGCGGGATAGTCCGACAAACCCGCGAATACGCTCGTCGTGATGAGCAGCATTGATAGCGTCTGCCACATCGCTCTCCGCCGTTTCTTTTGCCGCTTGAATGGCTTGTTCATTCAATCGAACCCACAAAGGACATCATGTTGCGTTCATCGTTCAGGAGTTGCGATGTTGCGGCCGTTCGTTCGGTAAACAACGCGAGGCCGTCGCCAGAATGGGTATACCAGCAACCCGGTCGTGCTGTCCTCTTCCCAACCCGCGTCGGTCTTGAATTCAACCGTCCAACGATGTGCGAACGAGCCCCGGTAAACGATCTTCAACCGGCAGTCTCCGCTGAGCCCGAACGCGAAGCAATTGAGCGCCTCCCCCTCCGAGTCAAAGTGCTCGTGCCAGCCGTCGAAGCCCACGGTGTACGAGCCGTCCGCGGCATAGAGCGAGACGGTAAAACCTTGCTCATCGAGTGGTTCCACTGTGATTGTATCACCCTCGACTCGTGTTGATAGCGCGGGGTGATGTTCTCGCAAGCGGTCGGCGATGGTCTGGACAACGCTCATTGAGGGTCACTTTCAAATCTTCTCTCATGGCAGCCACATAGCCCGGGAATCCTTGAACAAGAAGGTTATCTTCGTGCTCCAAATAAGATGATCTGGGGTTATAAACGCCAACTGCGACTGTCCATCGAGAAGCTTCAGCTCTCGCAGCTCGGGTCTGGGCGACCCTATTCCGGTCGGACGCCTCAACTCAATCCGGCGAGAAGAAGACGTCCACGACTCTTCCCTTGTCGATGACCACGACCCCCCAAGTCTGATCACCGTCTGACGCAGCGGGATCTCGAAATATGAGGGCACCCGCAGCGGTGAATTCCTTTCCTGTGTACGGATCGGTCAGGCCACTACCCTCCTTGAATGCAGCCATCTTACGCCGTGCCTCGTCGACGGTCATCCCAGTCTTCACCGTATACAAGCGGTGTCCGAGCGAAGACATCCCGGAATAAGACACGCGCAAGGCGAGCGCGAGAACCGCGATCGCAATGGCCAGACGCTTCAATGTGAAGCTCTTGGGCAATATGGCGGCAAGGATGAATAGATCTCCGAACGCATAGACCCATCCAGGTACCACGCCGAGCCCCTCGGTATCCACAAAAGCGGCGACGAGCACCGTAACTATCCCAGTGATGCCCATGACTGCCTTCGTGATGAGGCATCGCCTCGCGTCCACTCGGCTTCGTTGCATGGCCGATTCTTGTAAAGTCATTTTCACTCGACCGGTTTCAGGTTCTCGCATCGACCCGTACAAGCACCTTCGCCACAGAGATCACCAGCAGCCGCTCTTGGCGAGCGAATGCGATCATCGTCCGCGAGGCGCCCTCTACTAATCTTGACAGCGCGTTACGTCGACCAATCGAGCGGTATGCCGTCGATATCCCCCCCGAAGAACTTTCTTGCAAAGGCTTCAGCGGCCACACGAGTTGAACGGAATTCCTGTGTCGAAAGCAATTCAAAGCGCGAGCACGACACCTCGCCCTTCCAGTAAATGCGGCAGCTCCCGTCTTCAAGGACTTCAATCAATCCCCCATCGAAGAGGTCATCGGGTCTCCACTGGGGAGGGAACCAGCCCTCGGACTCAAGAGTCTCTTGAATGGCAGCGATGACCAGGCTGCGCGGGCCTTACCATCAGGCAGTGCACGGCGTTCCGGTACGTTCAGATGCCACCTCGTGGCGAGCTTGCGGTTAAGCGACCTTTCGTCCGGTAGGGTTCCCATCGGCGATTAGAAACGACCCCTTCTGGCTAAGCTCCACCAATCGGCCGTCGGTTTCGTCTCCGCGATTGGTGTCGCGTGAGTCATCGTCCAGACGTTTGATCCTGCTCAGGCCCGAGACGCGCACTCGGGCGATCTGAAGCCCGCTGCTTCATCTCCTCCAGCAGCTTGTCGACGGTTTGGTCAAGAAGCCCACGACCGCGGATCAGGCCCTTGGCATCGATGACGAAGACCGACGGGTAGCCCCGGACGTGATAGCGATTCTGGATCGGTCCCCCGCCAGGGGCGCCATCAAACCAATTCGGCCAGGTCATTCGCTCTCGCGCCATGACCGCGCGGGCCGTGCCCTTATCGTCTTCGCAATCGACCCCCAGCAGGGCGAACGGCTGGCCTTTGAGGGCTGGACCAGTTCACGCTCGTGCGGGACCTGCGCCATGCAGGGGCCGCACCATGTTCCCCAGAAGACCAACACAACCACCTTGCCTTTATAGTCGCTCAACTTGAATGGCTTGCCGTCCATGTCCGCGCCCTCGATCTCCGGGGCCGGCTTGCCGACGACCAGGTTCAGCATTTCGTCGAGTCGAGCCTCCGCTTCTTGCCCGAGCGTCTTCTTGCGTGCGATGATCTTGCTTGATCAAGCCAGTCTTTTGAGGTATTCTCTAACAGATGTTTAACAGGTTGCCGGCCAAGAGAAACGCGAAGCCAACCTTATTATATGGGCATCATCACGCAATTTGCTACGGCAGTCTCGATGAGTATGATCTGCCTCGGGACGTTTGCCGCCGGCGCTGACGGCGATCGACCGTCCAGCGCCGCACAGGGCCGACCGACGGCAACCGTGCCGCTCGAACACGGTTTCCGCGACACTGTGCGTCCATTCCTCGATACCTACTGCCTCGGATGCCACGGCAAGGAGAAGCCGAAAGGCGATCTGGACCTGAGTGTCTACACGACGTTCGAAGCAGTGGCGAAGGACCTGCCGCAGTGGGAAACCGTTCTCGAGCAACTCAAGAGCCGAACGATGCCGCCGGCTAAGGCGAAAAATCGCCCGGACGACGAGAGCCGCGCAGCGTATTGTTGGCTGGATCCAAGGCGTTCGCAAACACGAAGCAAAGCGAAATGCCGGCGACCCCGGCCGGGTCTTGGCTCGGCGACTGAGTAATGCCGAATACGACTACACCATTCGCGACTTGACGGGAGTTGATCTCCGGCCGACGCGCGAGTTTCCGGTCGATCCGGCCAACGAGGCTGGCTTCGACAATTCGGCAGAATCGCTCACGATGTCCCCGGCCCTGGTGAAAAAGTACATCGAAGCCGCGAGACTGGTCGCCGACCATCTCGTGCTCAAGCCGCATGGCTTTGCCTTTGCTCCTTTTCCGGTTGTCGCCGACACCGATCGCGACAAGTATTGCGTGCGTCAGATCATCGATTTTTACAAGCGACAGCGGATTGACTACGCGGACTATTTCCTGGTCGCCTGGCGGTTCCAGCATCGTCAGGCCGCTCGGCATGCCCGCGGCGTCGCTGGCCGACGTCGCCGCCCATGATGGACTGAGCGCCAATACTTGAAGACGATCTGGTCGATTCTGACGGAACCAGTCGGAGAGGTCGGCCCGATCGCGGCGCTTCAATTGATCTGGCGCGAGCTTGCGCCTCCCGGGGCATGATGGTTTGAAATCGGCAAGGGCCGGGTGCGAGCGGATGCGAGATTTCGTGGTGGAGCTTCGCCAGCAGCTCAAGCCGGAGGTGAAGAACCTGACTGCTTTGGGCATAAGCAACGGCTCGCAGCCCCTGGTGCTTTGGAAGAACCGCCAGTACGTGGCGAACCGCAGACGTTACGTTCCCGGAGGCATGGAACGCCTTTGCCCCGACGATCTGACATCGGGTACGCCAGCGGCTCGCGAGCTGGCCGTACCCACCGATGCGGCAAAGCGGCGACAGTGCGAACCGTCGTACACTCGCTTTTGCTCGACATTTCCCGATGCGTTCCTCATCTCCGAGCGGGCTCGCGTTTACCTCGACCCGAAGGAGGAGAAACAAAACGCCGGGCGGCTGCTGAGTGCCGGCTTTCATAGCATGACAGGTTACTTCCGCGACGATGGGCCGCTTTACGAGCTCATCCTCGACGCCGACGGTCAGCACGAGCTCGACCAACTGTGGGAAGAGTTTGATTTCATCACGGGCGCTCCCATGCGGCAATACGCGAGCTTTCTCTGGTTCGAGCGGGCCGAGTCGAAGTTTGTGCGGGGGCCCGAATTCGATTTCGTGCGGGCCGAAGACAAAGACGCTGCGTCGGAGGAAAAGATCAAACGGCTCGCCACGGTTTATTTGGACAAGGCGAAAAAAAACAAGCCGAGCGAAACGGCACTACAGGCAATCAAGGACCACTTCGCGATCATTTCCGCCCAGATCCGCCGTGTTGAACAGGGTCGGCTGGCCGCCGAGCCAACACACGTCGCGGCCTTGCAGACCCTTGCCGAGCGGGCCTACCGCCGTCCGCTGTCGCACGCCGAGCGCGACGGCATTGCCGCGTTCTACCGGTCGCTACGCGCAGCGGACGGGCTCAGTCATGAAGCCGCCGTGCGCGACACCCTCGTCAGTGTTTTGATGTCGCCGCACTTTTGCTACCGCGTCGATCTACCGGGGACCGGGGAACGCATCCGGCCACTGTCGAATTACTCCCTGGCCAGCCGCCTGAGCTATTTCCTCTGGTCGAGCATGCCCGATGAGAAACTCCTGGCGCATGCGGCCAAGGGCGACCTGCGCCGCCCCGAAGTGTTGACGGCCGAAGCCAAGCGCATGCTCCGCGACGATCGCGTTCGCGGCCTGGCGACCGAGTTCGCCGCCAACTGGCTCGACTTCCGCCGCTTCGAGGAGCACAACAGTGTCGATCGCGGCCGGTTCAAAACGTTCGACGACGACCTGCGGCGGGCGATGTTCGAGGAGCCGATCCGCTTCTTTATCGACATGGTTCAAAACAATCGAGCCATCCACGAGCTCATCGACGGAAACTACACGTTTGTCAACGCGCCCCTGGCCCGGCATTATGGAATGCCAGCGCCCCGGTTCGGGAATGACGGCTGGGCCAGGGTCGACGACGCCCGCCAGTACGGGCGTGGGGGACTTTTGGCAATGGCAGTGTTTCTCACCAAGAATTCACCCGGCCTACGGACCAGCCCAGTCAAGCGGGGTTATTGGGTCGTGCGCCGGCTGCTCGGCGAGAATATTCCCGCTCCGCCGGCCAGTGTCCCCGAATTACCCAGCGATGAGTCGAAGCTCGGCAGCTTAACGCTGCGTGAGACGCTCGTGCGTCACCGCGCGGACAAGAGCTGTGCGACCTGCCACGCGCGGTTTGACTCAATCGGGCTGGCCTATGAAGGGTACGGGCCGATCGGCGAGTCTCGCACCATCGACCTGGGCGGAAAGCCGGTGGATGTGCGGGCGACGTTTCCCGGCGGCGACGACGGAAATGGAATCGACGGACTGCGGACTTACCTCGACGAGCGCGGGGCGCCGAGTTTGTCGACAACGTGTGCCGCAAGCTGTTAGCCTACGCCTTGGGGCGCAGCCTTGTACCGTCGGACGACGAAATCATCGAGCAGATGCGTACGCGGCTGACGGCCGAGAACGACCGGTTTGGAAGCCTGATTGAGACGATCATCACCAGCCCGCAGTTTCTGAACAGGCGAGTGGAGAGCGACGGGGCGGAGGGATAAAGAACATGAGCGCATTCGATTCGGAAAAAGAGCCAGCAAGCCGGCACCAGCCGTCACGGCGGACATTCCTGCGCGGCGTGGGAGTGACGATGGGGCTGCCGTGGCTTGAGTCGGTTCCCGTGTGGGGCGTGGCGGCAATGGCCGGCGACGTGCCCGCGCCTTGCCCGAAGCGGTTCGCCGCGATGTTCATGGGCTGTGGTGTTAACCCCACGAACTGGTGGGCCAAAGGCGCGGGCGACAAGATGCAACTCGGGTCTTGCCTGGAGCCGTTGTCGCCGCTCAAGACCAAGATCAACGTAGTCTCCGGCCTCTTCAACAAGCGTGCCACCGGGGTGGGGATTCACCCGGGCCAGACCGGCAACATCCTCTCGGGGGCCGCGCTCCAAAAGGGGGCGGAGCTGAAGGGAGGCATCAGTGTCGATCAGGAGCTCGCCAAGCATTTGGGCGAAGACACCGTGCAGCCGAGCATAGTGCTCGGTTGCGAGCAGCCGATCACCGGCTACCACGAGACCAATTTCTCGATGGCGTACAGCTCACATATCTCGTGGCAAAGCGCGACCTCGCCCGTGCCGATGGAGGTCTATCCGTCTCTGGCTTTCGACAGTCTTTTTGAGAACCGCGGCAACGCGCCAACCAGAGCATCCTCGACCGCGTGCGTGAGGAAGCGGCGGACCTGAGCCGGCGGGTGAGCGGGGCGACCGGGCCAAGCTCGACGAGTATCTCACGAGCGTCCGCGAGGTCGAGAAACGGGCAACTTCGATGCGAGCCGCTAAACAAAAGGCGGATGAGCGGGCGAGCGACCGCGGCCGTTTGCCGCTCACGATGCAACGGCCCGACAACGGGCTGCCAGAGGATATTCGCGAGCACATGCGGCTGATGTGCGACATCATTGCTCTCGGTTTCCAGACCGACAAGACGCGCATCGCGACGCTCTTGCTCTGCCGCGACATCTCGGGGCTCTTTTACCCATTCCTCGATGTTCGGGAAGCGCATCACCCGGCCTCGCACAACGACCAATCGGCGGCGTACGAGCGGGTCACTCGCTACTACGTCAGCCAACTCGCGTATCTCGCTTCTCGCCTCGAGGCCATGCCGGAGGGCGCAGGGCACAGTGCTCGATCACTCGTGCCTACTCTTCACCTCCAGCATGTGGTCGGGTACGAAGCACGACAGCAGAAAGCTCCCGGTCGTTCTGGCCGGCGGCTTGGGCGGCACACTGTCGACAGGTCGCGTTCTTGACTACGAACCCAAAGGTGACGATAACCGCAAGCTCTGTTCCATGTATCTCTCGATCATGGACCGCATGGGCGTGAAGCTCGATCAATTCGGGGACGCCCGTACGCGTCTTGAAGCCTTTTGAGATATCATCACGGCTCTCCGGGACGACTTCGTGATTTCCGCGCCAATTCAAATCGATGCAGATCGCATCGCTGACTTTTGCCACCGGCATCACATCGACCGACTATGCCTTTTCGGCTCCGTCCTCCGCGACGACTTTGGGCCGGACAGCGACATGGATGTCCTTGTCGTGTTTGAACCGGGCAAGGCGCCGGGCTGGGACTTTTTCGGCATGCAGGACGAATTGAGCTCGATCATAGGGCGTCGGGTTGATCTAAACACGCCGAATTTCTTGAGCCGTTATTTCCGAGACGAGGTCGTTGCTGGAGCGATGCCGATTTATGAGTCTCGACGAGATTGATCGCCTTTGCCACAGGGCGCAATCCCAAAAAGCGGCGATCAAGGTACAATCGTAATTTATTGTTCGAAGAACGGTTTACTTCGATTGATCGCGCATCTCAGGGAGGGGTTTCAATCGACCTGGATAAGAACCCGCCACGAGCGAGAGAATGACGCCACCGTGGCCATTTTCGTGTTTTCGTAATTTCGTGCTTTCGTGATCGATTCGATCTCATCTCACGACAATTCGTTTCACGACAAGCGTCAAGCCTTTGAAGTTGAGGAGCAAGCCGATGCGGAGGCCCGTCGCACGGCGGTGGCCGCCTCAATGATCCTCGCGGAAAGCGGCTCGAATTCATGGCCCATGTGAATTGCTCCAGAGCGATCACGAAAGCACGAAAGTACGAAAACACGAAGAAATCTAGAACCGGAACTTCACCTTGTCTTGGCTGTCACGGGCCAGCGCCAAACCCCGCTTTTTGGGAATGGCCCCTCCGCCAAATGCGCGACGCCGCGAGAGACTCGGTGTTGTTCGCAGCGGGGAAAGAGCGAGCCGGCTTGGGACGGCCCCGGATCCGATCCCATCTCACCGCCTACTGCATACCGCCTACCGCCTACTTCTTTTTGCCAAAATCGCCCGCCGTCACCACCGAGAGCCGCTTGGGATCGAGATGCTTGCGAAGCGCGGCGTCGACAGCGTCGGGCGTCAGCGTTTTGATCTTTTGCTCCAGGTCCGCTTGAAACTGCATGGTACGGCCAAGATAGAGGTTCTCCGCCAGGGAAGTCGCGAGCATTGCATCGGTTGTGCGCATCACTTGCTGCTGCTGAAGGTAGCCGGTCTTGGCTTTTTCCAGCTCGTCGGTTTTCACGCCATCGCGGAGTAGGCGAGCGAGTTCTTCGTCAACACCGGAGACGACCTTGGCGACGTTATTGGGGTTATAGATCGCCAGCACCATGAAGTTGCCCCGCCGATCGAGCGGGCTGGCTTGCAACATGGACATGGCGGTATAGGAAAGCCCCCCCTTCTGTCGCAGGCGATCGGCGATGCGGGACGAAAGAGCCCCCCCTCCCAAAACAAAGTTGCCCATCAGCAGGGCCGGGTAGTCCGGGTCATCGTCCTTGATCGGCATGAGCAGGCCCGCGAGGTAAATCGCATTCTCCTTGTCGGGCGTCGAGACGGTCTCACGTCGCGGTTCGATATCGCTCTGGTAGGGCCGTTCGATCCGTGCATGGGGCTTTGCGGCATTCCAGCCATCAAACGTCTTTGCAAGGATCGGCAGAATTTCCGAAGAATCAAAATCGCCGACGACCACGACTTCGCCGTGATCCGCCCCGAGAAAATCGTGATAGAGCGAGCGGACCTGATCGAGGCTCGCGTTCTTGAGACGTTCGGCCTGCTCATCGACGGTCGGCACGTAGCGGACGTCATCGCTCGGGTATTTCGACAGCAGGCGCTGAATGTGGTTGAAGCCCTGGCGCATCGGGTCGGACCGGCCTTGTTCGATCGAGGCGATTTCCTCGTTTTTCATCACCTCGAACTCGCTGCCCGGCAACGATGGCTCACGGAGAATCTGGCGCAGGATTTCCAGAACGGCCGGCAGATGGGCGCGTTTGGTTTCGATCGTGAACGTGAGCAACCCCAGCCCCTGGCTGCCGAATCCGCGCATCATTCGCATATTCATGCCAGTGCCCAAGCGGGCCACGTTTTTATCGAGCAGGTCTTGGATCTGCTGGCGGCTCAGGTTTTTGGTCCCTCTCATCATCAGTCCGGCCAGAAATCCGCTTGCCTCGGTCAAGCCTTTGAGGTTGTCGGCGTTGCCGTAATGAAGGGTCAGCCGCAACTGTACGGACTCACCGCGCGTCTTCTTGGGGAGTAAGGCGAGCTTGACGCCGGCGATCGGCGCGGGGCGAGCGAGCCGCGCCTCAATGGCCAGGGGCGCGACGTCGAAGACCTCACTCGAACCCGCCTTGATTTGCCGGCCCTTGTAACCGTCGAGCACTTTGGCGACGTCGGGTGCCGCCGGGACCGGGGTCCGCTCAGGTTTGGTGGTCGGCACGAAGAAGCCGACAGTTCGATTGCTGGTGGTGAAATACTTGCGAGCAACGTCCTTGACCTGCGCCGGCGTTACCTGCTCGATCCGGTCGCGGTTGAGGAAATAAAGGCGCCAGTCGCCCTGGGCGGCCCATTCGCTCAGCTCGACGGCGATTCGGTTAGGTTCCGTGGCCGCCAGCTCGCGGTTTTTGAGGATCTTCAAGCGGCCCCGATCCACTTCTTGTTGGCTGACGCCCGATCGAGCGAGCTCTTCGACGACCGAGATCATCACGTCGCGGACCTTTTCGAGCGCGGACAGATCTTTGGTGTTGACCTCGGCGATCATCTCGATCGCCCCCGGATCGTGGCCGGCGGTGGGACTGACCGAAACCCTGGTGGCTTTCTTCGCTTCAACCAACGCTTTGTAGAGCCGGCCGGAGGGCTCGGCGTCGAGAATGTCGCCCAAAATCTCAACCGCGGGAAACTCGACGTGCGAGGCGGCTGGTACGTGATAAAGCAGGCCGACTAAACCGACGTCGCCGATCCGCCGTAGAGTGACAACACGTTCGCCGTCCTGCGGCGGCTCTTCGGTGTAAGGCTCCTGAAGCTTGCGGTCGGGCCTGGGCAACGATCCAAAGTATTTGGTGATATAGTCAAGTGCCTTCTTTTCATCGAACTGCGCCGGCGACGACGAGCAGGGCATTGTCGGGCTGGTAGAATTTCTTGTAGAAGGCCCGCAGGTTGTCGACCGGTACTCGCTCGATGTCAGAGCGGTTGCCGATGGTCGACTTGCCGTAGTTGTGCCATTCATAGGCGACGGCCATCATCCGCTGCGACAGCACGTTTTCGGGCGAATTCTCGCCCATTTCGAATTCGTTGCGCACCACCGAGAACTCGGTCGCGAGCTCCTCGGCCTTGATCGGGCTGTTGATCAGGCGGTCGGCTTCGAGGCGGATGGCGAACTCGAGGTTATTGTCGGAGGCGGGCAATGTCTCGAAATAATTGGTTCGATCGAGCCAAGTCGAACCGTTGAATTGCGCACCGCGCTCCTTCATGGCACCTGGGATATCCGGGTGCGTGGGCGTCCCCTTGAAGAGCATGTGCTCGAGGAGATGGGCCATGCCCGTCTCGCCGTAACCCTCGTGGCGCGAGCCGACCAAGACCGTCAAATTGACGGTCACCTTGGGCCGTGTCGGATCAGGGAACAGAAGCACGCGGAGCCCGTTACTCAGCCGGTACTCGGTGATGCCTTCGATTGACGCGACCTTCTTGGGTGCGTCGGATGCGGCATGAGCGGCGGCAACGAAGAAAAGGCTAATGGCGGCGATTGACGGGAAAGCGGTGAAGACGTTGCGGCACGGTCGAATCCGGGTTCTCATTCTGATTTCCTTGTTCTCGATGCGTGAAATCGAGGTGCCGTGGCGAGCTTCTCCTGATTTTCGCTCGACAAAGCTCCCGAGGCGATCATTTCGGCTCACCTGGATGGTAATCGATTCCGCGGGACTGTGCGACTGCTTTTATACCTCGCGTGGGGCGGTTTGAGACATCTTGGGAGGGCGAGCCTCCGTGCGAGCCGAGTGCCAATGCCGGCTCGGACGGAGCCTCGCCCTCCCGTTGTCGATGTCGCGACTCACGCCGCGCGATGTATAACGGCGTCGCCGGCGGCGTGACGCGACCGGAGAGAAAGGAGTGCCGCCAGGGCAACCGGCTGGATCACGAACTCGTCTTCCCCAGAGAGGCGTAGTCGTCGTGGCATGGCTTCTTTCGATTTGCCCGCTCTCGCCGTGGCCGCCGAACTTTTGCCCTTCGAACTTTGAGCAATCCGTGCTTAGAATAAGAGACGGATTCCGACCGAGGGAGATAAAGCATGCCATACTCATTTCCGCCTGACCTGCAAGCACTTGTGGGGGAGCAAATAGCGTCGGGTAAGTACGCATCTGAAGACGAGCTGCTGCGAAGTGCATTCCGCGCCTTGGCCGGGGAAGAGCAAGACCTCAACGCCGTGCGTGAAGCTTTGGCCGAGTGGCGTGCCGCCGATCCGGGTGTTCTCCTCGAAGACGCGTTCGACGCCATCCGCGGCAGGCACGGGCTCGGCGAAGCGAGATGACGTACCGCGATGACCGCGAAGTGAAGTTCCGGCCGACGTCGGTCGGGAACATTGCCGCAACCCGTTCGACGAAGCTTTGATGCGTTGGCTCGTTCCCCGGGCCCCCGGCGGGATTGGCACGGCTATCACCGCGCCTGCCCCCTCCGCTTCTCATACAGCGACCACCAAGACGCGACGAAGACCCGACGGTCCGGAGTCGTGATGATCTCTCGGATCTTGTGTTTCGGCCCTGTGATCTTGCTGACCGTCCGCGAGGCCCAATCCAGCTTGGCGAGCCCAGCACCGACATCGGCTCGCCCGTCACCAATCCCTAAAAGAACCGTGCCTGGCTCGATTTCTTCAACGACTCCCGCGCTGGCGAGGCCCATCGGCCAGGGGAAGACCTGCCACTTACCGTCAAGCCACCGAGCGACCGCGGATCGCCCATCGTTATTCATGAGGACACACCAGACACCGCGTCGATCCCTCGACTCAAATCGGCCACCCGCTCGAATGGCCATCCCAAGTCGGCCCGGGAAATCACGGTGAACTCGGTCCCATCCTTCTGATTGTGTTGCGGATCGCGTCGGTGATAATTTCTGGCCTTTGCGTTGAAGCGCAGGATGCCGTCGCCATCGGTCCCGACCCAGAGGTTTTCGTCGTTAGTGTGCACCGGGAGTTCATGGTCGCCCTCCTCGCTCATCGCCACGTGATGGGCGGTCGGTTTCCTCCCCTATCGATGCTTCATTTCAAAACAATCGCTATTCGACGCGGGCCGCCAATATTTTTCAAGTGCAGCGAGCGCCCCGCCCCTCTTAATCTATAGGAACGCGGACAGGACGAGTAGGGGAGAGATCTGGACTCATGCAAGCCCGCACGACGATGATGGCTTCGCGATATCTCCGTGACCTTTTCCATAGCGGAACGGTCACTGGCCTCACCGACGGCCAACTGCTAGCGCAATACGCCGCCGACAACGATGGGCCGGCGTTCGAGGCGTTGGTCATGCGGCACGGACCGATGGTCATGGCGACCTGCCGCGCCGTCCTGAAGCATGAGCACGATGTCGAAGACGCCTTCCAGTCCACGTTCCTGGTGCTGGCCCGCAAGGCGGGGTCCGTGCGTGCCGAGACTGCCCTGGGCGGTTGGCTACACCGCGTGGCCTATCGCATCGCGGTTCAGGCAAAGATCGAATCCGAGCGGAGGCTCCGGCATGAGTCGGCTGTGGCGGCCATGGGAAGTTCACAGACGACTCGTCCTGGGCCCGACCCTGAACTCTATTCACTCCTACACGCCGAGATCGACCGGCTGCCGGAGCGCGAGCGGCTGCCCGTGATCCTGGTCGACCTGGAAGGCCTGAGCTACGACCAAGCGGCCAGCCGCTTGCGTTGCACTGTGCCTGCACTCTGCTACCGGTTGGGCAAGGCTCGTAAACGGCTGCGCGATCGCTTGATCCGGCATGGCGTGACAGGCGAGTCGCTTGGAATCGTCATGGCCTCGGCTCGCACGATGGTCACGGCGTCGCTCCCCGCGTCGTGGATACGCGCGGCCGTCGGAATGCCGACCGATGGGCCGATCCCGGCGACGGTGGCCGCATTAATCCAAACGATCATAAAAGGGATGCTCATGGCCCAACTGAAGGCGGCTTCGGCGGTCGTCGTTGCCGCAGGTGGATTGGTCTATATCGGCGTCGTGGTCCTGGGAGCGGCACAGACGGAGGGCCCGATGCCCGCGCCCGGCGTCGGGGCCGTCACGACAGGACAGCCAGCCGCAGCCAAAGTACCGCCGGCCGCTCAGAAAGCGGCCCAGCCAAATGCCACTCCGGGCTCGATGATCGAGATCCGCGGCAGCGTCGTCGATCCTGCCGGCAAGGCTGTGGTGGGGGCGACCGTGCGGACGGTCTTCCTCGGCATTAACTCGCATATCAAACCTGTGCCCGAGGCGACCAGCGGGACGAATGGCCTGTTCTTGATGCAGGTGCCTCCGCTCCGCACTTTCAACTCGCTGGTCTTCCGCGATGGGATGGCCCCATTGATGGTCGCCACGGCACCCGGCTTCGCGCCCGGCGGCTGGTACCCGGCCCTCCGCAAGCCTGGAACGGCGGGCGAGGTCACGATCCGATTAGCGGAGGTCGGCCCGCCGATTGAGGGCCGCATCGTGGATCTGGAGGGGCGGCCCGTCGCCGGGGCCAATGTCAAGGTCGACCGCCTCTGGTGCCCGCGAGAGGGCACGTTGTCGAACTGGCTCACCCAAGCCGTCGACCGCGGCGCAGGGCCCATGGGAGGGCCTCTACCCGCTGCCGATCACGACCGGGATCACGATCGCAACCACGACGGATTCAGACGGCCGCTTCCGCCTCGAGGGAACAGGCCGCGACCGAATCGCCGAAGTGCTCGTATCCGCGCCGACGATCGCCACAGCCCACCTCTACGTCCTCAACAACGATGGACCGACTGTCGCCATCGTCAAGCCGCGATCGAAGCGACCGAATGGATCTGAACGGACCATCTACCACGCACGCCGGTTCGATTGCGCCGCGGCCCCTACGCGGCCGATCGAGGGAACCATCCGCGACAAAGACACCGGCCGTCCGCTCGTCGGCATCAAGCTCCACGGCATGGTCTTCGAGGAGGGCAGTCGACTCTGGGCTCCCGGGGTCGAGGCCGTCACTGACGCCCAGGGTCGTTATCGCCTCACCGGGCTGGCCAGGGGGTCGGTGTATCGGCTCTCCATCGAGCCGGGTGAAGGCCAGCCCTATCCAGGAGCAGGTTTGCGAGCACCCGCCGATCCGCCCGGCCTGGGGCCGGTCCAGTTCGATATCGCGCTTAAGCGCGGCGTCGTGGTTCGTGGCCGCGTGACCGACAAGCGGACCGGAAAGCCTGCGGCGGGCTTCGTGGAATCCTACGCGTTCGGTGACAATCCTCACGTCCATGAGTTTCCCGGGTATCGCGAGGGAACGCCACCCTCGGCCTTCATCCAGGACGACGGCCGGTACGAGATCGTCACCGTGCCCGGCCGTGGCATCATCGCCTGTCAGTCCGATTGGGGCCGTTACAAGTACGGCGCCGGTGCCGAGGCGATCAAAGGCGCTGACGACATTGGCTTTGCCACCGTCCCGAGCATCTGCCCGATCACCCAATACCACGTCCTGGCCGAAGTTAAGATCGACCCGCGCGGAGTCGGTTACGGTGGACCTCCAGGTCGACCCCGGACGGACGCTGATAGTGACGGCGGTCGACGCTGAAGGCAAACCGATCGGCGGGACGAGAGCCTTGGGCCTCACCGACGGGGGCGGCGGCGAAATCGAGCGGGAGTCGCCGAGCTTCGAGGTGCGTGGCCTCGACCCTGCGAGACCTCGTCGCGTGACCATCAAACACGTCGGGCGGAAGCTCGCCGGCTCGGTCAACCTCAAAGGCGACGAGGCCGGCCCGCTCACCGTCCGGCTCAAGCCCTGGGGAACGATCACCGGCCACATCGTGGACGATGACGGCAATCCCCGCGGGGGTTTGCGTGTGAGCGGTGTGCCCATCGGCCGCGACGGCCGGTTCCGCTTCGAAGGGCTGGTGGCCGGCCATAAGTATGAGGCATCCGCGGTGCTGGGGGGCCGAGGCATCGGCAGCGTCTATCGCGACGTAACCGTCGCCCCCGGCGAGGTCAAGGACCTGGGGGATCTGAGGGTCATCCCGCCCAAATGAGGCAATCGGACGTGACGGCCGGGCGCCCACATGGTTTTTGCTCCGCCATAACGTGTCCCATGACCTCAACGGCATTTCGCTAGGCGATTAACGACGAAGCAGCGAAGACATTGCGGAACGGTCGAATCCTGGTTCTCATTCTGATTTCCTTGTTCGCGATGCGTGAAATCGACGTGCCTGGCAAAGCCGCCTGGAACAAATACGTCATTCCTTACCTTGCTCTTCACCGATGACGACGACCGCGTGCTGGCCGTTTTTCTCCGAGCTTCGCCGGATCGTCAGCACGATTCGTCGGCCGTCGGTCAGCGGCGAGCCAGTGATCTCCGAGCCTTGAACTGGCTGAATTCGCCATTTCAATTGTCCATTATCAATCTTTAGGCAGTAAAGATGGCCGTCAAAGGAGCCGAAGTAGACCGCATCCTTGGTGCACAGAGGGGCTGAGTAAATGGCGGTGCTCGTCTCCTTGGACTGGGGCGTTTGATAGCTCCAGACCTCTTTACCGGTGCCGGCATTCACCCGATAAAAGCGGCCGTCGCAGGAACCGAAATAGACCGATTCGTTCTGATAAGCGAGACCCGCCTCGATACGAGACTTGGTCGGGAAGGTCCAAAGGGGCGTTTTTCTTTTCTTGTCGAGGCAATAGAGGCGATTGTCCTGGCTCCCGAAGAGCACCCTGTCGTCGGTGACCGTCGGCTCTCCATAGATCCAGCCCTTCGCCTGGAACGACCACCGGCGCCTGCCTGCCTTTAGGTCGATCACGGCAATCCGTGACTGATCAAAAATCGGCTGGAAAACCGCGGTCCCATCGCATGCGGCTGTGCGTGGTCGCGCAGCCGTTCCTGCGAGTCTGGCGCGCCCGGCGTCAAAAGCCGGAGGGGACGGTGGCGCATCCGCGGCGATGTCGTGCTGCCAGATCGGGAGCCCAGCAAAGTCCACCGCGGTTACCTTTCCGTCGTAACCGGCGACGATGATCCGATCGTTGACGATCAGAGGCGACGATTCGGTCGCGTTCGCCACGGACTTGCAGTTCCAAATAATTTTTCCGTCTTCCTGGGAAAGTGCTGTGAGGCCGTCCCGTGAGGTGAAGTAGATCCTGTTTCCCCGCCTGGCTGGGGCGGCGAAGATCTGGGACGGACCAACGAATTTCCACAGGATCGAACCATCTGTCAACCTGATCGCGTAAAGACTGCCTTGTTCATCGCCGACGTAGATCACGCCATCGGCAAGCAGCGGCTCACTGAGCGAACCTGGTAACGGCGTTGTCCATTGCACGACCGGGTGCTCTGGCAGATGGCTCCCCGAAACAGATCCGGTCCGTTGGGGTCCGCCACGAAACAGGAAAATGGGCGGCGACTGAACGTCCGATCGGGCTGACCGTGGGAACGCGGCCGCCGCCGGTTCCCCTCTCGGATCGTCGGCCGCGTGCAGCCGGCCTCGAGAAAAAGGGTAGAAGCCTGCGGCGGTCAATCCCATCAGGACGGCGGAGAATGTTCGGCGCAACTTGATCATGGCAACCTTTCTTTTGCACTCTTTGCGCGTCTCCCCATTGTACCGTGTTCCACCAAATGCGCTTAATCGACTCCAAGCCACTCCATTGAGCGAGTGCGAAGCCCACGGATCCACGCGGGCCGCCAACATTTTCAAGTGCGCCATGGGTCCGGCCCCTTTTGATGTATAAAAACGCGGATGACACGGGTAGCGGGAGCCCTTGAATCATCTAAACCAGCGCGACGGGTATGGCTTCGCGACACCTCCGCCACCTCTTCAGCGTTGAGACGGTCACCGGCCTCACCAATGGCCAACCGCTGGCGCAGTACGCCGCCTGCAACGATGGGCCGGCGTTCGGGGCCCTGGTCTTACGGGCCACAGGGGCCGCAGGAGGGCCGCAGGGGCCGCAGGACATGCATTGCCACGCATTGCCACTTCGTCCCGCTTGCGCGGACATAAGTCCAAACAGTCTGCGTGTGATGAAAAAAAGAAGCACTCTTGACGATCGGCTTTGTTTGTCTGTGCACTAAACGAGTTCCTACAAGGAGACGCACCTATGACGATCGCTCGCAGCAAACAAAGCCGAGAACTGGCATGCCCGGATGGAGAAACTCAGGAAGGGCCGGTTGTTCGGTCGTTTCTTCGCCGCCAGCCAAGAGAAGTTACGGAAATTGGCCGGGCGACTGAAAGTGCGACGCCTGGTCAATCTCGCTTGATGCGTGATTCCGTCACGCGAACTTGAGCCACAGATCAAATCGAACCAACCGTCGACCCCTCCACTCGGCTGCTCCGGCAAGACGTCGGCGGCGTACGCCGATCGTGCGCTGTTGAACACGCGAGGTACGGCCGCAGGTCACTCCGGCTGAATGAATAGCAAGGCCCGCTGGCCCGTCCTTTCCGCCTGTCCTTTCGGCTATTTCCCATTTCGACTGGGCTATTTCCCGTTTCGACTGGACCAGTTTTCGGGGGGCAGCCCAGCCCAAATCTGCCTGTCCTTTCTGCTCGGGATTGCCGGGTGAACCCACAGCAATGGAACGCTCGCCCTGCCCGGATGGTTGCTGCTCGCCGACGCCGTGTTACGGATTACGACGCCTTGAGGCGGTCGCCTGACGTCGTCTTCTGGACCAGTACCCGATGCCAGGCCAAACGGCGAGGAGGGCGAGAATCAGGGACGAGGGCTCGGGCACTGAGGCAATCGGAACTTGAGCGTTGTCCGCGTAGAAGCTCGCACCACCGCCAGGGGCCGAGTAGAGAACAAACAAGTTGGGGTTCCCGGAGGCGACGTTGAGCGTGAGGGCTTGCCACTGGTTGGTCGTCGTGCTCGAGACAGAGGCGAGCAAGGTATTTCCGCCGTTAGTATAGAGCGCAAACGAGGCGCTCCCGCTCAGAACATAAACGTCGACTGAAGCCGTGGTCGCCGAGACGGTGGAGAAGTCCTGATTGAGACCGTCATATGCGCCCGGGGTCGCGATCGAAATCATGTACCCGCCGCCATTGGGATCCGTCGAGGTCAGCAACTCCGAGGTCGTCGTCACGGGGCTGTTATTGTAGAGAAACCATCCATCGGCGGAGGACGGACCACCGGTGCCAGCCCCGGAGATCGAGGTCCGGGCCAGCTCCGCGCCTGGCTTCGGGTGATCCTCCTATGACAGGATCAAGATCGACGCCGTGACATCCGCCTCAAACGCGAGAAGGTCGGTTTGACGAGCTCGCAAAAGAGCCGCGACCGTAACCGTCGTGCAGTTTCCCAGCCGCACCCAGACGACCTTCGGGGGGTGGCCGTGAAGCATCGCTCGATACTGGAAGTCTGAATCCTTCGAGACGATCGTAAGCTGCTGTTGGGCCGCATATCGCCAGATGGCCTGATCGTCAGCCGCAGCCAGGCCCACATTCCGTACATGCTCCGAGCCTGAAAACTCGGCCGCCAGCAAGGCTACCAGGCGGTGCGAAAGGTTCTGGTCGAAAAGCAACCTCATCCCGGAGGAACCAAGCACAACTTTCGCTCGCGATCCGCGGCAAACGCGAGGCAAGCCCGGATGTCGTCGGCGGTCAGATCCGGGAAGTCCGCCAGTAGCTCATCGACGGTCATGCCGGCCGCCAGGTACTCGAGGACATCCGTGACCGTAATCCGCAACCCGCGGATGCATGGTTTGCCACTGCGCACGCCCGGATCGATAGTGATGAAGTTCTTATAGTCCATGATCTTAAGGTAGAGCCGGACGGGAGAGCTGTCAACCGTTGAAGGGGCTCACCTTAGAACCAAATCGATCAAAATTCGCCTGGATAATCATGTAGCTGGACCAATGCCGTCGGTATCCCGCTCGGTGCCGAGCTCCTGGCTCCTTTATCATGGCTGGACGCCATCTCGCGGCGTGATCGTCGTTCTTTCGATGACGACCAGGGCACTGACCAACCGAACGCACTCCGGGCGATTCTTTTGAGAAGCCCGGCTCTGAGCCCGCTCGAGAGGACTGTCCATGTGCGAGCAAAGGGGGCCGGTACCGTAGTGACGCATCAGACCCTCAAATAACGGTTCCTGACCCCGTTTCCAAATAACGGTTCCTGACCCGGTTTCCAGGTGATCATAGCAGTCTAACTCTTGCTCCGAGAAGAAATGAACCCTATCGGGAAACGCCGCGACGAGGCTCGCTCCCGTGTCGTAGTGATGCCACCTGCCATGGAACCTGATCGTCAGCGGACGGAATGGCTCGAAACCGACGATGAACTCGCGACTCCGCAGGCTGGAGATGCCTTCGCGTAACTTGCGTACGTCAGGCACCCAAAACAACGATGTATGGGCTCGTGGATGGACGATGACCTCCGTCGGCTCGGCACGATGGTGCGGAATACGGCGGCCCGCGAAGAGGGCATCGAAGTGCCAGGATTCCACGTTGCTCCAAAAGCACACATCGGGATCGACGAATACGGCCGCGCCGTCCTGTTGCCTATTGAGCATCTCATTAAGGAACACGTGATGGCGAACCTCGCGCTTTACCTCGGTGAACACTGCGCCGGACCGAAGTGCCGCTTCTCGGATGACCTTGGCCCTTGGGCAGGCTACCGTTATCGAAGACGTATACTGGGGCGGTCGGGAACCCGACCCGGAGTGTCTGAAAAACGAGCAGCGAGCCGTAAAGGCTCTCCAATGACTTGCACCAAGTCAGAATATAGACATGAGGCATATCCAGTGTACTCCCATGGATGAGCCTTAAGCGAAGGCCCCGCACCCGCTCCTGGCGCACGCATTGGTTTAGGGGATCTCCCGCTCTTCCCGGCAATGATGTCAATAGTAACTGCGTCTTCGTTTCTGTCCCTTATGGTGTCCCCCGAACCCCATAAATGATTCCTGACCCCCTTTTCAGGCGCGGACTCCGTCCCCGTCGGTTGCAGCTCCGTGCCGACCTCCGAGGGTTTTCGATCGTTCCCTCCCGTCCGGCGGAAGAAGACCGGCAGAGTGCGCAGCACTTCCCACGCGATGATCCTCTCGCTCGCGTCCCGCCCTTCTTTCCGCCCAGCCGAATTATTCGCGCCCGTACTCGCGTCCCTTCCTGAATAGCTTCCTCTCTGGATCTCGGTAATGTCTGGCCCCCAGGAACAACTAATTACGTCCCGGTGTCCTCCTAATCTTTCCAGATAGCCTCACTATTGAGAGATGTCCCGTTTCCCCAGACTGCGGCATTATTTAGCAATGTCCCCGTTCCCCTTTCCCCATGGTGTCCCCGGAACGTCTGTCCCCGGAACCCGGAACCTCGGTAATTCAGTATGGTGTCCCCGGAACCGTGTCCCCGGAACCGGTGTCCCCGGAACCTCGGTAATTCAGTATGGTGTCCCCGGAACCCATCCTGGCGTCCCCCGATCCCCCGATCCCGCCCCCGATCCCCCGATCCCGATCCCCGAGCGTGGTGTCCCCCGATCCCGTACTTGTTTCCGTCCCGCGTATCCAACGGTGAGCAAGCTCATGGCTCGCCTTCCCAATGGGTGGCGTCCGCCGATTTCATCCGATCGGCCCTTGCGAGGTCGGGCCGCCCCGTCTGGTCCCAGAACTTCGCTCTAGTCAAGTACCAATTGCGTTCCCAGGGGTCCACGCGGATGGATTTAGCGAAATCCGCTTCGGCCGACCTCGTCTCTCCCAGGAGATGATACGCCTGAGCACGCAGGTTGAAGGCACGGGCCTCCTCCCGAATTGTTAGCGGTTTCCCCTTCCAATTACTACTCAGAATATACGTCGTCCTTTGAACAACGTACCGAAGGTCTGCTGGCTCTGAACATGCGAACGAATCCACAATTATATTCTGTATGTGGATCAAGCGCACGTGGTTTGAGTTTGGGTCCAGGGCGTTGCAACGTTCCGAGTCCGACAGAGCCCACGACGAAAACCGGCGCCTCTCGTCGGCCGATAACCGGACCCATCGCGAGTCGAGGAAGCAGAAATAAGCTTTGCTTCGCTCCAACAGGGCGCGACCGTAATCGGGCGCGATCGCCAACGCGCTGTTACACATGTCCACCGCGGCGGCGTACCTACCCGCATCCCGGTCCTCGCGCACCTTCCGCACGAGCGAAATTGCGCGGCGAAGCCGTTGGATATTTGGATCGGGCCCCCAGTCGCGGCGAGCAGCCGCCTTCGTGAGCCCCGGCATCAATTCCTGGAGCCCGTGATAGGTGATCAACTCGCGAAGACACCCGAGGCGCAGTCCCGCCATCTCATTCCGCTTGCCGGGCTCCGTGCGCTCAAACCTGGAGGTGGTGACGAGGCCAACGACAAGGCCGTCCGCTAGGAAGATTGGGGCGCCGCTGGTCCCACCTAAATGTGTGTGACGGGCGTCCAGAAAGATGAATGGCGCGGGCGCTCGTTCTGAACGCTCCGCTCCGTCGGATGCACGGTGGATGATGCTGGTCGAAAGGCTCGCTGCTGCCGGATGGCCGTCGTCGGGCAGGTGCCTTTCGTTGGCATCCCAAAAACCGAGCAGTCCGACAGTGTGACCATCGAGAATCCGCGGTCCGTCTCCGACTTGGACCTCGCATTGCTGCTGCAGGTCTCCAGCCTCTGGCGAGAGCTGGATCAAGGCTAGATCGGGACTAAGGTCAGAGATAGGGCCATCCGTTGGGTCGAGAGAGTTCGCGACAAGGCCGAAGTCGAGCTCGCGCCTAAGCCGCGGGTGATACCAGACCTTATCCACGCTCAGACGCTTGCTGCTTCCCTCCAGGAATGCAGAGATCGACCCCTCCTCGAAAAAACCGTCTGCCAGATGACCAACCGTCACGACCAGCCGGTGCGCCCGCGAAATCACGAAGCCGGTACCACCCGAACCGTCGGGCCAAACAAGAAAGACGACCGCGTGCCTGAGCCTACGAGCGGCTCGAATTACTTCTTCTTGTTCGCGAGCGAGCGCGACATCCGTGCCGCTTTGCGCCATTGTCGGCGCCTTGCCGAACCTGAGCGCAACTTGGGAAGGCGTGCTGCGGTGCGGTCACATCCGCGAGAAGAACCCCGCGCCAACGACTAACGATGCGAGCAGCCGCCTACGGAGGGCCGAGGCAGATAAACCAGTCATTATTAAGTATCGCCCTCCGGTAAACTTGAACAAAACCGTGTCGGGACGCTTTTGCGGGGCCGAGGGCGCGTGGGACACATCGGAACCGCCGTCCTTGTCTCCACACGACCCGGATGAGCGAAACGCCAATGACTTCCTGGCGCGAATCGGCGACTGGGCCGGGGAGACGGTGAATTACAGCCATGTCGATGCGGTCGGGCGTGCCTTTCCTACTCCGGCCCCATATTTGGAAACAGGTGACCAAAATGTTTCCTGAAAGGATCGTACTTCTTCTTTGGCTTCGTCGGATTACTTACCGGACATTGTTGTGGTATTTGTGACCTCCTTTTCTTCGCAGGGGGATAATCGGGGTCCGTGTCCTTTCGCGGCGGGCTGGGTACGGGGCGACGTGATGGTATTATCGGGTTGGGCTTTTGCTCCGGAAGCTTATATGGCGGCGGCAAAAGTCCCCCTACCTCTTGGAGCCCGCTGGGATCGGCCCTAGCCGTCGGAACGTTGTCCACGTAACGATAAAGGTCCACGTCGCCGGCAGCGAATCCCAAAGGATCCTGACTCGTCCACCTCCCCGTCCCCGGATTCTGAACCCGATACACCGCCAAGTTCAACCCCGTCAAGGCATCTAGCTCCATGCCGGCGAAGCCCATCATCCGATCGGTCGTACCGGATTCGTCTATGACCGCCCCGAAGGCGCTGTAGTCGATGTGACCGTTGGGCGTCCCGGAGTTGTTGATCAGGTCGCGAACCGTTCCCAGCCGGTCCGGCAGGTACCAGGCGACTGCTTCGCCGCTGACCTGCTCGCGTCCGAGCACCGCGTCGACCAATTGGCCGGTCGGGCCGTTCAAATACCGCGTTTCCAAAGAGCCGGAACTGTTGAAGTCCATGATCGGCTTGCTACCGTCATAGAGCGTCCACGTCTGTGTATCATTTTCGTCCATGCCGATCCGATTGCCTAGGGCATCGTATGTATAGGCGACCTGCTCGAGGACCGTGTCTTCGCTGTTGGTCTCGACGGCACCCGTCATTTGGCCGCGGAGGTTATACGAATAGGTCCAGGTATCACCGGTGGACGTTTGCGTCATGGTGATCATGTTGCCATCGGCGTCGTAGGTGTACGTATAGCCGGGTGACGCGGTCTGCTCGTTACTCGTGCTGGTCGTGTAGCCCGTGCCGGTCCCATTGCCGTTGGCGTCGTAGCTGAAACTCTCGTTGGAGAGCGAGTGGTCCGTGTGCGTCACGCCCGTGAGCTGATCGTTGGCGGTGTAGGTGTAACCCAGCGTGTCCGTTGACGATCCCGAAGCCCATGTCCGCGTCTCCTGGCTCACCAGGCCAGCGGCGTCATAAGTGTAGCCGTACGAGACGAGCGTCGTGCCGCTGGAATTCTTGTCGGTGATGCCGGTCATTTGGTTGGCGGCATCGTAGGTGTATGACGTTGCCGCCACCACGGTCGTCTCGGCCAGGTTTGAGTACCGCGTCTGGCCGGTCATGTTGCCGGCGTTGTCGTACGTATTCGCCACGGCCATGGCCGACAGGCCCGTGCCCGAGAGTGTTTCGTTGGTCAGCTCGTTTCGGGAGTTGTAGGTGTAGCTGACCAGGCCCCCCAGGCTGTCGTCCATGCTGGTGCGATTGCCGTCGGCGTCGTAGTCGTAGGTCAATGTCACTAAAGGCAGGTCGGGCGAGCCGGCGTCGCTCTGGCTCGTCTCTTCGCCGTCGGCGTTGTAGGTGTACTCGTACGAGCTGTTGTCGTCGCTGACCTGCGTCAGCTCGCCGTCGGCGTCGTCGGTGTCGTTGAACACATCCACCTGCGTGCCGCCGGAGGGATTGACCCACGTCTAGGCGCAGACTTCGTTTCCGTCGGTTGCAGGTGCGTGGCGACCTCCGAATGTTTTCGACCGTTCCCTCTTATTCAACCGAAGAAGACCGACAGAGTGCGCAGCGTTCCCCACGTGACGCTCCTCTCGCTCGCGTCCCGCCTCTCTTGCCGCCCAACCGGATTATTCGCGTCCGCGCTTCCGTCCGTTCCTGAACAATTTTTTCTCCGGAATAAACTTGTTCCTAGGTCTGACCCCCTGGACATCGGCGTTATTTAGCGATGTCCCCTTTGCAGGCGTTATTTAGCAATGTCCCCTTTGCCCTTTGCCAACGTCCCCTTCGCTTAGCAATGTCCCCTTTGCCCTTTGCCTTTGCCCCCTTTGCCGGAACCTGGTGTCTCCGGAAACCGTCCCCAGAACCAAAACCTGATTGAGCCCGCGGACAAGCATCAGTCAACCCAGAAGTCAGATATAACCTCACTCACCCTGCCGTTTTCAAAGGCGATCCATCTCCTCCAAAAGTTGTCTACTGCCGTCTTCTGATCGGAGTAGTACCATACTAAAGGGAAACCCCCAAAAGGCTCGCGCTTCAGAGGTGGCCCTAGGACCGCAGCTACTTCAGCGGCCGTCATGCCAACTTTAATGGACCGAAACTTGTTTTCCGCAAAGCCATTCGAGTAGACGGTCGGATTCCCAAGCCAAGCAGTCTCCACTAGTCCCCTTATTTCCAATAGTCCCATTGAGCTGGGATCCGCCCACGGCGGGATCAATATAGCGATAGCCAGAACGAAGGCCCCGATGGCGACTGAGGCGAGCAGCTTTCCCAAGGAGGGCGCTGGGCAACGCGGGACGCGCGTGGTGTTCAGGAAAGGGCATCTGTATGCACCTTGCAGTCGAGCCGCGCCGCGAAAGAAAGCCTTGCGCAGTCACCGTGCCCCAGCCTGACGCTAACGAGAACCGTCCTTCCAGCGCCAGTGCTCGGGCGTGAAGACGTGGCACGATGTCCCACCCGCGCTTTATCTCGAGGGCGGCCTGGGAGGGTCCCTATCCAACCGAGGGCGCATCGTCGCCCGTGTCCGATCAAAAGTCGCAACGTTCGTGGCGAGCACCGAAAATAGTTAGCTATCGCCAGACCAGACGGGGCTACCTTGTGCGCATCCGTAAGTCGTGCCCATCCTCAAATCGAACACACCCGCGCGTCGCCATTTCATAGGTTTGTTCCGTGCCTCCCTCGAGTCATGGGCATAAAGCCGAAAGTTTGCCGCAACCGGCCGTTCGTCTGCTGCACGGCCTCTCCGGAATCGGTTTGCCGGGCGCACGGGGTCCGCCAGCCCTCGAAAGAGCTAGACGCCGCAGGGCACCGACGGCACGAGCTTCAACCGAGGCTCTCTGCCGCCGTCGCCTCGCTCGCACGCCTGCCCTACCGCTTATCAACCAACTGGCCGTGACCGAACCATTTTTCGGCAAGGCGAGCCGGCGACGCGCGTTACTGCGAAAGGTCATCTGCATAGAAAGCTCACCGATCCTGTCCCATTTTCTGTTCGTCCCGTCTTTTCTTCTTCGGTTGATGAGGGCAACCGGGGATTGGCTTATTCCAACGATTCCCTGCTTTTCGGTGGGCGGGAAACCACACCGGCGTCCCACCGGGAAGATAGGGCGTCACTGTGCTTCTGTACGTGGTACGGATGATAGGCTTTCCGGACGGCGTAAACCGGATGATCGTCACATCAGCATAATTCGGTATTTTAAGGATGCCCCCATTACATCCAGGAATTAGAATCGCGTCCACGTTGTTGGGAATGTTGTTGGGAATCCGAAAGGGAGCCACCTCCGCCCTCCGGGGAGACTTGGCTGCCCGGTGGTAGAATTACTCCGGGCCCAAGTCCCACGTAAAGTACCGACCATTAAACCCGGCGTCGTCGCCGCCCGGAGGGATCTGCCCGGCCTGTTACGGTCATTTTCTGTACGTAGCGGTACAGATCCATGTCGCCCGCCGCAAACCCCAACGGACCTCGCTCGTCCACCTTCCCGTGGCCGGGTCCTGTACTCGATACACCGCCAAGTTGAGCGGCCCGTCACGGTATCGAGCTCCATGCCGGCGAAGCCCATCATCCGATCGGTCGAACCGGATTTCGCCCAAGACCGTCCCGAAGGCGCTGTAGTCGATGTGACCGATAACGTCCCCAGAGTTGTTGATCAGGTCGCGAACCGTTCCCAGCCGGTCCGGCAGGTACCAGGCGATCGCTTCGCCGCTGACCTGCTCGCGTCCGAGACCCGCATCCACCAACTGGCCCGTCGGGCCGTTCAGTGACCGCGTTTCCAAAGAGCCGGAGCTGCTGAAGTCCATGATCGGCGTCGAACCGTCATAGAGCGTCCACGTCTGCGTGTCATTATCATCAATGCCAATCCTGTTGCCTAGGGCGATCGTATGTATGAGGTGACCTGGGAGATCACCGCGTCCTCGCTGTTGGTCTCGACGGCACCGTCATTTGGCCGCGGAGGTTCTACGTATACGTCCAGACATCGCCTGTGGACGTCTGGGTCGACGTGATCATGTTGCCATCGGCGTCATAGGTGTACGTATAGCCGGGCGACGCTGTCTGCTCGTTGCCCGTGCTGGTCGTGTAGCCCGAGCCAGTCTCGTTGCCGTTGGCGTCGTAGGTGAAGCTCCCGTTGGCGAACGAATCGTTCGTGTGCGTCACGCCCGTGAGCTGATCGTTGGCCGTGTACGTGTAATCGAGCGTGTCGGTCATCAGCCCCGGAGTCCCACGTCCGCGTCTCCTGGCTCACCAGTCCGGCGGCGTCATAAGTGTAGCCGTACGAGACGAGCGTCGTGCCGCTGGAATCTTGTCGGTGATGCCGGTCATTTGGTTGGCGGCATCGTAGGCGTACGACGTTGCCGCCACCACGGTCGTCTCGGCCAGGTTTGAGTACCGCGTCTGGCCGGTCATGTTGCCGGCGTTGTCGTACGTATTCGCCACGGCCATGGCCGAGAGTCCCGTGCCAGACAGTGTTTCGTTCGTCAGCTCGTTGCGGCATTATACGTGTAGCTGACCAGGCCCCCAGGCTGTCGTCCATGCTGGTGCGATTGCCGTCCGCGTCGTAGTCGTAGGTCAATGTCACCGTCGGCAGGTCGGGCGAGCCGGCGTCGCTCTGGCTCGTCTCTTCGCCGTCGGCGTTGTAGGCGTACTCGTACGAGCTGTTGTCGTCGCTGACCTGCGTCAGCTCGCCGTCGGCGTCGTCGGTGTCGTTGAACACATCCACCTGCGTGCCGCCGGAGGGATTGACCCACGTCTAGGCGCAGACTTCGTTTCCGTCGGTTGCAGGTGCGTGGCGACCTCCGAATGTTTTCGACCGTTCCCTCTTATTCAACCGAAGAAGACCGACAGAGTGCGCAGCGTTCCCCACGTGACGCTCCTCTCGCTCGCGTCCCGCCTCTCTTGCCGCCCAACCGGATTATTCGCGTCCGCGCTTCCGTCCGTTCCTGAACAATTTTTTCTCCGGAATAAACTTGTTCCTAGGTCTGACCCCCTGGACGTCCCGGTGTCCTCCTAATCTTTCCAGATAGCCTCACTATTGAGAGATGTCCCGTTTCCCCAGACTGCGGCATTATTTAGCAATGTCCCCGTTCCCGTATCATGTCCTCAATCGGGGAAACGCGCGGACAACGGTTTTCCACAGGTCCGAGGATTACGACGCTTTCCTCGAACTGATGGCCGAAGCCAGTGTCCGCGTCCCCATGCGGGTGCTGGCCTACTGCCTCATGCCCAACCACTTCCACCTGGCCCTGTGGCCTCGCGAGGACGGCGAGCTGAGCCGCTGGATGCATTGGTTGATGACCACGCATGTGCGTCGGTACCTGATGCGTTATCGGTCCAGCGGTCACGTCTTGCAAGGCCGGTTCAAGGCGTTTCCCGCGCAGGAAGATGAGCATCTCCTGGCGGTGCTGCGGTACATCGAGCGCAACCCCTGCGAGCTGGGCTGGTTGAGCGAGCGGAAGCATGGCCGTGGTCGAGCTTGCGCTGGCCCACCGCGCCGAACAAGGGCCGGTGCGGCTGGAGCCGGGCACGGTCCCGCGCGGTACTTTGTGGGTAGAAGGCGTGAATGCCGTCACGGCCGACATTGACCTGGCGATCATTCGACAATCGGTGTGCCGGGATCGCCCCGTTGGAGCCTCAGGATGGACGTTGGAGACGGCCACGGCTTTGGGTTTGGGATACAGCCTTCGTCCTCGGGGACGGCCGCGACCCGTCTAGCTATGCCGAAAGATAAAACCCCCAGATTTCGCAAATTGCGTCGAGATATAGTAATGTCCCCTTTTCCTTCTTCCCCTTCCGTAGCTATGCCGAAAGATAAAACCCCCAGATTTCGCAAATTGCGTCGAGATATAGTAATGTCCCCTTTTCCCCAGATTTCGCAAATTGCGTCGAGATATAGTAATGTCCCCTTTTCCTTTTCCAGATTTCGCAAATTGCGTCGAGATATAGTAATGTCCCCTTTTTCCTTTTCCAAATTGCGTCGAGATATAGTAATGTCCCCTTTTCCCTTTTCCCTTTTCTATAGTAATGTCCCCTTTTCCGTGACGCTCCTTTCGCTCTCGCTCAGCCTTTCTTGCCCTCCAGCCGAGTGATTCGCCTCCACTCTTCCGCCGCCTCCTGAAGAACTTCCTCTCCGGAATAAACTTCAACCCCCCCGGAGGAATAAAGTTGTTCCTAGACCCGACCCCCTGGACAATCAATCCGGGGAATAGCGGGTCGAAACGACCCTTCCTTCGATCATCTCGATGATGATAAATTCCGAGTTGAAGCGTCCGTCGTCTGGATCCAGTGTGTACTGCACACCCCAAGTATCAGACCTTGCTGTTAAACGCTTACCCCGAAGCTCTTGACGCAGAGCCGCCTCCACTTGTTCCCTCGTCATGCCGGGGCGGATCATCGCGTACGCCCGCACAAAGGGTCTGCGCACGTTCCAGTCGATATGACGTTGTACTACGATCCAGCCTGCGAATGCGCCGTAGACGAGTATCGCCACAAGCAGCCTGCGCAACCCACCCGCCCGCTGGAGAAACAAGGGCCCCGCGGCCACGAAGCCGAGCGTTAGCGCGATTGAAACAGCCTCAGTCGATTCCCCGATGTTGAACGACATGTCGTACACGGCAAATGCCGTCCCAAGTGCCGCAAGTGATGTCAACGAGAGTCCGTCCACGACGTGGTGCGGGTATCGCGCCACGGCTACCCTGAATCTACGACAAATCATTGCAAGGCCAAGGGCAACAACAACGACGATGCTCAGTAGAAGGACCACGCCCACCCCGACCAACCGCTCAAAAGACTCGGGCGCATTGCCGTTGTCAAGCATGGCGAGCTCGGTATCACCAGCGACGAGAAATAAGACTGTCGCAAGCGCGACGACGGTAACAGCGATCGGCGCAGCGACCGCGACTCCGAAAGCGAGCCGCCAGCGCAGAGGGCATGTTCGCAGGAACCCGACCCCGCTGGCGGCCGAAGCCACGGCGCATCAAGGTCCGGCGTTTTTAGGTCTGTCCGACTTTTAAGTGGGCGAGACGTGATCCATTAGGTCCCAAATGCCCCGAAAATCCGCGAAGGCTCGATTCTTTCCGACTCCTCGGCCGAGACAGCCGCAGCGCACGAAGAGGGCCCACCTGAAATGCCCCCGATTGCATAACCTGCGAGGGCGTGGCTGGTCGTGTGAGCCTTCCGCTTTAGCCGCTTGCTCGCAGCGCCGGTGAGCCGACCGCCGACCCAGGTGCCAACGCCGGGGTGGGCGGCAGGCGCTGCTCCCCAACACGCTGAGATTTCCGGACGTCCATAGCTGCATCCGCACTTCTTTTGACCACCGAGCAACCCGGCAAGCGCGGTCATTTTTCCGGTTCCGGCCGCACCGACACGGAGTACTCCTCCCCACCACTGAGTATCCCGCCACGGCACGCGCAAGCATAACCCTCAGGAACGGGCTCCTACTCGCTGTAGAGCTAGAAAGGCCACCAGCCTTAATAATCGGGGTCACCTTTCCCTGGCTTAGGTGGGGGCCATGTTTTGCGGATTGTCTGCGGCTTTCCCTTCGGCTTTTTCCAGTTCTGTCCATTGCACTCGCCAGCGGCAGGATTGTCGCCCTGGGGGTTCTGGATGCCAATCGGATACCATTCAAGCGGTCCGTTAGTGTACAAGGACCATAGGCCCTCCGGACGCAGAACCAACCACTACGACCGTGGTGGAGGTCGGGATTTTCAGGTATCCCCCGGTGTGTAAAGTCCGTCTACCGGCTTATACGTCCCTGCCCCTGTGATTTGGGTGCAACCACTTCCGACGCCATGCTGGTAGGACCATTTCTCACCCTTCGGCGGCTTTCCGCCGGGCCGGATGTGTAGGCGCGCCGGCCGGATTTGGTCCCATATATCGCTCAAACCGCTAGGATCGTTACCGGCGATCGGATTGTTACCGGTATACCTGTATAGATTTGCATCCTCAGCATTGAACCCGGTCGGATCCTGACTATCCCACCTCCCTGTCCCGGGATTCTGAACCCGATTCACTGCCAAGTTCAACCCGGCAACCGTATCCCGCTCCATCCCCGCGAACTCCATCATCCGGTCGCCGACGGACGCGTCCGACTCGCCGAGCACGGCGCCGAAGGCACTGTAATCGACATGGTCGATAATCCCGCCCGAGTTGCTGATCAGATCGCGTACCGTCCCGAGCCGGTCGGGCATGTACCAGGCGATCGCGCCGCCGGCGCTCTCGCGGGCCAGGACCGCATCGACTAGCTGCCCCGTCGGGCCGTTCAAATACCGCGTTTCCAAAGAGCCGGCGCTGTTGAAGTCCATGATCGGCCTCGAACCGTCATAGAGCGTCCAAGTCTGAGTTTCATTTTCGTCCATGCCGATACGATTGCCAAGGGCATCATACGTATAGGTAACCTGGTCGAGGACCGTGTCTTCGCTGTTGGTCTCGACGGAACCCGTCATTTGGCCGCGGAGGTTATACGTATACGTCCAGACATCGCCTGTGGACGTCTGGGTCGACGTGATCATGTTGCCATCGGCGTCGTAGGTGTACGTATAGCCGGGCGACGCTGTCTGCTCGTTGCCCGTGCTGGTCGTGTAACCTGAGCCCGTCTCGTTGCCGTTGGCGTCGTAGGTGAAGCTCTCGTTGGCGAACGAGTGGTCCGTGTGCGTCACCGCCGTCAACTGGTCGTTGGTCGTATACGTGTAATCGAGCGTGTCACTATCGGCCCCGGAATCCCATGTCCGCGTCTCCTGGCTCACCAGGCCGGCGGCGTCGTAGGTGTAGCCGTACGACACCAGCGTCGTGCCGCCGGAATTCTTGTCGGTGATGCCGGTCATTTGGTTGGCCGCATCGTACGCGTACGAGGTGGCTGCGACAACGGTCGTCTCGGCCAGGTTTGAGTACCGCGTCTGGCCGGTCATGTTGCCGGCGTTGTCGTACGTATTCGCCACGGCCATGGCCGAGAGTCCCGAGCCCGAAAGCGTTTCGTTCGTCAGCTCGTTGCGCGCATTATACGTGTAGCTGACCAGGCCCCCCAGGCTGTCGTCCATGCTGGTGCGATTGCCGTCGGCGTCGTAGTCGTAGGTCAATGTCACTAAAGGCAGGTCGGGCGAGCCGGCGTCGCTCTGGCTCGTCTCTTCGCCGTCGGCGTTGTAGGTGTACTCGTACGAGCTGTTGTCGTCGCTGACCGCGGTCAGCTCGCCATCGGCGTCGTAGGTGTAGTTGAACGTATCCAGCGTGTCGCCGGACGAGTCGTACCAGGTCTCGCCCGTCAATTCATTGTCGGCGTCGTAGGAATAGTCGATTTCGTTACCGTCGGGGTCTGTCTTGCTCAACAGATTGCCCATGAGATCATACGTGTATGACGTCAACCCGCCCGTCGGGCTCTCCTCGCTGACGAGGTCATCCGAACTGTACGAATATGTCGTGTTGTTGTTGTCTGGGTCGGTGACGCTGACCAAGAGGCCGGCAGGGTCGTAGGTGTACGAAGTCGTCCCGCCGCCGGAAGGCTGGGTTTCGGTGAGGACTTGACCCATGTCGTTATACGTATACGACGTGGTGTGCCCAAGGCCGTCGGTGACGGTCAAAATGTCGCCGACGCCATCGTAGGTGTACGACGTTGTGTCGCCGTCGGCGTTGGTGAAGGAGGTCAGCTCGTTGAGGCCATTGTAGGTGTAGCCGCCTTCGGCGCCATCGCCGTTGTTCGCGTACAGCAGGTTGCCGTCGCCATCGTAGTAGTAGCTCGCGACCGAGACCTCCGAGTCGCCCTCCAGCTCAGACTTGCCAGAGACCAAACCCAGTGTGTTATACGAGTATGTCACCGCGTTGCCGTTGGGATCGGTCACCGAGGTGAGCTCGCGATCAAGGTTGTAACCGTAGGTCGTGGTGCCACCGGTCGGGTCGGTCAATGTGTACAATTGGTTCTCGGAAGTATACGAATAGGTCGTTGTATTGCCGAGCGGGTCGGTGACTGTGATCACATTTCCATCGGCGTCGTACCCGTAATTCGTCGTGTTGCCCAACGCGTCGGTCATGCTGACCCTTTCGTTGCGCGCATTATAACTGTAGTTGGTGGTGTTCCCATTGGCATCGGTCACCGAGGTCAGGTTGCCATCGCCGTCGTAGGACAACTGGACTGGTGTACCCGCCAGTGACTTGGGCCGCATTCGCTTCCAAGACGACCTCGCCCATCGCGTTATAAGCATATCCACTGAGGTTGCCGTCCGGGTCGGTGATGCCGACGACGTGGAGGCCAAACAATGTGAGATACTCGTAATCGATCGTCGGCGAGCCCGGGCCGGGCTCTTGGATTTCCGAAATGCGGCCGAGATCGTCGTAGCTGTAGGTCGTGGTCGCCCCGTCGGCATCGGTGTGGGTCAGCACCTGGCCGGCCGAGTTGTAGGTCCACTCCTGGTCAATACCGCCGGGCTGCTCTTCTTCCAAGACGTTGCCGTGCGAGTCGAGCACGAACGTCGTGGTATTGCCGTCAAAGTCGGTGATCGAGGTCGGCACGCCATCGACGCCGTACGTAATCGTCTCGGTTGGGTTAATGTAGATCTCGTCCAGGCTGAAAACGGCGTAGTACGGCTCCGTGACCGAGGTGACTTCACCAGCGGAATTGTACGTATATGTCGTCGTTCGTCCCAGCGCATCGGTGACGGTGGCGGGGAAGCCGTACTTGTCATACGTGGTCGTCGTCAAGCCGCCGTTGGGCGCGACCTCGCCTGTCGGATGGCTCATCCAGTTGAAGGTCAGCGTGGTGGTTCGGCCGTCCGGGTCGGTGACGCTGGCGTCGTAATCGGTCGAGAGCGAACCGCTATCGCCCGGGGCCAAGAGGCCATTGCTCTGCGCGGAATCGATCGACGTCGTCGAGGTGCCGTCATAAAGCGTCTCGCTGGTTAGCTGTCCGAAGCTATTGTAGGTCGCGTTCGCCGTGTTGCCGTTGGGGTCGGTCTCGGAGGTCACCTCGTGGTTCGATGGGGTGGAGTAGCCGTACTCTGTGGTGTCCCCGAGCGGGTCTTCGATTTCGGTCAGGTTGCCGTGGTCGTCAACCGCGAAGTTCGTCACCGCGTCATTCGGGTCGGTAATCGTATTGATATAGCCAGAATCGTTGTAGGCCAGTGTGGTGACCAGGCCCACGGGGTCGGTGATCGTGGCCAGGGCGCCGGCGGCTGCGCCGCTGGCGACGTACGCGTAGGTGAACGTGTTGCCGTTGCGATCGGACTCGGAGGTCTCCTGCCCCGACGAGTTGAACTGGATCACGGTGCCGTCGGGATAGGTCCTGGTCCAGGTGCCGTCCTCGTTATGAACGAGCGTGGACGGGTCGCTGGTGGGGCCACGGTAGACCAAGGTCGCGGGGGTCTCCATGAATGGGGCGACCGCCAGCATGCCGGGTGGCGATGCGGTCGTGATGTCCTCGACCGGCAGGAACTGGTTGCTGGAGGGGTCTGTGAGCATCACTGAGATGTTGTCGGTGCCGTCGGTCATGGCGATACTCGGCTTACCCGATCCGTTTAAGTCGGCGGCGACGATATTGCCGGCGACACTGCCGCCGGCTTCGTCGGCCACCGGGTAGAGCACCGCCGGCCCCATCTCGCCCGAGGTTGAGATGGGGACAATATCGACGTATTCCATTGTGTCGCCGTTGCTCTCGGGCACGCCGACTTCGAGGCCCATACTCGGCCCTTGGAAGTCGCCGGTGACCATCCCGATCACACCGGTGGCGTCGTTGCCGACCGTCTGGTAGGTTGCGGCCTCGGTGAAGCCGCCGGACCCGTTGCCGGTGTAGAGGATGAGATTGATCAGTGGTTCATAAAGGCTCGTATTCTCCGCCTCGACGATAAGGTCGGTATCGCCGTCGCCGTTGTAGTCGAGCGTCGCGACGCCGACCGCCTTGTTGTCACTGGGCACGGTTACGCCCGAATCGTAGCTCATCGATCCGCCCGACCCGGCGAGCATCACCTCAACGAGTGAGCCATGGTCGTCGCCGTCGGCCACAAACGCGAGATCTGTCTCGCCGTCACCGTTAAAATCGCCGGCGACGATCGAGTCGGCCTGGGCGCCGGTCGCCTGTCCCTCGCCTCCGTCCCCGCCGCCGCACTCCGAGATCACCGGCGTGCCGAAGGTGCCGTCGCCCGCGCCAATGTACACCGCAATGGAATAGAGTTCGGTGCTGGTCGAAGCCAGCAGAACGGCAATGTCGAGGTCGCTGTTGTCGTGGCCGGAGAAGTTGCCGACAACGACTCCCTTGGCGTCGTAACCAGAAGGGATCGTGTAGCTGTCACCTGCCGTGAAGCCGCCCGAGCCGTTATTAAGCTCGATCTGAAGCGTTGATGAGGTGACGACGGCCAGATCTTGCTCGCCGTTACTGGTGAAAATGCCGGACGCGGAGCCCACGACGGTGTCGCTCGCCGAAACGGTCGGTGCCGAGAAATCGCCGGTCCCGTCATTGGCCAGAATTTGGGAGGACGAGGAACTGGTCGAAATCGCAAGGTCCTGAACGTAAGTTTGACCATCCGCATAAGCGGGTTGGAACGCCTCGGTTCCCTGCTGTCCCGCCGTGATCAAAACAGGGCCGTTGGTAGCGAGCTGCGAGAGTTTCTGCAAGCCGCCGATGCTCCAGCCCGCGCCGAGCGGGTCGCTGGACTCGTTGACGACGTTGACGCTGCCTTCAACGGTTGAAGTGACATACGTGAACGTCTCGCTCCCGTAGACCTTGGTCACGGTGATCGCGTAGGTGTAAACGCCGGTGGGTAGCTCCGACGCGTTAACCTGGATGGGAATATCATAGGTTTCGCCGTCGGTCAACCCGTCGGGCGTGTCGTACGTAACGGGGTCTCCCTGAACCACGCCGGCGAGGCTGACCTGGGCCGTAATCGACGAGATCGACGACGAGTCGCCCCCGATGGGGGTGGTGAACTGGTATTCGACGACCGGCGTGGGATCGGCCTGGGCCGAGCTATACTGAAGATTGATGCCGATGGTCTGGCCTTGCGCCTGGTAGGTCGCCAGTTGATTGTTGAGGAAGTATTCACCTGTGACCAGGCCGGCGTTGGAGTCCATGACGCCTGCCCCCATCATGATCCCGCCGCCGGCACCTCCTAAGCCACCCCCGCCCGCGCCGGACGAACCCGAGCTGCCTGAGGATCCCGATCCGCTAGACGAACCCGAACTTCCGGACGAGCCCGAGCCGCCCGACGAGCCTGAGCCCGACGCGGAGCCGGAGCCCGAGGTTGCGCCGCCGAGCAGGGCGCCTGATGCCATAGCACGCGGCTGGGGGCCCGATCCAGGAGGCGGGCTTGAGGAGGGAGGCGGGCTCGAGCCGCCCGCGGTCGACTGGCAGCCGTGGCAGATGTAGATGGGCGTGGGAACGTCGGGTTGCATTGAAATGCCAAGGCAGCCGGTTAAGCCCAGGATGGCCGGGCTGGTGTCCGGCGTCACGAGGGCCGGTGACGCCCCCGCGACCGTGCTGGCCGCGGCCGACAGCGTGATGGGGCCCGTCGAAGTCATCGTCTCGCCGTCGTCCGAGACCACCATCTGGCCCACGACATCGTGCCCTCCCGTCACTGGGTTAAACTGTGTCAGGTAGGCGATCGCGCCGGGTTTGAGACCCGCCGTGTTGGGAAGCGTCAACTGCACTGATGACGACAGCCCGGAGCCCACGATGTTGTATAGGATAAGCCCGCTGCTCATGCCCGGCGCCATGTGCTGGGCGGAGAGCGCCGCGGGCAGTTGGGCGACCTGGAGCGTGCCGCTGGCCGGTGAAATCGCCGTTGCACTCACGGGCATCTGAATCGAGAAGCCGGCCACGGCGGGCGTGGTGATGGTGATGGAGCTCGCCGAAGGTGCCTGGCTGAAGCTCACCGCTGTCGACCAATGGATCATCGGCAGAATGAGCGGGCTGGAGATGACGTTGTCGGCGTCGGCGTAAAGGTCGTGGCCGAGTAGTTGGGCCACCGGTGCCGTCAGGTCCAGCCGGCCCTGCTCGCTCCCGACCGAACCGCCCGCGCTGATCGGGCCGGGGTTAGCCGGGACATCCGTCAAGGTGAAGTCGCCCGATGAATTGGTCACCGTTGAGATGCCGGCGATCGTGACCGGCATATCCGCTAGCGGGTCCCCGTTTTCGTCGACAACCTGGCCCGAGATCTCGGTGGAAGAGAGTGCTGGGGCGGCCACGGTGATGGGCAAGGTGATCACCCCGGTTTGTGAGCCGTTGGATACCGCGACGGAAAAATCCAATGTGCCTTGCTGGCCGGTGCCGGGGCGAATTCGAGCTCGCCTGTCTGGCGGTTAAATGACATGTTCGCCGGCAGCGGCTGGGGTGTAATGGTGAAGGTCAGGCCAGATGTTCCCAATCCCAGATTTGGCATGGTGAAGTCGAGCGCTCCGCCGACCGCGACTGACAGCGGGTCGTTCATGACCGCTGACGGCGGCGTGGGGCTGAGGGACTCGGTGGCCGTCGTCGCGACGACGGCGGCGGGCTGCGGCTGGGACGCCGCTGCCTTTGCGAATGTCTGTTCCAACTGTTGCAACGTCGTGGGTGTCGGTGTGACGACGGTACCCGTGCGGGCGGGAATTGTGGTGGCGACCGTCCGCGAGGCGGAGGTGGTTGTGGCGGCGACCGTTTGCGCCGGTGGGGTAACGGGGCTCGCGGGTGGCGCGGTCAGCGCCGCCGTCAGGTGATGCGCGGCCGCGTATCTGGGATGAGCCGTCAGCTCGCTGACCAAGCTGGCGGCCCATCCGTGCCGTACTGCGTAGCCTTCGCGCTTGCGAAGCGCCTGCGACAGCGCGCCCAGCCCAAGGTCGGCCGCCGCGCCGGGGTGCTGCACCAGATCGAGCGCGAACGCCCCCAGGTCGCCGGCGGCGAGCTGAGTCTCCAGCCCTGCCGTCGCTTGCACCATCGCATGATCGAGCCGCGCCTTCGCGCCTCCCAGGCTCATGAGCCGCCGGGTTTCGAGCTTGTCGAGATAGGGCTTGAGCTGCAAGATCTGCTTGCGTTTTTCGCGGTTCATGATGTGCTCCTTGGTGCTGGTGACGAGAGCCTTGGCGCAGACAACGACCGTTGGCACGCGGCGTGTGCCCGACGAGCGCTCCCGGTGTAGAGCGCGTACTCTGTGCGCGGGCCGAGAATGCGCGGTTTATGCCCCAAAAGGCCGTCAGATTACGATCGTCAGGGATGAAAGTTCAGAGGTCGGGACGGGCGGCCGCCCTCAATGAAGGCGACCGCTTGCCTCGGGCGACGGCGCAGGTCGAACGTTGGGAAAGTCCTGTCCGAAAATTCCATCGCTCCCTGTATATATAAATTGCCAAAACGGGCTAGCGTGGCACAATTTTTCTCAAAAAAGAGTCCGGAGTGCAAATGCGTGCACGACTCCCTTGTGACGTTAAAGGGCTCGAACCTCACCCGACGTGAGCACGCAACGTCAGACGAGACCCCGTCTTAGTCACGGGCGGGCCCTCGGTCTCGCACAAATTTGCGCGATCTGCCTCATCTTGCGGGCCACCGTGTGACGGTGCAGGCCAAGAGCAGCCGCAATTTCCGTGATGGAGTGTCCTTGATGGTGCATGGTGAGAATCGTGCGAAGGCGGTCGTGATGAATTCGCTCCGCGAGCGCCTCGAGATCGATCTTCGCATCGACGACTTCTTCAAAAGCAGGCTCGTGGGACGCGAAGCGGTCGAGGTCGGCTTCGACTCGCCTGAAGCCACGGCTGGCGGCGCTGGCGGTATCACGACTGCACGGCCGGCTCGGATCGGAGCCTTCGCCGTCTCTGCCGTCGCCGCCGCGCTTGACCGATCGCGAACGCCGCTTATGTTGCAAGATAACCAATCGCACCGCGCCCCACGCTCGTTTGACGAGGTCCTGTTGGTTCTCCGCGGCGTTGTCGCCGCGCTTCCGCCGCCCTTCTGTGAAGCGCACAGAAGGCAAGGTCCACCGCGCCCTCGGCATCCAGGTCCGCTTCGTCCACATTCAGCGAGCGAATCAATTGGGACGCGCGGCGGACGAGGCCGCGCCTGTAGTGGGTCAGGGCCTGGATGAGCTCATCAGCCCCTCCGGCGGCGGAGGAGCGGTGGACGTTGGCACGCTCACTTTCCGGCCTTCCGTGTTCCACGTATTCCATCGGATGGGGCCCTCCAGTGGTCCGATTGACGGGTTGAAGCCGATCTCTCGTTGTCAATGCCCGGGGCGAATCCCGAGAGGATCACGTCATGGCGCGCACACGGGACGTCCGGCGAACCGCCGTGTTGAGCAAATGTTTAAAGTGACCCTCTTGCCCCGGTGCAAACGCACGGCACCCACGGTAAGGGCATCCATTCAACAGGGCGTCGGCGGGGTCCGCGACTGGAGATGATCACTGCGAAAACGACCCGTTCACGATGAACGCGCTTAATTTGGTCACGGGCCGGTCTAAATTGCAAGTGAATTCTTTCAACGACCGCAATCAAAGCTAGAAACTCGCAACATCCGTGAAGGCGTACCGCGAAAAATCAGCCAATCCTAGCTTTCATTGCGGTCGTTGAATTTTTTATGGACGGGCGATGCCACAAGAGCTTCTCGACCTTAACTCTTGGTGTGGGAAACGAGAGAGGCTTTTCGACGCCGCCCAGCCAAGGGAGATGTCCGAGCACCCGCCTGAAGCTTCGAGGCCTCCGCGCCGCGTATTGCAAGGCAGGCTCGGGTCGCGTGGCCGAGCCAAGGCACAAAGAACCTCATATGTTTACGTTTTATTCCGTGCCTTTACGTCCCTTCCGAGGACAATGAGTCTTTCTGTTACCGCGGAGACATCAAGCGTCTCATCGCCGATGTTCACCATCGGCGTAAGGCCGGTAAGAACGATTCTTCGGGCCGTCGCGGCTGCCACGGTCTTGCCGAGTTTTCGCGATATATCGGTGCCCTCGGGCCGCTATGCCGGCGCGCGCAATGATCGCGGACAAAAATTTCGGAAAATTTTTTAAATCGCCCCGGAGCAATATGTTCTGATCGAAGATTGCCGCAAACCGACATAGGTGCATTAACGAAATTTGCGAACCGTGTTATATTGTTAGTATGGGCGGTGTGCGCGAAGTGTACACGGAGTGTTTCTCGGGGATCGCCGAATCAGTTTTCAGCCACGACCCAACCTGCATTTGCGCGAATCACAGGGATCATCATGCGAACCGTGATCGGTCCCGCCTTGTAGAGGCTGCCGACGCCGGGGTCTGCGACCCCGGCCACAATTGTCGGTCGCTACGGCTCCATTACATGCCGATTCACGTTGAGCTGAGCTCGCTCATGCGGGCGGCGGGTGATGGGAGACGTGTGGCGGGTTACAGTAAATGCCGATTCAGATTGATTTGAGCTCGCGCAGGGGGGTGTTTTTGTCCCCACGAAGGTGCCGCTGGCCCCTTGCAGCGCCCCGTTTTTCGTGCCCCGAGCGAGAGTGTACATGCTCGTTTGCCGAATTGCCCTAACGCCCTTCTCGGAGTCGCCTTCCGAAACGGAGCCTCGCTCAAACCTCGCCACTCCGCGCCAGAAAGTGCCACTTCAATGAATAAGGATGAAAGAATCGATGTCCTGGTTCAAGGCGAGGGCATCGCCGGCGAGTTGTGGGCGCGGCGGACAGGCTGTCGGCGGGCGCGGTGCCATGGGCCAAGAAGTGCCAGATTCGGTTGCTGCGAGCTCACCAGCAGCTCGAATGAACTCGCCTTCCCGCAGGCGCTAGAAGGCTTCAGCCGAAATCACCTCCGGCCGCGCGTGCGTTTGGGGGCATTCCACGAATCGTTCGACCTTTACTCTTGCTCATCGAGTGACGTCGGATCAACAATTACGGAAACTTCTTTGTCCCTGGCCCGCGCTGCGCGGGCGAACATCCTGGAAGCGTTTCGGCCTCCGGTTCCTCCTTTAACCGAGAAAGTCTCCACGCATGGAGCCATTCGACGAATATCGCCGGCGGGGCCAACATTCGACGCCGCTGGATCAATGGCAACGTTTTCTTCCGCTGTTTCCCTGGGTTGTCGTACTTTTCCTGGCGATCTGGATGCTTTCCGACACGAGCTATACCGTCGAACCTCACGAGCAGGCCGTCGTCCTGCGGTTCGGGAAATACCACGCCACGACCATGCCCGGTCTGCATTTCAAGGTCCCGCTCATTGATCAGGTGATGAAGGTCAGCGTCGAAGAGCATGGCCTGCGCTTGCCGTTCGGGCTGGCATCTCGCACCGAAGAAGCGATGAGCGTTCAAGACCGCGTGGAGGAAGAGACGTTGATGCTCACGGGCGACCTCAACACCGCTTCGGTCGAGTGGACCGTGCAGTGGAAAGTCACCGAGCCGTCACAGTTCTTGTTCCGCTTTCCCGTGGGCGAAAATGACCGATTCGCGGAAAACCTGTTGACGACCGTGGCCCGCACCGTGATGAACCAGATGGTGGGCGATTACTCTTTCGATGAGGTGATCGGCGCCAAACGCAGTGATATCGCGTTCAAGGCACGCGATGATTCCCAGCGAATCCTCGAAGCCTATGCATGCGGCATCACGGTCACGGCCCTGCAGATGCAGCGAGTCATCCCGCCTAACCGAGTCAAGCCGGCGTTTGATAAGGTGAATGCGTCGATCCAGGAGAAGCAGAAGCTGGAAAATGAGGCAGAGGCGACTCGAAATAAACTGATCCCCGAAGCCAGGGCCGCCCGCGACAAACTGATTCGCGAGGCCGAGGGATACGCATCCCGCCGCCATGCCGAGGCTAACGGCGAAATCGAGGCCCTCTTGGCCAAGTATCATGCCTATGAGCGTGCACCCGAGATCACTCGCCAGCGGCTGTACCTCGAGGCCATGCAAGACTTCCTTCAAGGCGTGAAGAATAAAACGATCATCGACAGCGACCTCAAGCAGCTCTTGCCCCTCCTCAACCTCGAGTCGAAGGGAGAGTCAAGCCCATGAACCGCACCCAGATCACCGCAATTTTGGTCGGGCTGGCGCTCGTGCTCGCCGTCCCCCTGGCCGAGTCCGTGCTGTATACGGTGAGCGAACGCGAGCTGGCCGTCCTCCTGCAATTCGGCCAGCCCGTCGCCACCCGCACCAAGCCCGGTCTTTATTTCAAGTTGCCGCTGGTTCAAGAGGTCATGCGGCTGCCCAAGACCCTTCAGGTCTGGCACGGGACCAGCCACGATGAAAAGCTCGTAGACGTCCCCACCGCCGACGGCAAGAAGGTCGAGGTCACGGTCTGGGCCGTTTGGAAGATTACCGACCCCGCTCTATTCGTTCGGACATTGCGCACCGTTCCAAACGCCGAGTCACGGGTGAAGGAGTTCGTCCGGAGTACCGCTCGCGACACGATCACCACGAACAACCTGGCCGAGATCGTTCGCAGCACGAACCGCAAGATGACTTATACGCTGGGGCTACCCCCCGAGATGGTCGCACGGGCCGGCGAGCCGGGGAAGAAGCCCGCCGGCGCCGAGCCAGACCAGGCCCTGCTCGACTTTATCGTGCCCCCCGAGGCCAAGGAATCGGTTTCTTTGGGACGGCTCAAGATCACTCAAGAGATCAAACAAAACGCCCAGCACGCTCTCGCCCAGGACGGACAGGGCCAGGCGACTGGCCGCGGCATCGAGCTGGTGGACGTCGGCCTCTCGCGAATTGAGTTCGTGCCGCAGGTGCGCGAGGCCGCGTTCGATCGCGCCATCTCACTGATGGAAGCCATCGCCGTGAAGACGACCAGCGAGGGCGAACAGCGCAAGAAAGAGATCATCAACAAGACCCAGGCGGAAGTCCAGAAAATCGAAGGCGAGGGAAAGCAAGCCGCGAATATCCTCAAGGGGCGCGTCGACGCCGAGATCATTGACTCCTACGCCAAGGCCATTCGTGAAACGGGTGAGTTCTACAACTTCACCCGCACTCTCGAGATCTACAAGGAAGCACTCAAGGGAGACACACGGTTGGTCCTGACGACCGACAGCGACCTGCTGCGGATGCTCAAGGCGCTCGAGCCGGCGAAGACGCGAACTCCCAGGCCAAACTCTGTTGCCACGCAGCCCGGCGGCGTTCCGGCCTCACCGGCTGCCGGCTCACGGGATTAGGTACGTTTTCTCAACACGAAATGGCCGATGGGAATGCAATTTTCTCACGGGCACGCGATGCCGCGAATCGTCAGCCAAAGGGCCTAGACGTGGATCGACCCGGGTCGTTCACACCCGCCGCAACGCCAGCGCATGCCCCGCCCCGCGCGGAGCGATCCGGCTCTAAGTTCGGCATTCAGGTGCCGTCACAAGGGAACACCTCGCGGCCGGTGACGTTTGTGATCGCTCCCTTGGCGCCCTTACTCGTAGCGACAGCGATCGGTATTGTCTCGGATCGCTGGTTCCTTGCACTCGAAACCAAGAAGTTGGCCATGATCTCGCTCACTTTTGGTGTGACCGCGATACTGGCAAGGCGACACACCCGTTTCTGCTCCCTGATGCTGCTGGCGGCTTTCTGGGCGATCGGAGCCGGCTGGCATCACCACCGCTGGTCGGATATGGCAGCCGATGACCTGGCCTGGAGCGCCACCGAAACGCCAAAGCCGGCATGGGTCCGGGGCATCGTGAGCGAGGCTCGCGGGCTCCGCCATCAACGTCAAGGTTTCGGCTTCGCCAGTGGCGATCAGGATAAGGTGACCACCCGGTTCGTACTCGATCTCACATCGATTAGCGACGGCCAGCGCTGGCACAAAGCCTCGGGACGAGCGATCGTGGTCGTGACCGGCGATCGGTCTTCCATCCGCGCCGGCCAGGCCGTCGAGGCAGCCGGCCAAATCGCCAGGCTCGCTCCGCCCCTTAATCCGGGCGAGTTCGACTATCGTCGGTTTTTGCAAACCCAGGGTATCCGCCTGCGTTTGAGCGTCGACGACCCGGAAAGCTTCTGGCCTGATCTTAGCGCGACTAATCGTGTGTTTACACTTTGGCTCGATCGTCATCGGCACCGCATTCGCACTTGGCTTTTCGAACAGATTGATCCAGCGACCGCTCCGCTGGCCGCGGCGTTGCTTCTGGGATGGCGAGAAGAAATTGATCCCGAGGTGAACGATGCGTTCGCTCGAACTGGAACAACCCACCTGCTGGCCGTCTCCGGGCTCCAATTGCAAGCACTCGCCCTGGCGATGCTCTTCCTCTTTGCGCGATTGGCTTTCCGCGACGGCCCGCTTATTTGATTGTCGGTGTGACCATGCTTGGCTACGCCTTACTGGTTGGACTGGCCCCCTCCGTCGTGCGCTCGACCGTCATGACCGCGACATTTTGCTCGGCCGCCATCGTCAATCGCCTGGCGCGGCCCGCCAACACAATGTCGCTCGCCGGCCTGTTTACTCTGGGCATCAACCCGATGTACCTCTTCGACATTGGCTGCCAGCTCTCCTTCCTGGCAATCGCCGCCCTCGTCTGGCTGGTGTCACCCGCCTGTGCCCTGATGCGCCACATTTTTGAGACGGTCCGGTGCCGATGGTTCGGCCCTCGCTCGGCACTCGATGACCTCGAGCGCTTGCTTGAACCCGGGTGGCGCAAGGCATTGCGTCGGGTGGGAGCGGGCATTGTCGACGGCATCGTGGCTTCGACGGCCGTGTGGCTCGCCGCCTTGCCCCTGGTCGCATTTCGGTTCCATCTCGTCTCACCCATCGGCATCTTCTTGAATATACCGCTCATCCCGCTCACCTCGGCGGCCATGTTGCTGGGTGGGCTCGCGCTGGTGTTCTCAGCCGCGTGGGGACCGCTGGGAAGCCCGCTGGCGTGGGCCGCCGCCTGGTTATTAAAGATGACCCAGACAGTCGTCCTCTGGGGGGTCGCGCAACCGCTCGGTCACAGCTTCGTCGTAGGCCCAAACTGGGGATGGGTCCTGGTATTTTACGCGTTACTCGCACTGGCCACACTGACCACGCTGGCCACAACGAAGATGGCACGCTTCGGAGCGTCCGTCCCTACGCGCTGGTTGCACCTTGGCGGCATCTGGTGTCTGCTGGCGGCTTGGATCGTGCCGGGCTGGCTGCTCGGGGGAACCTCGACCTGCAGGCGCCACTCTGGAGGCCGAATTCTTAGCGGTCGGGCACGGCTTGGCGGTCTTAATCCATACGCCTGACGGAAAGACTTTGCTCTACGATTGCGGGAGACTCGGTGATCCGACCGTCGGCCGCCGCGTCATCGCGCCCGCGCTCTGGGCACGCGGGGTCAGCCGTATCGAGACGGTCTTCCTGAGCCATGCCGATCAGGATCATTACGACGGCTTGCCGGACCTGCTCGACCGGTTCCCGATCGGGGAAGTGCGGCTCCCCTCGGGGTTTGCCGGAGTGGAGAATCCGATGGCAATCCGCCTGATCGAACAATTTCACGCGCGGGGAATTCCGGTCCGGCCGATCACGGCACCCCGGTCGTGGGAAAAAGCCGGCGTCCGGTTTACTGTTTCGCACCCGCCCGACGGCTGGCACCCTGAAGCCTCCGACAATGCACGAAGTCTTGTGCTCGACATCGCCTTCCACGGCCGTCATCTCCTCTTGACGGGTGATCTCGAACAACTCGGCCTGGACGAGATGGTCGCGCGTCCGCCACCGGAGCCTCCCCCCGATGTTTTCCTGGCCCCGCACCACGGTGGTAGAACCGCCAATCCCGAATGGCTCTACGACTGGGCTAAGCCCCGGCTCGTGGTTGTCAGCCAGCGGCCCGTGGCCGCGCGGCCGGCGATGCGCTTGCGCCTCTGGAGCGACGCGGGGTGCCCTTGCTCCGCACCTGGCGTGAAGGATCGATTCGCTTGACGTGGAGGGACGATGGCATCACCACCAGTGTTTTTCTGGATCACCAGCGGGATGTGCCCGGAAATCGTCCCGACGACACTTCAAAACCCGAAAAACCCTTTCCCCGCAACGTTATCGCCGCCACCGGCCAGTTAGCGTTGCGCACACGGCTTCTCTTTGGATGCGTGGGGTTCGTGCTCGGGGCCATCGTGTGTCTGCTCTTGGCGATCGTCGAGTTCGCGGCCTGGGTTTTGATCGCTCCCCCTCGATCCATTGTCACCGGCAAATTTCCGACGAGGGTACCAAACACGTTCCAGCCTGAATGCGTCGGTGAACCCATCGAGGTGCGAGCTGCCGACGGGGCCCGACTCGCTGGCCGCTGGCTGCCCGCCCCGGGGGCGGCGCCGACGGGAAGGACCGCGATCCTGCTTCACGGGTTTGCCGAAGCTTCGTCGGTGCTCGAGGCGCAACGCGCCGCCGCCTTGAACCGGCACGGCTGGAACGTGGCCGTACTCGATTCGCGAGGTTATGGTCAGAGCGGCGGGCCTTTTGCCACGTTCGGCGGCCGTGAGGCGGGCGATATCCATACCTGGCTCGAGTTCCTCGAGGACCGCGTCGGCCGGATCGACTCAGCCTTGCCCTTTCAAGCTGTGCTTTGGGGTCGCTCGATGGGAGCCGGCATCGCCTTGCGGGCCGCCGCCGCACAACCTCGGCTCACGGCGATTGTGCTCGAATCGCCCATGGTCGACCTGAAGGTGTCCATGCACCTCTCGCTGGGACGGCGAAGAATACCCTTGCCGATGCTTATGGCCCGGCTCGCCACTCGCCGGGCCAGCAAAATCGCGGGCGTTTCGATCCACTCTCCACGGCCGATCGACTCGGCAGAGCAGGTCACGTGTCCCACCTTGATCCTCCATGGAACCAACGACATCGTCGTTACGATCGCCGAAGCACGCCGCCTCGCCGCCGCGTTCCCTACCTCGCCTCACTGGATCGAAGTCATCGATGCGAGGCACACCGACGTGGTCGATAAAGGCGGAGATGAGCTGCTCGATCGGATTGCGGAGTTTCTCGATGAAACGGCAAACGCGGGCCTGGCGGCGCAAGCCAGCGCGAGAATCACGATTAAGTGCGGTGCCATGCGCGCGATCGCGGCTCAGTCTTCCAACTCTTCCAGCGACCCGAGCACTCCGTGAACAACATCGGACATGCTTTCTCCTCCAAGATCGGCCCATTGTCCAAAAACGAGTACCGTCCGGCGCGGCGTGCGGAAACATCGAATGCAGGCCGCGTTGGCCACATCGAGTGAGAAGAATTCCACATCGTGCCCTGTGACGATGTGGTCGCCGATTCTCTCCGTCACGGAAGACGCGTCCAGGTCGGGATACTCCTCGCGCATGGTCTCGAGCGCGAGATCGGAGGTCGCCTCAGGATCAGAGCACGACTCGTCGGTTCGCACGAGCACAAAGGCAACGCCCTCGGGGTGCTGAAGATCGGCGGTTGTCACCTCGCCTTCGTCCGTGACTTCCACCACCCAGTCCGAAGGGTATTCAAAGCGAACACCATGGTCCTCATAGATTTCGATGGCCACCGCCTGGCTCCTCCCGATTGACAGCGGCACACGCCGGTGCCGATCGAGCGCGCGACCCTGTCAGTTGATGGTCATCCTAGCATCGGCCATGCCGCGTTGCCAATCCTCCCTTCTGCGCTTGCCGACGTTACTTTTTCGACGAAATCTCGTACTAGATTCCGTCCGATCCGCTCGGCATCGATCCGCTCGGCTTGGACGATCGTCGGGCAACGTGGTAAAGTGATTTACCGCATGGATATCAAGTACGCGGGTAGTTCTATTGGCCGCCCCCTGTCGGCTCCCTCGCTGATTCGAACTGAGATTTCGGTCCTATGCGCATCTTGTCGGGAATTCAGCCATCGGGCGCTTTGCACATCGGCAATTACTTCGGTGCTCTCAAGCAGTTCATCGATCTGCAACGCGACAACGACGCCTACTATTTCGTCGCCGACTATCACGCTCTCACCAGCGTCCGCAATGCCACTCAGCTTCGCTCCTATACGTTTGACGTCATCGTCACGATGCTGTCGCTGGGGCTCGATCCCGCCAAGTCCACACTGTTCGTCCAGTCGGACGTACCCGAAACCACCGAGCTGGCGTGGCTGTTATCGACGGTAACACCCATGGGCTGGCTCGAAAAATGCGTCAGCTACAAAGACAAGGTCGAGCAGGGCTTGTCAGCCGAGCATGGGCTCTTTGCCTATCCTGTGCTTCAGGCGGCTGACATCCTGCTTTACGACGCCGACTTAGTTCCCGTGGGACAGGACCAGAAGCAGCACCTCGAGATCACTCGCGACATTGCCGAGCGGTTCAACCGGGTTTATGGCGGCGGAAAAGAAGTGTTCCGGCTGCCCAAGGCCCATATCCTCGAATCGGTGGCCGTGATCCCGGGCCTCGACGGCCGCAAGATGTCCAAGAGCTATAACAACACGATCGACATCTTCGACGAGCCGGCGACCATGCGGAAAAAGGTCAAGAAAATCGTCACCGACAGCACGCCGGTGGAAGCTCCCAAAAACCCTGACGCCTGCCCTCTATTTAACCTGTTTAAACTCTTTGCCTCGCCTGACGAGCTCGGCGAAGTTGAGCGCCGCTACCGCGAGGGGGGGATCGGCTATGGAGAAGTGAAAACCCGGCTGGGCGAGGCCATGATTTCCCGGTTTGCGACCGCGCGGGAGCGGCGGGCCGACTGGTTGGCTCATCCCGAGCGTGTCGCGGAAGTCCGCGCCGCCGCCGCCGCTCGCGCGAAAACTACGGCCCGTGTTGTTCTCGACCGCGTCCGCGCGGCGTGTGGAGTGAGGTGACTTTTCACCATTGCTGGGATCTGGAGGTCTTCTATGTCCATCGATGTTTCCGAAGAATCCTCCCGCGCCAATCACTGGGGGCACTCTCATCAAAATACGGATCTTGGAGGAGCGATGAATGACCTTTTCGGCCCCGAGTCGCGACGAGAATTGTTGCAACGTGGCTTCAGTCGCCGCGATTTCGGCCGCATCGCAGCCTTGTTGACGGCGGGCGGATCCCTGCCGTTTTACAACGAGTCTGTTCTGGCACAGGGGCTCTCGGCATTGCCCAGCCTGCCGCCCGACGCGGTCAGGCTCAATGCCAACGAGAACCCGATGGGCCCCTGCCTCAAGCGGCCGAGGCAATCCACAAGATTGTGAGCCAGGGGGGGCGATATCTTTACAACGAAACCTTCGCGTTCAGCGCGGTCATGGCTGACGTCGAAGGTGTCTCCAAAGAACACGTCATGCCGTTCGCCGGGTCGAGCGACCCGCTTCACCGGGCAGTCCTGGCATTCACCGGGCCTGGAAAGAGCTATGTCGTCGCCGACCCGGGCTATGAAGCCGGCGCACGGGCTGCCGATTTTATCGGGGCCAAGACGATTCATGTCCCGCTCCGAAAAGATTACGCTCACGACGTTCAGGCCATGGCCCAAGCCGACCAGAGCGCCGGCTTGATTTACGTCTGTAATCCCAATAACCCGACCGGCTCGATCACTCCCAAAGAAGACATCGAATACCTGATCGCGCATAAGCCGAAAAACGCGATCGTGCTCCTCGACGAGGCTTATATTCATCTGGCTAAGACCGCCGTGCCCGCCTCGGCGTTGGTCGCGGCCGACAAGGACGTGATCATCCTTCGCACGTTTTCCAAGCTTTATGGCATGGCCGGCCTTCGGGCCGGCGCTGCGCTGGGTCGGCCCGACCTGCTGGCCAAGTTGCGTGCCTACACCGCCGGGGCCCTGCCGGTCACCGGCATGGTCGGTGCCATCGCCAGCCTCAAAGCCAAGGGCTTGGTCGAACAGCGACGGAAGACGATCACCGAGGTTCGGGAAGAGACCGTGGAATGGCTCGATAAACGAGGTTTCGCCGTCCTGCCGTCAGAAGCGAACATGATTATGATCGACGTCCGCCGCCCCGGCCAGGAGGTCTTCGCGGCACTTCTGAAGGAAAAGGTCGTCATCGGCCGGACCTGGCCGTCGATGCCCAAACACGTGCGCGTCTCGATCGGGACCCGTGAGGAGATGACGAAGTTTCGGGCGGCTTTCGCGCGTGTCATGAATGTCTAGTCGTTTCATCGCTGTTTCTCCCTTAGCCCTGTCATGTCCCGATTCGATCGGACAAGACATCAATCGGCAAGATGGTGGATCGTATTGTGAATGATCCCAACGCATGGTTCCGCGTGCGGTCCCTTTATGTCGTAAGTAATCTCCATGCTCCAGGTCGGTTGGATCTCGGGGATTGTTAGGACAACCGTGCGACCATCGTCGGACAATGACGCCGCGGCAATGGCCAGCGTCTTCTCGTCGTAATGCTCCGAGCCGTACTTGGCGGTTCGCTTGAGCGACCATGTTTTCACGGAATAACGCGATCGGTCCACAGCGGACGCGCGGTCGATCGGGTCGGTAAACGTGATCTTGAGTCCCGTCTTGGTCGCGTGCAGACCGGTCGGCAGAAACATCGGCTTGCCGGTGGCACGGATGCGATAGAAGCCGCCCGGGGCCGTCCGGTTGCCGGCCCAGGCGTACATTCCGCAGGCATAGAGCTGACCGTCCTTGGGGTGGAATCGTCCGCGCATCACGCCGGTCGGCAACGGGCCGATCGGCAAGGCGCACATCCCGCCTTGCATCACGCCCCCTTTGGTCTCGTAAGGGACGACGAAAAGCTTGCCGCTGCCGTAAGAGAGGTTCAAGAGCGAGCCCTTGAGCCGTCCCCAGATGTCGCTCGTCACACGCACTAATTCGGCGGGGGAGCGGTCGAAGGTATTGGTGATCCAGCAGACCGGCGGCTCCATCGCGGCGTCGGACGGATCGGTCACGTCGTGATAGCCCCACATGTTGCCGTAGAAGCCGCCGACCTTGACGTGGTTGATGCGGTTCTTGGGGATCCAGTTTCCCTCCTGGTCGGTGACGAAGAACGTGCCGTCGTCATTCAGGCAGACACCATTGGGTGCGCGAAAGCCGGTGGCGAGGATGTCGGTGCGCAGGCCGTCCCGGTTCACACGGAGCAGCGTCCCGTGCTGTGGCACCAGCGCGGTCTTACCGTGGCGGGCCGCCTTCGCGTAATAGAAATTCCCATTCGCGTCGGTTTGCAAGTCCATCGCGAACTCGTGAAAGTGCTCGGTGACCTGATGGTCGCTGTTGAAGTTCTCGTAGAAGTCGGTCTCGCCGTCGCCGTTCTTGTCGTGCAGGATCACGATCTGGTCGCGACAGCCGACAAAGATTTTCCCGTCACGAACCTTCAGACCAAGCGGCTGAAACAGCCCCGACGCGATCCGCCTCCACGAGAGCTCGCCCGCCGGCGCGTCCAGCCCGCTGACCAGCCAGACGTCGCCGTCCCACGTACAGACCGCCATCCGACGGCCCTCATCCAAGAAATCAAAGCCAGTCAGCCGCAACTGGCACAACCAGGGGTTATTCTCCGGCAGCCGGAACGTGTCTACGGCGAATGGGCCATCGTCGCGTCCCGGTTCGATCACCGTCTTCAATGCTTCGGGCCATCGAGAGGGACCGCCGCGCGTGAGCTCGGCGAGATTGATCGCGGCGCCATTCTTGATCGACAAGGCCAGCTCCCGCGGATCTCGTTCGCGGGGAACGCGCGCGACTTTGAGCGTAAAGGAGAGCGGTTCATTGCCGGCTGGAATCGTCAGCCGCAAGTCGCCCGCGGGCGTGCTCGACCACGAAATTCCTTTTACGGCCGGCGAGACGCCGGCCAGGACACCGGCATCGTCGGTTGTCGCCGTGCGGCTTCGGACGACCGTCCCGTGACGTCCCATGCCTGTCTTATCCGATACCACTCCACGCGGTGACAAATCGATATTTCCACGCTTGCCAATTTCAAGGTGCGTGTTTCCCGCAAACCGGGCAGGGGGGTGCAGGCGTGGTGAGCCGAGACCGGGCCCGCGCTCGGACGCAACGAACGTGACTGTCCCGGTCGCTCCGTCCCCGAATGCGACGTTGCACAAGCGGCCCTTTGGCACCCGGGCCACCTGCAACACCATTCGCTTATCGCGCGGACCGAGATGGAAAGTCCGGCTGAAGAGAGGAGATGACGTCCCTGTCTCGATGGACAGCTTTTCCCAGACGTCCGTTTTGCCAATGGTGTAGAAGAGAATGACCTGGTCGCCATGGCGGTATTGGCCCTGGTAATGGGCCCACGATCGGGGCAGCGGGCCGTAAGGCCGGCCGTCTCGCCCCCTGAGCCTTGGGTCGTCAAAAGTGCCGGTCTCGGGATTCGCCCAGCCAGGACCAACAGGATTAGCGAACTCCACGACGCCGACGACCCTGGGGTGAACCTCGTGCCGGCCATTAAAGTTCACCCCGTTCCAGTCAATAAAGCCGTCGCCAGTCCACGCAGCCGCCAGGCGCATCGTGTCGTGGTCGAAGACCATCCAGTGCCGGCCGCGAGAGACGCCCCCGGGCCCAGCGTCAAGGCGGACGGCAACCCCCTTGTAAGCGAAGTTACTCCCGTCATCACTGATCTCGTACGTGCCGGTGAGCGCGGGCCCGTAGTCCATCGCCGACCACGCGTCGATGGTCGAAGGCTTCGGACCGAAAGTCGTCCCGCGCGGCAGGCGGTCCAGATAGCCCCGGTCCACGACGGCAAACTGGGACGGATTGTCCCGTTTGAGAAACGTTTCACGCAGGTAGTGAATGACGTCGTATTTCTGAACGGGCACCATCCATGTTTGCGGCGGCATCTGGCCGAAGCCATGAGTAAGCGTGCGGTAGAGACTATACGGATCGCGACCATTCTTGAACGGGCCCGACGCGAATCGCAACGATGTCGGCATCGAGCCCAGTTTGTCCTTCGTGCCGTGACAGTTCGCGCAAACGCGATCGTAGATCGCCTCGCCTCGTTTGAGATTCTCTTGGCCAAGGCCGGCGATCATCCCGGCGTGGTCGATCTTCGTTTCATAATCAGGGAGTATCATCCCGGTCACCTGCGACGGGTCGGGTCGAAGCGTCCTCGCGCGTTCGGGGCCGCCGTCGGCGAGCTCGCGAAGGTAGCGAATCAGGTCGAGAAACTGCTGGCGCGAGGCGAGCCCGTTCACCAGGGCGGCGGGCATGACCGATGGGCCGTTGTCCTTCCGCTCTTCAATATTTTTCCGCATGATTGTGACAAGGTTCCCGTCCTTCACGGGATCACGAAGAATCAGCCGGTCGGTCCGCTCCTCCGCGAGCAGTCCGGTGATATTCTTACCGTCGGTCGTCGCGATGGCGATCGTTTCAAAGCCTTTCTTAACGATCTTTGAAGGTCGCAAGACAGACTCGATCAAATAGGCATCGGTCACCTCTTTGCCGAGCTTGGCGAGGTCAGGCCCGAGGGCTTCACGGCCGCCAACGGCGTCGCCGGACGCATGGCATTTCGTGCAGCTCAGGAACGGCTGATAGAAGACGGCGGCCCCGCGAGCCGGGTCGCCTTGCCCGCGAACGGCGTGCGCCAGCGCAGCCGGGTCTTCATCGAGCAATTGTTGCTCGAGCGGCCGGCCCCCGGTGGCGTCACTGAAGGGTGCCGTCGCAATCAGGAAAACGACGACTGCGAGGAAGGGATTCATTTTTGTGACATCATTTTTGTGATGACTAGTCGCAAAGCCGCGGGAAGATTAGCTACAGGCAACGGCCCCCAGCACGATTGCGTACGAGATTACGCGTGGCCGCGTCCATCAGTGAGCGGCGCCGTTGGCGAGGACCCGCTTTGCCTTACGTTGCAGGATTCCGATGAGGTGGATCGCCTGCAAATAGTCGTCGTATTCGTCTCGCTCGGCGTCGGTGAGCTCGCCCTCGTTGCACTTGTCAGCCAGCTCATCGATTCGTGCCTGAACGTCAGGACTCGCCCGAAACTCGACGAGTTCTTTGGCGTACTCCAAGGGCATTCGGTTACCTAGCGGTTCGAGAAGTCGGTCAAGAACTGAAGGGGACAGTGTCTGGCTCATCTTCTTGTTCCTCTAGACGCCATCGGGATCATGGACGGCGCGAACCTCGCGAATCCTCATGTTATTGTACGATCTTTCGAACTCGGATCTATGGCTGAAGATCGACAATCGCCCACGCCCCCGATCTCACCTCGCCGACGCGATCCCGTGATACATCGTGCCATGAGTCCTCGGTGTCTTCTCCAACACAAACCGATCGACCTCGATTTCATCGAACGGCTGCGACCGAACGACGGCCTCGACGTCCAGATCCAGCCGACAACCGACGCCGATCCATCGCTGGATCGGGTTCAACCGTCGCTGCCAGCGCCGAACGCCGGGTTGGTCGCTCAGTCCATGCTCCATGAACACGAATCGGCCGCAAGGCTTGAGAACTCGGATCACTTCGCTCAGTGCCGCCGGCACGTCAGGGATACTGCAAAGCGTCCACGTGGACACCACGCAATCGAATCGCCCGGCGTCGAACCGCAACGCCTCGACGCTTTGAGTTTGAAGATCGACGGCAATCTCACTCGTTCCGATCCGCGTTCGAGCAAGCCGGCTCATCTCGACTCCAGGATCGATGGCGGCCAGGCCGCGGACGTGCGCGGGGTAATGTTCCAGGTTCAGACCGGTGCCAAAGCCGATTTCCAAAATCTCGCCCGTCACATCGGCAAGCACTTTTTTTCGGAGCTTCGTGAGCTCAGCGTTGCTCATCGCCCAGTCGCAAAGCCGCGGGAAGATGAGGCGTGAATAAATGCCCATGGGTCAGTCCTGAAACGGCCGCATTGCCGCCCCGGTTCGTTGGCAACGCACTACAAATGTCGCGTGCAAGGCAGTCCGACCCATTCTCAACAATTCCGGCCATTGGGTCAAACGAGCTCATGGAAATGGCACTTTTTGGCACTCAGTGGCCCGGTTTGGGCGAGGCACCGTATCAGAACGCGAATCTTCGAAGCGAGTTGGGACATTTCGGCGAACGAGCAGGTACACTCAGCAGAAGTCACGGTCTAGCGCGCAATGGCAAGTATCCACCGCGCCTCCGTTTGGCCCTGCCCGCGGTTCTCAGCCCGGGACCCAGGCTGGCCGGCATGTTCTCGAAATCCGGAAAGGACCAACGTGAGGGATTTGAGGATTGCGACGATCAGTCAACCAGACTTGAGCACGAGTCGCGTGGGGATAGGCCCGGGCTGCACAGCCTGTTCGCTCTTCCAACGTCGCTGTGCCGAGCAGGCGTTCGCCGGCGCAACTGAGCGCACACTCCCTCGTCGACACTATATTAATTATACGGACCGCCACGGATGTCGTCGTGCGCCGACGCTGTTACATGGGTGAAATCGGATCGGAACGTATTGGCGAGAATCGGGTTAATATCTTTCGCCAAAATTTTTGTTTGGTGTGCTTGGACACCCTGGAAATAGGACAGCCGGGGGGATTAAGAGAGTCAGCGCCGAATCGAACAACCCGAAGTGAATTCACTACCAGCCCGGCCCGGCGATCGGTCGTTTTCACCGAGACAGAGCCAAATATACCGATGGTTACCGTACGACCGCCCGGTTCCTCTCGTGGATCGAGAAAACCCACGATAAGAAAATCGTCAAGACGCTCAACCGCGCCTGCCGGCACGGCCGGTACAACCCCGAGATCTTCAAGAAAGCGACTTCCAAGACCCTTGATGAACTCTGGGACGAGTTCATCGCCGACGCCCGGAGCAAGCAAGTGAAGGGGAAGCCGAAACGGGCTTGATCCGATCTGCAATCGCCTCGTCGCTGCAGATGACTTGTTTCCAGGCAAACTGACTGACACCAATCGTCCACTCCTCGAGATTATCGCGGTCATGCGAGAGATCGCTGGCGAGCGTCCGGCCGAAGCGCCCTTCTTTCCGCAGTGTGGTGTCACGCACGCAGAAACGCACGGTTCGACGAATCGTCTGGGATGTTCAAGATTTAAGCGACTTGAAGAAGTCTGTTGATCGCTTCACGGAGAATCTTCACGAAGGTTCGTCCAGCCGGGACAGTCAATAAACGGGACGGGTGAAAGGTCCAGTCGAGAGGCGAGCGCGAGTTCCCATCAGCGTCATCCCACGGATACTCGCAATTGTCTGGACGCATCTTATTGCGGTCCACTCCCGGATTGAGTATCTCAATCTCTTGAGCAAGATGCCTGACGTGTTGCATTACACCCATCATCCCTTTAAGATTCTGTCGCATAATCAAAATTTGCTGCCTGATGATAATGGGAAGCGGGCCGGCGACGAAAGCGTGACTCGTCTGGAGGTCTTGAGGAGGCGCATTGTTTAAAATCAAATGTGCCTTGCAAAGTTTCTCGCAAGCCATTTGTAGAAACAACAGCTTATGGCATTCTGCCGCTACCGCCTCAGGATGTTCCTCAGAGAGTTCCCATGCCCTAAAATCGGCATCCGCTTGGCGGGCGTAACCTCTGAGCCAATCACCCGGAGTACTCACCGATTTTCCTCCATGCTGGGCTTCGGAAGTTCCTCACCCAGCGTCCAACCATCGGGAAGCTTCAATTCTCCCGCCCGAAGCTTGGTAAACTCGTCGGGGGTGACTTCCACAATAACCGACGAATAATGGATGCCCGATGCGGGCGAGGGCCCAAACCGGATCGGCACAATTCCCGAGGGAACCGTATTCTCGTTAACCTCTAAGAGTTTGATTGGCTCGTTGGGACGGAATTCGACGTCGGGACTCCCACCAATTCTGATGACGTGAGTAAGCCCAGCTTCCACTTGAAAGTGCTTTTTCGCTAGTTCCCGCGCCTCTTCGTCCTTTGTAGGCACCATGATTTCCCTCGCGACCGCAATAAGGACGCAATCTCTCGAAAGACCGCTACACGTACAGTGTACCGCCTTCACCGGAAGTCTCAAGAACGACTCGTTGGCTCGACGAGCCCCCAGAGTGATGTCCGACGGGCCATGTTGAGGGGACGTTGACTCCGGATCAGGCCTTGAGTTCGACAAAAGCTGGCAAGGAAAGAAGATTCGGGTCTTCCGCAGAATCTGTGGCGCGTAAATCGGTGAGCGGGCTCAGCTCCGGCTCGACAGGAGGGTGTTCCCTCCCACCTTCACCATCGCCTCGCCCCGGTCGGTTGAGGGCGAGGCGATGGTGAAGGCGGGAGGGAAGGCAAAGGTTAACTCGGAACCAATCAGAGGAGATCGCATCCTGAGACACCCGTCGGTCAAGATGGAGTTACCACACTTCGTCAAAACCGGGAGTGCCCCAGAATGCGTATCCAGACGATCCTCAATCGAGTAGAGAAGTTCAAGTCGTTTACCCATGGCGAGGCGCGCTTGGAGGAGCATGACGATGGGCCAGCGCTGGTGATCCAAATCGAGCCTCGGAAGAACAGCCGTCCGTTCTGCTCGGGTTGTGGTCAACGGGGTCGACCTTACGACCGCCTTGAGGAACGGCGATTCGAGTTCGTGCCCATCTGGGGAATTTTGGTCTTCTGGGCCTACCGGATGCGACGAGTTGACTGCAAACGGTGTGGGGTGACCGTGGAGCTGGTGCCGTGGGGTGATGGCAAGAACCAACTGACGACCACCTACCGCTGGTACTTGGCGACCTGGGCCAAAAGGTTGAGCTGGAGCGAAGTTGGCTCGATCTTCCGCACGTCCTGGGACAGCGTGTGCCGGGCCGTGGAGCACGCGGTCGAGTGGGGTCTGGCGCATCGAGACCTGAGTGACGTGACGGCTGTGGGCGTGGACGAGATCGCTTGGGCGCGGGGGCACGCGTACCTGACGCTGGTGTACGACATCAGCGGTGAGACGAAGAGACTGTTGGCCGTGGCTGAGAATCGGGGCGAAGCGAGCCTGCGGTGCTGCCTGGATAGTCTCGGCCAGTCGGTCTGCCTGGGAGTGAAGTACGTGTGTAGTGACATGTGGAAGCCTTACCTGAACGTGATCGCTGACAAACTCGGCCACGCGCTTCATGTCCTGGATCGGTTCCATATCATGCAAATGTTCAGCAAAGCGTTGGACGAGGTCCGAGCGGAGGAGGCGAAGCGGTTGGTGCGTGATGGCTATGAGCCGGTCTTGAAGAAGTCGCGGTGGTGTTTCCTGAAGCGCCCGCAGAACCTGACGGACAAGCAGACGGTCAAGTTGTCCGAGATCCTGAAGTACAACCTTCGGACGGTGCGTGCTTACCTCCTTCGCGAGGAATTCCAGCGTCTCTGGGAATACAGCAGCGCGTGGTGGGCAGGGAAGTTTCTGGACGAGTGGACGGGCCGAGTGATGCGGTCGCGGTTGGAGCCGATGAAGAAGATCGCCCGCAGTATTCGGAATCACCGGCCGCTAATTCTGAACTGGTTCCGGGCCCGAGGACAGGTCTCGGCCGGAGCCGTTGAAGGCCTCAACAACAAAGTGAAATTGGTAACGAGGAGGTCATACGGTTTTCGGACCGCGAAAGTCGCAAAACTGGCTCTTTTACATAACCTCGGTCAACTTCCCGAGCCAAAACGCACCCACAGATTCTGCTAACGAGGCGAAGATTCCAGCCCGTTGTGCCGGTCAATGGTCATTGGTATACTCTCCGCATTGCTTGCTTCAACAGATGAATTGAGGCATCGTGGCCAAATCCGCTCGTGACTCGATCTGCATTAGCCTCGTCGCCGCGGATGCCTTGTTTCCAGGCCTTCTTGATCGATCGTGGTGATCGCGATGGCAAGCGCCGTTGGTACAGAAGCGTCGATCGCGGGTGCCGCAGGCACGGCGATCAAGCTGCTCTCGCAGGTCACGTGTCCCCACTGCTGGGAACGCTTCGCCCCCGAGCAGGTGTTGTGGATCTCGGAACATGTCGACCTGCTGGGAGATCCCTCGCTTGGCCCGGAGCAACAGCAACGGTTTTTGCCGAGCCGGTTCACGATTGAAGGCGACGCGATCGATTCCAAGGGGATGACCTGCCGCACCCTGGGCTGTCCCCGGTGCCACCTGCCGATTCCCCGCGCCATGCTCGAAATGGAGCCGCTCTTTGTCTCCATCCTGGGTGCGCCGGAAGCGGCAAGTCGTATCTGCTCACGGCGATGACCTGGCAATTGCGGCAGTTGCTGCCGCACCTATTCAAAGTGGCTTTCACCGACGCCGACCCGGCCTCGAACCGGGTCTTGAACGAATGCGAGGAGTCGCTCTTTCTTCACGCCGACGAGTCCGCGCTCGTCCCTCTGGGCAGCCTGATCCGCAAGACCGAGCTTCAAGGCGAGTTATACGACACGGTCGCCTATGGTCAGCAGACCGTCAGCTATCCCCGCCCGTTTCTTTTCACCATGCAGCCGCGTGAAGACCATCCGGGCGGCCAGGGGAAGACGCCGGCGCGGATGCTCTGCCTCTACGACAACGCGGGCGAACACTTCCAGCCCGGCCAAGACACCACGTCCAGCCCGGTCACCCGCCACCTGGCCCAGTCGCGAGCGATCCTGTTCCTGTTCGATCCGACGCAAGACCCTCGGTTCCGCGCGGCCTGTCGGGGCTCGCAAGCCGGCGGAAAAGCCCAGCGCGCGGCCCGGCTGAGCCGCCAGGAGACGATCCTCAACGAAGCGGCCGCGCGGATCCGCCGCCACGCCGGCCTATCGCACGGCACCAAGTATGAACGGCCGATGATCGTCATCCTGTCCAAGTTCGACGAGTGGTCGCACCTGGTCGATCACGACGAGGGCGAGCCGTGGAAGACGCAGGGAAACATCGACCGGCGTCGACATCGAGCGGATCGAGCAAACGTCTCTCCGGCTTCGCCAGATCCTCATGCAATATTGCCCCGAAACCGTGGCCGCGGCCGAGGCATTCGCCAAGAACATCACGTATATCGCGGTCAGCTCGCTGGGCAAAGAAGTCGAGCTCGATCCCACAACAGGGCTGCCGGGCATCCGGCCCAGGGACATCCATCCGCACTGGGCGACGGTCCCATTGCTCTATGCGCTGTCGCGGATTCAGCCGGCCTTGATCCCGCGACTGATCCGGCGGCGCCCGAACCAAAGCGAGGACTCGGCCGGTGGAAAGGCGACCAACAAATGGAAACACACCAAGCCAAGGGATTGTAGGACGGATTGGCAATCCGTCCCACGATGAATTTCCTCTCGCCGAACGCGCATCAGGTGGAAGCACGATGAGCCAAGAGCTTCATTACACGTCGGTCCCTCGCGGTCTGAAGCCTGGCAGCCGAGGCTTCTGCACCGTCGGCCTGACTCCTCACATGCCTGGCCCGCTGGTCGACCGTCTCGAGGCGCTCAGCGGCTACCAGCCGGTTTTTCCTCCGCACGACCCATCGGCCGCGCTCAACCCGGTCGTATTCTCCCACCTGCGGCTGACCGTCGGCGGCAAGATGTTGAGCGTCCTGTCGCGCATTGGCCCGGCGGGCTTGGATTACTCGGGACGCCCCAATAAGTACGCCCACCATGTCGTGCTGGAAGGGAATGAGCGGCCGGAGGCCGGTCCGGCCTGGCTCCTGAGCCAGCCCGGCTTCATGCAAGGTACGTGGGACGGAGAGCCACGCGAGATTCCCACGGGCCGAACGCCGCCCCAGGGCGATCGTCCGCCCGGCGTGGCCCATGCCTGGCAATGCGCTCACCGGCGACGGCGGCTGGGCCGGCGTCCTGGCCGAGTCGTTCCTCGCCAATTCGCGCCGGACGGTGTTCCTGGTGTTCCGGCCAGGCATGGACCTCTTGCCGCTTTTCGTCGAGGTGCTGGCTCTCTTACCCGCATCGCGGCGCTGGGAGGTCGATTTCAGTACGTATTTCAACCAGCTTCCGCAGGGCGTGGGCTGTGCCTGGCGCGGGGTGTTGGAGGGATCGGATGATGCCAAGAACGCGCGGCGGTTGCCCAATGTGCTTGTCCTCGACCTTTGCAATGTCGCGGGCCAAGCCGAGGGAGGTGTGCTCGTCCACCTGGCGCGGACGGGGGAGCGGATAGTAGAGGAACTTGGTGCGCCGACGGCACTGCCGGGAAGTGGCCGGAATATTCCGCGAATGCCGGTGGAGACAGGCGTTCCGGCTTTCGACCCACCAAGACAGGCAGGGCCCCTTCGGCCTCGGGGCGTGAGCGCGAATTATGATCTACTCCCGGAGTTGGCGAGACTTGTACCCGGCCAGGGTGTCCGCCAAGTGTTTCCGCAGGGCGGACCTGGCCATGCGGGCGAGAAGACGACCCTCGGTTCTGATCGTCTCGTTGCTCGTCGCCTGCATGAGTCTGCTCATAGCATTCGGGCTCGTCCTTCTGCCCAGCTCAAGCGGCCCCAAGAAGCCACAGGTAAAGGACCCGGGAAAACAGGAACACGAGACCAACGCGCCGGGCACACTGACGAATGCCATCCTTGCGGAACATAGAAATCCGAGCGTGCCGCAAAAAGGAAGTCCGACCCAAAAAGGATCCGAGAATTCTTCTAACCAACCCACGGTGGTCGTTCGGCCTCCCGCGGCCAAACCACCCGAGGGCTCGGGCGATCGCGCTGCCGAGGCCGACCGGGACCAGTCCCTAAAGAAGCCAGCAAATTCTGGGAGAGTCCCGACCCAACTATAAGCCCGCTCTTCTTCCCGCTCGACGAACCCGTTTCCAGCGTCGGCGGAAAGAACAAGCAAAAGCCGCTTCCATTGGAAGATCCGAGCTTTCGAGTAGCCACGATGGAATTATTGGGAAAGGGTAAAGACCTGGACGTCGAGGCAGGGATGAAGGCAAAATAAAGAAGTTGGTAGTTTTTCCGGCCACGAGTCGAGGCTCTCAACTTATCGACAAGAGCCGGACCGAATTAGCGATTTTCGATGCGGGGCCCGGGAACGAGATCAGGTTTCGCTGGGGCAGCGACATCGGCCCCGCCGATAGAGAAGATGCGCGGCGTAGCCTGCGCGACTGCGTTCTTAAAATCGCATCGGACACGAGCGAGATTCGATACTGTGTCCTTCGAAGCAAACCTCGGGTGCCCGAAAATAATAAACAATTCGAGGGCCTCTATACAAAGCCGCATCAAACTAAAGCCGGAACGCGTTCATCTTACGAGTGCGACAAGGACAAATCATTTGACGCTACATCGCGAAAGTTGAGCATCGAACGATGCAGACTCTGGAAAAACGCGGATCCAAAGGATGCCATGCCTCTCGAAAGACGGGGGGGCGGCTCATGGGACTCCCGATTTGACGAAGAGTCTCTGTTATCGGTAAAGCTCGAAAAAACCGCAATCGTGATCGATTTGGCGGACGAGCATCCCGGCAAACTCTCGGAGAGCATTGGGATGGCAAAGCAAAAGGAAGAGGAATTGAAGAAACAGCAGTCATCCAAGACGACTGATGCCTCTGACAAACAGCAGTTGAAGAAAGAGCAATTATCCAAGGCGCTTGATGTCGTGCAAATCGATGATATTGGCAAGAAGATTCGCCGGTTGCAACGGCTTTTCCAATTGTACAATTCGAAGCTTGATGCTGTCATTATATGGGAGGTCGAAGGAATCAAGCTCGAGATCTCCGGGTTGACTTCAGGAAGTTCCCTTCCCTAACTGAAGAGAGACGGCGGTGCCGAAATGGCCGATCACCATCAAATCGTCGACCAAATCCGCGCGTTTGTGCAGTCAAGCGACCAAACGCGGACCAGCTTGCTGGAAACCCTCGCGTCGTCGTATGCCGAGGCCTGCGTCGACGTCAACCAGCGGATGGGCCGATGTCATCGTCTCCTCCAACAAGGCCTACGGTCCGAGGCGATTCAGCTCGCCGAGTCGGAGCCGAAGCTGCTCGACTCGCTGGCGGCGCTCGATTTCCCCGAGCGAGCCGACTGGGATGAGCTGCTGCAAATGTATCAGCTCGCCCCGGCCCCGAAGCTTACGCTCGACCAGGCGCAGTTCCTCAACGAAGCTTACGCCGAGGAAGACCCGCTCCAAGACCTCTTGCGCATGCACCGCCGACTGGCACTCCAGCGGGCACCGATCAAGTCACGGATCGCAGTAATGCGCAAGCTCGCTGCCCAGGATACAACCAACCCGATCTGGAACGATGACTTGCGGACCTTTGAGAAGGCCCGGTTTCGGGAGGTCCAGGCCGAGGCGGCCAGGCTGCGCAAAGCCGAAACGTCGCAACAATCGGCCAGCTCTTGGCCGAGATCGAGCAACAGACGTGGGTCGAGCCGCCGCCGAAGGCGCTTGTCCAGGGGCTCCGGAAAGCGGATGCTCAGTTTCGTGGCCAGCAGACTCGAGCCCTCCTCAACGATCTGGATGCCCGGCTCAACGACGCGTTCTCCGCCCGCGACCCGATCCGGGGCCGGCTGGCGCGCCAGGACTGGATCGCGCTGACCGCGTCCGCTCCGCTGGCCCCATCTGATCCCCTCTGGGACCGCGTCCGGCCCTCGTTGAACTGGCTGGAAGAGGAAGACCACCGGGACGAACTGGGGCACGCTCATGAGGCGGCGATGGCTGCCCTATTGAGCGCGCTGGATGACCCCGCTCACGTTCCCTCCGCCGAGCTGGAACGGCTGGCGCAGGCCGTGCTGCAATACGGGCGCGGGATGCCTGAGGGAATGCAGCAGCGTTATGTCTCGCGGCTAAGGTTCGCGGAAGCGGCCCAGGAGCGGCGCTGGCGTGTGATCATCGCCGGAGCAGCCGCGGGCGTTTTCCTGGCAGGCAGCCTGGCTTTCTATCTGATCCGAAGCTGGGCGCGAGCGAGCGATGCGGCCCAGGCCGCCGGTGCGATCAGCGATATGATCGAGCGAGGCGAGATTGAGCAGGCCACTGGATTTTTGGAGAAGCTTCAGAAGGCCGACGCAGGACTGCTCTCCTATTCCTCCATGATCGAAGCTCGCCAGAAGTTCAAGGCGATGCAGGACAAGGAAACCGATCGGGTGGTGCAATTCGACGAAACGATCCGCGCGGCCGAGCAAGCGCCCATCAACCAGCTTGACCCTCCCGAGTTGGAGAACGCGCGCAAGCTGGCAAGACAGGACCCTGAGAAGCATGCGATCGAGCAGCTTGTCCAACGGCGAGCGGCCGCGCTCGCGAGCAAGCGGGCCGAAAGTGAGAAAAAGGTTGGCCCCCGTCTCGACGCCGTCGGTCGGAAGATCGCCAAGGTCAAGGAGAAAGTGGAGTCCGCGGGATCCGGCATTCGTGATGATTTGGAGGTCCTAGGCCCTTTGGCCGAAGCCCGCCGCGAACTCGCCGACTTGGGTCCTGACCTTCCTTTCGTCGGCGATGGGCTGCGGGGCCTGGTTACCGCCCTCGGCCAAAAGATTGACGCCATCCATGCTCGGCTTGAGCTGATCCGGCGACAGGCTTCGGTCGAAGAGGAGCTCACGAACGCCGCAGCCTATTCGGCCACGATCGGGCCGGGCAAGCTGGTCAAATTCGCCACCGGCCTTGATGCCTACCTCAAGTCCTTCCCAGACGATCCCCGCGCCGCGGCGTTCAAGCAGACGCGCGACGAGCAAGCACTCTGGTATGACATCGAGGCTTGGAACGAGCTGACGGCTGGCTGGAAGGGCCGGCATGCCGAGCTAAGCCCCGAGCGTGCCGAGAGCCGCGCCGATCTGTGTGGCCGGTTTATGACCCTGCATTCCAGCTTCCCCGGTACAGCGGACGTCATTCGCTACCAGCGATACGCCGAGGCGATCGCCAGCCGCGCACCACTCGATAGCAGCCCGGTCGCCAAGCTCCGGCGCCTGTTCTCCGACATCTTCGTCAACCACATCTGGATGATAACGGTCGATGACGTCGGCGATGGCAACGTCCGGTCGATCGTCAAGCACTATTACGCGACGCAGCCGCCGCAAGAGAAAGGGAAGTCATCAGTTTCACAGCATCATCTCGTTCGAGGGGAAGGAGCTAACCCGGACAATCCATAAGGATAGAATCACGCATCTCGGGTTGTCGCCTCAGTCCGAGATCGCCCGCCGTTTCAAACCCATCCTCGGGGATGATTCGAAATTGGCGGAGTGGGAAACCGTGATGATCGACCTGATCGAGGCAATTCGCAGTAGCCGAACATTGAACCCAGTCTTGCAAATAGCCTTGCTCCGCAAGGTCGTCGCACTGGCCGTGCAGGGGAGCGAGCCATTGCGAGATCCTTTGAAGGCCACCAAAGATCAGCTCGACCAGTCGACAGTGGATGTTAATGTCCCCTGGATGAACCCGGAGGCGCCCGGTCTCGCGGCAAATGCGCGGAGCGGCTCAGGTTCGTCAGACGCTTCCTGATCTCGCCCCAGCGCATAAGGAAGCCCTTGCCCTGCGCGACCAGATTGAACGGGGAATTGCCCATTTTTACCAGACCGTCGGCTGGCTAATCACGAAACCCCGACGGCTGGCAGCTCCGTCGCGGCGCCGTTGTCCCTGATCAGGGAGATCTCTGGGTCGTCGCACCACTGGAAAACAAGCATGGTGGCTGGAGAAAGATAGGAACGATCACGGGCGGCAAACCGAAAATCGACGCGATCGATGGCTCCTCGCTGGCCGAGGGCCGACCGGTGTTCGTGATCACAGATCGCTTGTAATCCCCCCAATTCTTACAAGAGAACTTACGCCCATGTCTCAGGGATCTGGCACCTGGTTTGTACGAGCAAAGGGACGCACTCTTGGTCCCTTCTCCTGGGCACAGCTCGAGTCGCTTCGCGATCGAGGGCAACTGGCGCAGTTCCACGAGGTCTCCCAGGACAAACGAACCTGGGTGCCTGCCTCAACGCTCGGCGAGCTGTTCGGCGACCGAGTCCGAGGTGTTCAAGCCCCCGAAGACGATCGCCCGCAAAACACGCCCCCGTCGATGCAGACGGCCCCGGGATGGTTCTATAAGAGCGAGACCGGCACCCCCGGCCCTGTCAGCGCCGAGCAGGTCACCGCGCTTGTGCAAAGCGGACAGATCGTTGCTGACACCCTCATGTGGAGGGACGGTTTCCCGTGTTGGTTACCGCTGAGCGAAGTTCGCGAGTTCGCCAGCCTCTGCGCCAGTTCGCCTGGACCAGACGGGAACTCATTTCGCGGTGCGGGTTTGGGAGGCAAAGTGCCCGGGCTGGCGGCTGCGGCGTTGGGCCGCCACAACCGTCCGTGGCTCTATGTTGTCATCGGTGCCGCGGCTGGCTTCTTCATCATCCTTTCCGTATCAACCTTTCTCGTGGTCGAGAAGTATCGCAAGGGTGAGTTGCGACTGCCCAACCTCTCTCAGGCTTCCTATATCAATTCGCACATGTCGAAGGATATCCCGCTCGCAACCGGGCTGGTGGTCTCGGGAGCGACCGTCACCAACCTAAAAACCGGGGAGCTCGTCGAAGTTCCTGGAAGCCGAGGCACATGTTTCGCGCTGAACCCCAAGGGATATCTTCTCACCAACCGGCACGTGGTCGAGGAATACGTGAAACTAACGAGGGCCGACGCGGCGATCGAGGCAGTGCAGGAGAAGACCGCTTGCCGGATCAAGCCGGAACTTTGGGTGTATTTCGCGAAGGACAAATATGAAGCGAAGGTCGTCTATATGAGCGGAAAGTATGACATGGCCATCTTGAAGGTCGACCGGGAAGGGCCCTATTTCCGCCTTAACTCCAATCCGAATATCATCCAGGGCACCCATATCTACGCGATGGGCTTTCCCGCGGCATCGTCTGCACCTCTATCCGTCGAAGGAGCAATCCAGCGACTCAACGCGCAAGGTGAGCGAGAATGTCGAGACCGTCCTGGATGAGTCGGATTTCCGCTATAGCATCACCGATGGCATTATCAGTACCCTCCGGTCTGAACTCGGTACCGAGTACATTCAACATAGCGCACCCATTAGCGGTGGCAACTCAGGCGGACCACTAATCTATGAAGATGGTAGTGTCATCGGGATCAACACGCTCGTGACTTTCGACAAAGGGCAGGCTGGCGTTGGGGTGAAGTATTACGCCTTGAGCTTGAATCAAGCCCTTGCAGAAATCAGCCGGAACGTGCCCGAACTTTAAGCCAGGGAACGCATTTTGCGGAAGTTCCTGCGAATCGGCTGGACGAAATTCGCCTCGCCAACCGATCCGCTCAACCCAGAGGTCACTGTCGCCAAAATCGACGTCGGCCTACTGGGGCGAAACGAAGAGTGTTCGGAATGCTGGACGGAATTGGGAAAGAATACCCATTGATGGCACAAGAAAGCGGCGGCTGGTACGTACGAGCAAGGGGGCGCATTCTTGGCCCCTTCTCATGGCGCAACTCGAGTCAATGCGCGACCGGGGCCAACTCGCGCGATTTGACGAAGTCTCTCAGGATCGCAAGGCCTGGGCGGGGGCGACCAGCTTGATCCAACTTTTCGGACCATCGGCTCCCGGGGCGGAATCAATCCGTTCGCGCGGTCCGTCGTCCGCGGCGGCCGAGCCGGACGGATACGGCGTCGTGGATGATTCCGGCTCGCGCCAAAATCAGGCGCCGATGAGGGACTCCGGGGCTGGTTCTTCGCACGAGAGGGAAGTCAGCACGGGCCGGTACACATCGACGAACTGCGGCGGATGGCCGCCTGCGGAGAGATTAGCCCCTCGAACCAGGTGTGGACGAAAGGAATGCCAAGCTGGGTCCCCGGTCATCAGGTGCCCGAACTGGGGTTCGGCGAAGTGGCACCCGTTTTGCCTCGCACGCCGAACGCCCCGCCGGTTGATCAGGGTCGATACGCTGGCCCGCAGCCCGCGGTCTATCAGCCCGGCGGGATCGGTTTCCGTTGTCCGTTCTGCCAGTCGGGCCTTCCACCTCGGGTCAAGAGCAAGATCTCCACGGCGGGCTGGGTCGTCTTTGTCGTACTGCTGATCGCGTGTTTCCCGCTGTCCATCATCGGGATCTTTATCAAGGAGGACTACCGAGTGTGCAGCAGTTGCGGAACCAAGCTGGGATAGCCGTAAGGTCTGCGCCAGCCTCGCAGGGGGCGTTACCTGGCACTGGATACTGGGCAGCCTCCTGGCCACGATCTTCGCTACTCTGGCCGTGGCGTTGATCGAAAGTCTCGATCAGGGTGTGGATGAAGATGCCGAAACAGCTTGGTCGGTGGAAATCGCGCCGTCTTCGAGACGTGGAAAGCGGCCACGCCAAGACCATCCCGTGGCCTCAAGCGCGGCAAATGATTGCGGCCGATGAACCACCCCACATTTGAGCTTCATCCCGAGGCACTTCGAGAAGCGTGGGAAGCGCATCGCTGGTACACATGGAGAGCAAAATGGCTATCGAGATACGGTTGTCCCGATCCATCAGGGCCAAACCCTCAACCGCCTCATTCCCTCCATGGCCACGATCTGATTGATGGCGCTGGCCGTGTTGACAAGCTCACGCTGAAGGATCGTGTCGATCATGGCCCTGTCACGGTTGGTGATAGCGCGGCGCTGCATTTCGCGGAACTTCCTGCGAATTGGTTGGACGAAATTCGCTTCGCCCCCCAGTCGCTCGACCCAGAGATCACCGTCGCCAAAATCGACATTCGCCTGTCCGGGCGAAACCTTAAGCGTGCGGAACGCTTGATCGTACTGGTGCCGGGCAACGGCGACGTAGTTACACCCGCCCAAAACGTCCATCGACGAGATCACGACAACCGGAGTATGCTCGCCATTCACGAGGAGGCGACGAACCGTCACCGTCAAGATGCACTTGTACGAAGGCTTGATCGTGGGCCTAAGTCTCAGTTTGTCGAACACGCGATCGAGAAACGCGGCGAGTCCGCCGTCGAGCAGTAAAAACGTGTCGTGCCGGGCGACCTTACCATCCACCGAGCAGACCAAACTGTCATCGCCGCGGGCCACGGGAAGCGAGGAACCCAGCACTTGCCCATCCGGTCCTTTGACCTCGGTGATTCTGGTGCCGATCTTGAAGAGGCCGTTCAACGCCAGGGTGTTTCCGACATACTCGCCGGGCTTGGCCAGGACATAGTCGAGGTCGGCCGGGATCGGCCCTGGCCGGCGAGGGAGTCGTGCCTCATCGTTCTTGGGATCGGGATTTCCTCCAGCCGCCCGCCCGGCGGGGTCAGCCGGGACGAGGATATTCAGCTTGGCTGGTTTTTTCCGCAGCCCTTGCGGCTTCGCGGGCACCGGGCCGCGTTCGGGCTCTGGGAGTTTGGCGGTCGGGTCAGCTTCGAACGGGTTCGGGTTTTGTGCCATTGCCCCCCTGGGGATCATTTGGCGGCGGTTGTTCTCCTGGCGAAAAGCCCGAAGAAGCGTTCGTTCGTAAAAGGGTCGCAACTCCGGAGTTTTGAACGCGGCGACCAGCGTATCCACTCCCTTTTGGAGATAATCTTTGAGCTCCTGGTCGCGCAGGTTTTCCGCAATTCGAGCCGCCTCTGAGACCGAAAGGGCCAGCTTGATCTCCCGCAGCAAGAGCTTCGCAGCTTCGACTTGCTCGGCGCCCTTGCTTGCCAGGTACTGGTCGAGCAAGCGCGTCGCCCGTTCAAACTGTTCGGCAGCACGGCCGTTTGTGCGTCTTCCAGCAATTGTTCGACCGTGCTGAGGCCACCTTTGAGCCGGCCGTCCTTTTTGGTCCGGTCCCGCGCCTCCGCCAACGTCCTATCCGCCTGGTCGCTCGACTCAGTCCGATGCCATCTCCATCCCGCATGCCGACGATCAGTCCCAGGAATAGGATCGCCGCCACGCCGGCCCAGAGGCGGTGGGATCGGCCATGCAGTGCAGCTTGCTGAGGAGACCCGGCCCCTCGGCCGAGATGTTCGTCCGGGCCGCCAAGAGCCCCGGAACCTGGGACGCCGGGACCCACATTGCCATCCCTGGCTTCCACACAAGGTCATCGGGCTGAAGCTCTCCGCCGGCGCTCGATCGCCTCGACGACGCTCCACGGCACAGGGCCCTCCTTGTTTTGGCCTTTGAGATTGAAATGCCACTGCGGAACCTCGGAAGCCGAATCGTGCACGCCGGCGCCTTCACCGGCCGTCAGCAGGGCCTCGATCTTTTCCACGGTGAGCCACGGGCCGTCCACTCCTTCGTCGGACCGGGGTCGAAACACCGACCGTTCCGACGTCGATCAGGTACTTCAATTCCGCGAGGAGACGGGGCCCACAACGCCCGCCTGGTTCTGGTAGTACCATCGCGCCGGCATCGGTGAAGGCCCTTTCGTCTCGGCTCGTGGACCATCGAATCAGAGTGCTTGAGCTTTACGGATCTGCCGTGCAGCCACACAAAACGTGCAATCATGGGGTATACTATACCACTCCAGGAAGTTCAAGGTTCCGGCAAGAGTCTGCCTGCGCAAGGGGTCGCCGGGACGAAGGATTGGTCCAGGCAGCGGGAATGATGACCGCGGTACCTTTCGTGATTGACGCGAGGATGGCGCGATAACGATTAATCGGAAACGACGTTCGCCATTCGCTCGTCAATTGCTCGCGATTCCTGCTTCACGAGATTACCGCCGAGTTCCCGGATCGCCCCCCGTTTGCAATGACGCGGTTCCGTGCCCTGGACCAATCATAGTCACGAGTTGGAGCGTGCTGAGAAGCCACGGCACCGAAGACTTGCAGCGAAGCCCGCCAAGCCAAATTCGCTCCAGCGCGAAGTACCGTCGTTGTCGACTACGTGACCAGCCGGCCAATCGCCGACAGGATGAGCTTGAGAATTGATCGGCCCGCACGCTCGGAAATGAGTTGGGATGAAAATAACGTCCAGGCGAGCGGAACGTGCACGCGTCCGTCAGACCCGATCGCCGGAGCAGCGTTGAATTACGAGACATCGCATAATAGCATGGACTCTCCAGCGACTGGCCTGGCGTTCCTGACGATGAGGAGATTAATGAAGATTGGCTGCCCATCTTGCGGTGCCGTGGCGAGATCCCAGACCGGCCGGAAGCAAGTCCAAAGCCCATTCGGTGTCGCAAGTGCGGTACGCGATTCCAGCCCAAACCCGCACATCCGATTCCGGGAGCGTCTTCCGGGATCGCAGACGATTACGACTTTCAGGACGAATCCATCGATATGCCGATCGACGTCGCCGAGAATCTTAACATCGTCGTCACCGAAGAGTCCTCCAGTCTGATCATTTCGCACAACTTGCCATCATGCGAACCGTGGTTCTATTGGTTCCTGGAAGGATGGGGGAAGTTCTACTTCTTCTCCGCATTGTCAGTTGTTGCGGTTGTGATATTCGGCTTTGTTGCCGTGGTGCTGTTCGCCGTAGCGAAGAGCGAAGACTTACAGACAGCGATTCCTGAAGTCTTTAAGATGACGGCTGGTTATGCCCTTCTCGTGGTTTTCTTCACTATTCCGGTAATCTTTATGTATTTAACATTCGCCGCTTTAATATTGATAGTGGTGGATCAGGCTCGAAACATCCGCCAGATGCGAATAAACTCTGATCGGCGACGATCGCCATGAAGCGTATTCAGCAGGGAATGGTCATGGAGTTCATCTTCGCTGCTGCGGAATAAAAGGCGGCCTCGATGGCTTCACGATTCTCCTCGTGCAGTTTTCTCACCAAGGCGACGGCCTCGTCGCGCGGCGTGACTGCAACAACGGTCCCGGTGCGAGAGTCGATCGTGATGGAACCGACTCCACCCACGATGCCGTGATCACCGTAGCCAAGGCTTGCGTATACGAGTGGGAGCATCCAGACGTCGGTGTTGTGGCACGCCATCGTGCCATAGCAATAGGCAAAGCGATAGCGGTTTATAATCATGATGTAGTGTGCATCGAATTGAGCAACGTCGGAATTAAGGTAGGCGATACTTTGATCGCAAAAACCGGCAATGTTGTGCGACCATATGTAGCGGGCGAGGTGCTAGAACTGCAAATCGACAAGCAACCCATCCAGAGCAGCCCGCCGGTGGACTCTGTGAAAGTAGGGATTCGGGTCGCTTGTGAATGCAAAGCGTCATATCAGTATTTCCTGGCTCAGGACATGCCCGAGGCTTAGTTGCGAGCGGTGTTAAGGTGAATCGAAAAGCAACAACTGGTCAGGACGTCTAGCAGTCGGTACGTCAGACCCATCAGCGTCGAGGGCGCCATCGGCGTACATGGCAAACTGTGCCGCGTCTGCTGGGAGTTGAAGTGTTGTTAATAACTGCCCGAACACCACCACTCTCCGATCGTTACGTGATAGCGAAAACCCGGCGGTTCGTAGTCGTGCAAGCTTAGTGCTAGCAGACTCAAGGGCCTGTGTGACCGTGGGCCGGTGTGTGTGGGCAATGGTGTCTTTGCGGCATACGATGATGATGTCGAGCTGGATCGGCTCCTTGGCCTGTGATTTCGGGGTGGCAACCGACATCTCCGCCTTGACGGGTTGTGAATTTATCACTGTGAAACCGGCCCCTAGCACGGCGGCGGCCAAGGCCGTCCATCCCTCATCACGGGAATGATGATAGGTGAAGACAAGCAGTCCGTCGTCTTTCAGCACGCGGTGGCATTCCTGGAAGACGGCTTTTAGCTTGGCCGCAAAATTGTCAGCGTCGGCATCCTGAACCTCCGCAGGGCTTCGCGTGGATGTCTGTCCGTCGGCGTCGACATCCATCGTTAGTTGTCGCCAGGCATGGAAGAAATCCGCGAGCTCCGAGTAATGGACGTTGTCGAAAAACGGCGGATCGGTGACAACCAGGTCAATGCTGTGGTCGGGCAAGCCTGTGGCTGCCGAGTCCCCACATGACAGGTAAAGTGCCCGGTCCGCAAAGTGGCCGTTAGTAGGCCAACGCGTTTCAACGCGGCCGCTGAACGGCCGGGAGCAGACGCGGCCGTGTGCTGCTGCGGTCCTGTTAACCTCTGTGGGTGCACGGCGATACTCGATTGCCCGCAGCAAGCGGCTGCGGAACAGAGTGGAAAACGCCCCGGAGCTTTTCGGAGTGCCCCAAACGTTTGCCTCGATCGGCGTTCGCTCGGGCTTAAGAATGTGGTGGGAGAACATGTGGCGGACCGCCCCGGTGCCCTCGCCTTTATAAGAGGCAAACATATTATTAAATTCCAGGACACCAGAAAACAGCGTCAGCAGAGCCTTGCGGGCAGGTGCATCGGTTAGTTGAGCAATAGCTTTATGGAGTAAGCTAAGGGCTAGAAGCTGCCGGTTATTGAAAAAGTCACGCCAGGCTTTGAATTCATAGCTCATAGCTTGTCGCGTGTTGTAACCCTCTGCGAGGGAAAGCGTGGGAATGCGAAGGGTACCTCGCTCGGCCTCCTCCTCGAGCGTTGTCGAACAGTTCTCGTACGCCGCGTGATCCTCAGCCGTCGCTGGTAGGTAGTCCTTGGCACCGTTTCGCGTTAGCACGAGCTTGCCATAAAGCCGAAATGGCGGACGCCGACCGTCCTTTGCTACGGCACCAAGGATCGTAAACGTGTGGTTGCAATGACGGCAGGTTGCCTTTGCTCCGTGTGCGGGTCCATGCTGGGGATCGAATTGCGTGCTGCACGATGGGCAGGTCGCGGTAACTTGTTTATGAAGACCCGGAAAGATATGTCCGCAGCCTGGGCAGAGAATCTGCACTTCCGGTTTCCGCTGTGGGTACGCGTTTCTAGCGACGATCCAGGATGGGAATAGGTCAACGGGATTCCGGCATTTGAGGCAGTGCACCTGCATCACCCAAAAGAAATAAAGGACGTCGCAAGGGCGGCCGCTCGCATCTTTCGAGCGGTATAGGGCACGGAGTTCTTTACCTACGCCTTGTGACAACACGTGGAATGCGTGGGTAAGAGTGTCCGTGTGCATTGGGCCGAGGGCCGTACACACGGATTCAAAGGCGACCGGATTGATGTCGCGGCCGAGTGCGGTAACGCCAAGCTTGTGGGCTTCCCCGATGGTGGTGCCGGAACCCATGAAGGGATCAAATACGGCAAGGTTTCCACAGTGATGATCCTGGTAAAACGCCTTGGGTAGGTCGTCGTCCTCAGCCAGAATAGTGCCGAGCAGGATACCGCGAAAGACGGAACCGAGGCGTTTCGCCCACCATTTGTGAACGTGATAGATTGGGCGATGCACTTCCTTTCGCCAGCTCTCACGCTCTGCGAGTTGCGACAGGAATTCGAACGGGAACTCATTCGCTTCGATCAGGCGTAGATTATTCTTCTGTGGGGTCATCGTCGCCATCTGGGATTTCCAAGCGTAGGGGCATGGCCCGCATAGTAACCTGGTCAGCGGGAGACCCTTTAAGTCGCCAGGCCCGAAAAACATGCTCACGGCCAGCCCCCGGGTTGGGGACAGTGTTCGGAATTAGATCGTTGGTCTGGAGGTTAAACGAGTAGCCGATAATGAGCTCATCAGCTTCGCGTCGGCGAAGCTCTCCGACCTCTATGAAATCGTCACCCGTACTGGTGTCGTCTGGAAGAATGAGCGTCTGCTGGTGAGCCACGCCGTGCACCAGATGGAAGGGGGTCGGCACGACATACATTTTTCGGTCCCGGATCAGGATGTCACCGTAGCTGCCGAAGCCTTTTACGCTTTTATTTTTGTGTACATATTCATGATCAGCGTTCAGAAAGTTGCCGTGGCAGAGCACGAGGTCGATCACGGGGTACGTGTTACCATCAGGTTTCTTGGGGTAGCGT